>NZ_AUDC01000010.1:0-600000 GCF_000425265.1 Maridesulfovibrio zosterae DSM 11974
GAGCTCCGTCCAGCAAAACCTTCCGAAACCAGCTCGCGTCATCTATTCAAGATATCCGCTCAGCCTGCTGCTCAATTAAACTTTTATTCAATGATCTCAACACCTTGCGTTTTCGCTCAGTGCGGATTGGGAAACTATGTGAACCCGATCCAGAAGTCAACCATTTTATGACCGGTCAGTCAAAAAAAATCTCAGCTGCGCTGTGCCACTTAAGGCCGCACTCAGCCGAGAAAGAGGTTCTAGATAAAACACACCGCCACGTCAACTGCTTTTTGAATTATTTGTTATATATCTTTTATATATCACGCATTACCTCTTCAATGATACGTTTTATTAATATTAACGCACTCAACTGTATATTACAGGCAGAACTCTCCAAATCCAGACAGAGAGTAATAATGCTCCTGAGATATTTAACACCACTCCCAGAACAAACATTATCCGCAGAGAGATACCTCGCATCTCCCCGACTGCTAAACTGTTGCAAGGCGTAGCTACCGGAGTCATGAAAGCGCATGTTGAAGCCGCAGATACAAGGACCATAAGAGGTAATGCATTAAGTGAGTAAGTCGCTGCAACATGGACAGTGATTCCAAAGAAGGCCGTTGAGACAACAGTATTACTTAAAAACTCAGTCAGGGTTATAACTACCAACGCCGTAACCAGATAGAGGGTATATTCACTTTGAACACCTACATTCATATGAGAAAGGACAGAAATAAAAGCTCTAGCAGCGGTCTTATCAAAGTTTAACATATGCACAACAACGACAAGCAGTCCGAGCAAAACCAGAAAGATTATTCCTCGTAAAGGCACACCTTGCAACAGGTCTCTGAATCTTAATACCTTGTTACTGAATATCAGCCATAAATAAACCGCTGTGAAAAATACTGCGACCATAGGCTCATAGTCTCTATATATAGGAACGAATTCTCGAAGGATTGAGGAACAAGTCCAGTAAGCCATGAACAGGGCAAATAATTTCAAGCCTGTTTTCTTAAATGAATCTACTTCATATTTGCCTTCGGACATTTCAGGCAGCTGCAATACTTTGGGTACAATAAATCTTAAAAGCAGCCATGCCAGTAAAAGAAAAAAGATGACCAGAGGAATGGCCCAGATAAACCAGTTAATAAAAGTAATCTGACTCCTGCCGGGTACTTTAAAAAAATCAAGTGCCCCCATAAGCAGTAAGTTTGCAGGACTGCCTATGAGCGACCCCATCCCCCCGATATTTGCGCCATATATAATTGAAAGAGTCAACGGAGTAGTCATTGACTCCAACTCACTATCGAGCCTGCGTATAACGGGCAGCATGGCCAGAACAGTAACAGCATTTGGTATAAACATAGATAGAGCTGCGGAAACAATCATCAGTGAAAGCAGCAGCACATCTGCTCTGCCCCGACTCATGCGTATAGCTTTTGACGCAAAATACTCTGGAAGCCCGACTGTAGCTATAACTCTGTACAGAATATATCCCGTAGCAAAAAGCAGCACCAAAGGTGCCCTGTTATATATATAGATAGTAGAGAATTCCATTTACAGCTCGTTTTAAAAAAATAACACAACTTGTTGCCCTGTGAGAAATATGCGCCAACGGTTTAAGAAATTAACAAATTTCATTCGCTACAGAAAATAATAGCCTGAGCATCATATGATTTAGTGTTGACGTTACGGATTAAATGTAAATACTACCTATTTTTTAATCCACACATTTTCATCAAGGTTAATATGTCAGAATTTGTACATTTGCACGTTCACACAGAATACAGTCTGCTTGACGGTGCTATTCGCATTAAGGATTTATGCCAACAGGCCAAAGACTTCGGAATGCCGGCAGTTGCTATCACCGACCATGGCACCATGTTCGGAGCAGTCAACTTTTACATGACAGCCCTTGAAATGGGCATCAAGCCTATTATCGGCTGTGAAGTATATGTTGCTCCCGGCGACATAGATGATGAGAATGCTCATATAAGTAAAGAGCGTAGAGAACGCTACCATTTAGTTTTACTGGCTAAAAACCAGCAGGGCTACAAAAATATTATTAAGCTCTGTTCATTGGGCTATCTTGAAGGATTTCACTACAAGCCACGAGTCAGCAAATACCTGCTTAACAAATACAGTGAAGGCATAATAGCCCTTTCAGCCTGCCTTGCGGGTGAAGTGTGCCGCACTCTGACTACAGTGGGACTTGATGCCGGTGTTGATATGGCCCGGCAGTATGCTGATATCTTCCCGAACAATTTCTATATTGAAGTTCAGGCTAACGGGTTGCGTGATCAGGAGATTGCTAACGAACTGCTCATCCAGTGCGCCGAAAAAACAGGCCTGCCTCTTGTTGCCACAAATGACTGCCATTACCTTACGCAAGAAGACTACGAAGCTCACGACTTGCTGTTGTGCATCCAGACACAGACAACAGTCGACGCTGAAAAACGTATGCGCATGGACACTGACCAGTTATATTTTAAGCAGCAGGAAGAATTTGAACAATATTTCGCTCATGTTCCAGAAGCAATCGCCAACACTCAAAAGATTGCTGAGATGTGCAATCTTGAGATTGAGCTGGGCAATTACTACTTCCCGGAATATGAACTTTCAGAAGGTATGACCATTGACACAGAATTTGTGAAGCTCTGTAAAGAAGGTCTGAAAAAACGTATTGAATTAGCTCCGTATGAAATTGATGAAAAAGTATACTGGGACCGTCTTGATTATGAACTCGGAGTCATCATCGAAATGGGGTTCCCTGCCTACTTCCTTATCGTTCAGGATTTTATCAACTGGGCAAAGAACAATCGTATCCCAGTAGGACCGGGCCGTGGTTCTGCAGCAGGCTCCATTGTTGCATGGGCACTACGTATCACCAACATTGACCCACTCCCTTATGATCTGCTCTTTGAAAGATTTCTTAACGTAGAACGTATCTCCATGCCGGATATTGATGTCGACTTTTGCGAACGTCGTCGTCTTGAGGTTGTAAAATACTGCTCCCAAAAATATGGATGGGACCACGTAGCCCAAATTACGACCTTCGGAACAATGAAAGCCAAAGCGGTTATCAAAGACGTTGGTAGGGCAATGGGCATGCATTTTTCCGAGACCGACCCCATTGCCAAGCTCATCCCTGATGATCCGGCCCTGCTTGCAAAAATGATGGGAGTCAAAAAGGCAAAAATCAATGTTGAAAATGCAGTCAAAGGGGTTCCTGAACTGCAGAACATGGTGGATACTAATCCCAAGATTGCAAAACTTATCGACATTGCCAAACGTCTTGAGGGAATGTCCCGTCATGCTTCAACACATGCAGCGGGCGTTGTTATTTCCGATAAACCCATGACCGACTACCTTCCCTTATACAAAGGGAAAAAGGGTGAAATCGTAACCCAGTTTGATATGAAGAAGGTCGAAAAAGTCGGCCTGATTAAATTTGACTTTCTGGGCCTGCGCACCATGACAGTTGTCGAGGACTGTCTTGATATCATACGTGAACAAGGTAAAGACGCTCCAGATCTTGATACACTCGCACTTGATGATCCGGATACATACGATATTTTTTGTAAAGGTGATACAGACGGAGTTTTTCAGGTTGAATCATCTGGCATGCGTAAATATCTGCGTATGCTGCGCCCAAACTGCTTTGAAGATATCATTGCTATGCTTGCACTCTACCGTCCGGGTCCACTCGGCTCAGGGATGGTTGATGAATTCATTAAACGTAAACATGGCGAAATCGAAGTATCCTATCTATGGCCGACTCTGGAGCCTAGCCTTGCACCTACATACGGAGTTATCGTCTATCAGGAACAGGTTATGGCTGCGGCAATGACCATTGCTAACTACTCACTTGGAGAGGGTGACCTGCTGCGACGTGCCATGGGTAAAAAAATCCCTGAAGAAATGGCAAAACACCGAGTTCGTTTCCTTGAAGGAGCCCGTGAAAATGAAATCCCTGAAAAAACCGCTAACGACATTTTCGACCTTATGGAACAGTTTGCGGCCTACGGTTTTAACAAATCTCACTCCGCAGCGTATGCTCTGATTTCATATTATACAGCATTTCTTAAAGCTCACTTCCCAGTAGAATTCATGGCAGCTCTTATGAGTACTGAAATGAACAATACTGAAAAAATAATTATGTACATTAATGCCTGCCGGGATATGGACGTTACTGTACGCCAACCTGATATCAATCTCGGTTTGGCTCGTTTCTCAGTATATGATGGAGATATTATCTACGGCATGGCCGGCATCAAAAACGTAGGAGAAGAGGCTATTGATGAGATCGTTATCGAAAGAAAAAACAATGGTCCATTCACCAGTCTTATCGACTTTTGTACCCGTGTTAATCTACGCAGAGTAACCAAAAGAGTTGCCGAATACCTTATCCGTGCTGGAGCTATGGACTCACTTGGAGTGTCTAGAGCTGGTCTTATTGCCGCTCTTGAAAAAGCCTTCACATACGGCCAGAAAAAGAACAAAGAGAAAGAATCCGGTATGCTCAACATGCTGGACATGCTCGGCGGCGGGGGAGGAAGCGATAGCAGTGAGCCCGTTCCACTCAGCTTTGAAGAATTCAATATGGAAGAAATGGATGATAAAGAAAAATTGCGTCTTGAAAAAGAAGCTCTCGGATTCTTCCTGACCAGTCATCCCCTTCTAGCCTTCCGTCATGAGATGCAACGCATGGGACTTGTAACCATAGAAGATTGCAAGAATATGGCTAACGGGACTCAGGTCCGTATTGGAATCATCATCCCGACCTTTAAAGAATATATCACCAAGAAAGGCGACAAGATGGCTTTCTGCCAGATGGAAGACATGACTGGCTCAGGTGAACTGACTATGCTTCCCAACACGTATGAAACTGCCGCACAATTTCTCGGACAGGACCAGCCTCTACTGGTCAAAGGCAAAATAGATCTGCGTGACCAGGAAGATGCACCGGACGATGCACCTAAGCAGGCTAAAATTCTGGCAGAAGAAGTCTCTTTACTGGAAACAGCCCAAGCAGGATGCCAAGAGGCTGTTCCGCTTCCTGTACATCATAAGCTGTGCACGGAGGAAGGAATTACAGAGCTCAAAGCTATTCTGGGAGGTTATCCGGGGTCAGCTCCGGTAACATTGCAACTATTTCTGGATGAAGTCGTATGTACATTACGTTTAGGGCACGGATATAATATCCGACCAAACGGAGACTTTTGGAAAGAATTCAACCAGTGGCGAAAAAAAAGTAATAACAAATCAGCTTAATAATCTCAGTAAAAATGAATACGGCAAAATATAAAACATTTTGCATCCTTACTTTAAAAGATAACAAATGAGTGGAGAACATAATGAGCAAAGGTATATGGAAACTTAAAGTTAAGAAAGATTTCAGCGCAGCACACCAGCTTAGAAATTATGGTGGAAAATGTGAAAATATGCATGGCCATAACTTCGGTGTTGAAGTTGAAGTTAAGGGCAATCGGCTTGACTCAAGAGTTGAAATACTCATGGACTTTAAAGAGCTGAAGAGAGATCTTTCTGAAGTATTGGAAACGCTGGACCATAAGCATCTTAACAGCACAGAGTTTTTTGAACACCAGAACCCTTCATCCGAAAACATTGCCCGCTACATATATAAAGAAATGCAAAAAAGAGTCGAGACCGAGCATGTCAAAATGGTTTATGCTTCTGTTTCAGAAAAAGATTCATCCGTAGCCAGTTACTCTGAGGAATAAATCATGAGACTGGTAATTCAAAGAACCAGCGGCGGAAAAGTTGAAGTTGAAGGAACAACAGTTGGTGAAATAGGTACAGGAATAATGGTTCTTGTAGGATTCGGTAAGGAGGACACCTTAGAACTTCCCAATTCCAAAGTCTGGAACATGCTTATTGATAAAATGATCGGACTAAGAATCTTTGAGGATGCAGAAGGGAAAATGAACCTCTCCCTTGCAGACATAGGCGGTGACATACTGCTGGTTTCACAGTTTACTCTTTATGCCTCATGTAAAAAAGGTCGTAGGCCGTCATTCACAGCTGCAGCAGCTCCTGATCTGGCAAGAGAACTTTGTGATCAATTCACCAAAGCAGTTACACAAAAGGCTCCTGCAAAAGTTGCAAAAGGACAATTCGGGGCCATGATGAATGTTGATTTTGTAAACTGGGGACCGGTTACAATTATGCTTGATTCAAACGATTTTATCTGAAAATTTTGATTTTAGCTTGACTTCCTTTGCTAAAAAGTGAGGATTAGGTATATTATTTTTAAGCAATAGAAGTCTCAATATGTTGTACAATTGACAGAGAAAGTTTTCTATCAGTTTTTTACTTTGGAGCAGTCATGCATAACTATGTGCTGGAAGCAATCCCCACCCCAGAAGAAAGCCGGGAAATTGCACGAAAGGCAGTCCATATTCTGAAAGGTTTCATCACGGATGATGACTTACTTCATGACATTGATCTTGTCCTGACAGAGGGCTGTTCAAATGTAGCACGCCATGCATATTCAACACATGCTCCATGCAACAGGCTTGAGTTAAAAATTACAATTATTCCTGATAAATCCGTTTCTTTTGAAATTTCAGACTGGGGGAAGGGGCTGTGCTCTGAATTAATAGATTTCAGTATGCCTTCTCCGGAAGCGGTTGGGGGAAGAGGGATGTTCATTATGTCGAAGTTAATGGATTCATTTGAGATAACACAAATAAACGGGAAAAATACAATCAAATTAACCCGCAATATAAAGGAAGAACAATGGCTGAGGAAAGAATAAGTATTTCTGACGGTACCCTTACTCTCAACTGCGGTAAAGAAGTAACGATCGAGACAATATACGACTACAAAGAGCAAGTTGAAAAAGAAAGTGAGTCTGCGGAAATACAAATAGTAATAGCAGACCTTTCTGAAGCTTTATTCTTGGACAGCTCAGGTATTGGTTTCCTTGTGTCTCTTAACTCACGTCTCAGAAGTATAAATAAACACATGTATCTCCTCCAGCCAAGTGAGCAAATATGCAAAACGTTGGAACTGGTTCGCCTTATATCCTTTTTTACTATTATTGAAGATGAACGAGAAATTCCTTAGGCCATCGTCCAGTTAGTACGGAGTTCACAGCATGCCTTGCCTTAAGCACTATTTTGATCCGGATTTTGATTACCAGAATCTTAAACCTGTGGAAAAAAACGATGGGAGCGTCGATTATTACAACATGGGTTACGTGCAAAGTGTCATTAAAGACCAAGTTCTAGCCCAATGGGAAGATGAACCTGAAGATGGCTGCCCCATGGGTTATCGGCATTTTCCCGAAAAGAAATTCCCTAAAGGTCCAAATACAAAAGTTAATCCTGAAGACATTAATCAGCTGATAGCAACCCGAAACGGATATGTTTTTTATAATGAAGATGGCCTTATCATGGTCAAAGAACTTCTGAACGTTCGTGGGGATGTGAGCCTCTCAACTGGTAATATCTTTTTTGTAGGCGACATCATAGTACATGGTTCCATAAAATCTGGACTTGATGTAAAAGCTAACAATATCAACGTCAAAAGACATATTGAACAGGCCAATGTTCAGGCTGCAGGTTTTTTAAAGTGTGACGGTGGCATAAAGGGAAACAGTAAGGCTTTAATCCAATCAAAAGAGACTCTTCGCACTGCCTTTTGTGAAAATGCGACACTTGTCAGTGAAGGAAATATTATCATTGAAAAAAACTGTATGCACACTAAAGTATATTGCGAAGGTAAATTTGCTGTAAAGGGTAGATTTGCTGGTGGCAAATGCTATAGTGACCAATATGTCTATATTGGAGAACAGCTTGGAGGAGGACTCAGTACTCCCTCACAAATTGTTGCTGGTTACAACCCGATATATCTTTTACAGATTGATAAAATTTCTGATCAGGTCAAATCGCTTACAGATACAGTAGAGACACTGCAGAAAGTCATTAATAATGGACATTCCACGCCGTCAGAGTACATAGAAAAAATCGAAAAAAATGAAATGAAAATTCGATTTTTAAAGAACAAAAAAAAGAAATTGTGGACTAAGATACAGCAGGCTGAAAAACTGGAATGTTGCAGGATTATGGTCGAAGGCATAGTCAAACCCGGAGTAGAGATAAGCATAGGACAGGCTTTTATGCAGGTTGATTCTCCTTTGGAAAATGTCTTTTTTTATTATGAAAACAACGAAATAAAAGTGGGATCACCCGCATTAAAAAAATAGAACCAATATGGATATAGCAACCCTAATAGGTATTGTCGGCGGATTCGGCCTCATCGTAGCAACCATTTTTATGGGTGGTAATGCTGCAGGTTTTGTTGACCCGCCATCAGCTGTTGTTGTTTTCGGTGGAACCTTTGCTTCAGCCTTTATCATGTTTCCTATGGGCGTGGTTCTCAAGGCTTTTAAGGTTGCGCTAAAAGGTTTTTTTGCCAAACCTCAGGACCCTAAAGCCATAATAGATCAGATAGTTGCTTTATCTGAAACGGCCAGAAAAGAAAGTCTTGTAGCGCTTGAAAAAGTTGCCATTGATGATGCCTATCTCAAAAAGGGCGTAATTCTGGTTGCCGACGGAACGGATGGAGATTTGGTCCGCTCTATTATGGAAATAGAAATAGACTTTATGAAAAAACGCCACTTTCAAGGTCAGGCTGTCATGAAAGGAATGGGTACAATGGCACCGGCTTTTGGAATGATCGGAACACTTATCGGACTTGTAAATATGCTTTCGAACTTAAGTGATCCGGATGCAATTGGACCGGCAATGGCTGTAGCACTGCTTACCACTCTATACGGCGCAGTTCTTGCGAACGTAATGTTTTTGCCGCTTGCCAAAAAACTTGAGGAACGTTCCTTTGAAGAGTCTCTTTACATGGAAATCATGGTTGAAGGAGTTGTTTCGATTCAAAAAGGAGAGCATCCTTCTATTGTAAAAGAGAAGCTGCAAGCTTTTCTTTCCCCTGCAATGCGTGATTCTACAGATTAAACATCAGATAGAATAATGGCAAAAATTGTTGTTCTCAAACCAAAGGACGATAGTCCTCCTCCAGAAGAAGGACTCCCACCGTGGATGGCTACATTTGCGGATATGGTTACCCTTTTACTGTGCTTTTTTGTTCTTCTACTTTCATTTGCCAATAATGATGTTGCAAAGTTCAAAGAACTTCTAGGTTCCATACAAGGGGCATTTGGCGTCAGGCAAGAACGCAAAATGGATGAACATCTTGCTCTCACTCCTGCAGATGTAGAACGTAAAGAAGTCAAAATGGACAGCAATGACAAGCGTCTTTTAGGTCTTGTATTACGTATTAAAGCTCTACTAGATCAAGATGATGCGACGCGTAAATCCTCAGGAGTAAAGGCTGATCAGGACGGAGTCCTTGTGACCAGCGAGTCAGCATCTTTATTCACACCAGGCTCAGCTACATTAAAGCCGGAAGCTAAAAAAATATTAAATAAAGTTATCAGCATACTTAAAGATCATAATTACAATCTGGTTGTACGAGGTCATACCGATAACTCTGAATCAGGGTCACGAAAATATCCAACTAACTGGGAACTGTCAGCAGCAAGAGCAGCAAGCGCTCTACGCTACATAATTGAACAAGGCGGAATTGACCCTAAAAGGCTAAAAGCTGTAGGTTACGCAGACACTCAGCCTCTGGTAAAAAATGACACTCCTCAGAATCGTCAGAGAAATAGACGCCTTGAATTTTTCTATCACAAACCGGCTCAGGATTCGTGGTAGGCCCCGACTATGAGAACCTACACTGCCAAACTACTTAAAAATGACTCAGATCCCGTTGATATATGCATAGAGCAAGATGGCAAGAAAAAGCATATGTGGGGAAAATTCGGTCCTCGTAAAGAAACAGATCTAAGTGAGTCGATAAATCAGGACACTATCCCGTTACTCATCGGTTCAGGACTTGGTATTGCTGCAGAAATTCTTGCCCAGAAAAAAGACCGCCCTATTCTGATACTTGATTGCGAAACACCTATAATTAAAGAAACTGGGCTCAAAGAAAAGTTTAAATCATATCAAAATATTATATGGATAACCACCAGTTCACCACTAAGTGCAGCCCGGCATATTAATGACCTTGAAAATAATTTCAAAAAGAAAATCCAGCTGCTGAAAATTCCTTTTTATCAACGCTTGTCTTCATTCTATACGAATGTTGAAAAACTGCTTTTAGAACAATCCAGACAAAAGGCAGAATTCGACTGCTGGCCTAAATTTCAAAATGAATTCCCCCGTATACTCCTACTGACCAGCCAGTATTTTCTAATGGGTGAAATAGTATCTGCCTGCCAAAGACAATCCATCCCGCACATGTTCATAAATATGGACGCGAAAGAAATGGATTTAGAAATTTTTGTAAGGCGCATCTCGGCAGCTATAAAAACATTCAAACCAGATTTTGTACTAACTGTTAACCATCTTGGAGTTGATCAGGAAGGAGTCTTAAACAGCCTGCTGCAACAATTTGATCTCCCCCTGGCATCATGGTTTGTGGACAACCCAATGCTAATCCTTCCGCTGTATAAAGGACAGGCAGACAGCAACACAACAATATTCACTTGGGATACTGACCGCATGGATTCATTAAGTGATATGGGGTTTGAAAATATTTTTCACCTGCCACTTGGCACCGACCAAACAAGATTTATACCTTCTGGAGGATGCAATAAAAGTCAGTGGGCTCGTGATATTTCATTTGTCGGAAATTCCATGGTCTACAAAACTTCTCGCAAACGGGAAGCAGCAAGACTAACAGGAGCTTTGGATGAACAGTGGGAGAAAATAGCACATAGATTTGGTAAAGAATCTGAACAGTCAGTTTTTAACTTTTTAAAGACTGATTTTCCAAATCTCCTGCCGCACTATGAAGAACTGAAGTCGCCATTTCGCAAGCTATCGTTTGAAACACTGATTATCTGGCAAGCAACACTTGAATACCGCCTATCCTGTCTGAAGAAAACACTCTCATTCTATCCGCTGATTGTCGGCGATGATGGATGGAAGAAAATATTACCTGAAACCAGTTCCTGGGAATACCATAAGGAACTTTCATATTATAATGACCTGCCTCAATTTTACCCCTGCTCAAAAATAAATTTCAATTGCACCAGTCAACAAATGAAAGGAGCTGTCAACCAGCGCGTATTCGATGTTCCTGCGTGTAATGGTTTTATCCTGACTGATCACCGAGACCAGATAGAAACACTTTTCGAGCCTGACAAAGAAATCGTAATCTACCGCTCCCAAGATGAGATACCAACCCTTATCGATAAATATCTCAATGATGGAAATGCGAGAAAATCTATCATCAAAGCAGCAAGAAAAAGAATACTTGCTGAGCATACATACGACAGCCGTATAGAAACTCTTATAGCCTGTATGCGCCAAGTATATGGATAAACGAAAACCCCGCTACATTTGTAGCAGGGTTTTAATTTTCTTTCTATACAGAAACCCAAACGTTCTACGAATCATAGACTAAGTTATTATTTCATCAAGTTCTACAATCTAGAGCAGAACTACCATATCTTGAGTAAGCTCTATCACTCTAAGAAGAAATCAATTTTACAGATTCTGAGTTTCAGTACTCAGGTTAAAGGATATACGCAGGTTAATTACCTCCACAACCGCCACTCTTATTATTCTTAGATCCCGAACCGGAACCTCTGTCACCTATCTGTCAAGGGGAAACACCAAGCTTAGGTATCACGACCTTTACAATAAGGAAGACTACTGCAAAGACGGCGATAAGTCCGAGTATTTCATTCATATCAGACCTCACTTATTTATAAGTTTCTTTCTTTAAAGTAAGTATCTCATACAAAATGTCAATACTCAACAATAAAATCAATCATAGATATAAATAACAAATCAACAGAAATATAAATATGGTTAAGATGGGATACTAAAATTAACATAAAAAATAAACTTTGCCCCCTCCCCTATACTGCTTTCAACAAAAAGTTCACCGCCCATTAGAGATACAAGCTTACGTGAAATTGGAAGTCCAAGCCCCGTTCCGCCATATTCTCTAGACGTTGAAGAGTCTACCTGGGTAAAGCTTTCAAATATAATAGATAATTTTTCTTTTGGTATACCTATCCCCTGATCACGGACTGAAAACATAACTCTATTATTTTCCATATATACAGAAATTTTAATTGAACCTTCGCTTGTAAATTTAACCGCATTACTGATTAGATTTGTCAGTACCTGCCGGACCCTAGTAGGATCACCTATAACTTCTTCAGGAACTTCTTCAGAAATATCACAAACAAGCGAAAGTCCTTTTTTAGTCGCAACAGCCTCAAATATAGTTACAACTCGTAAAACAATCTCATGAAGCCAAAAAAGATGTGATTCAATTTCAAGATACCCCGCTTCTATTTTAGAAATTTCAAGAACATCGTTTATTATTTCCAGTAAAGACTCTCCTGCGACCCCAGCAATATTTAAAAAATCTTTCTGCTCATCATCAACATTAGTTTCTTTTAACAACTCAATCATACCCAGGATAGAATGCATTGGAGTTCTTATCTCATGACTCATGTTAGCCATAAATTCAGTTTTAACCTTATTCGCATTTTCGGCTTTTTCCTTTTCTTCCTGTAGCAGCTCAAGAGTATCACCTATCGAAACAGACAATTCTGTCAGCTCATCGTCCCCGCTAAGCAAGACCTTTCTCCTGTCAGGCCCCGTAAAGAATCCACCTTTAAGTTGAGACTGAAGCATCTTTACTCTAGATACAAAATTATGATTCACAAAAAAATAAGTAACAACGCCAAGAATAAAAAGAGTACCCAAAAAAGAAAGAGCAAATATCCAAATTAGAGAACTGGCAATACTATGCGCTTCTCTTTTCATATCAAGACGTAATAAAACAAGCGGCTTACCTGAGTAATCTTTTATCACTTTGAAATCATGAATAGTATTATCCTCTGGCAATGAGTCCAGATCATTGCTTGGACTTGCACGGTCAAGCTCACTAAAAGATAAATCCAGCAGCAGCTCCTCTCCCAATTTTTTAATAGCAGCATCGCCATAAAAACGGCCCATGACTAAAGTCCCCAGAGGCCGTCCATCACCTTGGCTGGTTAATATTTTTTGAGCAGAAACCATCATGATCTTATGCTTAACTCTAATTAAACCCGTAAGCCCGTTAATTCCGCACTTAGATATAAATTCTTTGCCGCTACACCCCTCCGTGCGGAAACAGTTCTTTACTAAATCTGTACCAGAGTTACAGAATGAACTGAAAATATTACCATGATTATCAATAAAAATTAAAATATCTATATTCAGGTTAGTCAAAACTTCCTTGCTAAAGTTTGATTTAATAAATTCAATATTATGATCGCGCATAAATTCATAACTGTAATCAGACCAAGCCCAATCACGACAAATACTATCTAAGGAATGACTGTCAGCTAAAATGGCATAAGAAACACGACTAAGATTTTCTCTCATGAGAACATCTTCTATCTCATGAGAACTACGCTCCATAAAAATAAACGCATTAGCCCACGCTACGCTAAGAATAATAAGCCCTAAAATAAAGACGCCAATAAAACTTTTTCCTTTGAGTCCAATTCGCATTTACGTGCCTGCTCCATTTCATATAATTTATTGCACGTTGATTTACCCTCTAAACAAAAAAAAAGAAACTGGAGAATTCTCCAGTTTCTTTTCATTAAAACTATTTCTAAGAGAAATTGTTAAATAACGTCCCAGACTGCCCCTTGAGGAGTATCCTTAACCTCGACTCCGAGCTCAATCAACTCATCTCTTATCTCATCAGATCGGCTAAAATCTTTATTTTTCCTTGCATCCTGACGAGCTACTACAAGCTCTTCAACTCTTGCAACTTCAATTCCCTTACGGTCCAACATATTCATTTTAAGATTTTCAAGGAAAACTTTGGGGTCAATGGTGAAAATACCCAGCACATCACCCCATTTCTTCATGTCAGCAAGTATGCGAGTCCATGCATCACGGCCCCCCTCACTCTTTCGCCATGCCTTATCTTCGGCAATACGTCCGGCAAGACGGATAATAGTGAATATATGCCCCATAGCCGCTGCGGTGTTCATGTCATCTTCCATTGCCTCGGTCCAGCCATTCTCTGCATCATCAATTTCTGCAAGAACATCAGCTGGGAGCGCTGCTTTGGACCACTTCTGCTTCTGAAGAGCTTCTTCGATCTGCTCAAGAGCTGTGTAAACACGGCGTATTCCTTTCTCAGCATCTTCAAGTGCTTCAAAAGAAAAATCAAGAGGACTACGGTAATGCATAGTCAGCAAGAAATAACGTAAAGTCTCTGGAAGAAACTTCTCTATAATATCCCTGATGGTAAAAAAGTTACCAAGAGATTTAGACATCTTTTCAGAATTAATCTGCACAAATCCGTTATGAACCCAGAAACGGGCCATTTCTTTTCCAGTGGCAGCTTCGCTCTGGGCAATTTCATTTTCATGATGCGGAAAACTTAAATCCTGTCCACCACCATGAATATCAAAAGGTAAATCCAAATATTTCTCACTCATTGCAGAACATTCAAGATGCCAGCCGGGACGGCCTTCGCCCCAAGGACTTTCCCATGAAGGTTCGCCGGGTTTAGCCGCTTTCCAGAGCGCAAAATCAAGAGGATCTTTTTTTTCTTCCCCGGGCTTGATACGTGCCCCAGACTGAAGATCTTCAATATTCCGACCGGAAAGCTTCCCGTAGTCATCAAAAGAACGGACCTTAAAATAAACATCTCCGGAAGGGGTGGAGTACGCATGATCCTTTGCAATCAGAGTTTCGGTAAGTGCAATCATTTCAGGAATGTGCTCTGTACACTTAGGCTCTATATCTGCGCGCAGAATATTAAGCCTATCCATATCAACATAAAACTCGCCGATAAATTTTTTAGCCAATTCATCGGCTGATACACCAGACTCATTAGCACGATTAATTATTTTATCATCAATATCAGTAAAGTTACGAACAAAAGTCACATCGTAACCTTTAAAACGCAAGTAGCGAACTAGAACATCAAAAACTACTGAAGAACGGGCATGCCCAATATGACAAAGATCATATGCAGTGATGCCACATGCATAAAGACTTACTTTATTACCATTAGCAGGAACAAATTCTTCTTTTTTTCTCTTAAGTGTATTGTAAAGGCGCATAGCCAACTCCTTTTTATCTAAAATAAATATCAGCTGTCACCGGCATTTGATCCCAGCTCATCCGATTCAACAGTTACCCCGTAAAGTTCAAGCAATTCTTCAAAACTGCGCCCCATAAACATGTACAACAACGGCACAGGTTCAGTAGGCTCCACCCTGACAACCAACTTTCCGGGTTTCGCAATAAATTTTATAATCTCAGCATAAAAATTCTCAGCAAAACCATTACCAAGACTTTTAGCCTTCTGCATCTTAAGCTGCATCCCTTCCATTAACTTTGAGCGGTATGAGAGAAAGTCGCTATTCTCCGCTGCTGCTGCTAAATCAAGAAATTTTACCGTCAACGACTTGTCTACCAAAATCATACCGCCATCCAGCATACTGACCCCGATAAGACCATTAAACCCTGAATTTATTAACTTCACATCTCCAAGATCAAATCCGGTACTTACCTGAAGGGAGTCTACTCCGTCAAAACAAAGCTTTTTCACCGTCAGCCGTTTTGTTTCGTCTTCATATATGTAGTCGGCCAAGAGGTCAAAAGTCAGTTCCTCATAGCCCATTTTACGAAACTCTCCGGCGTATGGTCCAAGATTCATGAAATCAACAGGAACAGATATACCTTCAATAGAACCCTTAAAAAATAATGGAAAACTATGCTCACGATCAAACTTATCGATCACAATCCTATCAACAGAAAAACTGGACCCCATAGAGAAAGAACAGTGTATGCCCCAAATATTCAAAGTTTGATCAAAAGGATTAATCAAGGCCCTATCAAATTCGACCCTGACAAGATCTGAATACTTATCCGTGAATTCATGAACTTTTTGCGCAGAAAATTCTTCCAGCTTGAAATATCCGCCTGCCATAATTGCAAGCAGAACAAACAAAAATACAAACCATTTAAAAAATGACTTCACTGCACTGCCCATAGAACCGCCTAGGAATATTTTCTCAAACCGGTAACAGCAGCAACCGCCTTGATGCCTTTCTTTTCACCGGTAAAACCAAGCTTCTCTTCTGTTGTAGCTTTTACATTGACCTGATTTTTATCCAGCCCCATCAGTGAAGCCACATTCTTGCGGATCAATTCGCGATGAGGCGAAAGCTTTGGAATCTGAGCGATAATGGTCATATCTACATGAACAATTTCAATTCCGGCATCTTCAGCTTTAACCAATACTTCCTTAAGAATGATTCCGCTGGACATGTTCTCACATTCAGCAGAGGTATCAGGAAAATGATGTCCAATATCACCACCTCCAAATAAGCCTAAAACAGCATCAGCCAGAGCATGAAGTAATACATCCCCATCAGAATGGGCTATAATTTCAGGACCTCCTGGGATAGGAACTCCGCCCAGAACCATAGGCCGACCTGCTCCGTATTTATGCACATCATATCCCCATCCCACACACGGCAGAATTCGGGAATCTTCTTCAATACGTTTCAGATCTTCGGGATTGGTAATCTTCACGTTGCCTTCCTCTCCACTGCATATGTGAACGTTCTTTCCTGCCATCTCAACCATTGAAGCATCATCAGTAACATCCCAGCCCTCTTTTTCAGCCTGTTCATGAGCAGCATAGAGAACTGGAAGTGAAAATCCCTGCGGAGTCTGGACAGCTTTAAGACTTGAGCGCACAAGAGTTTTTTTCACAATATCGCCATCAACTTCCTTGATGGTATCAGTGACTTCTACCGCAGGGATAACCGCATCCCGCCCATTTCTCATCATATCCACAATCGAGCTCATCATTGCAGCAGAGGCAAAAGGACGAGCGGAATCATGCACAAGCACATGCGAACACCCGGAGGGCAGCTCGTTCAACCCATTAAAGACTGAATCCTGACGACGTTTACCGCCGGCTGTAACCTTAAAAGGCATGCCGAGAGAATCAGTTCCATCCAGATCTGCAACAACTTCTTTCATCTCATCCACCTGATCCGGTGGAAAAACAAAGATAATGCCCGTAACAGCCGGAGTTTTAGAAAAAGTAAGTGCAGAATGCCAGAAAAGCGGAAAGCCCTTCCAGGAAAGAAATTGTTTTTTTACGCCGCCAACGGCATTTGCCAGACGGGTACCGCTTCCTGCTGCGAGTAAAACGGCCCAGACTTCACCTGATGCGCTCATGGAATCTCCCTGATAATCAAAAATCACTTAACGGAATTCCTAAAAAAAAGGCAGCCCAAGGGCTGCCCGAATATTCAAACAAGTAATGGAGTCGGACTATAAGCCGGGTCCTGTATCTGCCCGAAAGCAGACGATCATCATTCCTCTAGGGTGCACGTTACCATACACCTCAAGCAACCTACCCGAAAGCTCGGCCGGGCCGGCCTCAAACACTTCCCTATTTGGTCTTGCTCCGGACGGGGTTTACCTGGCCGGATATGTTACCATATCCGCCGGTGGGCTCTTACCCCACCGTTTCACCCTTACCTCCATAAATGAAGGCGGTCTGCTTTCTGTGGCACTTTCCCGGAATCGCTTCCGCTGGGAGTTACCCAGCGCCCTGCCCTGCGGAGCCCGGACTTTCCTCCCCGACAGTAAAGCCGCGGCGATGATCCGTCCAACTCCAAAAAAAGAACGCCTCCGGAGGCATTAAAATCATGTTTGTATATCTGTCAAACTACAACGACGAAGCTTTGGAACATCCGGAGGTTTCAAAGCTTCGTCGCTGCACTAAATATTAATCCTGCTGAAGAGCTTTAGGCTTAGCAGCTTCAGGAATATGCTCAATCCAATAAATTAATCTCTGACAGTTTGGACAACTGAGAATCTGTTTTCCTTCCTGCAGACTGTTAAAATCCTGAGGAGGAATCATTATGTTACACCCTGCGCAAACCGCACCCTCAACAGGAACGATAACCGGATGTGACAGGCGGGAGCGGATGAACTCATAACGTCCAAGAATAGGGGCTGGAACAGCTTTTCCAGCTTTATCACGACGCTTAGTGAGTTTTCCAAGATCACCATTTGCTGCAGCAAGTCTTTCTTTAAGGTTAGCCCGTTTTTCAGCTAACTCTTCATTGAGTTCCTTGATCTTAGCATTGATATCATCAATCATCTCAGTCTGACGTGCTGTTTCCTCAAGAATTGTTATTTTCTCTTCTTCACGCAGTCTGTTGAGTTTTTCGAGGCTATCCATCTCGCGCATCATGGCGTGATATTCTTTAGTGGTGCCGACAAGCATCAGCTTACTTTTACTTTTCTTGACTTTGACGGCATCTTCTTCGATCTCAACGTCTAATCTTTTCTTCTGCTCTGTGAACAGATCAAGTTTTTCATCAAGCTGCTGTTTACGCTTTTCAAGGGATTCATAACGAGCTTCGAGAGCGGCAACCTCTTTAGGAGCCTGATCGATTTCTGCTTCAAGCAAAATAATTTCGTCATCAACCTTCTGCAAAACTACAAGCTGTTCTATCTGTTTTTCATACATTATGGGGTCCCCTTTTCGCGGATGAGCCTTATGGCCTCCGCCACATCGATGTTCGGAAACTTAATTTACCGCCAAAGCGGCTTGTCCCGTAATAAAAACACATACAGTCCCGTAAGGCCTCTACGTGACCGTTAATTCTCTAGAGTTTTTAATGTCCCTTTCAGGACCTGCGTACGCCTTCCCCCTGCACATAATAGGCAAAAGGATTACATCCGCCGAAAAATTTAACTTCTGTTCCACCGCCAAGATCAGCTCTTAAAATAACGGCAAAACGGCGCATCATCTCTTCTTCAAGAGAAAAATGCCCCACATCAAATATAGCACCCACAGTCTCCTGTGCCGCATGATATTTAACGTCTCCAGTAATGAATACATCTGCGCCATCGGCAAAAGCTTTATTCATCAGTGAAGAACCTGACCCAGGACAAATGGCCACCGAACTGATATTTTCTGGTTTTGGACCGCAAAGTCCTATCACATCACATCCGGTTAACTGTGATACCTGATCTACAAAATCAGTATAACAAACCGGATCAGAAAACTGCCCGATACAACCATATCCTAGAGTTTCACCAGCTTCATTTTCTGCGACCGGATCAAGAACCCTTAAACTTTCAAGCCCCAGATCACGACCCAACCAAGATACAACACCTTTAAACTGAACGTCCAAAGAGGTATGGGAGGCAAATAGGGTCGCATCTGCGCATAAGATTTGTTTCATAACGGTGTGAAACCAATCTAGTTTAAATGGCAGCTTAGCCTCAATTGCCAGAGGGTGATGAGTCAGTATAAACTGGGCTCCCCACTCCAAAGCAGATGAAACAACTTGTGGCAATGGGTCAAGAGCCACTGCAATTTTACGGACTTCCTTTTCGGAGCCAGCAATCTGAACACCACAATTATCCCATGAAGCAGCATAGCTCGAAGGGACAAGAGATTCAATCCGGTTGATAACTTCTATGGTCTTCATAACAACCACCGTATTGCGTGCAACATGGTTATTCATTGCCATGCTAGCAAGATGTTCAATTATTACCGCTTGTAGACCACTTTTTCACATCAAAGTCCGAGAAAAGAAGATGCTCCCGCAAGGGTTGTCCCCCGGGAGCACAACTACTTTCTTAATATAGAAAGTCTAAAAATCTGGATTGTATTTGATATGTATCCATCTACTATAAGTGGTGGGCCAACCAGGATTCGAACCTGGGACCATCCGGTTATGAGCCGGGGGCTCTGCCAACTGAGCTATTGGCCCGTTCTGTCAAGCGAGTCGAGCTTAATAGCCCAACATTTGACAATATGTCAAGTCTAAATCAAGAAAAAAATAATTTCTTCAAACAAGATAATAATATCTAGCACATAAATATACACATTGAAACTACCAAGCTGAAGGCAGAATCAATTATTCTATCTCATTCTCACGAATATACCTGATCACTGAAGTTGTTGAATAGCCCGGCAAAAGAGGAAGTGAAAGGACTTGCCCTCCACGATCTTCTACAATATCACGCCCGACAATATTATCAACTGTCCAGTCCCCGCCTTTTACCAGCACATCAGGCTGAACTTTTTTTATCAGACTGTATGGAGTGTCTTCGTCAAAAAAAATAACGTAATCAATACAAGCAAGTCCTGCCAGCACAAAAGCACGTTGCTGCTGCTTTGTTACAGGACGTTTATCGCCTTTGATTGAGCGGACAGAGCTATCACTGTTCAATCCGAGAACAAGAAAGTCACCCTGCTCTCTGGCGCGTGATAAAAGGTCCACATGCCCTGCATGAAGAATATCAAAACAGCCATTGGTAAAGACAATCTTACTGTCTTTTGAAAAATCAGCTCTGATCTTTTCAAATTCAGCAGCAGAGAGTATCTTCGGGCTGTGAAGATTAATATTTAATTCCTGAGTCAAATTTACTTCTCCCGTTTCATGATGAGCAGATAATAATCAACAAATACGACTTGGCAAGGAGTATCACTCGGTGAATTTAAAAAACAAAACCATTATCCTGATCATTGCTGCTCTTCCCTTCTACCTAAATGATATTTCCAATATCTTTGTTAAGAAGGAGTTGCTCTGGATCAGCATTGATTACTGCCTGAAAATAGTTCCGCTGACTTTCCTTTTCTATCTACTGAAAAAAGAAATCCTATCTCGTAATGATCTTGGACTAATATCCATCTCGCCATTAAAATTAGTCAATTGGACAATCGGCGTCACAATTATTGGGCTGAGCCTTGATGAGCCCGGCTTTGCTCTATGGGCAAAGATACTGCCATCCTTCAGGCTTGGCTCAATACCTATCGGCCCGGACTCTCAATTCTACAATCTAGATATGACCGTCGGACTTATGCTGGTAGCAGTAGCAGAAGAAATTATTTTTAGAGCTCTTGCATTCAGTGCGCTAAAAGAACGAGGTTGCTCTACTCAAAAGATATTTATAATCTCAGGATTAGTCTTCGGATTAATACACTGGTCACAAGGCCCTGTAGCAGTTGCAGCAACCGCTGTAACAGGATCTGCCCTTATGATCTGCATGTGGCGCACCGGATCAATATATCCAACAATCATAGCTCACTACCTGATTAACTACCTTTCATTTTCGGGTAAGGCCTATATCTTTTGGGGTTTATAACCTCCTGCAGCTATCCGAGGCCAAAAGAATATTTCCAAAAAAGGTCTCTTACCATCGAATGCCACCAGATATTTTGCTATTTTTTAGGCTGTAAATTTTCAGAAGCTCCGAGCACAATCAGCTCGACCCAATCAAGAGCAAAATTAAGACATTCTTCTTCATCGCTGAGGATAGCTTCCTGTCTTTCTTCGGAAATATCAAGACGGGAAAAAACATTCATGTCTTTGATAAAATTAACAAAGTTATCTACCTGATAAAGAGCCAGAAAGACCATGTTCAGCTTTCTTTCGTCAAGAACTATTCCGGCTTTACGAGCCCGAGTCATGATGCGCATGTAACGGTCATTAACTTCATTATACGGCTCAAGCCCCTGATCTTTGAGCCATTCATTACTGGTCCATTCCTTATCCTCTTCAAACCCACGACAGTGTGGTTCCTGTACGATAAAGAACTGCTCAATGGTCTCACCTTCTTCGTTCATACGGGAAGCACGGCCTAAAGGATAAGTACGGCAGGCACCTGGGCGGTTTTCATAGATAGAGCACCCTTCATCGCGCACAAAAGGACAACTGCGCTTGGAATTATCGAGCATCCGCAGTTTGGTCATGGGAAACCCTGCCCCCGGAGTGCGTGAAATATCCACATGATTGTGGATGAATTTCTTACTGTCATGCCCCAGTCCTTTGCGTAAGCGCAAAACATCATACGGAGTAAGCATAAGGTTTAAATCACCACAACAGGCGTTGAAACAACGAACTTCAGGGTGGCAGGCAAAACCGAAACTTTTACCGGCTTCAAGTTCAGGCAGATTATTTAAAAATTCTTCGGTGCTATCATGTTCAGACATTTTCATTCTCCCGCTATATTATAACTAGCAAGAACCCCTTTCTCACACAGAGACTCTAACTTTCTTATTAAATCAGACTGAAGAAGCCCTTCCTCATCAGCCATTATCTGCAATATTTCACTTCTGGGGTGCATCGCCTGCATTTTATACTTATTGCCCAGTGCATTTCCTTCCTGAGCAACTGAAACTCTACTGGAAGTTCCTGTTTTCTTGCGATGCAAAATACGCAGATGTCCCTGATAAACTGCAAACTCACCTTTCAGGCAGCTACGTAAATCATGCTCCATATCGTCATATTGCGAGGGAGAAAGGAACAGGGAAAAGCCTCCGTTGTCAAGTAACTTAGCAGTTCTGAAAAGGTGACAACATCCGGTAACAGATGCACAAGGTCTCATAAAATCAAAATATCCCGCATCAAGAAGCTGGTGATGGATATCCGAAACACGGAATGGATTTGGAGCAATCTGGGCCAAATCAACTTCCGGACCAGCTCCCTCATCTCCTTTAGGCTGAATTATATGCAGGTCTACAGACTGCATAACTGCCGAAAAATTATAATCAACAACCTTGCATCCCCAAACCCCGGCATCAGGATATTCCTTAACCGCCGCACTAAGTTTTGAGAGCCACTCAGGATCGACTTCCACATCATCATCTAGATAAACTGCAAACTTACTATTCTTAACATCTGGATGATTCATAAGCCAGTTACGCGCAGCAGCAGCCCCTACATTAACGGGAAGATCAATACGAACCATCTGCTGACCGAACTTTTCCTGCCAGCGACTTATAACTTTGGATGTTCCGTCACTTGAACCGTTATCAAGCATGAAAATTACAGCTTTATATAGTTCCGAGCGATGCAGAGAAGCAAGAGTTGCGTCCAACTCATCAGCCTTGTTGAAGGAATATAACAGAATTGCCAGCGAATCTGAAAACGGCTCTATTTTTTTATCCAGCTCACGCTCAAGATCATAAAGCCTTAAAGCTTCAGAGACTCGCCATGGCTGCGCTTCAACCGAGCCTGAAAATATACTCCGTGCAGTTTCACGATCTCCAAGAGACAAAGCTATGGAAGCTGCAAGGTGCCCAACATTAGCAATGCCAAAGACTTCAGAAGCAGCAAGCAGCAACTTAAAAGCATTAGCAGCATCTCCATTCATATAAGAAAAAAATGCCTTGGCAGAATTTACAGCTGCTGTAATTTCAGAAGGAAAATCTCTGTCCAGCAATTCAAGTCCGAATTGAAAATCAGAACAGGCTCCTGCATAAATTAATCCCTGCTGAATCCAGAAAATATTAGCTGATTCCTTTTCCAGACATGATAAAATATATGACCGTACTTTATCATTATCCCTCTTAGCGGTAATGCGTAAAAAATATGAAAGATTATCAGGTCGTTGCCAGTATTTTAATAGGCCTTTAATACAGGGAACGGCAGAAGCAGGAAAAAGAGAAATCAAACCTTCAATATCAATAAGTTGCTGAGCCATATTTCCATCAAGAGGATTAGCCGTATAAGCTGCAAATAATAATTCCACGGCAAGTTGTGGGTCACTTTCAAGACTTCTTACGCCGACATCAAATAAATGTTTTGAGCCAACAGACCCAAGCAGCAAACGCCGTCTGACTTCAGCAGACATGTCCGACCAATACTTTTCATATGAAGTTACGCCCATCTCTTTCTCCTATACTAATTTCAGCACTCTCAGAGCATATATCATTCATCCCTCTGGAATGAAATAAGCTTATACCTACAGCTCCTTAAGGCGAATAGATATCAGTCTCACTCTCAGGTAAATAAAAAAGCTGCTTTAACTTAACAGTCAAAGCAGCCGTTCATAACTTCAATTAAAAACTATAATGACCTTATCACCAGATAAAAAAGAGCTACTCTTCAATCAAGCTATCGATATCAGGTAATTCGGTCAGAGGAGTATCCTCTGGCAGCGAACTATAGACTCGAAGTAACGCCTGAACTTTTGCTGAAGAACTGAGATAAGTACGCACAATCTTGCGATTGATACGCCCCATATTCTTACGCAAATCTCCATCATCTATGAGCCTCTTCATTGCAGTAGCAAGGGCATCAAAATCTTCAGCTTCGCAAAGAAAACCGTTGATCCCGTCACGAATAAGCTCGCCTGTGCCTCCTGCATTAGTACATACAGTTGCAAGCCCTGCATCAAAGGCTTCAAGCAAAGTATTCGGCATGGACTCCTGCCTGGAGCTCATGACATAGACATGTGAAATAGCGAGTTGTTTGACAACTTCTTCATGCGAAATGTAACCGGGACATTCGATACGTTCGAGAGTGGAGCCTGCAACCATACCTTGGTATGCTGAAAGGTTTTCCAGTCCCACGGCAGTAAACCTCACATTATCGCAAGAATCCTGAGAAAGAAGCTTATCCACAGCTTTTATGAAGACATCAGGTCCTTTTGCGTGACCTGAATTACCTACATATATGACTGAGGTCTCAACACTGCGGCGAGGTTTGCGCCCTCCGCCGATAAAAGAATTATAGACAACATGCGCACGCTTGGATGGCACATAATTTTTAAGCAACACATCACGGCTTTTAGCTGAGTTGCATATGTAACCATTGCCAATTAGAGAAAAGAGCGGAGCCAGGGGATTAGGTTTATATATAACGCCGCGATTAAAAAACAGTTTGAACTTGCGTCCCCCCAGCAGAGAGAGACCTTTTGAAATACATGCTATTTTAACCGCTCGGTTATGAAAAGTATGAACCACATCAATCTGCTTATCTTCAATAACTTCAGATAGAAAACCGGCAGCAGCAAACATATTCTTGAAATTATCAAGAATTACGACTTCCGCGCCCATCTCCTCCAGCTCAGGAATAAGCTTAGACTCAGGTGGCAAAACAGCAACAACATCTAATCCGGCAGACCGCATAGCTCTTGCACTATTGATAAGCTGACGACTACCACCGGAAAGCTTACCGGTATCCGTTATATATAGAATCTTGTTGATTTCATTGCGTTTACTGAAAAATTTAAAACAAGCCATTGCGGAAGCTTCATTGGAGTACATCAGTAAGCGTTTTTTGATCCATGCAGCATCCTTACTTGACGCGACTCCTATGCGGTTAAAGCGCATAGGATCAGTGCCGAGCATATTTGCAGACCGCTCTAGAGTGAACGTACCTGAAAATCCACAGGCTATAGCCTCCTGCATAGAGATTGAATCAAAATCCCCCCATGGCCAGCAAAAAAACTGCCGCCTGGCTCCATTAATCTTACGTATTTTCTTAAGACATTTTGCAAAATCATCGCGACAAAAAGCACGTCTTTCCTCATCAGTGCGCCTTTTGAAAAGGACTTTACCTTTGCGGAATACAGGCCAAAAGCCATTGTAAGCAAATGCACTGCCAGTCTGAAAAACAGGCAAAGAAGGATTAAATTTACGGTAGATCCCCCAAATGGACCAATGGGAATCGGCATTATAACTGTCAAAGAAACGGAAGTCTTTAAAGCACCCCTGATGACGGCAGGTGTGGGCATAAACTTCCATTCCTTTATCATGCACAAGGGATTTAAGCTCAGATTCGTTCATAAACTGAGTATTATCTTTTTCAGATAGAGCCTTTATAAAGGCTTCACGCAGGGGAAGTATTTTAGGAACATCGGCCCGCGTTCTTATTTTGCCACTATCTATAAAATCGCTGATTGCAAAAAAGACTCCTGTCATCCCCCGCTCTTCCAACATGGGAACAACATTAATCCAATTACTTATATGGCAGTCATCAAAAGTCAAAACAACATACTTGTCATCAATCTTTTTACGACCCATACAAATTTCAAAAAGGTGATCAGCAGTAATGGTCTTGAAGCCCATCTCAAGAATCATATCGAGATGGGACGCAAAGGTTGCGGGGGAATGGCCATCTTCTTCACAGACAGCATGATAACAGAAAACAGGAATACTCTTACCGAACATGAAACGACTCCGAACGCTTATATTCAAAAACCTTCCCCCCACCTGTGCAGGGGGAAGGAAATCAACTACATTTGCAGGCGGAAAGTATCCGTGGACAGTTTCCGTTCGAGTCGTCTTGCCACGAGACTCATCAGGTAGCAACAAATAAAGTATAAAAATGCGATGGTAGTATAAATCTCGAAAGGATAGATCATAAGTCTATTATTGAGACCCTGTGCTACAAAAGTAAGTTCCAGAACACCAATAACAAAAGCCAATGAAGTATCTTTAAAGATAGAAATAAACTGTCCCACAATAGCAGGAAGCATCTGCTTCAATGCCTGCGGCAAAATGATTTTACGCATGGTCTGCCAATAAGTGAGACCTGTACTTACAGCAGCTTCAAACTGGCCGGGAGGCAGATTCTGGATACCTGAACGCACAATCTCAGCCAGATACGCTCCAGTGAATACAGTCAAAGCAATTGTTGCACTCCAGAAGACGTTCATAAACTGTCCGGTAAGGATCGGGATAAAAAAGTAAATCCAAAAAATAACCATGATAAGAGGGTTACCGCGAATAAGCTCAATATAAAGAGTAGACGGAATCAAAAAAAGCTTGTTTTTCGACGTACGTCCTATCCCCACGATAAGCCCGATGAAAAAGCTTACTGAAATGGCAATAACAGACATAAGAATTGAAAAAGAAAGTCCGCCAAGTCCCCACAGAATTTCATTTGGCCCACCGTTAGGGAATTTCCACCAGATCATAGTCCCGAGGTTGTCCCAGATAACCTGAAAATTAAATTTGGAAACACCGTAAAGAGCCATTATCAGCAAAAACCCAATACTCCCAACGAAAGCAGTCTTCCAGACATAAGAAAGAACTTTCATAACTTTAGCAGTAAGAGCCTTTCGAGCAGCCTGAGCACGAGTCAGATTAAAATTTTCCTTGCGTTTACGCATAAATCTTCTGTGCATTTTTGAAATATAAACGAAAGGAGCTTCGATAGGGCAGAAAAGCATATGCGCAAACTTGTGACCGAACTTACGGTTCTTAACAGGGACAATTTGAAGCTTCCAGTTAACAAGTGTAAGAATTCCGGCAATGGTCAGGGAAAGAGAAAGATAAATAACAGTTGCAGCAGTTGTTGCTTCAAAGCCTTTAAAAGTCAGTGACTCTATCTGCTGTGAAGACCAACACAATTCGGCTACGCCGACGACCATTGCCAGCGAAGAGTTCTTCATATTATTGAGAAATTCACTGCCAAGAGGTGGAATAATAGCTCTGAAAGCCAGAGGCAGCACAATCTTAGTCAAAGTCTGAAATGCTGTCAGACCGGAAGAATATGAAGCTTCAAGAAGTCCCTTTGGAATAGACTGAATTCCGGCGCGTATAACCTCAGCCATAAAAGAGCTTGTGTAGATACCAAGTCCAACTGTGGCAGAAATCATCTCAAAATTACGATCAAAAAGAAAGCTGCGCACACTTTCCGGAAGAGCCATAGGAAGAGCGAAGTACCAAAAGAAAAGCTGAACCAGTAAAGGAGTATTTCGGAAAAACTCCACATAACAGGTTGAGAAATAGTAAACAGGCTTGAATTGTGAGAGCCTACCCAGACCAAACAGGATACCCAGTCCCAGCGCAATAGCCGAACTCATAAGAGTTATACTTATAGTGAGCCCAAGGCCGGTGACAAGCATATCCCCAAGAACCATATCATATGATGGATCTTTCTTAAAAAGGACAGTCCAGTCAAACTTGTAGCCAAAGTCAAAGACCCAGCCGAAATAATAAACCAGCAAAGCGGTCACAGCAGCCAGACATAGGTACTGGACCCATGTTTTTTCCAGATAACGATTGATCATTGCAGAAACTTTCTCTTTTGTGGAGCTAAGGCATAGCCACATTTTATAATCTTTAATGAAATAGCGGGGCCGATATTCACCGGCCCCGCCTTATCACGCAGAAATGCGTTCTAAAAAAACCGTGTGGTTTTCAAATGAGCGCTTAGGGCCACATTTCAATTTTTTCAGTCAGCGGGAAGTAGTACTTTGTTTCAGGACCATACCACTTGTTGTAGATATTTGCGTAAGTACCGTCTTTCCACATATCCTGAAGTGCAAAGTTTACAGCATCACGAAGTTTGGAATCATTTTCAGGAAGACCGATTCCATAAGGCTCATTGGAGAAGAATTCACCTACGAGTTCATACTTGCCGGGAACCTGTGCAGCGTAACCGAGCAGGATGGTGGAGTCTGTGGACCATGCATCAACGCGTCCCATCTGCAAAGCCTGAAAACACTCAGATTCTTTCTGGTAGGAGATAACTTTAGGAGCAGCATCACCGAGGTCTTTAAGCAGTTTTTTAACATTAAGTTCAGAGGTAGTACCCTGCATAACTGCAATTTTTTTACCTACGAAATCTTTAAGAGATGAAAACTTGCCTTTAGGAGCAAGCATCTTCTGACCATCAAAGAAGTAAGTGATAGAAAAATCGATTGAATTGTCGCGAGAGCGCTTGTGAGTCATGTTAGAAACAGACATATCAATGCGGCCCTGCTGAAGGAAGCCGATACGGGTTTTGTTGTTAACAGGTACTTTATCGAGCTTAACACCTAAACGCTTAGCAATTTCAGTTGCGATATCAACGTCAAAACCGACCCATTCTTTCTTAGCATTATAAAAAGCACCGGGGATGGAATCAGTCATAATACCAATACGTACGACTTTATCTTTCATAATCTTGTCGTAAGTAGCTCCTGCAAAAGATGTAGCAGCGAAAGCCATAACCAGAGCGGCTGCGAGAGCCAGAGTCAAAATCCTTTTCATTCTTTCCTCCTGCGTGGAAAAATAGACAGACAGTATAAAAAAAGCGATTCCCGACACCGGGAAACGCGGACTACTAGTGTGACAGAATCTTACTGAGAAAAAGTTTGGAACGCTCATGCTGCGGATTATGGAAAAATTCATCAGGAGTATTCTCCTCAATCAAGGTTCCCTCATCCATAAAGATTACCCGGTCAGCCACTTCACGGGCAAATCCCATCTCATGAGTAACGCAAACCATAGTCATGCCTTCACGAGCCAGAGCTTTCATAACATCTAGAACTTCATTGATCATTTCTGGATCAAGTGCAGATGTAGGTTCATCAAAAAGCATTACATTGGGACGCATTGCAAGACCGCGGGCAATTGCGACTCGCTGCTGCTGACCGCCGGAAAGCTGTGAAGGATAATCACCGGCTTTATCAGGGATGTTGACTTTGGAGAGTAATTCCATTGCCAACTCTTCAGCATCTTTTCTCTTCATGTTACGCACCATCGTCGGAGCGAGTATTATATTTTCCAAAACCGTCATATGCGGATAAAGATTGAAGGACTGAAAGACAAATCCTATTTCTGCACGCAGAAGAGGCAGGTTGACTCTAGGACCGTTAACATCCATACCTTCAACAATTATCTCACCTTCCTGAATTGGTTCAAGACGATTGATGCAGCGAATCATAGTACTTTTACCGGACCCTGAAGGACCACATACAACAACAACTTCACCCTGCTTGATATGAAGATTCAAGTCTCTCAGAGCGTGATAGTCTCCATAATACTTATTGACATTATTAAATTTTATCACTTTTGTATAAATCCTGTGAAAAATGTTCTGATACAGAGTCAGTGAATTACCAAAAGGAACAAAAATCGGCAAGTCCATCTTAATTTAGGATTAAATACGCTTTTTTTAGCGTTTTGCGCATTATACATCAGTTGAAAAGTCATTTTTGTTAAAAACAAGGCTTCTTTTTCCACTTAATAGCAAGATAACACAATTTTGTTTATTGCGTAACTCGAAATAAATTTAATTTTCTTTGCGTTTTCATTAGAAAAAAAACCATTTTAACCAATATGACAGAAATTATGGACATACACGCAAAAATCTCAAAAGCTCCGTATTCATATTTTTTTGCAACAATATAACCTTAGACAATGGGATCAAAAAAACATTTTTATTTAAATTTACCATTTTTCTCATATTTATTAGTCTTGATAATAGATATGCAGTTGAAAAGGTTGCTACTTAAAGATATGGAATGCACATGCCTGACAGTACACTACTATTTATAGCCGAACCCCAATCGGTGACATCCGTATTCTCCCCGCTTAAAGAAGCCGGGTATCAAGCCGGACTTGCCGACAATCTTGCCGGAGCCATCAATTTTATCAAAAAATCAAAACCATGTCTGATTTTCACTAGACCGGTAATGCAAGGGTATTCTGCCCAGGCCCTGCTAGCGGAAGCTGTAAATATTGAAAATTTTCCTCCCGTAATTGTTTTTTCACGCACAGGTTCAGCAGACGAAGCGCTTAAATTTATGGAACTTGGTGCTCGTGATTACTGGCTTGAGCCTCTATCGTGGGAGAAAATTAAGCTAATGCTCCCGGATGAGAAGCTACCGTCTATGCCAAGTGAATCAGACTTAGGTGCGCTTAAAACACCTAAAGACCCCACGAGCTCAGGCACCCAGGGACGCTATCAAGTTATCGGGCAACACCCGGCAATGACACGGGTACTAGGGCTTGCCAAACAAGTAGCCAAATCAAAAGCAACAGTCCTTATTTCAGGAGAATCTGGAACAGGTAAGGAAATGTTTGCAAGATTTCTGCATCATCATTCGGACCGCAACGATAAGCCTTTTGTTGCCATCAACTGCGCTGCTCTGCCGGAACATCTGCTTGAATCTGAACTATTCGGTCATGAGAAAGGAGCATTTACGGGAGCAATCAACCGCAAACTGGGTAAGTTCGAACTTGCATCAGGCGGAACAATCCTTCTTGACGAAATCACAGAGATGGAATTGGGACTGCAAGCTAAACTACTTAGAGTTTTACAAGAAGGTGAAATAGATAGAGTAGGCGGAGTTGAGACTGTTAAAGTAGATGTACGCGTATTGGCAACCACCAACCGTGCTATTGAGGAGACTGTTAAAGGAGGCCAGTTCCGTCAGGACCTTTTTTATCGTCTAAATGTTATCCCTCTTAAATTACCAGCTCTCGCCCAACGCGGCGATGACGTAATGCTGCTTGCAAAATTTTTCGTAGACAAAAACTGCATTGAGTACGGCCTTCCGCCTTTAAAATTCTCTGAAGAAGCTGTTAGCTGGCTGTTAAATTATGAATGGCCAGGTAATGTTCGAGAATTGCAGAACCTTATGGAAAGAGCCGTTCTTCTTGCCGGAGGCGGTCCCATTGAATCCAAGCATTTCCTGAACGATCCAGATGCATGGATGCCCGATGAAAACTATATTCCTTCAGAAAGCAATGAAACAGCTCCCACAACAGCAGGCAATGAAGCAGCTGGATCATCATTTGAAGTTATGCCCATTTCAGAAATGGAAAAACATCTCATCATAAAAAGCCTTGATCAGACCAGTGGCAACAGAACCAAGGCAGCGGAACTGCTTGGAATATCTGTACGCACATTACGCAACAAGCTAAATGACTACAAAAAACAGGGTATTGATTTATAACCATTATGGCTGGTTACTAAGCAGCATACCAATACTGTAAAATATATATTGTAACTTTATATTCTGCACCGACTTCTATTCATATTCCTTTCGACGCCAAAAACAAAAAGTGCCTTTCTGCGCAGACCGCAGAAAGGCACTATAAATCTATTTAAACTTAAGTTTATTCAGCAGTAATAACTTCCATTCCACCCATGTAAGGACGCAATGCCTCAGGAATTACAATAGAACCGTCTTTTTGCTGGTAGTTTTCAACAACAGCAACAAAAGTACGCCCTACAGCAAGACCAGATCCATTAAGAGTATGTACAAATTGTGCTTTCTTGGCACTCTTGGATTTAAACTTAATATTAGCGCGGCGGGCTTGAAAATCACCACAATTTGAACATGAAGAAATCTCGCGATATTTATCCTGTCCCGGCAACCAGACTTCAATATCGTAGGTTTTTACAGAACCAAACCCCATATCACCTGTACATAAAGTTATAACACGATAATGCAGGTTCAATCTTTTAAGAATTTCCTCTGCATGACCGGTCATAAGTTCAAGATCTTCAAAAGATTTTTCAGGATGAGCAAACCGGACCATCTCAACTTTATGAAACTGGTGCTGACGGATCAGGCCTTTGGTATCCTTACCATAAGAACCGGCCTCTGAGCGAAAGCATGGAGTTGGAGCACAGTATGTAACAGGCAGTTCGTCCTCGGTAAGAACTTCGTCACGATGCAGGTTGGTCAAAGGGACTTCTGCTGTGGGGATCATGTAATAATCCCAGTTTTCAAGTTTGAAAAGATCATCAGCAAATTTAGGAAGCTGGCCTGTTCCGTACAGGGAATCCCGATTAACAATGTAAGGAGGTATTACCTCAGTGTAGCCATGCTCACCACCTTGAATGTCAACCATAAACGAGGTTAGAGCTCTCTCTAACTTAGCACCCCATTTTTTAAGGACAGCAAAACGGGCTCCGGTAAGTTTGGCTGCACGCTCAAAGTCAACGCCACCAAGCTCAACGGCAAGGTCCCAATGCTCCCTGGGCCCAAAATCCATCACTGGTTTTTCACCCCAGGATCTGATTACAGGATTGTCATCCTCTGTTTTACCGTATGGGACTGACGCGTCAGGTATATTTGGAACAGAGACCAACCAGTCATTTTCGGCAGACTCAATATCTTTCAGATCTTCATCAAGGGCTTTGATCTTACCTGAAAGTTCACCCATACGGGAGATAATTTCAGAAGCATCTCCACCTTCTTTTTTAATTTTAGCAATATCACCGGAAGTAGAGTTACGTTCGGCCTTAAGAACTTCCACTTCCTGCACGAGTTCCCTGCGACGGGAATCAAGTTCATTAAATTCATTTACATCAAGCTTGGAGCCTCTTTTTTCAAGGCTTTCACGGACTACGTCCAGATTATTACGAACAAATTTCAAATCAAGCATGTCATACTCCTCATATCATATATAAAAAGGCTGTTCTGAAGCCACTGCATAGCTAGTACCCAATGTCGGCCTACTTTTAAAGTCTATTTTGTGTCAAATCAGATGAAAAGCTACAATTCATCAATTCCCATAGCCTTATTCCCGTAAACACAGCTGATATTAACACATATACCGATAAATAAAAGCAGTGCCATAACACTACCAATCCAACAGACCCAAAATACGTAAAAAATAGAGACTGAAACTCCGAAAGTTTGTAAACCTTTCTTCCATCCCCAAGGCTTTCCGAGCCATTTACGTTCAAAATCGAGCATTTTTTCTATACGGGAAAATGGTGGGTCAGGGTCAGGAAAATCCTGTAAAGAAACAACTATACCCGCCGCAGTAATAAAAAAAAGAATTATTGAATGCCACAACAGAGCCATCAAAAAGACCACCAGAGAACTGGTCATTATTATCCAGTTCCAATGTGATTGATGCCTTCTCCAGACAAACTTTGTAATGCTCTTTACTGACATACCCCTATTCCAGTTCTTTTCATAACCAGCCAGTACTGCCTGACCACGAATTATCTACACTTGAAAAACAAAACTGCCAACTTTGAAATTGCACATTATGCCTGCCAGCAATATAGCACAGTTCTACTTCAAATCGTCCTGAAATAAGTATAGACTCCCTGCATGATTGAAAACATTGTACCATCTATTGGAAAAATACTTATCGAAAAAGGCTGGACCTTAAGCACTGCCGAATCCTGTACAGGGGGCCTTGTTGCTGCAACTCTTACTGATTTTTCCGGCAGCTCTGCCTGGTTCTCGGGGGCAATTGTTGCATATTCAAACGAAATTAAAATGTCCTTACTTCATGTACCAGAATCTACACTTATTGATCATGGAGCAGTTAGTGAAGAGACTGTTATGGCAATGGCTGAAGGAGTATGCAATGCTCTGGGAACCAACGCAGGACTATCTCTTTCCGGTATAGCCGGCCCTGGAGGCGGTACTCCTGACAAACCAGTTGGAACTGTGTGGATGGGATGGCATTTAAACGGCCAGACCTATGCTGAAAAGTTTGTCTTCACCGGAGATCGAATGGCTGTAAAGAAACAAAGCCTGCAAAAAATTCTTGAACGGTTTCTTAAAATACTAAAAAACAGCTAAAATATGAAAAGACTATTACTCATACTGATCTCACTTATTATTTTACCATCTGAAGCAGCTATTGCCAATGACTCCCTGCGTGAACATATTGGCCTGCACGGTAAAAGCTCAAGCTCAAAATCCGTATTGCTACAAAATTTTAATGAGACATGGGATAAGGTACAAAATTCGACAGGCCCCTTGACTGTTGACGGAGATATTTTCGGGTACTGGCAAGGATACTCGAACACCAGAATTAGCGATGTAACGAAAGAAGGGCGTAACTACGCAGGGGTAAAAGCACGCCTGCGTATCAACTGGAAACCTATTGAGAACGGTGTCTTTTTTGCTCAAATGCAAGGAGGATATTCTGATACAGGCAGTAATCCATCCAGTCGTGGACTGGTAGCAACCCCTTTAAATGCACAGGCTTCGCGTACTACTGCAGGGGGCCAAATATCAATATCAGATGTACTTTACACCCAGCATTTTGCTGACAACCGTATTTATATTTCACTGGGATGGACTGACCCTGAATCATTTATGGATGGCAACCGTTTTGCTGGTAACAGCCGCATTCAGTTCGTAAATACAATGTTCAACAACGAACCTATCTTTGACTCCATAGATGAATCACTTCCTATAGTGGCTGCAGGGTTCAGCCCCGCTGAAGAATTCAGCTTTACAGTTCTGACGCAGGCCACAAGACGATCTGCACTGAGCAGTGAGCAACAGAAAGAAGCCTTTGAAGATATTGCTGATGATCCACTTATTGGCGGGCAGCTGACCTATTCTCCAAAGTTTGGTAAACTACAGGGTAATTACCGTATTTTTGGATGGACAAATACCTACAAACAGTCCCGCCTGGATGGAGATGGAGACTCTGCTAACTGGGGAATAGCCTTCAATATGGATCAGGACATTACTGATGACTTCGGGGTCTTTGCAAGGCTGGGCAAAGGCAACTCAGCAGTGAACGATATCTCATGGTCATGGTCAGCAGGAACTCATTGGGAAGGTCCTCTCCCGGACCGCAACGAAGATGTCTGGGGAGTGGCTGCCGGAGGAGTGAAAGGGAACAAGCACACTGTCAACACAGACATGGAATACCATTACGAGACATACTACCAAGTCAAACTTACGAACAATTTTTCCATTGTACCTGACGTAACTTATGTTACTAATTCTAATGCCAACAATAACAATGATGACATTTTATTCGGAATGCTGAAATTTTTCTTCACTTTTTCCACACCCTGATCATAAACACACTAACAGGATGGAATATCATGAAAAAGATAAGAACATTTATTGCACACCCTGTTCCTGAGGAATGGAAAGAACGTATCAACGAGATGAATTCAGTTCTGAAAAAAGGCCTCGACTCAAAAATAGCCTGGGTGAAACCGGAAAATATGCATTTCACTCTCAAATTTATGGGAGATGTAAGCGAAGAACGTATTCACGATATACAGAATGCACTGCAAACAATTGACTTTACACCAATTGAAATAACAGCAGGCAGTGCAGGCTACTTTCCTGACTTAAAAAAACCTCGCATTATCTGGATCGGTCTAAATAAGGGAGCTAAAAAATTCTGCAGCACAGTCGCGACTATTGATTCAATGCTTGGAAATCTAAATTTCGAGCCAAACCAGAAAGAATGCCATGCTCACCTTACTCTTGGAAGAATTAAAAAACACGCCAAGGACGATTGGAATATGCTGCTTTCCCAAATAGATAAGTTTGACTTTCCTCCGGCAACACTCAGCACCTTTGCTCTATACAAAAGTAAACTTACACCCGAAGGTCCTATTTACTCTGTTATACATAAATACGGAGAATAAATGGATATGCTGACGATCCGGGAACAGAATATTCCTTATTAATATTGAGCTGAGCATTTTTTAAAAAGGTCTCAGCAGGTCAATTAGAAATTAATCAATCCCAATTAATTCACCATCAAGTTTTAGCTATTCTCAAAGATTACCAAGTTGGAAAAGACTAAAATAATAAAAGTGATATATGCAAATTATTTAAATCAACATATATCACTTTTATATTTACTTATTATACTTAAGTTCTGATTCAGGAATTCAGTTTTACAAAATAAAAATTGCGCCCTCGCTGAACCTTAAGCATGACTTTGTTGTTCATGCGATAACGCAGAAAGGAATCGAGAAAATCCTTATTTGAGCGAACTCTACGGTTACCTATCTGGTGAATCTTATCACCGGATTGCAAGCCGAGTTTCGCCGCGGCACTCCCCTTGCGGACTGAGGTTATGAGCATACCCTGCCCCCGGCTGTCTTTAGCGACTGCCATCCCCCATCTGGACCAAGCAAAATTCTGAACCTGCTGAGAAGAAAGGGACTGCGGACGAATTTTAATTTTCCGTATTTTCCCAGATTGCAGCACATCAAGAGCAACATCCTCACTATGAGTTTGGACACGCATCAAGCCAAGATAACTATCCTTATCTTCTACTTCAATATCATTAACTTTGAGAATAACATCACCGGGAGCCAGTCTAGCCTTGTATGCAGGTGTACCTTTATAAACATCGGAAACAAGAAGGCCTTGTACTTTAGATAATCCAAAATAGCTGGCTGAACTCTGATCCAGATCCTGACCGCTCACCCCGAGCCAGACAGGCGAAACTTTGCCGGAAGTAAGCAGCTCTTTGACAACACGCTTAGCTCTGTTGATAGGTATAGCAAATCCAATACCTTCAGCTCTGGCCTGAATAGCGGTGTTTATTCCGATAAGCTCGCCCATGATATTAAGCAGCGGGCCACCGCTGTTACCGGGATTGATGGCTGCATCAGTCTGGATAAAATCAGTAAAAGATCCATCCTTTGACTTAACGGTGCGTTTAAGAGCTGAAACAACCCCTGTGGTCACTGTGTGAGTATAACCAAAGGGATTGCCTATAGCGATAACGGTTTCTCCTATGTAGATATCAGAAGAATCACCCATTGCGACTTGTGGAAGATTTTTTGCATTTCTGACCTTAAGGACTGCAAGATCAAAATCAGCATCCGAACCTATAATATCAGCGCTGTATTCTTTTCCATTAATCATCTTAACTTTGATATCACTTCCACCGGCGAGAACGTGGGCATTGGTAAGAATAAGCCCCTTCCGACCATTAATGATAACTCCGGAACCGGTGCTCTCAGAGCGGTATTTCCGCTTCTGAACAGGGAATCCATCAAAAAAAGATTCAAAGGAATCCCCGCCGAACATTTGTCCGAAAGGAGAAACACCCCGCTCGACAATACTGGTTACAGTAATATTAACAACAGCAGACGAGGTTCTTTGCACTGCCCGTACGACAGGAGTTACTCGTAAAGAATCACCTGTTGCAGCAAAAAGAGGCTGAACAAACAAAGTAGTCCCAAAACACACGATTAAAAATATTCTACTAACGAAATTCATCACTCAATCCTGTCCATCATATGAATAAAAAAACTATCCGCGAGCCATAGCCATCAGTCTTGCTATGCGCTCCTCAGTTGAGGGATGGGTACTGAACCAGTTAGCCATATTACCACCACTGAATGGATTAACTATAAACATATTCTCAGTAGCAGGATTGGCGTCCATAGGAATATTTCGAACGGTAGCATCAAGTTTGTAAAGGGCCGATGCAAGGGCTTTTGGATCGTCAGAAATCCGTGCTCCGGTTGAGTCTGCAAGATATTCACGAGAACGGGATATAGCCATCTGAATCAATGAAGCAGCGACTGGAGCGATAATAGCCAAGGCGATTGCAGCAATTGGATTTACTCCGCCCTCTTCGTCATCACTACCAAAACCGAAGATCGCAGCCCACTGCATCATGTTGGCAATCATCATGATCGCCCCGGCAAGAACAGCTGCAACAGATTGGATAAGGATATCGCGGTTAGTGATATGGCCTATCTCGTGAGCAATTACTCCACGCAACTCTTCTGGAGTAAGAATACGCATAATTCCGCTGGTGACCGCAACAACAGCATTTTCAGGATTACGCCCGGTAGCAAAGGCGTTAGGTGAGTCCTGATCAATTACGTAAAGGCGAGGGGTTGGTATACCGGCATTAGCTGCCAGTTCTTCAACCATGGCAAAGACTTGCGGTGCATCAGTAGCTGAAAGCTGACGGGCTTTATACATTGAAAGAACTATTTTATCGGAGTACCAGTAACTGCCAACATTCATAAACATTGCAAGCCCAAAAGCAATTATCAACCCTGTACGACCGCCCATAACTCCTCCCAGGAAAAGAATGATCGACGTAAGTACAGCAAGCAGAAAAAAAGTTTTAATCTGACTGGTCATATTTTTAACTCCTGTATTTTCTCAATTATATCCTCAAAAAATGATCTGTAACAAAAGGGCTACCGTACCTATGGTACGCTAGCCCTAAAGATACTTACTCAAACTGAACCGTCAAGGGTCAGCAGATCAATAAGATTACTCGGTCACCACAATTTCTTTAGGTAACAGTATGGTAAAAGCTGTCCCCTGCCCCGGTACACTGGAACAACTTATAGTCCCGGACAGTCTGTTTGTCACAAGGTTGTAAACGATATTCATGCCAAGTCCGGTACCTCCCTGCCCCCTTTTAGTAGTAAAAAAAGGCTCGAAAACCTTGCTGAGATTAGTTTCATTCATTCCCTTTCCGTCGTCAGTATAACGAATAACGACATGCTCATCAGTTACTTCAGCCCCGATATCAATATGCCCCTCCTCAATTCCTTCAAAACCGTGGATAAGAGAATTGATTATCAGGTTTGACAAAATCTGCATAAGTGCCCCCGGAAAAGTATTTAGCAACAAATCTTCAGGGATGCTGATATTAATTGTATGCCTAGTACGTTTATACTTAGAACGCAGACTGAGCAATATTTCATCAACATACTTTGCAAGATTTATGGTCCGCTGCTGACCTGAAGCCTGATCAACTGCAACCTGTTTAAAATTACCTATCAATTCGGCTGCCCTGTGCAGATTGAGCATACTGGACTTGGTTGCCTCTCTCACTATAGATAAAAATTTATCAAAATCGGATTTACGGAGTGTTCCATCAACGACTTTATGGTCTATCTCTCTAAGTTTCTCCTCCATAAAGCTGATGCTGGTTACGCTGATTCCTACAGGAGTATTTATTTCATGCGCAACCCCGGCGACAAGATCACCTAAGGCTGCCATTTTCTCAGATTGTATAAGCTGATTTTGAGTCTGCTCTAGAGATCCAATAGTTCTCTTTAACTCAGCTGTTCGCTCTTCAACTTTATGCTCAAGATCACGGTTAAGATCACTAAGCTGATCCTGCACAGATCGTAACTCGGTTATGTCCCGCCCCTCGGCAAGAAGAAAAATCATATCTCCATTTGGCCCGAAAGCAGGTTTGAGTGAAAAATCTATATACCTATCTTTAAGGCCAGCCGGAGAATTTTTCACTTCCCGTCTTACCATATGTCCGTCTAATGCTCTTCGAATATCTTCCTGCAGAGTCACTGCCAAAGACGGGGGTTCCTGCCACCAAGGCCCATCAGAAAAATGTTTCCCGATTACATCCTCTGATTTAACCGAATAAACTTCCAAAGCAGCATTGTTAACTTCAAGCAATATGCCATCCAGTCCGACAACACCCATAAATTGCAACGACTGATTAAAAACTCCTTTAAACAATGCTTCACTCAAAGCCAGTTGATCCTGAGCTTCTTTAAGTTCAGTGATATTGTGCCCTTCGGCAACCAGAAACATTACTCCGCCAGCATCGTCCAGAACAGGCTTTACTGAAAAATCAACGTAAAGGCTTTTCCCTTCAAGACCATAATATTTAAAAACACCTTTACCAACCCCCCCAAGAGAAGCAATCTGAATTGCCTCTTTTAAAGCCCGTTGTACTTCTATGGATGAACTCCACCAAGGGGCTTCCCAAAAATATTTTCCATTTATTTCTTCTGCAGATACTTCAGCAAAATCGAGCAGAACCTTATTGACCATAAGCAGCAAACCTTCAGGGGTAAGCACTCCTATAGAATGCTGGCTATGATTGAATATCCCTTTAAAAAGAGCTGCACTTTCCTGAATCTGACGTCCGGCACTACGGCTTTGAATGATCGTATATAAAGAAAGAAAAAACATTACCCCCAGGAGAGCAAAGGTTAATATGATTAAACCACGGTTACGGACAGCAACATCGTTTTCAATATCTTCCAGATAAACTCCTGTGCCTATAATCCAACCCCATGGTAAATACCTTCTTACATATGATATTTTTGATCCAACTTTATCGGGCAGATCCTGCCATTGCCAGATATATTCAACATACCCATCACCATCAGCAGCAGTGGCGTTGACCATATCCTGAAAAATCAACCTGCCTTTGAAATCAGCAATCTTCCGCATATCACGTCCATCAAGCTCGGGCATATATGGATGCATGATCATTTTAGAATGAACATCACTTATCCAGAAATAATCTTTATTCTTGCTGCCGAACCTCATAAGGCTAACAATTTCAGCAGCTTTTGCCTGAGCTTCCTCTCGGGACAGTACCCCTTTTTGCTCCTGTTCATATAAGTAATTCAGGACGCCAACAGCTACGTGCGTCATATCCTTAAGCGTGTCTTTACGTTGACGGACCATATTATCTCTTACTGCCGGCATATGTACTGCAAAAAGAACAACAAGAAAAATAATCAGAGAAGCAATCGTGGGAATAGTCACCCTAAGCCAGACAGGAAATATATTTCCTGCTCCGTTCACATTTTTGAGAACTCCCATCCACTCCTCCGCTCATCCATAAAAATTGTTTGATATCGGGGTTAAGTATACACCATCTTATTAATATTACACAAGCTGCAAAGCTTCTCCCGCACAATGTTAAAAAATTATCTCTGTAAAAACATTCAACACCAACACTAAGTACAAACGACCATATCCATATATTTAAACTAACTATTTTTTAAAAATTACACGTTATTCAAAACAAAGACAAAACTTAAATACTATATCTTTTGTAACACAAACACTTTTTAACTTGCCCAAGTTTATAATTGTGCTTACTTTTATAGTTAGAAAAAACCTATTACATAAACTTTTTCTTCATCTGACCGATTAGATAGAAAGTAATATTCTAAACGGAGCATAAATGCCTGAAACACTGAACACCCCTGCCGGAATCGGAATCGTTTCCGGGGTAACAGGTGAAGCATACGCAGTATCCGCCTCTGGTCAACGATTGCTGGAACCGGGAAGCCCTGTTTATCAAGGGGAAGAACTGGTCACTGGTAGCGATGGTAATGTGGAAATCAGGTTTAATGATGACACCCTCCTCTCTCAAGGCGCAGATTCGAGCATCTCCCTTGACGACTACACATATGATGAATCCAATGCTGGAGCCTCAGATTTCATGGTCAATATTGCGGAAGGTACCTTCCGCATGGTTACCGGTAAGATTGCTGAAAACAACCCCGAAAGATTCAAAGTAGGCTCCCCGCTGGCTACAATCGGTATCAGGGGAACAATTACCATTCATGAAGTAGAACCTGGCGGAGAAGAAAAACACGGAGTTGAAGAAATTCATTCCGGCAAGGCTCTGATAGTTCAAAGCAACATTACTGGAGCGATCCGACAGATAGGACAACCGATGGGACTGGTTGATATAAGCAGTTCCGGCACGCTCAGTGCGGTTCGCCCTGTGACTATGCAGGAGTTCAACTCTTTCCGTGACATCGCACAGGGAAATATACTGCAGGAAAGAGAAATTGAAGAAGAGCGACAACAACAGGAAGATAACAATAACAACGATGACGAACGTATTGATGACCAACCTGATGAACAGCCTCAAGAGCAGCCTGACGGCGAAGCTCCAGGTGGTACCCCTGAACCGGACGGTGCGGAAGCTGGAAGTGTTTTACATATCCAAAGCAGCCTTGATTCATCACAGGCTCCGCTTGTAGACCAAAGATTCTTTGATCCAGCTGAAATTGATAACCCCATAGTCCCAGGTGATGAAGTAAAGGTAGAAGACCCCCAAGAAGTTAAACAAAACATAGTAGATGAAGGGGATAACGAAGAGAATGGAGAGAATGAAAATAATGTTATTGAATTAACTACCATAGAAGAAAAAGATAGCTCAAAAAAACAAACCGCAGAAACAGAAATTATTCAGGAGGAAACCACAACCGATGGAAACACAGGGACAGACGATCCTGCCCCCGATCCTGAACCTGAGCCCCAACCTCCTGTCTCTACAATAACCATAATGGGAACATCTTCAGCTGACACACTCACAGGCACCGCTGAAACAAATTATATTTATGGTCTTCAGGCTGATGATGAACTCAAAGGTCTTGGTGGCGATGACACACTTAACGGAGGACTTGGTAACGATTCTCTGGACGGTGGCACTGGGTTTGATTTCGCTTCCTATGCTGATGCAACAGGAGCTGTTTCTGTCTGCCTTACTGATGGAACATCAACAGGAGCAGATGGAGCAGACACCCTTGTTAACATAGATGGAATTATCGGCTCCAACTATGACGATGTTCTTGCTGGAAACAGTAATGACAACATATTTCAACCACTGCTTGGCAATGACTCTATTTCCGGAGGGGCAGGCTTTGATACTATATCTTTTGAAACTCTGACGACCGACGTAAATGTCACATTATCAACAAGTACCGGTTCTGCAACTATTGAAAATGCAGGTGGTACTGTCATAAATACCTTGGGCCTTGACAGTATTGAAAATGCGCAAGGAGGTTCTGGAAATGACTACTTCCTCAGCACCGGTTCTGAAAATAATGTTATTAAGGGCGGAGCCGGGGACGACAGTATCAGCAGCGGGATTGGAAACGACACCGTATATGGTGATTCCGGGGCAGATTCAATAATCGGCGGCGATGGCAGTGACTATATTGAGGGAGGCATCGGGAATGATATTATAGATGGTGAGGCTGATAACGATACCATCAAAGGCGGAGATGGGGATGACTCCATTATTGGAGGATACGGTCTGGATGTCATTTACGGTGATAGCGGCAATGACAACATCGATAGTGGAGAGCAAAACGATTTCATAGATGGTGGTGACGGCAATGATTCTATTTTTGGAGGCGCTGGTGATGACACTATCTACGGAGGTCTCGGCGACGATTCCCTAAATGGCTATCAAGGGAATGATATTATTTACGGAGGTGATGGGAACGACATCATCCGTGGTACATATGATAATAATACCCTTTATGGCGGAAATGGCAACGACACTATCCACAACGGGGAAGGAAGTGACTATATTGAGGGCGGAGACGGAGACGACTGGATTTCCCTTAGTCTGGGAACTGACACCGTTTACGCAGGCAGTGGAAATGATACAGTTGTAGTAAGCCATGACACTGCGTATATTTATGCTGGAGACGGAAATGACCATATAACTTTCCTTGCTCCAGCAGGGCACACTGCCGCACAGGGAACCATTAATGGAGAAGGTGGCGATGACACGATTATAGGTGGTGTCGTCCAAGATTATCTTGATGGTGGTGAGGGTAACGATTCTATTGCAGGAAACGCTGGAAATGACACACTTAACGGTGGCACTGGTGATGACATTATTAGTGGTGGAGACGGTAATGATACAATCATGGGTAATGCCGGCGATGACACAATCTATGGTAATGACAACAATGATACAATTTCCGGAGGCGATGGCATAGATTCCATTGACGGCGGGGCCGGATTTGACACCATATCATATGCATACGCAGCCAACGGCATCAACGTGGACTTAAGTACAGGAAGTGCAACTGTAACAGTAGCTCCTGTAACTGACATTGATACAATCACCGATATAGAAAATGTCATCGGCTCGGACTATGACGACACCATTAAAGCCGGCAATTCAGGTAGCACCATCAACGGTGGTGCCGGCAATGATACTATTTCCGGCGGCGATGGAATGGATAGTCTGGACGGTGGAACCGGAATAAATACTTTAGACTATTCGTACTACACGACAGGAGGCGTCAGCGTAGACTTACTTGCCGGAGCAGCCACTTTAGTAGGAGGCACTGATGAAGATACACTTTCAAATTTTCAGGTTGTCATAGGAACTGTAAATGATGACGTTATCAGTGCCGCAACTTCAGGTGTTACGCAGACCCTGCTTGGCGGGGGCGGTAATGACTCAATTCTGGGAGGATGGAGTTCAGACTATATCGAAGGAGGTATAGGGGACGACAGTATCAACTCACATGAAGGAGATGACACTGTATATGGAGGTGCAGGAAACGATACTATAGACGGATCAAACGGAACGAGCACAATATACGGTGAAGACGGTAATGATAATATCACAACTCACGGATCAAACGATTTCATTGATGGTGGAACTGGAAACGACTACATAAACAGTGGAGCCGGTGACGATATTGTTCATGGAGGAACCGGTAACGACCAGATCTTAGCTGCCTACGGAAATAATATTTTCTGGGGAGATGAAGGTGATGATTATCTTGGAGATGGTGCCCATAACGGCACCTTAGACGGCGGAGACGGTATTGACACCTTGTTTGGTAATGACGGTAATGATCTTCTCTATGGTGGTAATGATAATGACTCCATACATGGTGGGACTGGAAATGATACCATTTTCGGAGATGCTGGAAATGATACCCTTGATGCAAGTACTAATGATGACTTCGTTGACGGTGGTAGCGGTGATGACCGCATAATGGGAACCTCCGGTAATAATATTCTTATTGGCGGAGATGGTCTCGACTCAATAATAGGTGGAACAGGATTAGACACAATCAGTTATTTATACGCCGCCAATGGTGTCACCATAAACCTAGATTCCAGTGCCACGGTAACAACCGGAACTGATGTTGACACATTCTCTTCCATTGAGGCTGTCATCGGCTCAGACTTCGATGACACCATCACCGGAAGTACCATAGCAGATCACACAATAACAGGCGCAGGCGGCGCAGATAAAATTTACTTGCAGTCTGCTTACAACTCGACTTTGATGTATAATGCTCCAATTGAAGGTGGAGATATCGTTGACAACTTTGCTGTTGCCAAAGACAATTTCATGTTTGATAGTATGAACTTCGACTCTACTGCTGCTTCACGCTTCCAGACTATTTCAAACTTTGACGGGCATACAGGGCTCACTGATACCCAGACATATTTTATCTATGATGACGTGAACACTAAGCTCTACTATGATGCAGACGGTAATGCTTCTGCCGATGCAACTTTGATTGCAGATTTAACTAATAGCGAAGACGTAACAGCTGCGGACCTGACCTTTTAATTAAACTTCTTCCTGTTGAATAAAGAAATCCCTTATTAACTTAAAGTTAATAAGGGATTTTGCATTTATATACCAAACTTTATCAGTCATTTTTGAAATCTAACATATCATCATCAATCATACTTTCATAATTGATAATCTGCGCTTTTACATCCCTCAAAATAGTCAAAGCCTGTTTCTGTTCGCTTATTGCGGAAGCAAGACGCTGGCGTAAATTATCTTCATCCTGCTGAAAAGACTTAATTGTTTCATCATGCCAGTTGGAAATCATCGCATTCACGGCCAAGGCTAACAAAAGAATTCCACCTGCAAGAAGTAACTCAAGGATCATCATTCAGATTACCCTCCTCACCCAAATAATGCTTTATATCTTCAAGGCGGGCAACAGCGTCTTCTGTTTCCCGATGTATCTGCGCAGTTCCGCTTTTAAGATTCTTTACTCGCAACTCCACCTGATCTCGCAAATTACCAAGCTGAATTCTGCGTTTGGAAAGACTACCGCAGACATTCATATAGCGAGCATAAAGAATTACAAAAACTATGAATCCAAAAACAAGTGAAGTTAAAAGATACATCGCACTCTACTTAGAAAGAAAGAGGACATCTGAATCCCCTGATACTTTCATAATTTATAAAGCCACCTTCTTCAGCAAAGCTTTAAGCCGTGCGTCATCAGGAAACTCAGTTAATGCTTCCTCAATTACAATACGGGCATCATCAGTCATTCCAACCTTAAGAAAGATACCTGCAATATTTCTTGCAACAGAAGGGGCACTTTTATGAATCATTTGTTCTGAACGGGCAGCCATTCTAAAGAATTTAGCACATTTAGAATATTCCTTACCATCTGAATATGCTAATCCTATGTTATAATAGAGACCGGCCTCTTTAGGAGCAACACGCAAAGCCTCCTGATAATTCTCAACCGCGCGCTGCCATTTACCCTGCTTTCTAAGGGCAATTCCCAATCTATTATATGTCTCAAGATCGTCAGAACTTAAACTGGCACCTTTAACGGATAAAAGCTTTGAGTAGTACTTCTCTGCCTTATCCGGTGCAACGTCAAACAAAGACTCAGCAATACCACTCATAACCTGCGACAGATAGCTGTGAGCCTCTCTCACAGCGCAACGAACAGCCTGATCAAAGAACGTTTCTGCTTCTTCAAGCTCTTCGCGTTCAAGATAAACACGTCCGATTTCGCATTTACGTTCAGTATTAAGAGGACTGATTTCATCAAGTTTCTTCAAGTAGCGGAGGTACTCTCCTGTATCGTTATCTTTATAAAATTCAGCCAGTTTCTTAATAGGATCCATAAAAACTTTCGATTGCTCATGAGCTTTAAGATACGACTTTAAAGCCTCATCACGACGCCCAAGACCGCTTAATGCGTCACCTAAGAGCATCAAACCGGCAGGACTACCAGGCTTAATTTCAAGAATTTTAGCACTGACCTGCATCACTTTTTCAAGTTCACCACGCCGAAGAAGCTGCTTACCAACCTGGACAAGCTGATTCAACTTGCCTTGCGGTTTTATAGTGAATGCAAGTTTTTGGACCAGACTGTCCACAGATACAGGTTTGGTGATAAGATTATTTACACCAAGCTCATGCAAAAAAATAAGTTCATCTTCACCTATCTCCCCAGTAAGAACCACCACCTTTACTTCAGGAAAAACCTTGCGAATATTCAAAATAAAATCAGCTGTCGGCCTTCCTTTAAGAAGACGCTCCACGAAAATAAGTAAAGGAACGCCTGTTGCCTCTCTATCTTTAATTTCACGCATAGCAGAGGCCTGTTCCTGAAAGAAACCCAGACAATCCCTGCGGATAGCCAAAATTTTATAAAGAGTTCCTCTTAGAAGCTTATAAAAAGAAGGTTCGTCACTTAAAAGAATAGTATAGCCGGATCGACCTTCGAAATAGTCCCGTACTATCTGATCATACTTAGTTGCCACTTATTCCTCACTTTTAAAACTAAACACCTATTCGGCCGTTCGCTTTTATATATCAACGTACTGATTCTCTTCCGGCAAAATAACTTTGAAAGATGTAAACAACTTTGCTGCTTCGGCAACCTCAGCAAGTTTGCAGGTTCGCATAAAAGGCTCAAGATGCACAAGTGCCACACGAGATATTTTTGCAACATCTACAAATTTGAGACAACTGATTACACTTGAATGACCTTTGATCGAATCCTTGAATTTATAGGCTTCAAGCACTGCAAAATCGGCATGCTGTGCAAGTGACATACAACTTTCTACGAGCTTTCCATCTCCACTGTAAAATAGAGAACGTCCCTCAGACTGGACCCTGACAGCAAGTGCATACTCAGAATGATCAATTATACAGGTTGAAAGATCAAACCCGGCAACAATTTGATTATCATGCTCGCTAAACACATAAAATACAATTTTAAATGGAAGCCTGGAAAGCAAATTAGGATAAGCAAGATTCACCAGTAAGCATACTTTTTCCTGAATTCCATGAGGCCCGCAAATAGCCAGCTCATCAACTCTTCCTACTGAAGCAAGATACCCAAGTAAAAAAGGGATACCAAAAAAATGATCCCCATGAAAATGAGAAATCCAAACTGAATCTAGCTTATGCGGATTTTCAGCAAGCTTCACGAAATTATGCGCCGCGTTGAAGCCGCAATCAAGCAGGAGAGAATTCCCTCCTGCTTCAATAAATAATGATGTGTTGGTCTGCGTCTCATCAAAAGCAGACCCAACTCCAATAAAAGTACATCTCATAGTAGAATAAGGTTAACTAACTTTTTTAAAAAGAAAGCATAACACCAGTACCGTCAATAGATCCGACTGGTTTTAATCCCAGATATCCCAAAATTTTTTGAATTAATGGTTTATCCTCTTCAGGACCTTCCACAACTGAGACATCTCCTTCAAGACCACACAGTGCTTTAAGCACTGTAACAGCCTCTTCAAACCCGCCGATCCTATCGACAAGACCAAGTTCTTTGGCCTCACGTCCAGTGACAGCCCGCCCATCCGCAATCTTTTCCACATCTTTGCGGTCAAGCTTACGGGCCTTAGCTACATCATCCACAAACTGATTATGAATGTCCATAATCAGACCGGTCAGATACTCTTTCTGTTCAGGAGTTAACTCTGAATAAGGCGAGCCTGCACCTTTGAGCTTACCGCTGGTTATCATCACCGGTTTAACTCCCAGCTTATCCAGCAGTTGGCTGAAGTTTACATATTCAGCTTTGACTCCGATACTTCCGGTAATAGAACCGGAGCTGGCAATAATCTGTGTTGCCGGGGCCGCAGCATAATACCCGCCGGATGCCGCCACAGTGCCAAAAGAAGCAACAATAGGCTTAACTTCGGCAAAACGTTTTACCGCGTGATAAAGTTCCTGTGAAGGAGCAATGGTCCCACCTGGAGAATTGATCCGTAACAGAACTCCTTTTATAGAATCATCCCGGCGCAGTTCACGCAGAAATTTGACCGTAGGCAATGATTTGGTGATAGTCCCCTGTACAGTAACAATCCCTATCTTTCCTGAAGTAAACAGTGATGACCCACCATTAAAAAAGGCTGTGGCTCCCCAAATGAGAGCCACAGCCATTAATAGCAGACTGAAACCGAAAAGAAACGGATGTCTGACAGAGAAACTATTCTTAGGACTCTTCATCCTCAGTCTCTGCAGCAGCCTTAGCTTCGGTTGCATCAGCAAGCTTCTGCTTCAGGAGTTCGCCCAGAGTGTTGCCGCTATCGGCAGGTCCTGAACGGAATTCTTTAGGCTTACGCTTGTCATCGTCTTCCTTGAGCTGCTTGATGGAGAGGCCGAGACGACGCTCATCAGCAGATACGTGGATGACTTTAGCCTGGATGGTAACGCCTTCTTTAAACATCTCAGAAGGATTTTTGATCTTCTTGTGAGAAATTTCAGAAACGTGAACCAGACCTTCAATACCTTCTTCTACTTCTACAAAGAGGCCGAAGTCAGTAATATTGGTGATAAGACCCTCAAGGGTGCAACCGACGGGGTACTTTGTAGGTACCTGAGACCATGGGTCTTCGGAAAGCTGCTTAACACCAAGAGTGAATTTTTCGTTTTCTTTGTCAACGGTGAGGACTTTAGCCTGCACGCTGTCGCCAACGGCGTATACTTCTGAAGGATGACGCACTTTGCGTGTCCAGGAGATATCGGAAACGTGAATCAGGCCGTCAATGCCGTCTTCAATACCGATAAATACACCGAATTCAGTGATGTTTTTGATCTGACCTTCAAGGATAGTTCCTTCGGGGAACTTCTCAGCAACAACATCCCAAGGATTCGGCTTAACTTGCTTCATACCAAGAGAGATGCGTTTTTTGTCAGGATCAACACCCAGAACAACTACGTCAACTTCGTCGCCTACGCGAACCATCTGAGACGGGTGACGCAGTTTACGTGTCCAGGACATTTCAGAAATGTGAACGAGTCCTTCAACACCGGCTTCGAGCTCAACAAAAGCACCGTAGTCAGCGAGGTTGGTAACCTTACCGGAGTATTTAGCACCTTCAGGGTACTTTCCGGAGATATCTTCCCAAGGATCTGGAACAAGCTGTTTAAGTCCAAGAGAAACTTTCTGGCCTTCTTTATCGAAGTTCAGAACTTTCAGCTCAAGCTCATCACCGAGTGAAACCATTTCCTTAGGATGCTTGATACGCTTCCAGGACATGTCTGTGATATGCAGAAGTCCGTCGAGACCGCCGAGGTCAATAAATACACCGTATTCGGTGATATTTTTGACTTTACCAATAACTGCCTGCTCTTCTTCAAGAGTTTCAAGCAGCTGAGAACGCATTTCGTTACGCTGCTCTTCAAGAAGAACACGACGAGAAACGATCACATTGCTGCGGCGACGGTTAATTTTAAGAATTTTGAATTCGTAGGTCTGATCAACGAGTGCGTCCATATCTGGAACAGGACGAAGATCAACGTGAGAACCAGGCAGAAATGCTTCAACGCCACCGAGATCAACGGTGTAACCACCTTTGATACGACGAATGATTCTACCTTCAACAACGCCTTCTTTTTCCTGCAGTTCTTCGAGCTTGTCGAACAGCTGCATGCGTTTGGCTTTGTCGCGAGAAAGGTGAATGGTGCCTTCGTTTTCGTTTTTGTTTGCAACAAATACGTCTACTTTATCACCGACTGCAACAGTCATTTCACCATCAGCATCCAGAAATTCAGATACTGCAATCTGGCCTTCAGACTTGAAGTTAACGTCAATAAGAACAAAGTCTTTATCAACTTTAACAACTTCACCGGAAACGATGCTTCCTTCGTCCAGATTTCCGAAATCGGCATTTAGATAATCTTCAAGGGCAGCCTCGAAGTCCATTTCCATTTCGGCGTTCATGTTTTCATTGTTTTCCATGGGTTACCTCCAACAACGATGTCCTCGGACAAAATTTCGGCACATATGTTATGGGAGAGTACATTGGAGTCAACCTGCTCATGCGTTCCGAGGCAGCCGATGCCCAGACTGTCCTTTGGCCCGATAGGACCGTACTTCATCCCTAATGCCCGTTAAGGGGAATCTCAAGAAATCATTTTTTTCTCACCACAAGCCTGAGCTATGTAGTCAAAAAAATTTCAACTTGAGATTAAGAGAACTGCTTCTATCCTAAAAAGTGTCCTATGTAAACACAATTCGAACCAGCTCCTATGGTATAACGCCAGTCAGAGTCCCCGTCATAAACAAAAAAAGAGCCGGAGAACTCCGGCCCTTTACACTTTTATATGCAATAATTGACTATCCGCGACACTGATGTTTTATATTCACACCCTGACTTATAAAAATTACTGACTCAGCAATATTCGTAGCCTGATCAGCAATTCTTTCAAGATGATTGGCTGCCATGATCAAATGAACTCCCCGTTCGACAATTCTGGTTTCTGTAACCATATTTTCGATTAACCCCTTAAGAATTCGAAGATTAAGGCTATCAGCTTCATTATCCCTGCCACAAACTTTTGCAGCCAGATCATGATCTTCATCAGCAAAAGACTTTACAGCCATACCGACCATTTCTCTGGTAACACCTGCCATCTGCTCCAACAACTGGTTAAATGGCATCGGAGGTCGTGTACTGAGGAAAACTGCACGGTGAGCAAGGTTGACTGCCTCATCACCAATCCGTTCAAGATTACTTGTAATACGCATGGAGCCTACAATGAACCGGAGATCTCTAGCCATAGGCTGATCAAGTGCCAATAACTCAATATTAAATTTATCAAGTTCACACTCAAGCTCGTTGATCTGGATATCATTCATAATAATTTCCTCAGCAAGCTCAGCATTGCACTCAGCTAAGGCTTTTACAGAATTGTGCATTGCAGTTTCAGCCATGCTGGACATCCGTAAAACCTGCACCTTCAGATCATCCATTTTTTTTGTAAAGTGAGCTCGCTGCTCCATACCATATTTCTCCTCAACTAAATAATATTTACCCGTCACATACTGTTTTGCAAAATAACTGCCTGATCTTTCTCGATCAGGACACAGACTTTAGCCAAAACGCCCGGTGATATAATCTTCTGTCTGCTTGTTTTTAGGCTTGGTAAACATTGTTTCAGTATTACCTGTTTCAATAAGCCGCCCCATATAAAAAAACGCAGTTTGGTCTGAAACTCGTGCAGCCTGCTGCATACTGTGAGTTACAATAATGATAGTAAATTTTTTCTTCAACTCATGAATTAGATCTTCAATCTTCTGTGTAGCTATGGGGTCAAGTGCCGAAGCAGGTTCATCCATAAGCAGAATTTCAGGCTCTACGGCCAAAGCCCTGGCAATGCAAAGGCGCTGCTGCTGTCCACCGGAAAGACCTAATGCTGAAGAATGAAGCCTGTCTTTAACTTCATCCCAGAGAGCACCGCCTTTAAGACTTTCTTCAACCTTGCGCGCAAGAAATTCTTTATCCTGAATACCATTAACACGAAGACCGTATGCTACATTTTCAAATATTGACTTAGGAAAAGGATTCGGTTTTTGAAAAACCATGCCTACACGCCTTCTTAATGTTACTACATCAAGTCCGTGTGCGTAGATATCTTCCCTGTCAAGAGTAAGCTCACCATCTACCCGCGTTCCGGGAATAAGATCATTCATGCGATTCAGACATCGTAAAAAAGTACTTTTGCCACAACCTGAAGGACCGATCAGTGCTGTAACTCTATTCTCTTCAAAGTCTATAGAAATATCTTCGAGAGCTTTGAAATCACCATAATAAAAATCAAGTTTTTTGGAAGCGATTTTAACAGCTTGCCCCATTAGAACACTCTCCATAAAGAAGTTTTATATAACAATAAAAAAGAGCCAGAACCCTTCCAGCTTCAGATTTAGTTTACAAATCAAAAGCAGTGCCTCTTGGTCACCGCTAGACAATATCTAACTATCCACCAAGAGTTACAGGGCAATGACTCAATCGTTACATTTATGTTACACAAAACAACAAAAACACCGGAGTGTCGGACAAGAGAAGACAAAACACCCAAGAAAGCTAATCATTCAAAAAAACAAGCCCTTAGAATGACAAACCTATAGTAATTTTTTTAGAATCTTTTTTTACAGATGGGGCTATGCTTTTAGACAAACCGGGTTTATCCAAATAGAATACCAACCGTAATTTATCTGGATGCTCGCCGGTTACAATTTTATTAACAACGCAATTCTTATAAATATACACAGACTTACCTGTATTGCTCCATTTTCCAAGAATATCCACTACCAGCCTGCGCGGATTCTGCATATTAAACCATTTAATCCGCCCGGAAGTTGCTGATATAGGCACCTGTACGGAGAACTTCTTTTCAGCACATTTTGCTGCAAGTAATCCTACTTTTCCTTTAGATAACTTAGCTTTTTTAGATTGAGATTGTTTTTTAATATCTTTAGCACCAGCACTATCAACGGCCGACGATTTAATTTCAGCATTTTTCTTATCCGCATTTTCAACAGCGGCCTTCTCAGCCTCGTTTGTATTGCTGGCATTGCTTTGAGGAACTATTTTCTGTGGGACAGTTGCGCTCTCGATTTCTGTACTGCTTTCACTTGAAATATCTGTTTCGAGCATCCCTTCAGCCGGAGGAATCTCTACACTTGAACTGGAGGATTGAAGCGGCAGAGTGAGATTGCTGATCTCTTTACGAACAACAGGTCCTTCACCTTCCTGAGTATGCTGTTTCTTATCCATTTCAGACAAAAAAGAATCAAACAGACCCAAAGAATACAAGCCGGAACTAATTCCAGCAACCAGCACAATTATCAATAATAAAAAAGCTACAGGACGTATATTCATTTTCATTTTATAACTTCCGTTTATAATATTTTTGAAAAATTAATATATGGAAATTTTCAATCGAAAGCAAAGGTTACAATTTAGACTGTCCTGCTTGGAATAAAAATTGGGGTATGAATCTCAAAAAAAGATCTATGCTAAAGTGAAGTCAGATATTTTAAAACACACTCTATCAACAACAAAACAATCCCCCCTACGTTTATAAACATAGAGGGGGGATTGTTTATAGCTATTTATTAATGTTAATTATCCTTGTTCATTGGACGGACGCCCCAAATACTTTTAGCGTAATCCATTATAGCCCTGTCACTGGAGAACTTCCCAGAACCAGCTGTATTTAATATTGAACACTTTAGCCACTGCCTACGATCCAGCCAAAGCGAATCAACCTGATCCTGAGCATCAATGTAAGCTCTATAATCTGCGAGGACCATATATTGGTCACCATTGACGAAAAGAGAATCAAGAATCGGTCTGAAAATTTCGTGATCTCCTTCCGAGAAAGTACCATCACCTATATAGTGCAAGGCCTCTGCAAGATCTGCATCATCTGATGCTACTTGTGAAGGATCATATCCATTATACCTTCGTGCTTCAACATCATCGGCATCCATTCCGAATATAAACATATTATCACTGCCGACTTCTTCCATTATTTCAATATTAGCCCCGTCCATGGTTCCAATGGTAAGTGCTCCGTTAAGAGCAAACTTCATATTCCCTGTCCCCGAAGCCTCAGTCCCGGCGAGGGAAATCTGCTCTGAAAGATCAGTTGCCGGAATAATACGTTCAGCTTGTGAAACACGGTAGTCAGGCATAAATGCGATACGAAGTTTATGATTAACAGCAGGATCTGAATTAACAACCGCACCTACTGAGTTAATCAGCTTGATTATTTTTTTTGCCAAAAGATAACCGGGAGCAGCTTTACCAGCAAAAATCTTAACTCTGGGAACTGCCACACTGGCAGGATCTTTTTTCAATCGACAATAAAGAGTTATCGCATGCAAAAGATTGAGTACCTGCCGCTTATACTCATGAATACGTTTCACCTGTACATCGTAAAGCCAGTCAGCCGGGAGATAAAGGCCATAATCTTTGCGGGCGTACTCGACTAACTTTTTTTTCTCATGCAGTTTGCACTCATACCAGCGGTCCTGAAATTCATGATCGTCAGCCAAAGGCTCTAATTTTCTCAAAACAGATAAATCTGTTATCCAATCGGTTCCAATTTTTTCTGATATCAAATCAGAAAGGGATGGATTGCATTGCTTCAGCCATCTTCTAGGAGTGATACCATTAGTGACTGAGGTAAATCTACCAGGATACATTTCCACAAAATCCTGAAAAATATTCTTTTTAATTAGCTCTCCATGTAATGCAGAAACTCCATTAACAGTAAAGCTGCCCACAACAGCAAGCCAGGCCATCCGCACAACAGGAAACTCACCGTCCCCAACTATAGACATGCGTTTAAGTCGGTCCTCATCTCCTGGAAAACGACTTTTCACATCTTCGATAAAACGTCTGTTAATTTCAAAAATTATAGAGACATGCCGTGGAAGCACTCTGCGCATCATTTCAAGAGGCCATGTTTCAAGAGCTTCAGGCATTACGGTGTGATTTGTATAAGCAAAAGTCCTACGACAAATCCGCCATGCCTGATCCCAATTGAGCATATGATCATCGATAAGCATACGCATAAGTTCAGGTATAGCTATCGCAGGATGTGTTTCATTAAGCTGCACCACAGCACGATTCGGCAGCTCAGAAAAATCAAGTTTGAGTTTTGCAAACCGGCGCAACATATCTTGAATTGTTGCAGATACAAAGAAGTATTGCTGAACCAGACGCAGCTCACGTCCTTCACTCAATTTGTCACTAGGATAAAGGACCTTAGATATGGTCTCTGATCTGACAGCATCCTCCATCGAGCGAATATAATCTCCACTGTTAAACAGATCCAGATTGAATCTCCGGGCAGGCTGAGCTTCCCAAAGACGCATATTAATAACATTTCCATTTTTATATCCGGGAATGAGCATGTCTACCGGCATCGCCATAACTTTAGCTGTGTCTGCCCAGCGATGACGCTTTGAACCATCCTCATGCGTATACTGTTCCTCTCTACCATAAAGGCGCACCGTGAACATAAAACCACGCCTGCGAAACTCCCATGGATTGCCGTAGTGCAGCCAATCATCAGGCAACTCAACTTGTTCACCATTTTCAATTGCCTGTTTGAATATTCCATATTCATATCTTATTCCATACCCGTATCCTGAAATACCCAATGTCGCCATGGAATCAAGAAAACATGAGGCTAGACGTCCCAGTCCTCCATTACCTAGACCCGCGTCAACCTCTGCACTTTCTGCATCATCAAGAGTTGCCCCAAAATGAGTAAGAGCCTGTTCAGTCTCATTTTCTATACCAAGGCTTAGCACATTGCTGCCCAAAGATTTACCGACCAGAAATTCTAGAGAAAGATAATAAACACTTTTGGCACTCTGATTGTAATATGAACGTTGAGTTTTTATCCAATTACCAACCAGTCGATCACGAATAGTATACGCCAGAGCCTGATATAGTGAAAAAATCTCTGACCGACTGTAGTCCCTGCCAAGATTTGAAAGATGATGGCGGCATATGCACTCAATCAAAGACTCAACATCCATTCCCCCCATCTGCTCAAGCAGTTCACTGGGATCTTTCTTAGCCATAACTTATCCCCATTTTTTTCAATTGCTGCATTAAGAATAAATGCAAAAGTGAATTCCGGTGTTATCACCATTCCATTTTCACATGAGAATTTTTTATAATAGTCAGTTATAACCCAAGAAAATAAAAAATGTAATATAAACATTAACAAAACTGGACTAGGCATAATCTTGATAAAAATATTATGTTATCTAATTGTATAAATACACTATTTAAAATTAAAGAAGGGACACCACTATATTACTTTTTTTAGCAGATAAAAATATGTCAACTAAATCAGTACAACATGGGGATAATACACCTATATAAATTTATAATTCAAATTACGGCCCAACATGCTATCGTAGTATACGATGGTTATGTCTATTAAGAGGGAGAAGTTTTTCTATATTCTACTTCACCTTTATAGCAAGTTAATGCTAACAATACTCGATCTTGGACTAATCATTTATTTATAGCTGATACATGACATTTTATCAGCAGGAGCACTTAGTTCCGCATTTAATGAAGTATTATCAAATTACAATGATAAACAAATTCATAACACACTAAATTCAGATTAATGACGAAAAGGAGGCATAATGGAAGACCATTTAAAAGAAGCACTTGAAATAGTAAAAGCACAAGCCAGTGTAAGAACCATGACTGAGGAAGAAATAACCTCTATGGTTCAAAAACTAGCATCCGGTATTCAAAAAATAAGAGAGGAAATGAATAATCCAGGAGCAAACGCCCCGGTTCCTCCAGTTGATCCACAAAAAGCTATTAGAGAAAAATCAATCATCTGCCTTGAATCCGGCAAATCTTTTAAGGTCCTAACCAAAAGACATCTTGCAAAATACGACCTTACCCCTGATGAATATCGCGAAAAATGGGGTTATGCCAAAAAAACACCTTTGGTCTGTAAGTCGCTGCAACGTGAACGCCGCAAAAAGATGAAAGAAATGAAACTATGGGAAAAACGTAAAAAACAATAAAAATATTGTATCATTATATCTACCTGAACTCGCATTTCATATATGACTTAATCCCTGTTCAAACAAAAAGCCCGGAAACATGTAAAATGATCCGGGCTTTTTTGAACTCAAATTTATATAATTCTACCACTTGTCGGATGGAGGCTGATAATAAAACTCAACTCTGCGATTAATAGCCCTGTTCCTATTTGATGTATTGGGCACAAGCGGTTTTGTCCCTGCGTATCCTACCGCCTTCATTCTATGAGACGAGACTCCTGATTTCTTCAAAATATAACGCAGACATGAAGCAGCTCGTGCAGCAGACAGCTCCCAATTCGAGCTATATATATTATTGTTGGTTGCACGATCATCAGTATGTCCTCTTACCACAAGATTAAATTTTTTCTTCTTCATAATGCTTGCTACTTTATCAAGCAAATGAGCTGATTGCGGATTAATATCAGCAGTTCCAGGTTTAAAAATAGCTCTGGAAGGAACCCTGACTAAAACCCCCTGCTGGTCACTATTAACAGCCATAAGCTTTTGAACTTTACCGGCAGTTATAAAAGCACGAATATCGACTTCAAGAGCTTTCAAATCTTTTTTAGCTTTAGCTTTTACTGATGACTCTGCATAAGGACTACTAGAAAAAGCCATATTTTTTGCGCCCTTGTCTTCAAACTGAACACCAAAAGCTTCACGCATAGAACCTTTCATACTCTCAAAGTTAGCAATATCCTGATTAGAAAAAGAGAGCAGCAAAACAAAAAAACAAAGAAGCAAAGTAACCATATCGGCAAATGTAGCCATCCAAGGAGGAAGTCCTTCTTCCGGCGGTGGCTCTGAGGGAGGTTTTCCTACGACATATATAATCTCTTCTTTTTTCTTTGCCACTGATAACTCTCTGAAAAAACTTAAAACTATTACTTAATAATCCCAAAATGTCCTACAGCTGTAAAAAAATACAGCTCCCCTTACGCAAGCATTCTCCGAATCTCATTAATCATAACGTCAGACGAGGGTAATGGTTTCAAAAAAACCAAATTTGAAACATTGTCAACTGGAGCCAGATTAACCGGTATGCTGAACTCTGGAGATCCAGTATAGATAATAAATTTTATTTCCGGCCATTTAACACTGGCGGAATCAATGAAATCAGTCCCATTCATTCCCGGCAAACGCAAATCGACAATAACCATATCAACCTGCTTCTTATCTAGAAAATCCAATGCGGCTTCCGAACTTTCTGCCTCAAAAACGTCAAAATCCTCGTCCTCAAGACTGATAACTAAACTCTCTCTGACATGAATATCATCGTCCAAAACTAGAATTGAATGATTCATGAGCGTCACCTTTAACATGAAATTGGAATTCTAACACCAAATCTGGTCCAGCTCCCCGGGACAGAATCAACATCCATTATCCCGTTATGCTGATCTGCTATAATAAAATATGATACAGACAGCCCTAACCCTGTGCCATGTCCAACACCTTTAGTCGAGTAAAAAGGTTCAAAGACTCTATTGCGAATATCTTCTGGAATACCGGGACCGTTGTCTTCAACTTCTATACACGCCATATCATCATCACGCTTAAGTCTCAGAATGAAACACGGCCCTCCCTCATCATATTCTTTTTCATTCATGGCCTGCGCTCCGTTTTTCAACAAATTAAGTAAAACCTGTTGAATCTCATTTTCTTCACAATACACACTTGGCAGCTCGTCACTATACTCTTTCACAATTCCTATTTTTCTAAAATCATATTCTTTCTTGAGATCGTAATCGTTTGCCGCAAGCTCAATAGTATTATCCATCAATTTTGCAAGATCACATTCACTGAATCTTTTATCACTTTTACGGCTGAACCGTAGCATATTACTTACAATCTTTGCTGCCCGGTTGCAAGATTCAGCAATTCCTTCCAACATTCTGGGAATATCTCTCTTAGACAAATAGTTCCGCATTCTTTCCAAAGAAATATCACATTCGGAAGCCGTTTCAGTATTCTGCCTAAGATCCTTATAAATCCGATTTTTAATATTCTGTGTATTTCCAGCAATTGCTGCCAACGGATTATTAATCTCATGCGCCATTCCTGCAGCGAGCCCACCAACAGACATCATTTTTTCAGTCTGGATCATCATCTGCTCAAGATTAAACTGCTCAGTAACATCATCAACCTGAATTACTGCGCCTTCTACCCCATTAGCAATTAAAGGAAAAATAGTTATATCTTCATAGCAAAGGCCATCTTCACACTTGCGAGGTTTCCGCAATTCATACTGGGCCTTGCGAGTTCTAACACTTTCTCTAACCTTGTCCATTTCCATAACCATTCTCGGAAACACATCAGACAAATTCTGCCCAATAGCATCATTGGTCGTAATACCTGTATCTTCTTGAGCACTCATATTCCACTGGGTGACACGCCCATGAGGATCCACGCCAACAATAATAGAAGGCATTGAATCAATAATATTTGATAGATAGTTGCGCAGCCTATTGAGCTCTTTTTCCCTGCTATATTCCTCTGTAACATCTCTGAAAACAAGGACAACACCAGCAATATCCCCATCTTCGGTTATTATGGGCGAAGCCGAGTCAGAAATCTGAAACTCTTCTCCGGATCTGGAGATCAAAACAGTATGATTTGAAAGTCCAACTGTTTTGCGGGTTCTTAAAACTTTATCAACAGGACTCTCGCATCCTTCTCTTGTTTGGGCATTAATTATTTTAAAGATTTCAGGTAAAGAGACCCCGATAGCGTCTTTCACACTCCATCCTGTAAGTCTCTCAGCCACAGGATTCATTCTTGTAATTCTCCCGTCTGCATTAGTGGCAACAACAGCATCACCAATTGATTTAAAAGTGATTCTTAAATCATTTTCACTCTCACGGGATTTCTTTTCTGAAAGAGCTAGTTTCCCGTAAAGATGGGAGACAATTCCTCCACTGACCAATAGAGAACTGACAAGAATAATGCGCATTAACATTTCGTGTGGGCGGTATAAAGGAAACAGGATCTCTAGAAATGAACTCAAGGCATGATTAAACCAGAGAAACTCCAAAAAACTCTCTGCAATCCAAACAAAGAAAGCCCCGAGAACAAAAGTAAGAAGCATAATGTTACCAGCTGAAATTCCATTATTCTTCATTTTTCCGTCCTATCCCTGATCCATACCAGAAACGGCAGACCTAAGAGCATCGTCCCTACTGCATAAGACATAGCCCACCGGACTAATGAAATTACAAATACCCCCTCTGGCAAAAGACCTAAAATATACTTGCTACCAATTCCGCCACAGGCACTTAAGAATGAGACAATGCAAACTCCTACCCAAAAAACGTAAGCGACATCACTGATATTTCTTATGCAAAGCCGCACTGACACCCTTTTCCGAATCAAATATGCTCCCAATACAGGGGCAAGACTATTCATCACAGAAATACATAATGCAAACAGCATAGATGCATCTAGAATAAAGTGGTTGGCAAAAAAAGTTCCAAGGGCAATTCCAGGACCTATTTCAGCTTTCCAGTAAAAAGCAGCTACAAAAGCTACTCCTGCAGCAGGCCATATAGGCATAGGTAACACGCCGACCTCTCTAAAAATAAGCCAGTTTAAATATGAAATACCCCAATAAAGAAATGCGACAAGAGCGTTGCGTGATGAAATTTTAATAATATTCCCCATAACCTACTCCGGTGAATCTTACTTTAAGATCCTCATACTAATTATTAGACTGCAACAACACATAGATACATTCCGCTATATACACTGACTGTATTTTTACATTACTCTTAATTACACCTTAAAACGGTTAAGCACTAAATATTAATATCAGCTCTTCATAATACAATAAAAGAGACCAAATTTCATCAGCAATTTTAGAAAAAATGTAAACAAAGGTAAGTACTGTTTTTTAATAAAAAAAGGGAGTAAAGGTCACCCCCTTACTCCCTTACAGAATATATATTTTACTTTAGGCTAAGCTAATGCTTCGTCCGGAGTAATTGTTTCAAGTCCAAAAGCTTCACCAACAGCTGCAAAAGTCAGCTTTCCATTAATCGTGTTTAATCCAAGTTTAAGCGAATTATTTTCACGCAGAGCATCAAGCCCCTTATCTGCAAGCTGTAAAGCATAAGGCAGAGTTTGGTTGACAAGTGCAAATGTAGAAGTTCTGGGAACAGCTCCGGGCATGTTAGCAACACCGTAATGAACAACTCCGTCGACCTCATAAGTAGGATCGGTATGAGTTGTAGGTTTAATTGTTTCAACACATCCGCCCTGGTCAACAGCAACGTCTACAATAACGGCACCTTCTTTCATAGTAGAAAGCATATCTCGAGTAATCAGATTAGGAGCTTTTGCTCCGGGAATAAGAACTGCGCCGACAACAAGGTCAGCAGTAGTCACTGCAGCACGGATGTTAGGTTCGGTTGAAGTCATTGTACTGATTCTACCACCAAAAATATCATCAAGATACTGCAGACGTGCGTGGCTTACGTCAAAAATAGTTACTCTTGCCCCCATACCTGCAGCAATTTTAGCAGCGTTGGTACCAACAACACCACCACCGATAACCATAACATTTGCTGGAGCAACACCGGGCACACCGCCAAGCAATACCCCACGTCCACCTTTTGGTTTTTCTAGATGAAGCGCGCCTTCCTGAGCTGCCATACGTCCGGCTACTTCACTCATGGGAGTAAGCAGAGGAAGGGCTCCGTCAGGAAGCTGAACAGTTTCATAGGCAATACCGGTTGTTCCAGAGGCAAGTAAAGCATCAGTGAGGGCTTTATCAGCAGCAAGATGCAAATAGGTAAAAAGCAGGAGATCGTCACGAAGGTATTTATACTCTGAAGCAATAGGTTCTTTGACCTTGATAACCATTTCAGCAGACCATGCTTCATCAACAGTTACCATTCTGGCTCCAGCTGCGATATATTCATCATCAGAAAGGCCTGAGCCAATACCGGCACCTTCTTCAACCACAACAGCATGACCACGGCGTACGAGTGTTTCAACAGCTCCAGGGGTCATAGCAACCCTGTTCTCCATGATTTTAATCTCTTTTGGGATACCGATCAGCATGTTATCAACTCCTGCAAATAAAAAAGTTATGGAATGATTTAATGTAACAGGCTAATATAGACAACCTGTCAACACCTACACCGTCTCTGTATAAACATTGTTCAATATAAAAAAGAGCAAATGAAAAACTATGAAAGAGCAACTGCAAACTTCCAAGTCTAAACAATATCTTTATTGACTCAGTGTTTATGTGTAAACCAATTCTTAAACATAAAGAATATGGGAATACTAAAGAGCAACCAGCTATTCTTTCTTAGGAAGTAGATAACAATCTATCCCGGCAGGTGCTTTTTTGGCAATCCAGAATTGCGAATAATGTACAATTACAAAAATGATTAAAAACTTTTTTTCTGTTTTTTTACATTATTCAGAAGCATATAAGGTGATAATATGCCTTAGCCGTAGAGGGTTCAGTAAATGCCTACAAGACCAAATTATATACCGACAATACTTATTATTGATGATGAACCGTTTAATCTTGAATTTCTAGAAATAGTTTTAAAACAAAAAGGTTATAACACCCTTACTGCCACAAATGGCAGAGCCGGTCGCGATCTGGCTGAAGAAAAAAAACCGGACTTGATACTATTAGATATCATGATGCCCGGAGAGAATGGATTTGAGTGTGCCTCAGTACTAAGACTATCCCCTGAGACATCAGAAATTCCATTTATTTTTCTTACAGCGTTAGATGATGTAAAAAATACAAACAAAGGATTTGATGCTGGAGCCGTAGACTTTATTGTAAAGCCATTTGACTATAAGGATGTTCTACATCGCATCAGAACCCATCTGCTTATTGCACAATGTGACCGCAGAATGTTTTCAGGAAACAATCTCGTACCTGTAAATAGCCAGTATCAAAAACTGGAAAATATAAATATTAAGGCAAAGAGTTCTACATTTCGTGCCTCTACAGAGTCAACATCTGCCTTCATATATGAAGCAGCAATCATATCTGAAACAACTGAAGGCCATTTACTGTTATGCATAACGCCTAAAGATGAAATCAATAAAGTTTATTCAATCATAAAACAGCTTCTTTCAGAGAATACAGGGCCACTCTATTCTCCTGCCATAACTATGCGAAATATAGGCATGCAACTTAAAAAAGTTACACAAGCCGACACAATTATATATGGTATCTTCTCAGTCCTTAATCGTGAAAGAGAAATTTTAACTGTTGTAAATGCAGGAGCATTACCCCTCATTTTTTTCCCTTCAAGCAATAAACCATCAATCCTGATCGAAAGACAGAGTGGGCCGCTAGGCTCTTTAGGTCGGGGTCTTCCACCCTGCTCAACTTATGATATGGGTACGGGAGCGCGCCTTTTCATGTTCAACAGAGGAATGCTCACGAATTTTACAACCAATGGAGAAGCAATAAATACATTACGAAAACATTTTGAACTTTCAGCTGAAGGTAATATAGAAAAAAACTGTCAGGACGCAGGAAAATTACTGCAAAAAACAGGAAAGAATCTGGATGGTATTATAGTTGCGATTGAGGGCTAGATGTATGGTTCTTTCTAGTTTAAAATTTAAGCCACATTGATAAAAACTCAACAAACTGTCTTCATAGCATAAAAAAGAGGGGAAACTTTTTAAAAGTTTCCCCTCTAATCCTTGAAAAAAATACCCAAAGGGCTTTCTGACAATAACTACTTCACAGATGCAACAGGGTTATTGGCTCCTTTCCATGCAAAAATTCCACCAGGATATCTTTTAACATTGGTATAGCCGAGTTTCTTGGCCCATGCTGCTCCGTTGTGGCTGCGGGTACATTTTACAAAACCGCAATAGATAACAATGAGCTTATCTTTGTCAGGACCAAGCAATTCAATGAACTGCTCTTTTGTTTTACCGTCTGTTTCTTTGACGTCCCACTCAACCATATCCGGGATAGGAAACAGAAACTGTTTAGCTCCTGGCACATGCTCTTTCTTGTAGCTTGCTTCATATGGCATAGTGTCGATAATAACCATATCCTCTTTCTTATCCATCAATCCCTTAAGCTCTGCAGTAGTGATAATATCATATTCTCCGCGCTGAACTTCGCGAACGAGTTTCACAGCACCCTTTTCTTTTTCCACTTCCTGACCGAATTTATCCGACCCCAGACAACCGATCAAAGAAAACATGAGTACACAAATAGCGCCAATGGAAATAATATTCTTAGCCATTTTCATCAAAACATCCTCCAGAAATTCAGATTATTAACGTGTAACAAGAGCAAAAACAGATCTGGAACGAAACCCCTTAACCTTTCTCAAAAAATACAGATACCCGCATGCACCGAGCAGAAAAAAATCTCTGATCAATGCCTCCCGGAGAGAGTGATAAGCCTCTCCTTCAGGGTCTCCCGGAGCAAAACATCCACAATCAACATCAAGGCCCATATTGATTCCGTGAGCCAGCACCCCCATAAAAACAAGTAACAAAACCATGTAGGATGAAAGCGCCCCTTTAATGTCCCAGAACAGTCCGACAGCAATCACTATTTCAATTACAGGCAAAACTGCTGCCGCAATAAGATTCAACTGATCAGGCAACACCCCGTATCCACCGATAACTTTAGCAAAGCCATGCACATCCATAAGCTTACCCGCTCCAGAATATAAAAAAACAATGGAGAGAAGCACCCTGATAATGAAATAGGCTTGCCCGGACATCAATTTATTGACCATTTAAACCTCTTGCAGACAAGATAAAGTCTTTATGGTTACACTCACATAGATTTTAAAATCAAATAGTTATAGCTGATCATTATTCATACAATTGATCTGTAAAATCGATATCTATAACTTCACGCAAAAATACCCTTTGAATAGTGTAAGGTTATACCGTAGACTAATAAGATATATTTTAAGTTTTAATAGGATACATTTATGACCAATTCAAAAGATGACCAACCTGCCGACAATATGCAAAACAGCGTTCATGCCGAACCGGATAAAGTGGTTGAACCAGAAGAATCCATGCCGGAACTCGCAAAAAAAGACCTCCCACAATCAATACTGAACGCCCTTGAGAGTACAGGATGGGACAACCTCACCCCGGTACAGTCAAAATCACTTCCATATCAGTTACATAATCAAGACCTCATGGTACAGGCCAAAACCGGAAGCGGAAAAACAGGTGCCTTTGTCATGCCTCTTCTGGAAAAACTAGACCCCAACATAAACTATACTCAGGCCCTTATTCTGGTACCTACACGCGAACTGGCCAGACAGGTTGAACGGGAAGCTGAAAAAATTTTTGAAGGATCAGGACTCCGGGTACTTTCTGTTTATGGTGGAGTCGGCTACGGACATCAGCGTGAAATGCTTGAACAAGGGGCACATCTGGTTGTAGGAACACCTGGTAGAATTCTAGATCATCTGCTTAGACGAACCTTCGACCTTGAAGATCTAGAAACTCTCATTTTTGATGAAGCCGACCGAATGCTCTCCATCGGTTTTTACCCGGATATGCGTGAAGTCAAATCATACTTACCTCGCCGACCTATTTCCACTTACATGTTCTCGGCAACATTTCCTGAACACGTTCTTCGCCTGTCCAAAGAATTCATGTACAAACCGCAACTCCTCAGCCTGAGCAGTAAGCAGGTACATGTTACTGAGATTGAACATGCATATTACGAAGTCCCATCCATGGGTAAAGAACGTCAGCTCATGAGAATTCTGGAAATTGAAAATCCCACTTCAGCAATAATTTTCTGTAATACCAAAGCCAACGTTGAATTTGTATCAGCAGTGCTGAACAACTTCGGCTTCAATGCCGCAGACCTTACATCCGATCTGTCGCAATCAAAACGAGAGAGAGTTCTGGCGCAGCTACGCAGTGGAGATATCCGTTTTCTGGTAGCTACCGATATTGCTGCACGCGGTATTGACGTTCCAGATCTCTCCCACGTTATAATGTATGAGCCGCCGGAAGATAAAGAATCATATATTCATCGAGCAGGACGCACAGGACGCGCAGGATCATCAGGTATAGCAATCTCACTTGTTGATGTTATTCAAAAGCTTGAGCTTCAACGAATTGGAATAGCTTATAAGATAGAGTTTGAACACAGAGCATTGCCTGATGATGCAAAAGTCATTGAAACCATTAACGAACGCCTTACAAATATTCTTGAAAGCCGCTACCGTTCCAAAACAATTCTCGAAAGGGAACGTATCAGCCGTTATAGGGGTTTGGTCAATCAGCTTTCACAGGATGATGAACAATGTACTCTTGTGGGTATGCTCTTAGATGAACTCTACCAGAAATCACTCCATGCCCGCGCAGAGCAACCACCGGCTCCAAAACCTAAACCGGCGCCAAGGAACAGAAACTCCGGCACAAGAAACAAGCCTTACCGGGGAAAACCGAAAAGCGGGGGATCTCAGGGCAAACGGGGAGGCTCTTCCAATAAAAACCGAAGATAGCCAATAAAAAAGTTCTTACTGTTCTAGATATTAGACTGGAATTTTTTCGGTCTTACATTCTTGCTTTATAAGCAGAACATTCTTGAGAAAAATTAAAATAATTTGCTCTATTTAAATAGCCTCCTGAAATTTGACTATTTCAAGAGGCTATATTTCGGACTTTAGTCCAATAATTTTTCTCGCTGGACTGCAAATCACTTATTGAAAATAATTTTCAGAATTCCCCACTTCTAAGTTGTATAATTTGATCTTATCAGTTAGAAACGCCTTCTTTCAAAGAGGGAAGCCTACTCCAAATTAGGATTCATGTTCCGATTCATACACATATTGTTCATAAAATTATTATTTTTTTAAGATAGTTGAGATATTTTTATACACCTGTGGAAAACTATCTTGTTCCCTTTGTTCTAAAAATTAATCCACGCAGGAACCAATTTCCCAGCTCCGCTTAATTCTTTTTCCAATCTCTCAACATCAGGCTCAACCATTTTCACCAGTCGCCAATATTTAGCTGAATGGTTAAGATGTACAGTATGGCAGAGTTCATGAACCAAAACATAATGAACCAATTGGTAGGGAAGGAACATAAGTTTTAAATTCAGGTTGATATTCCCTTTTACAGAGCAGCTTCCCCAACGCTTGCGTTGCGAACGGATAAAGACCTTATTAAACGGTAAATTAAGATCATGAGAAATCTTTTGCAGTTCTTTAACTAAAAAAACTTTCGCCTGATTACGCACAAATGCTCTCAAAACAGATAGTTCATTTTCATCAGTCCAGTCCTTCCCACTTATCAAGAGCCTGTCTACATTTTTGCGTAAGCGAAGTCCTGATTTATGATTCCGGACTCTTCGAATCGTATACTCTTCACCTGTAGCTGAAAAATAGATTACATCGGGCAAGATCAGGTCAGGCGGAGACAGAGAAAGCCCCTTTTCTTCAAGTTTTTTAATGCCTTCTTCAATCCACTCCCGTCTTCTCTCCAAAAATCCAGGAACTTCGCTTTGATCTATTCCCTTGGGCAGCACAACTTCAATCCCCTGATCAGGAATAAGCTTGATAATAACATTTTTTGCCCTTGCACTTACCCGCACGCAATACGGAGGAGGAAAGCCTGCCATAAAAAAACCAACCTTAATTAACTTTATTTAAAATCCTGAGCAAAAGTTCACGCCAAAATTTGTTCTTGTATTATCGATACTAGAGGATTAAGTTTTTTTCCCTACTTAGTAACACTTCCTATCTCACCAATACCATTTCAAGGATTATAACGTGACCACAAAGAATCTGACATCTCGAAAGATGTATATTTTTCTGCTCATTCTGACCATAGCCACATCTATCAGCTTTCAAGGCTGGCGCACACTGCTTAACAACTTTGCAGTACAAGTAGCAGGACTGGATGGAGGACAGTTTGGAGCTGTAGGCTCTATCAGAGAAATCCCCGGATTCCTCTCTTTATTTGTCATATATGTGCTTATGGTTATCAATGAGCATAAACTTGCTGCCATTTCTGTTGCTGTGATGGGTGTAGGTATAGCAATAACCGGATTCATGCCTTCATTTGCAGGAATTGCATTTACAACAATAATTATGTCCTTTGGATTTCACTATTACGAGACATTAAATCAGTCATTAACTTTACAATACTTCGGATATTCTGAGGCCCCTATTGTTATGGGCAGACTACGCAGTCTAGGGGCGGCAGCCAATATTGCAGTAGGAGTCGTTATATTAGCAATCTCTGGCATATTTGAATATAAAGAGCTTTTTATGGGAGCCGGGATAGTCGCAATTCTTGCAGGGATATATTGTTTCTTTCAAGACCCATCTTCAACAGATATCCCCATACAGCATAAAAAAATGATTTTCCGCTCCAAGTACTGGCTGTTTTATGCCTTGAGTTTCATGGCTGGGGCACGCAGACAGATATTTGTAGCCTTTGCCGTATTTCTGCTGGTTAAAAAATTTGATTACTCAATTCAGACCATCGCAGCCCTTTTCATTGCCAACAATGTTATCAACTATTTTCTAAACCCAATCATTGCCAAATCGGTAAATAAATATGGCGAACGAAAAGTTTTAACCCTTGAATACGCAAGTCTTGTATTAATATTTATCTCTTATGCTTATACAGACAGTCCGATTGTTGCAGGTTTTCTTTATATTCTTGATAATATTTTTTTCAATTTCTCTATGGCAGTCAAAACATTTTTTCAGAAAATAGCCGACCCGAAAGACATCGCCCCCAGTATGGCTGTCAGTTTCACAATCAACCATATTGCTGCTGTATTTGTTCCTGTAATCGGAGGTATCGCCTGGATGCAGGATTATAGAATAGTGTTTTTGGGTGCTGCAGTGTTATCAATGTTTTCACTTTTCATGAGCCAGTTTGTCGATAGGGAACTAAAACTAAAAGGCAAATCATAAAATAAAAAGTTAGATGATAACATTATATTAATAAAAATTAGCACCATATCTTGAACCTAATTAGAATAAAGGCTGCCTATCATGGCAGCCTTTATATTGAATACAATAAACAAAACACAACAGATTTTGCTTTTATAAATTCTAAAAGAACTTACACAAAGCCATCTACATTTTGCAAATGTTTACAGTCTTTACAAAGCTGTATAAATAAAGAGATTAAGAATATTATAAAAATCCTGCAGGCTATATTTTAAAAGGACATAAAGTGGATATAAAAAATAAAAAGATCAATGACGTAAATATCGTCGGGGTTAAAGGTCGGCTTGATGCTATAACATCAACTAATTTTGAAGAGGCAGTGTGTGTTCTCATTAACTCCGGGGAAAATAAAATTGTTTTCGACCTAAGCGAGCTGGAGTATATTTCAAGTGCAGGACTTCGGGCGATTTTATGTTCAGCCAAAAGATTGAAAGCAATTGATGGACAAATTGCATTTGCAAATATCAACGGAATGATAAGTGAAGTTTTTGAAATTTCAGGTTTTGGATCTATGTTCAACATATACAGTTCTGCACTTGTAGCTGCGGACAAATTATCAGAACAGAGCTAAAGATGAAGAGTCTATTCTTGCCACTTATTTTAGTCTTCTGCATTTTCCTGGTCCCATCTGTTTCGTATTCAGCCTCCTTCTCTAAATCAGAAATTAAAAATGAAATTCGCAAGACTCTCAAGGAAGAACCTCAGCTAATTTTTGAAGCACTGAAAGGGCACGAAGAAGAGCTTTATGATTTAATTCAGATCGGACTTGAGAAGAAAAATAAAGCAAAAATCAGGGATAGACGTCTTAAACAGCTTACAAATCCTAAACTGGCCAGGAAATATCCAAAACGGCCAATATGGGGAAGTGCAAATTCTAAAATATCCATTATTGCTTTTTCTGATTTTCAAAGCGCAACATGCAGCAAAGCTGATAAAACAATAATAGAATTGCTTAAAAAGCATCCGGAAATAAACTACAGGTTCAGGCACAATCCGCTTGGCATTCACAAAATGTCACGTCCTGCAGCAATGTACTATGAAGCCGCAGCAATACAAAATCACGAACAGGCTAAAACACTGAATCACCTGATACTTAAAAATCGTCTTAAAATTAAAAAAAACGGAACTAAAGAACTTGATAAATTAGCCATAGCTGCAAATTTAAACATAAAGAAACTACATCAGGATCTAAATCTACCAGAGATAGCAAAAAAAGTTGATCAAGACATCGCTGAAGCCAAGCAATTAGGCTTTACAGCTTCACCGGTATATCTTGTCAACGGCGTAACAGTTACTGGAGCAAGGACTCTTGAAGAATTTGAAGAAGTTCTTGAAATGATCAATTCACAAACTCCATAAAAACTTTATCCGTATAACTAGGAAATACTATTTATAATACATGATAATCTAAAAATATGATTAAGGAGCTTTTAGAAAAAGATTAAATACTGGGCAGAAGGCGAAAAATAATCTATTATGAATAATGAACCTCTTGCCAGAAAAAAGGAATGTTTCTATGCCCCTTAGTGACTCCGAAATCCCACGAGTATTCCTCCATACAGGAGATGGCTATATCGGAGTAAAACCCACCATTGTTTCAACAGTGCTTGGATCATGTGTTGCAGTATCAATGTTTTCCAACCGTACTAAGCAAGGTGCAATATGCCATGCGTTTCTCCCCTATAGACATGAAGCAAAAGCTGAAAATGAGCGTTCAATTCAGATTTGCAGATATGTAGACACAGCCATTGACCATTTGCTAAGCTCTATGTTGCGTCTAGGGGTCAAAAAAAATGAACTTGAAGTTAAATTGTTTGGTGGAGCAACAGGACTGACCACAGCACAGGTCAGGCCACCTTCTGCACTGGGGATTGGAAACAGAAATGTCAAGGCAGCTCTTGACTGCCTGGCAGAAAAAGGGCTGTATCCAAGCAGAATGGATGTTGGCGGAAATGTTGGGCGCAAACTTCTTTTTGCAACCAACAGCGGAGATATCTGGATGAAAAGACTGGAAAAATCTATGTTTCAGAACACTCCCGTCAACCAGAATGCCCGGAATAAATAGCAGCTCCTGCAGACCTGACAATAAGCACCAAGTTCTCTCTTACAATTCTCCCACCAAACGAAAATAATGATTAATACAAAAAAAAGATCTGTTTCTATACTGACGGCAATTTTATTTTTATTTCTGTGCAGCCTGGCACAGGCAGACAATACACTCTACCAATATTCAACGATAGACTCACTACTCATTGGTAACTATGACGGCGAGCTTACAGCTGTAGAATTGCAGAAACACGGAGACACAGGACTTGGAACGTTTAACAGTCTTGATGGCGAAATGATCTTTATTGATGGTAAAATTTTTAAAGCAAAAGCAGACGGCAAAGCAGTTGAGGTCGAGCAATCTCAACGCTCCCCTTTTGCTGAAGCTGTTTTCTTTAAAACAGACTCAATAATTAAAATAGACTCTTCGAAATCACTGGAAAATCTAAACGAACAAATTACCAAAGCGCTGGGATCTGAAAATATTTTTTATACCATCCGTATTGATGGTACATTTGAATCAGTACGAACCAGAAGTGTCCCAGCCCAACAAAAACCATACCGCCCTCTAGTTGAAGCTGTAAAAGAACAGCATATATTTAAATTCAGTAAGATTGAAGGATCGCTCATCGGTATCAAAAGCCCGGCTTATGTCAAAGGAATTGGGGTTTCCGGTTATCATTGGCATTTCATAACGAAAGACCGTACTGCCGGCGGACATGTTCTGGACTGCTCATTTCGCAACCTTGCAGCCAAAGTAGGAAATTACAACAATTTTTCACTGCAATTACCTGAAACAACAAGCTTTCTGGACGCAGACCTGACTAAAGACAAAGAAAAAGAATTAAAAAAAGTAGAAAAAAATCCTAGTAAAGATTAATATTTGTATAAGAAGATTTATTTCATCGTCCACAAGCTGCCTCGGAGAAAAATATGCACAAACAAATAGTAATCAAAGTAGATGAAGACCTTGAAGAAATCATGCCAAGGTATCTTGAGATCAGACAAAAAGAGCTCATTGAACTAGAAGAAGCTGTTCAGGCTGAAAATTTCGAACAAATCAGAATGCTCGCCCACAAACTTAAAGGGACCGGATCAGCATATGGTTTTGATGAACTCACCCGTCTTGGGACTCTCATTGAAGACAAAGCAACTGACAAGGACATAAGCAATGTTCCTGAATTCACATCAGAAATTCGCTTTTTTCTTAGCAATCTTGAAATTGAATACGTTGAAATGGATTAAGTAACCGCACAAACTATAGTTACTAAAGTTTGTGCGGTTTTATTTTAATCAAAAGTCAGTTCTGCTTTTAAAGCAAAAATTTTCCGGTCACAGAATCTGGGTTTGCAATAATCTCTTCAGGGGTACCTTTTGCAACAATCTGCCCGCCAGACTCACCTCCCCCTGGACCTAAATCAAACACATAGTCGGAAGCCTTAATCACGTCGGTGTTATGCTCGATAACAATCACGGTAGCACCCTTCTCAACAAGCTGCTGCAAAACTTTGATCAGCTTACCAACCTCGTGCATATGCAAACCAGTCGTCGGTTCATCAAGAATATATAACGCCCCTGGAAGGCTTCTTTTCCCCAGCTCACGTGAAATTTTAATACGCTGTGCTTCTCCACCGGAAAGTGTGGTTGCAGGCTGTCCCAATTGAACATACTCAAGCCCGACCTGTTCCAACACTTCAAGTCTGCGTTTCAAAGTCACGTGATTTTCAAAAAAAACTTTAGCTTGGCGCACGGTCATATTAAGGACCTCAGCAATATTGAGCCCTTTATAGTCAACTTCAAGAGTCTGGCTATTGTAGCGCTTGCCTTTGCAGACATCACAGGTCACGTAAACATCAGGCAGAAAATGCATTTCAACTCTGATCTGCCCATCACCACGACATGCTTCGCAGCGTCCGCCGCGCACGTTGAAACTGAAACGCCCTGGTTTATAGCCACGCTTCCTTGCTTCCTTGGTTGCACAAAAAACTTTCCGTATATCGTCAAAAATCTTGGTATAGGTTGCAGGATTAGAACGAGGGGTTCGGCCTATAGGAGACTGATCAATTGAAATAACTTTTTCAATTTTATCAATGCCGTCTATACCTGAAATACGTCCGGGCTGATCAACTTTCACGCCTCGTGAAAGTGCAAGATGTTTATACATGGAATCTACTACCAGCGAACTTTTACCTGAACCGGAGACACCGGTAAAACAGCAAAGGACACCCAGCGGTATGTCCACATCAATATTCTTAAGATTGTTAGTTTCAACGCCCTTAAGCTTAATCCAGTCTTTTGGAATGCGCCGTTCATCAGGCTTATCCAGAGCAAGCTCTCCGCGAAGATATTTTGCAGTCAAAGACTGAGACTTGCCAAGCAGGTCATCCACACTCCCCTGATATACAATTTCCCCGCCAAGCATACCTGAACCGGGACCAAGCTCGATCACATGATCAGCATTACGGATAGTAGATTCATCATGCTCAACTACCAGAACTGTATTACCTCTGGTTTGCAGGGAGCGCAGAGTCTCAAGAAGTCGTTCATTATCACGAGGATGAAGCCCTATGGAAGGCTCATCAAGTACATAGGTCACTCCCACAAGACCTGAACCAAGCTGTCCTGCAAGCCTGATCCGCTGAGCCTCACCACCTGAAAGAGTTGCCATATTACGGCCCAGATTCAGATAATCAAGACCGACATTAACCATAAATCCAAGCCTGTGGGTAAGCTCTTTCAGCAAAGGCTCGGCTATAAGTAAATCATGACCTTGAAATTCAAGTTTTTCCAGCCAGTTAAGAGCCTTGCTGATAGACATTGAACAAAATTCAGCAATGGAAACACCTTCGACTTTTACGGCAAGAGATTCAGGACGCAATCTTGCCCCGTCACAGGCAGGACAAGGACGGGACTGCCGAAAACGAGAAAGCTCATCACGCCAGATACGACCTAAATTACGGCCTACCTCCAACAGATCGACAACACCTTCCCACCCAAGTTCTTTATCGCCATAAAACAGCGCATCATGTGCGGCCTTTGAAAACTCACTGATTGGTGTATCAACCTTAAAACCGCATTTTTTACCTAACTTACGGAAAATATCCTCGTAGCGCTCGAACATTTTAGGAGATTTCCACGGAATAACTGCTCCCGTTTTGAGCGATAATCCTTTGTTGGGAGCAAGCAATTCAGGTTCATAATATTCTACACTGCCTATTCCTGAGCAAACCTGACATGCTCCCTGCGGGCTGTTAAATGAAAAAAGCTGAGGGGAAAGTTTCGGCATACTGATTTTACATGAAGGACAGGTCGACATAGTCGACAGATAAATATCCTCACCACCGATAACAGAAACTACGATAGACTCATCCCCATAGCGCAGAGCAAGTTCCAAAGAATCACCCAGACGCTTTTTCATATCACCTTTAATTACCAAACGATCCACAACAAGATCAATATTATGCTTCTTATTTTTCTCAAGATCAGGAACATCATCTATGGTGTACATCTGCCCGTCCACCCGTACACGCACGAAGCCTTCTTTCTTAAGCTTTTTCATAAGATCTTTGTGCGTACCTTTCTGATGATCTATAAGGGGAGCAAGCAGCATAAACTTAGTTCCCTCATCTAGGGACATTATGCGCTCAAGAATCTCATCAGAACTTTGTGCCTCAATAGGGTCACCGCACTCAGGACAATGAAAAAGCCCAAGTCTGGCAAAAAAAACACGCAAAAAATCATAAATTTCAGTGACAGTACCTACGGTTGAACGAGGGTTACGCGATGTTGACTGCTGCTCAAGCGAAATAGCTGGGGATAAACCTTCAATCTTATCAACCTTAGGCTTATCAAGCTGCGGGAGAAACTGTCTGGCATACGCCGAAAGAGACTCAACGTACCTCCGCTGTCCCTCGGCATAAACAATGTCAAAAGACAGAGTAGATTTTCCAGAACCGGAGGGGCCGCAAACAACGACCAGCTCATCTCGGGGAATATCAAGGCTTAAATTTTTAAGGTTGTGCTGACGAGCACCTTCAATATGTATTGTCTTTTTCTTCATATGATGCCTTCAAAACCTAACATGATCATCTAGATCCTTGTCGATGCACTTCTTTTTTATCAGTACCTTGCGGGATTATCCTGCTGATTTGTAATAAAAAGGAATTGCGAATCTAAGAATCCTGGTTAGGCCGTTTTGATTTTTAATGAGTGAGGTGAAAGAATAAACACTTCTTGATTAATGGCAAGTATAACAGGAATGATTATCAATTATTTATTATATATCTTTCTATTTCCGAACCTATGAAAAATCTACTTCAGCAAAAATGTTTATATAACTATGGCAACGAACATTTTTTTACTGCACAGGTCGTAAAATTATCTTCAACATCTTCAAGCCCATTTTCATTAATCTCTTGAATAAACTGCTCAACCAGTTCTGGATCAAGAGCTGGACCAGCCAGTTTTCGCAGAATAGAAAAAGCCTTCTCCAAATCCATAGCATCTTGATATGAACGATTGGTGGTAATCGCATCGAAAACATCTGCAATACTGAGAACTCTTGAACCTTGCTTTATCTCGTCACCTTTTAACCCACATGGATAACCTGTTCCATCCAGCCGTTCATGATGTGAATGCACAAATTCAATGGCAGGACCTAAAAAACTAAGCCCTCTAAGCATACAATATCCCCACTCAGAGTGCATACGTATTTCATTCAGCATCTCGTCATCAACTCTTGTATCTTCATTCTGTATCAGCCGGTCACTGAAACCGATTTTACCTATATCATGCAAAGTTCCAGCGACTTGAACAGTCCATATCTCTTCCTTAGACCACTCCAGTCTCCGCGCAAGACGCTCACAATAACGACCAACCCGCTCACCATGCCCGCGAGTATACGGATCACGCAGACTTAATCCACGCGCGACAGCCTTGACCGTAGCAATAATATTACATTTCAGATCATCATTAGCCTGCTCCAGCGCAAACTCACGAGCTTCGATGCGAACCATCATTAGCCCCACGGACTCCGCCACTTCACGGATAAATGGATCATATTTATCAGAAGTAAGTTCCATAATATCATTAGAAAAATTTCCACCTGAAATATCCTGAATACAAGCTAACAGCTCGGTTAATCCGTCCATGTGTCAATCTCGCAGTTAAGAGTGAATTGATTTAGTATGCATTCCGAGCCACAGTACTGCCACCTAAATAAAAAAGCAAAAAACGATTTGCACGAAGCTTTGCTTGCTGTACTATTCATTGTCAGAATCATAAGACTGCTACAGAAACAAATAAGATTGAGGAATCATCCAAATATCTGATTTACCGAAAACCAATCATGACTAAGCTTAAACAATAATTCAGAATAAAAAACAAAAAATAAAGGGGTATACTATGAATTCTTCATTTAATTTCCACATTCCTACCAACATTATCTTCGGCCCGGGTCGTATCAAAGAATTGGCAACAGTTGATCTGCCGGGTAAAAAAGCTCTGATTGTAACAACCGCAGGTAAATCTGTAATCAAATTCGGCTATCTGGATAAAGTCCTTGCAGCTCTCAAGGAGCATGGAGTTGAATCAGTCATATTCAACAAAATTCTCCCTAACCCCATTGTCGACCATGTCATGGAAGGAGCGGCCCTCGCCCGTGAACAAGGTTGCGACTTCATCATCGGTCTTGGCGGCGGAAGCCCCATTGACTCTGCAAAGTCCATTGCCATCATGGTTAACAATCCCGGACATTACTGGGATTACATCGGCGGAGGATCAGGAAAAGGACAGCCTGTTACAGAAAAAGCTCTACCGCTGATCGCCATACCTACCACAGCAGGAACAGGCACCGAAGCTGATCCATGGACCGTTATAACCAACATGGAAACTCAAGAGAAAATCGGGTTCGGCACTAAGGACACTTTCCCGGTAATCGCCATTGTCGACCCGGAACTTATGCTCAGCCTTCCTCCGCATTTGACGGCTTATCAAGGCATGGATGCATTCTTTCATGCGGCAGAAGGGTATCTGGCAAATGTCAACCAGCCAGCCAGTGACCTTTTCTCACTCAGCTCAGTAAAGCTGATTACTGAAAATCTTCCTAAAGCGGTAAAAGACGGCTCCGACATAGAAGCACGTACCGCATTAGCATGGGCCAGCACTCAGTCAGGTATGGTTGAGTCCACATCAAGCTGCATTTCGCAGCACTCTATGGAGCACGCACTCTCAGCCTTCGACCCGTCTGTAACCCATGGAGCAGGATTAATTATGCTAAGTGTCCCGTACTTTACTTTTATGGCTGAAAAAGTACCCGAAAGATTTCCGGCTCTCGCAAAGGCAATGGGAGTTGACGTAGATGCTCTGCCGGAAAATGAGCGGCCAATGGCATTTGTTACTGCCCTGAAAAAACTGATCAAGGATATCGGCTGTGACGGACTGAATATTAACGACTTTAATCTGGAAAAATCGCAAGCTCCGGCCCTCGCCGATAATGCTATGAATGCTATGGGATTCCTGTTCACTCTCGATCCATACGCAATGAGCAAGGAAGAGTGCATCGGTATTTTTGAAAAGGTTTTCGAAGCTTAATATTACCAATTTTAATTTAACTATTCCAAGAAAAAACCTCCCTGCTTCACTTGAAGAGGGAGGTTTTTATCAAATAACAAACTATATAAATCCAGCTCTACGAATCCCCGACATGCTCTTTAAAAGCCTGAACGGTATTGATCAAAAGCTGAGCGATGGTCATAGGGCCGACTCCACCGGGAACAGGGGTCATGGCACTGGCGAGCGGTTCAAGTGCTGCGTAGTCACAGTCACCGACCAGACCTTCATCGGTGCGGTTGATACCCACATCGATTACTACTGCGCCTTCCTTAACCATATCTTTAGTGATGAATTTAGGCATACCTATAGCTGCGAAGACAAAATCGGCTGCTTTAACTTCTTCTGCCAGATTATCAGTACGGGAATGACACACTGTGACTGTGGCATTTGCAAAATCACCATACTGCATAAGCATCATAGCCAAAGGTTTTCCTACAATATTGGAACGTCCGACCACAACAGCTTTTTTACCGGAAGTGGGCAGGTTGTAGCGTTCCAGCAAAGTCATGATGCCCGCAGGGGTGCAGGAACGAAAACCGGGAAGGCCAAGCATAAGCTTACCTACATTCATAGGGTGAAAGCCATCAACATCTTTACCCGGATCAATCAGTTCAAGACAGCGTTGACTGTCCAGACCTTTAGGCAGTGGAAGCTGTAAAAGAATACCATCAATGGTTTCATCAGCATTAAGTTTATTAATTAATGCTTCAAGATCTTCCTGTGAAACGCTAGCGTCTATTCTATGAGCAGAAGAAACAATACCAGCCTTTTCACAAGCAATTTCCTTGTTACGAACATAAACCTGAGATGCAGGATCTTCACCTACAAGTATAACGGCAAGACCGGGTGCTCTCCCGTGCTTTGCTTTCAGTGCATCTATTTCAACTTTCAGCTCTTCACGGATAGTAAGGGCTGTTTCTTTACCATTCAAAATCTGCATTTTATACACTCCGCAGTTTCAGTGCGCTACGCGCTATTTAAGAATGAAAGACATGCCTCCGGCGAATATCCGAGGGCTTAATCCCTTTGTGCAAAAGGGTTTAAGAATCCCAAAAAAATCAATTGAGATCAGCTTAAAACAAAGTTTTAAAAAATGTACTAAGTAAATTTTCGAAAACTGGCAAGGACACATGTAAGAGAGCCGGACTGAGACAAATGAGCGTCGACAGAATAACTGGATATAAAAAAGACTTCCTCCCCGAATAGGATGAAGCCTGTTAAAAAAATCAATAAGTCCGGAGGTATAAATTTTAAAAAAGTTATACCTCCGGACACAAAGTAGCTTTTTATTAATCTTCTTCGCCGAAGAAAGCTTCTTTAAGAGCTGGACCGTAGTAGATTCCATCATCTTCAAGATCTTCTTCAATGCGCAGGAGCTGGTTGTATTTAGCAAGGCGGTCACTGCGGCACAGAGAACCGGTCTTGATCTGTCCTGCATTGAGGCCTACTGCGAGGTCAGCAATGAAGTGGTCGCTGGTTTCACCGGAACGATGGGATACGACGTTGGTATAACCGGCAGTTTTAGCAAGTTCCATGGTATCGAGAGTTTCAGTAACAGTTCCAATCTGGTTCAATTTGATCAGAATAGAGTTACATGCTCCGCGTTCAATACCTTCAGCAAGAATTTCAGGGTTGGTTACGAAAAGGTCATCGCCAACAAGCTGAATTTGTTCACCGAGTTCATCAGTCATTTTTACCCAGCCGTCCCAGTCGCCTTCAGCAAGGCCGTCTTCGATGGAAATCAGCGGGAAACGCTCAACAAAATCAGAATAGAATTCAATCATTTCTTCAGCTGTGAATTCTTTGCCTTCACCTTCGAGAACGTATTTACCGTCTTTATAGAATTCAGAAGCAGCAGCATCAATTGCCAGTGCAACATCAACACCGGGACGGTAACCAGCTTTTTCAATAGCTTTCATAATGTATTCGAAAGCCTGAGCATGAGACTCAAGGTTAGGAGCAAATCCACCTTCATCACCTACTGCGGTGTTGTGACCGTCAGCAGCGAGAATACCTTTAAGGGTGTGGAAAATTTCAGCACCCATGCGCAGAGCTTCAGCAAAAGTTTCAGCTCCCACAGGCATGATCATAAATTCCTGAATATCCAAGTTATTAGGAGCATGCTCGCCGCCATTAATGATATTCATCATAGGAACAGGCAGCAGCTTACCGTTAACACCGCCAAGATACTGATAAAGAGGAATACCCAGCAGGTTTGCAGCAGCTCTTGCAACAGCCATGGATACGCCGAGCATTGCGTTTGCACCAAGTCTTTCTTTATTCTCAGTTCCATCCAATTCTATAAGCAGGTTGTCGATAGAAACCTGACGCAGAGCATCCTGACCAACAAGGGCTTCAGCTATTTCTTCACGGACATTGGCTACAGCAACCTGTACGCCTTTACCTCCGAAACGGTCTTTGTCTCCGTCACGAAGCTCAAGGGCTTCACGGGTACCGGTAGATGCTCCGGAAGGAACAGCTGCGCGACCTGTTGCGCCGGATTCGAGAACTACTTCAACCTCAATTGTGGGGTTACCTCTGGAATCAAGAATTTCTCTAGCCCAAACAGCTACAATAGTACTCATGACATTTCTCCTTGAAAATTAATCAACACATTTTCCGGTTACTTGGAAATGCCGGAACCGCCCCGGCAAAAACCTACAACTAAACTATTCTTCTACGCCGAACCACCCCATGCGTAACCCGTCTAAAAGAAGAGTAGGCTCCACACGATCAATAGCACGGCAGACTTCAGCAATTCTAGTGGCAAATCCTCCGGTGGCGATTAGTTCCACCTCACCTCCCAAAGTATTGCCAAGTCGCTCACTAAGTCCTTCAACCATAGCAGCAAATCCAAAAATAAGCCCTTGATTAAGGCTATCGGCAGTGCTTTTACCGGGTCTTATAACATTAGACTCGATTTCAAGCGAAATATGCGGCAGTTTTGCAGTGCCTGTTGCAAGAGCTTTAGTGGAAGACAGCACTCCCGGACAGATGAGACCACCCATGTAATCATTGTCTACCACACAATCAAAAGTTGTTGCAGTACCGAAGTCCACAACAATTAAACTCCTGCTTTCACTGATATTACGCGCGGCAAAAGCAGTTACCAGCCTGTCAGCACCAACTTCCCACGGCCGCTCATATTTATTGTTAAGCGTAAGGGGAATAGAACTAGGTACAAATTTAAGTTCACAGGGAAAGAATCTTTCTACTGCGCTTTTAAGAATAGGATTCATGGGCGGAACAACTGACGAGACCGCACCACCGAGTATATCTTCGGTTGAATAACCCGCCACCCGGCAGATCTCCAAAAGCTTCAGCCCCCATGAATCAGAAGTGCCACCGGGATCAGTCGGCAGTACAAAAGAAGGCCCTATCTTATCATAGGTAGAGAATCCAATCTTAGTATTGGTATTACCTACATCAAAAAGTAAAATAGTATCTTTAGACATATAAGAGCCTTAAACTTTATTGGATGATTAAAACACCCCTGTCTGAGCTTTAAACTCTTTAAGAAGATGCTCCAACTATCCATAAATAACAGTGATCATTTTAATTACCTGCCCCAAGCTGCTATGTTGAAAACATAGCAAAACACTTCTTTTAATCAGATGGAGGCAAAAGATAACATACTCCGGAAAAACTAAAAACATAATTACTGTTTCTTTTAAGACACAAATACAGTAAAATGTATAAACCTGAATGTCGCCTACTCCATTATGCAAGAGTAATCAATGGGAGGTAATTATCTTTTTCGAACACAAAAATGTTCACTTTGCAACATTTGTGTAAGAAATTGATAGTTTATTGACTAAAAACGAAATTGAAATTAATTTTGAAAATAATGCTACTGATATTAATGGTTCAACTTAATTGAAAATGCGGAGCATAAACGTGCCGGACAAAAAACTTTTATCCATAGCTGAAATATCCCGCCTTCTGGAAGTTCCCGAATCTACTCTCCACTACTGGAAAAACAGATTTGCTCAATACCTGCCAAGCACAGGCAGAAATAGACAAAAAAGATTCAAACCTGAAGCTGTTGAAATTTTTAAAATAATTTCCTCAATGCTTAAACTGGGGCATACAGCTGAAGATGTAATGTCAGAACTGTCAAAAAAATATCCCCTAAATGTAACTATTAATCATGAAGATGTTCAACCTGATGCAGACTTTCCGGCACAGATGCAACAGGTTAATCTTGATCCGGCAATACAGATGGCTGCAGCAATGGGAGCAGAAATTGCTAAATCCATCAACGAAGGGCTACAAGGACTTATGTCCTGCATGCCCGGAGCAAATGCTTTGCCTGAAGACATAAGAACTTGTATGGACAAAGCTACTCAGGACTTAAACGATCAGGGAGAATCCATTGACGGTTTAAAAACTGAGAATGAACTGTTAAAAGAGAAACTTTCTATTATGGAATCAGAACTGGTCAGACTGCGCAAGGATCGGCGTGAAATGGAAAAATACCTCCTTGACAAGCTCAAAGCCGTAACTAAATAGACTTAGCAAGCATATACACCTTACCCCATGGTGTAACCAAGCTTACCTTATACTTAACATCTCATTTTCCCTTTCAGTTCTCGAAAGATAGCTGGAAGGAATTTTATGTTTATTGGAGGATAACAATGACTACACAGACTGAAAAATTCGAATTTAAAGCTGAAGTTAACCAATTGCTGGACATTCTGGTCCACTCTCTCTACACCAACCGCGAAATCTTTCTGCGGGAAATTATTTCCAACGCATCCGATGCTCTTGATAAAATGCGTTTTGCCATCAACAGCGAGCCTGATCTTAATGATGAAATTGAACCGGAAATCACTATTTCCTACAATGAAGAAAACAAATCCGTAATCGTAAAAGATACAGGTCTCGGCATGACTAAAGAAGAAGTCATGGCCAACATAGGAACCATCGCCCATTCTGGTTCAGCAGAATTTGTCAAACAGGCAGCGGAGTCAAAAGAAAGCTTAGACTCTCTTATCGGACGCTTCGGTGTGGGCTTCTATTCTATTTTCATGGTTTCAGATAAAGTTATTGTTCGCACCAAATCATACAAAGACGGTGAAGCTGCTATCCAGTGGGTTTCTGATGGTAAAAACAGCTATGAACTGAGTATCCTTGATGAAGAACTTACTCATGGAACATCTATTGAAATTTTCCTCAACGAAGATATGGTTGAACGCTTCGGCTCCGAAGGCAAGCTGAAAGATATCGTTTCCAAACACTCAAATTTTGTATCCTTCCCCATCATGATTGGTGGAGAAAGGGTTAACACCGTAACTGCTCTGTGGCGCGAACCTAAATTCCAGATTAAGCAGGAACAATACGAAGAATTTTATAAATTCCTGACTTATGACTCACAGCCGCCTATAAGCACACTGCACTTTTCCGTCGATGCTCCGGTTCAGTTCAACAGCCTTCTTTTCATTCCCGAAAAAGACCTTGATATCTTCGGAATGGACCGCGATAACTGGGGACTAGACCTCTACGTACGTCGCGTACTTATCGAAAAGCAGAACAAAAATCTCTTGCCCGAATACCTTAGCTTCATCAAAGGTGTAGTTGATACTGAAGATCTACCGCTGAATATATCCCGCGAAACGCTTCAGGACAACCTGCTCATCGGAAAGATCAGCTCCACTTTGACTAAACAGGTTTTAGGACAGCTTGAAAAAATAGCTAAAGATGATCCTGAAAAGTATGCACAATTCTGGAAAGCACATTCGAAGATCTTCAAAGCCGGGCATATGGATTTCCTGAATAGAGATAAATATTCAAAACTGCTGCGCTTTGATTCTTCTAAAGCTGAGGATGAGACTCTTATTGCTTTTGATGATTACATTGAAAGAGCTAAGGAAGATCAGAAAGAAATATACTATTCAGTTGTTGCAAGCCGTGAAGCTGCGAACCTGAATCCTCACCTTGAGATCTTCCGCAGCAAGGATATTGAAGTAATATATCTTTACGAGCCGATCGATGAATTCGTCATGGAATCCTTACGTGAATATAGTGAATTCACTCTGGTCGCAGCAGAATACGCTGATCTTGAAAAGCTGGATAAGTTTGAATCAGCAAAAAAAGAAAATGAAGCAGAGCCTCTTTCCGACGAGCAGGAAAAGGATATGGAAGCTCTTGCCGCCAAGATGAAAGAAATTCTCGGCGAGCAGGTTGCAGAGGTTAAAATATCTGAAAGACTTTCCGACTCCCCCTGCCGTCTGATTAATCCTGATGGTGCTATGACTTCCTCCATGGAAAAAATCATGAAAGCCATGAACAAGGATAACTCTATTCCAACTAAGACCATGGAAATCAACGCTGATCATCCACTGCTGCGTTCCATGTTGAATATCTTTAAAACCAATGCTGATGATGAGTTCATTGCACTCTCCTCTAAACAGCTCCTTGAATCAGCTCTCCTTCTTGAAGGATACTTAAGCGACCCTCATGCCTTGGTTGGACGGATTCAAAACCTGCTGACTAAAGCAGGCGGGTGGTACGCTAAGCTTGAAGAAAAAGACTAATACATAAGAATAGATTACAAATAGAAAGTCTCGTTCTGGCGTCTCACCCGTCAAGTAGACAGTTTTAAAGGGACCATTAAGAAGATTAAATCGGCCAGTTTTTCTCGGAACATTACCTGGAAAAACTGGCCGATTCTTTTTTAAATTTTTTCTAACTATAAAAATAGATATAATTATTGAAGAGTCTCAATACTTGCCCCGTGAGCAACAAGAGTATACGTAGTGCTTCATCCCATAAACCCCACAACCAGTCCTGCATATTCCATGAACAAATCAATTCCTACCTATTCTCCAAAGCTAGCTGCACAACTCAATACTCCCATTGCCATTGGCAATAAAATCGTCCCCAACCGCCTGTGGCTGGCTCCCATGGCAGGATTGACCCACAGTGCCTTTCGTCAGGTTCTGGCCCACTATGGTTCCTGCGGTCTGGTCTTTACGGAAATGTGCAGCGCCAAGGCTGTACCAACGGAGAATCCCCGGATATCCCCGGTATTTCGGTGGCAGGAGTGGGAACTTCCCAACTTGGTCTGTCAATTGTTAGGCAGCGCGCCAGAGGAATTTGTAATTGCAGCTAAGCGCGTGGAGCGCGAAGGTTTCTTTGGCGTAGACATCAATATGGGATGCTCGGCACGGGGAATGATCAAGCGCGAAGCGGGAGCTGCCCTACTTAAGACACCAGACAAAGCAATGGCGGTGGTAGAAGCGGTACGAAAGGCTGTGTCTATTCCTGTTTTTGTTAAATTCCGCACAGGATGGTCCAAGGAAATTGCCCCAGCAGTAGCCCTAGCCAAAGATCTTGAGGCAGCAGGAGCCGATTGTCTGGTATTCCACCCGCGTGTAGCCCCGGACAAACGTACCCGCCCCCCCAGAATTGACCACATCCGCCACATAAAGGAAGCTGTCTCCATTCCTGTCTTTGGTAATGGGGATGTGACAACCACGCAGCACTGTCAGAATATGCTTGATACGACAGGCTGTGATGGCGTATCCATTGGCCGTATGGCCGTGGCTCGTCCCTGGATCTTTGCCCAATGGACAGCAGACTTTACCCCTGACGACAATATTTTTCAAGACTATGTCCTGCGTCTGGCAGCAGCTTTGGAACAGGAGTTCGATCCCATCCGAGGCATCAAAAGATTTCGGCTATTCATGGCCTATTTTGCAGCCAATTTCCGATTCGGTCACAGCCTGCAATCCTCCTTTTCCACGGCAAAAACCATGGACGATGTCCGTCGGTTGGCCAAAGAATACATCAGGCCGAACATGTCCTTGAGCCAGTCTCCCAACATGAGCTTGTACAGTCTCTAAGTAAGTACCCCTAGAAAATATCCTATCTTTGTTAGTGTACATAGTTAACCCCATGTGCTATTAGTACCACGTTAGTCAAAGTAGACAACACATTAAGCATATCCTTCAAACTACCAGAAATAATAGAGATAATATAAACGGAGTTCGCAATAATGGCTGAGAAAATTCTTGTTACCGGCGGTGCCGGATATCTGGGGTCTACCCTGGTTCCCATCCTGTTATCAAAGGGATATGAAGTTACTGTTCTCGACAACCTACTTTTCGGACAAACTCCACTCTTGGATTGCTGTCACTATCCTAGTTTCAATTTCATCAAAGGCGATATTTGCGATTACAGCCTAGTTGACGAACTGATCGCTCAGCACGATATTATCATCCCATTGGCTGCAATTGTCGGAGCGCCGGCCTGCAAGATGAACCCCACTGTAACCGACTTGGTTAACAAGCAGGCACACATGCATATAGTAAACCAGACATCTAAAGATCAGGCTGTCATCTTCCCCACTACAAATTCAGGGTACGGCATAGGTGAGAAGGATGCATACTGCACTGAGAAAAGTCCTTTGCGTCCCATTTCTGAATACGGCATATGCAAGGTTGAAGTGGAGAAAGCATTTCTTGATAAGGGCACAGCGGTCACTTTCCGTCTGGCAACAGTGTTCGGCATGAGTCCAAGAATGCGCATGGACCTGCTGGTCAACGATTTTACATATCAGGCTTTCAAGAATCGCTCTGTAATTCTGTTCGAAGACCACTTCCGACGCAATTATATCCATGTCCGCGATGTTGCTAAAGCTTTTATCTGGGGCATCGAAAACTATGGTAAAATGAAAGGCGAGCCTTTCAATGTGGGACTTTCCACTGCCAACCTGACCAAACGCCAATTGGCAGAAAAAATCGGCGAACATGTGGAAGGTTTCTACATCCATTCCGCAGCGATCGGTGAAGACCCGGATAAACGCGATTACCTTGTTTCCAATGACAAGATCGAAGCCCTGGGCTGGTCTCCCGACCATGATTTGGATATGGGTATCCAGGAGCTGCTGAAAGGATATCGCATTCTTAAACCTAACCAGTTCTCCAACGCTTAGGTTTGAAGCGAAATGACAGAGTTTAATGACATACCTGTAATTATTCTTGCTGGCGGCAAAGGTACAAGATTGAGTTCTGTTGTTGCCGATCGACCGAAACCTCTGGCTGAGGTTCTGGGCAGGCCATATATAACCTTCCTGCTAGATCAACTGGTCGAGTCTGGTTCTTCAAGAGTAGTCATCTCTACAGGCTACAAAGCACAAATGATCAAAAAGGCGCTGGGATCGAAATATAGGTCCCTGCGCCTTTCTTATGCTCAGGAAGATGAGCCGCTCGGAACCGGTGGCGGTATCCGGCTGGCCATGGAGCAACTTGAGGGAGATATTTTTCTGGTCTTGAACGGTGATTCATATTGCGGAGCAGATCTCTCGCTTTACAGTAAATGGTTTTTTAAAGAGTTGCGTGAAGCTTCGTTACTGCTTACCAGAATGAATGATACATCCCGCTACGGACGGGTGTATCTGGATGATTCACAACAGGTTACTAATTTTGTGGAAAAAGGCGGCAATACAGGAAGCGGCCTAATCAATGCGGGCATATACCTATTGAAAAGATCAGTATTGAGCGATGTCCCTGTCGGATATGCCTGCTCTATAGAGCAAAATATTTTTCCCGGCCTTATAGGCAAAGGACTATTCGGTTTTCCTGTAAACGCCTCTTTTCTCGACATCGGCACCCCGGAATCATATGCTGAAGCGAAATTATTTTTTAAAGGAATTCAAGAAACTAAATGATTATCAGTAGAACCCCGTTTCGTGTTTCTTTTTTTGGAGGAGGCACGGATTATCCAGCTTGGTACATGAAACATGGTGGCAGTGTTTTGTCTACAGCCATTGACAAATACTGCTACATCACTCTTCGTTACCTGCCCCCATTCTTCGAACACAAAATTCGTCTGGTATATTCGAAAATGGAACAGTGTCAGCATTTCTCCGAATTACAGCACCCCGCTGTACGCGAAACATTGCGATACATGAATTTTGTCGATAGTCTTGAAATTCACCACGATGGGGATCTGCCAGCACGTAGCGGAATGGGGTCCAGTTCGTCCTTCACCGTAGGGCTGCTTAACGCCCTCTATGCCCTGCGCGGCAAGATGGCTGAGCCTCATCGCCTGGGGATGGAATCTATCCATATCGAACAGAATATGATCAAAGAAACTGTAGGTTCCCAGGACCAGATGGCTGCAGCCCACGGAGGATTGAATCATATTGAGTTCCGGAAGGACGGGGAAATTTTTGTCAACCCGGTGATAGTTTCACCAGCAAGGGTGGCAGAACTATCTGACCACCTTATGCTGTTTTATACTGGGATCATGCGCACTGCTTCTGATGTGGCCGAGAGTTTTGTTAACGATCTTGAAGCCAAGCACGACCTCCTGCATCGCATGAACGGTATGGTCAAGCAGGGAATAGATATTTTGACTAACGGCGGAGATATCTGCCTTTTTGGCGAATTATTGAATGAAACATGGCAGGCCAAAAAGCAGCTTGGCGACAAAGTAGCTAACCCTGTGGTCAATGACCTTTATTCCCGGGCCCGTAAAATGGGTGCTATGGGAGGCAAGCTTACCGGAGCAGGCGGCGGGGGATTTCTGCTACTCTTCGCACCACCTGAGAAACATAAATGCATCAGGCAAGAGCTCAAAGAACTCTTGCATATCCCGTTTGATTTTGTCCGCAATGGTTCCCAGATCATTTTTTACGACCCCAGAATCGATAACTACAGAGCTCTTGAAGAAGAGCACAACCGTAAAGACGTCAACGGCTTTTATGAACTGTCTTCCCTAAAGGCCTGATTTTTATAGCTTGAACAACCAGGAGCATTATGAAGCTTCATCCCGACAATAAACGAACCATGTATCGTGATATGCTGCGCATCCGTATGGTACAGGAGCGTATCGAAGCGGAATATCTTGAAGACCGCATGCGAACACCCGTGCACCTCTGCGTTGGCCAAGAGGCCAGTGCTGTAGGAGTATGCGCTACCCTTCGCAAAGGTGACTACATCAGTTCCAACCATCGCGGACACGGGCACTACCTTGCCAAGGGCGGTGACCTCAAGGCCCTGATGGCCGAGCTGCATTGCAAAACCACCGGGTGCGCCAAAGGTTATGGAGGTTCTATGCATCTGGTGGACACATCTGTGGGAAACATGGGCCATTCAGCTATTGTAGGTGGCGGTATTCCTATAGGAACTGGACAGGCGCTTGCTTCCAAAATGCTCAAACAGGACAGGGTCAGTGTAGTTTTTTTCGGAGACGGCGCGGCTGACGAAGGTACGTTCTATGAATCTGTCAATTTTGCCATGCTCAAGAAATTGCCTGTGGTCTACGTTCTTGAAAACAACGGTTGGGCGGTTTGTTCTCCCACGGCATCGCGTCAGTTGGGTAAAAACGTATTCCTCAAAGGGGCCGCACCAGAATTACTGTCCGCGCAATCCATTGATGGCAATGATGTGGAACTCATCTATGAAAAAGCCATTGCCGCTGTCGAGCGTGCAAGGTCCGGTCTTGGGCCCTCGCTTATAGAATGCAAGACCTATCGGATGCTCGGTCATGCAGGATGTAAGGCACAGGATGCCAAAGGATACAGGGATGAGCAGGAGGTCGAAAAATGGGCCGAACGATGTCCTTTGCAGTCTTATGGACAGAAATTGATTAAAGGAGATGTTCTGACGCAATCCGATATCGACGTCATGCAGAGAGAAATTGCGCAGGAACTGGACGAAGCATTCAGATTTGCTCTTGAGAGTCCGCTCCCCACCGAAGAAGATCTTCATAAATATTTATTTTGCGAGTAAACCATGCCTTGGTCACGAATTAATCTCGATACAGTTGAACACGATTATCATAGCGGAGGTCTTGATGCCCGCCGTCTGTCCTACGCACAGGCCATTAATGAATCTCTGGCCCAGGCTCTTGAACAGGACAAGTCCGTCTATGTAATGGGGCAGGGAGTGGACGATCCTTCCGGAATGTTCGGTGCCACCCTCGGACTGGATAAAACATTCGGCTCCGATCGTGTATTCGACACCCCTCTCGCTGAAACAGCCCTTACCGGCATAGCTCTCGGTTCAGCTATTGCAGGCATGCGCCCTGTTTATTTTCATAACCGACCCGACTTCCTGACTCTGGCCATGGACCAAATTCTAAATCATGCCTCCAAGTGGCATTACATGTTTGGGGGTGCCGCCTGTGCTCCCATGGTCATCTGGGCCTGTGTAGGGAGAGGGTGGGGATCTGCAGCTCAGCACTCCCAAGCCCTACAGGGACTGTTCATGCATATTCCGGGGCTGAAAATGATAATGCCCTCTACCTGTTACGATACCAAAGGGCTCATGCTCTCAGCCATCAAGGAAAACAATCCGGTCTTGATCATTGAACACCGTCTCAATTTCCGTCAAGAAGGATATGTCCCTGAAGATATGTATACCATTCCGTTGGGTAGGGGCGCTATCCGCCGTAAAGGCAAGGACGTTACTGTGCTGGGGATTTCCCATCTTGCAAATGATGCATTCACTGCCGCAACAGAGCTAGCCGAAGAAGGCATTGATGTGGAAGTTATAGACCCCCGAACTTTAAAGCCCTTTGATGAGGAGTTAGTGTTAGAGTCCGTGAAAAAAACCGGAAAGCTGGTTATTGCCGATACCGGATGGCGTACGGGAGGAGTTACTGCAGAGATAGCTGCCACTATAGCTGAAAAAGGATTTGAGTATCTCAAGGCACCAATCAAAAGGGTAACGGCTCCGGACCTGCCGACACCTTCGGCTTACGTGCTTGAAGAGGCGTACTATGCCGGAGTTTCTGAACTCAAAGACGCCATTCGCGAAACGGCAAAAAGGTAGTCCGCATGAATAAGAATATCAGAATTTACGTGGCCAGTGCAGACAAGGCCATTGGTGCGGCCACTATCAAAGCGTTTGAAAATGCGGGATATACTGGGATTCTTCGTGCCGAAGAACCGAATCTTGCTGATCAGGCAGCAGTAAATTTTTTTTTTGCAGAAGAACAACCGCAATGGGTTGTTCTTGCGGCGGGTAAGTCCGGTGGAATTTCTTATAACAGAAAATATCCTGCCGACCTTATCTATAATAATCTGATGGTAGAAGCCAACGTTATCAATTCGGCTCATGAATCAGGGGTTGAGAAACTGCTTTATCTGGCAAGTTCCTGCTCCTATCCACGGTTATGCAAGCAGCCCATCAAGGAAGAATACCTGCTCACCGGCCCTCTGGAACCCACAAACCAGCCTTATGCAGTGGCCAAGATCGCTGGTATAGAATTATGCAGGGCTTACCGTAAGCAGCACGGAGACAACTTTATTGCTGCGGTTCCTACTAATTATTTCGGACCGGGCGATGATTTCAGCCCTGAAAACTCCCATGTAATCGGTGCGCTAATTCGGCGCATGCATGAAGCTCGTGAAATATCCGCACCCAAAGTTGAAATATGGGGAACTGGCAGTCCGCGCAGGGAATTTATATACTCCGAAGATCTTGGCCGGGCCTGTATGTTTCTGCTTGAAAAATATGAATCCGCTGACCTGATCAATATCAGTACAGGATATTCCCTGTCTATCGGGCAACTTTCCGAAATAATCAAAAAAGTGGTCGGCTACCAGGGGGAATTGACCTTTGATACCAGCAAACCTGATGGTATGCCAGTCAAGGAGCTTGATGCCTCATTGCTTACCGGAATGGGCTGGAAAGCTGAGATTGATTTTTATGATGCGCTTAGATCCACCTATGACTGGTTCCTGGACCAGGAATTTAAAAATAAAGAGATTTAATATGTTCAAATTTCCGCTCATGGATGACAATATCACCCGCGATGATCTGGATGTCCTGATAGATTTTCTGCAGGGAATGCCTCGCCTTACTCAGTCCAGGAATGTAGCTGCCTTTGAAAAAGAATGGTCTGACTGGCTTGGTGTTAAATATTCCGTATTCGTCAACTCCGGTGCATCTGCCAACCTAGCGACCATCACCGCGCTCAAGCATCTGTACGGGGACGGGGAAGTCATTGTGCCTCCCCTCACTTGGGTTTCGGATATATCCGCAGTACTCTGGAACGGCATGACTCCGGTTTTCGCCGACATCAATCCCCGTACACTGTGTATGGATGAAGATGAGATCCTTACCAAAATCACGGACAAGACCCGCGCTGTTTTCATGACTTATGTTCAAGGATTTAACGGGTTGAGTGATCGTCTGCTGAGCGAGCTGAAAAAACGAGGTATCCCGCTCATTGAAGATGTATGTGAATCCCATGGTGCGACCTTTAACGGACAGCGGCTCGGATCATTCGGGCTTGCCTCAAATTTTTCTTTCTATTTTGCCCACCACATGTCTACCGTTGAGGGGGGCATGATCTGCACCAATGATGAGGAAATGTATAATGCTGTCAGAATGCTGCGTTCCCACGGCATGACCCGTGAGGCTCCGAGTAATCATATCCGGGAACGTTACGAAAAGGAAAACCCGGAACTTTCTCCGGATTTTATCTTTGCATTTCCAGCATTCAACATCCGATCAAGCGAAATCAATGCGGTTCTGGGGCGCAGCCAGCTAAAAAAACTTAATTGTAATAATGAAATACGCACCCGCAATTTTAAGCTGTTCCTTAAGCTTATTGACGCTGAAAAATACCGTACAGATTTCGAGGTGGAAGGCAGCTGCAACTACGCCTTCAACCTTGTAATTAAAAATCCTGATTTTGAATTCAGGGATCGACTCGAAAAAACTATGGACAAAGCGGGGATTGAATTTCGCCGAGGCAGTTCAGGAGGTGGCAACCAACTGCGCCAGCACTATCTCAAGGGTATTGTTGAGCCCGATGCTTACAAAATCTTTCACGAAGTGGAGCATATCCATCATTTTGCCTACTACATCGGCAACTATCCTTCTCTTGAAGAAGATAGGGTCGTTGAGCTCTGCAACATTCTAAACTGTGTGGAATAAGGAGCAGCTTTAATGAATTCCTGCGATATAGTCCTGGTCAAACCCGGCAGTCAGAAAGCCTTATATGGAGATTTATCCGATTTCAAACTCACCGGACTGGAACCTCCTTTGTGGGGAGCCATTCTGGCCGGTTTTCTCCGAGGCAAAGGATTTGATGTCCTTCTGCTGGATGCTGAAGTTGAAGGATGGAGCTGGGAGGAAACAGCGCGGCAGATTAAAAATACGAATCCCGTTCTGGCGGTTGTTTCAGTCTCGGGCTCAAATCCATCTGCTTCCACCATGAATATGGTCGGGGCCAGTGCCATAATAAACAATCTCAAAGAGATTGATCCTAATATTCCCACCGCCATTTCCGGTCTGCATCCAAGCGCTCTGCCTGAGGAGACTCTCCGGGAGGAAGCGTCGGACTTTATCATTCGAGGCGAGGGCTTTCATACTTTTCCCAAGCTTATCGAAGCGCTCAAAGCCGGAGAAGAGGAATTTCCAATTGCAGGATTGTTGTATGAAAAGGACGGGCGGGAAATAGTTAATCCGCAGCCTGAACTTCTGGCTGATCTGGATTCCCTGCCTATGCCTGCCTGGGACATGCTGCCTATGGAAAAGTACCGCGCTCATAACTGGCATTGCTTTGACGATATATCCAAAAGACAGCCTTATGCTGTTTTGTATACTAGTCTGGGCTGTCCGTTCAAATGCACATTCTGCTGTATCAATTCACTTTTCGGGAAAAATACTATCCGCTACCGTAGCATTAATTCGGTAATGATTGAGATCGACGAGCTGGTTAATCGCTATGGGGTCCGCAATATCAAGATCATGGACGAGATGTTCGCTATGAATGAAAAGCGGGTCACTGAACTATGCAACCGCATTATCGAGCGCAATTATGATTTGAATTTCTGGGCTTATGCGCGGGTGAATACTGTATCTCAGCGCATGCTGGCCAAAATGAAGCAGGCCGGCATCAACTGGTTGGCCTACGGATTTGAATCCGGTTCTAAACGGGTCATCAAAGATGTAACCAAAGGATATGATACCGACAAGGTCATGGAAGTTGTAGGTCAGACCTACGCAGAAGGAATTTACATTTGCGGTAACTACATTTTCGGACTGCCCGAAGACGATTACAAATCCATGAACGAAACTCTCGCTCTGATGTTTGAGATCAACGCAGAGTGGTCAAATATCTATTCTGCAATGGCGCTTCCCGGTTCCAAACTTTATGATATGGCTTTGGAAAATAAATGGGCTCTGCCCGAATCCTGGCAGGCCTATTCCCAGTACGCTTACAAGACTCTGCCGCTGCCAACCAAATATCTTTCGGGCGGTCAGGTTCTCGCCTTTCGTGATTATGCTTTCGACGCTTATTATAAAAATCCAGCATATCTAAATATGATTAATTCCAAGTTCGGTGAAGAAACCATGAAGCACATAACAGGCATGGCCGAGAAGCGACTGGACAGGAAATATGCTGTCATATAGTCCGGCCCAGTATTATACCTTACACCAGCCAATATCTAGCCATAGTGTGTACCACGGTAACTATCACCAGAATCTAAATGACCTTGAATTAATATCAGAATTGATAAGTCATCATGAACTTAAATCTGCTGATAAATATTTATCAAGTCTCGCTATCACAATGTGTTACGAAATATTCCGTTAACGTGATAAAGATATCTTGGGCCTTATTGAACCAACCATAGGCCTCCAAAATTATCGTTGAAATAAATCTTAGAAAATTGATCGGCATCATTTTCAAAAAGACCTAAAAGACGAAAAAGAACTGAGCCCACCAGGAGTCTGTCTGTAACGGCAATAAAATCGGTTTTATCTGAATAGACCAGATAAGGGTCAGTCATACTGTCAAGTCTCAGGTCATCTACGGCTATATTTGAAGCGTCGATAATCGCCCCGAATTCATTGTAACCTTTGGAAATCACAGCTTCCGGGACCTGTACAGTCTGTGCGCTGGCATCATAAGCGAACCCGTTCTTGGAGAACAGATCAAGATGGTTGATGACCGGAGGAACTTTTTCATTACGAATATAGGCAAATGAGTATAGATAACCGACGGTAGTAAATACCCTTCTAGGAAGGCACAATACGACCGGTTTCACTGCATTTTCACCTTTACATGAACTGGCACTCTTAATCTTATGTAAAAGATTCTCTAAATCATTATTCCTAACATAAGCTTCCTTTTCCCAAATGTTGCCAACTGAAAAATATTTCATCCAACTGGCAGCAACACTCATATCCTGCTGAATTAATGGATAAGCTGCCAGAAAACATGTTGCCTTTGATTGCGATCCCCCGTCAAAAAGGACTTCCCTACCGGTTAAGAACTTAAAGAAATAACCATAATCCCACCAAGTCCAGACTAAACTGTCCAAGCGAGTATTTTTCCTGATCAGCTTAGCAAGGACAAAATCCTCAGGAGTAAAATATGACTCCAGATCATGACGATAAGCATTAAAGATGCTCAGCAACAAAATACATGTCCCGCATAACAACAAAAAAGCATTCTTTTTTTTCAACACCGCGGGGAAAAAATGCTCAGCCCGTTCACAGATAAAAGAACAGAAGGAGACAATACCATAAGCAGCAAAGAAGGATGCCGCAGGAATAAAAAGAGGAATAAATCGTTGAGAAATACATGCTACCCCGCCGAAAAGAAATGTACTTCCAAGAAAAACACCTTGGCTCCTACTACTCAGTATATAGATAAATAGACCATATATCGCTGGAAGAATAAGGGCTGGTAAACCGTATGATTTTCGCAACAAATCCCAAGGACTAATATTCTGCAGCTCGACAATTGAGTCGCTTAAAAGCGAGATGCTCCCCCCTCCGAAAGCTAATTTTGCATGCGCCGAGACATATGCCATATATTTTGCAAACGGACTGTATCCGCCAATAGCTAACCCACCGACGACGAGCACAAATACCAGCAACGCAATTTTTATGCATGTATCAACTCGATTTCGACTGGGATAAATAAGATACAGAAAAATAAAACAGATTGAGAACATGGCTCCAGGACGCCACCAGAACCAGAGAAAAAAAACTGTTCCTAAATAAGTAGCTACCCAGATGCTCAGTCTTGACCTGACCGAAGAAAACTTGAAAACACAAAACAAAGCAAAATAACAAAACCCGGGCACAAGACTGTCAGTGTCGAGAAAGCCCACCTGAGTACGGTTCAGCCAGTATGGCGCACACAATGCCAGCAAAGAAGAGAGAATCATTACTGCAGGCGAACGACTTTGTATTCCCCAGGGAAGTACAGCCAGCAACATGAATAATCCAAGAACAGGACCGGCATAACTGCCGACGCCCATCATCAGCAGCTTATCGGTACCTGCCAGAAACGAAAGTAAATATGGAAGTAAAATTGATTGCCTTTGATCAGAGAAAACCCCTGTAAAACGGACTCCTCTTTCAGACAATGAATAGGCCTGATCCAAAAAGTAATAACTGTCGTTATTACATGGCAACGGGATTCCATTAAGGTGTAAGCCCTTTTCGATCAGAAACTGCAGATTATGCTTTACCAGAATAAAACTTAAGGCTGCGGCACAAATGACAATCAGAATGGTTACAGACCACAGATTTTTTTTTTCACTATCCATGAATATTAACCCACAAATTCAATTATGGAAGTACCCGTTTTACCACTAAACGCCAATCACCCGTATGCCCTATATCGTCCACTCTGATAACCGTAACCATACTCAGGTCAGTCATTCGTGATAAATAACTTCTGCATACAGACTCAGGGATCACGGCATCATCGAAACTGACAATATGTATCTGCCTTATATGCTGAACTTTTTCAGCCACATCAGCTGGATTCAAAGAATACCGCAAAGGTGAAACATTATGAAAATCAGTCCAAAAGGAATGATCGAGATTTCCAGCAACAGTCACTATCAAATCAACATCATCCCTGCGAGCTGCAAGCAGCACAGCTACAGCCCCACCTCCAGAATAACCTACCAGTTCAAGATCATTAGCCCCGGCTACTGACTTGGCTTCATCCAGTGCTTTATTTAAATCATTGATTATGAGTTCTGAAAAACGAGCAGAAGTCCAGAATGGAACAATACAATTCCGTCTGTTTTCCTTTTCAACGTATTGACATGGGCGGGCAAGGTAAAGAACAGCCGGGCTGTTATCTTCCGCGGCCAGATAAAAGGACACTGGATTATTCGGGGTGGGGTCACTGGAAGGTCTGCTCCTTGAAAGCCAGGCTTTACCATCTCCTTCAATGTATACGCGCAGACGCTTAGCCTTTCCACGCTGGTAACCTTGAATACTAAATTTTTTTTCAGAGAACACTTTACTGTCAAAACCGTGTTCCCGGCCAAATGATTGGTGATTGAAAGAAGTGCAGCTGGAAAGAAAGAAACTTAAAAGAAGTGTAGTGAGAAGCGAATATAAAATCTTTGAATTAATTTTCTTCATCTCTTTTCCTACAGCTGAACTTTAGGGAATGAAAGTCCAGATAGATTTCGCCTAGCTTTGAGACCGACATTGCCGGAAGAACAAGGTGGGTGCTAACTGAAACTACCTCTTTTTTTCTGCCAATGCATCTTTTAAGTCCTGCAACTCTGCTTCCTGTGTTCCTAGTTTCTGGATAAGAATCCGTATTTTTATCTCCTGCCTAGTACGTTCTATATCCATCGTAAGTATTTTGACAAAAAGCATACATATAGCCAAGATTATAGGCAATATTGGAGGATAATGAATACCGATGATGCTGCCGAGCTTATCAGCAAATGACGGAAAGAGTCCTAGAACAAGAATGCTGAACGCAGAAAAAAGCCACCATACGGTCTGAAAGATACCAAAACGCTGTTTTCTGATAAGAAAAAAAATAGTTAAAACAAAAAATACAGATAGTGCAGAGGGGATATATTTAAATAGAGTCATAGCCATCCATTCTTTCACTCCGTTCCCCAGGCTTAGCCAGCCAGTCCGAGAACACCCAGATAAATGTTTTAAAAAGGTATACAAAGACCGAAAACCAAGAATTGAAAATTCTAGAACACCCGTTCCGTCTAGGAGGCATATACATGGGAGTTTCGTGAAATTTAATCCCGTGCCTCCTCAAAAGCAGCAAAGGTCCAAGATCCTGATAATCAAAAAGAACCGCTTGCGGAGTCAATAAAATCTCCACAGCTTTTCTGTCATATAATTTAAATCCAGAAGTCATATCACGGATTTTTAACCGAGTAAGCTGATAAAAGAGGTTCCAAGTAAACCTTCTAGACCGGCTGCCACGTTGTGTACAACTGCCGATTACAACATTAACTCTCAAGCAGTTATAATTTTCCAGTAGTAAAGAAATGTATTGAGGCTGATGTTGCCCGTCTGCATCCATAGTGACAAATAGGTCATACTGCTCTTTCCGGTACACATACCTCATCCCTGCCTGAATAGCAGCCCATGCCCCTGAACGACATGGAAGTTTTATAACATCAGCCCCCGCCTCCTTGGCGGCAACATATGTGGAATCAGTGCTGCAATCATCAACTACGAATGTATGATAACCAAGAGCAACATTTTCCCTGACTATTGAACCAATAGTTTCCACTTCATTGAAAGCTGGAATTATGACAGCGACAGAGTCTAGCATGGCACTCATTCTATTATAGGCCCGGACGATAAAAAAAAGAAGTGGCCCTTATCAAAAAAAGAGCCACTTCCTTTTATAACTGTATAAAAAACAATTTTAGAATTCGAATCGAATAGAAGCCTGTCCTCTGTAGGATTCGTAATCGGCGCGACCAACAGTTGCTCCACCTTCAAATCCGAGAGTCCACTGGTCAGTTGCATACATGGTCAGACCAAGAATACTTTCAAATTCATCATAGTCGGACTTAACCGGACGGGTTGATACACCGAGATCATAGTAATATCTGAGAGTAGCATAAGGTTCAATCCAACCATTAATCAAGTAGGCAGCTTTTGCTTCCAAGTTCATCTGGCTCAAATAGCTATCCGGGTTGGAGATATCTGCTGTGCCACGGGAATATGAAGAAAGGTCACCACCTACATACATATATCCGAGCCTTCCACTCAAAGTCCAGTTGTCCAGCATAAAGTACTGTGACACACCAAGGCTGGTAAGATACCTGTCAGAGTCATACTTACCGGTATTGATTCCATCGCTATCCTTATAGCGAGAATTAGTATAAGCAAATGCGCCATCAAAGATGGTCGTATCGGTAATATTATATGCCATGTAAGGCATTACGGTCCATTCATAGTCAGTCTTCAGTGTACCGGTGTCGGCCCCGTTATTCCAATCCTTTTTATCCAGATCCAGCACGCCGTAGCCAACGGCAAGACCGAACATTAAATCAGGAATAATTTTATAATCGGCACCTAAAAGGAAGTTATAAGTATCCGCATCATATCTTGCTCCAGAAGCAGTACTTGCGAAATAGGTATATGATCCCATTGCCCAAACACCAAAATCATTTGCTCCGTCACCTGAGGCAAGACCAAGCTCTTCTGCATTAAAGGAAAGGTTAATATTCCCATTTCCATCAATAGCATTTTGTGATTCCAGCTTAACTCCTGAAGGAGCTGATCCACCGGATTTAATTCCGGCAGGCTTAGGAGCTGCAATTGTCGCGACACGCCCTTGGACCATTGTAGTAAGGGCCTGACTGGTAGTGCGAACAACATCATTATTGGCCTGACTCTGACCATTAGTCTCAGCAAGAGCTAAAGAGCAGGAAATAAGAACGCATAGCAAAGAGAGAAGGATAATTTTTTTCATGACAAATTCTACACCGATTTTTTTTATATAACCCCATTGCCTTACACACTGCTTACAGCAATAATAAATACAACGTTTTTGTCAAGCATTTTTAAGTTTTTTATTATGTTTACTATAAAAATTCCTTAGCTGTCTTACTTGCGGTATCCTGCCAATTGAAAGAAACTGCACGCTCAAGGCCCAAATCAGACAATTGCATTCTCATTTCTCGCGAACAAGCCAATTCATCAATTGCACTAGAAAAAAGTTTAGAATCGTGGACATTTTCTACAGACACAACTGCATCCCCGCCTACTTCTCTAAGGGCTACTGCTCTTGAAATAACAACTGGACATCCGCAGGCCATAGCCTCCACCACAGGCAGCCCAAACCCTTCATATTCACTGGGCATAACCATCATCAAGGCTTTACGGTACAGCTGAGCCAGTACCCGATCAGAAACATATCCCATTTTGATAATCCCTTTTTCGTGACCGGTACTCCAGCCGCTCCAGCCTGCAGTAACCAAGGGCAGCCTGCATTTAGTTTCCCCCACAGCTTTAACCAGTGCATCAATATTTTTACGAGGATCCCCACTACCCACAAAAAAAATAAATTTCTTGGGCACTCCAGCACACTCAATAAAAGTTTGTGCTTCTTCATCGTGTACCGGGTTAAAAATACCGGCATCAACCCCGAGAGGGGTTACTCTGATCAACTCAGGATCAATTTTGAGATATTCAACCATTTCCTGCTTTGTAAACGCGGAAACTGCGCAAAAGGAATCAACTAAGCCAAGTCTACGTTGAAAAAAAGTTCTCCAATATAAAACTCTTTCGCGCGGATGCCACTGCGGGTAACGAAGTAAAGACAGGTCATGTATTGTGAATAAATTCTTTACCCCAGCAGCCTTGAAGGGGAAATATGCAGCCTCATGGTATACGTGAAAATCATGACTCAAAGCTCGAAACCGTTTTTCAACAGGCAAATGACTTATGAGTCTTGCCCCGAAGGCTACCGGAAATGGCATACGCCAAAGCACACGCCCCAAAGTTTCTTTCCATCCCGGACCTTCTGAGTTAGGAATATTCCTGATAATCTCTTTACCTGTAAAATAGCTGATCTCAAGCCGATCCGAAAATTTTTTTTCGAGAGTTCCGTAAAGACCTCGCAGATATCTTCCGACCCCGGTACCGACTACTGTCATTGGGATTGCATTGACCAATATTTTTTTCATAAGTAAACACTTGCAGTCGAAAGGTTCTTACTTTCTATTTAATTTGAAATAATACAAAATACGCGGAACAGATGCAGATTCTTCATATTAGCAAATATGCCCACCCGGAAAGAGGAGGGATAGAGACTTTTGTAAAAGATCTTTCTTCTGCCCAGATAAAAAGAGGTCATGAAGTAAGAATATTATGCCATCAGCAGAAAACTTCCTGCAAAACAGCTATAACCAAGAACAACGGCATTACAATTACCCGAGTCAGGGTTAATTGCAACATGGCATTCGCCCCTGTATCCTTTTCCTTTGCCAGCCACTTAAGAAAGGAAATATCTTCAAGCCCTCCACAAGTTATCCACCTGCACCTCCCCAACCCCGCAGTCCTTTTCTACAGAAGTATTCCAGATGACATTCCTTGCGTTGTCCACTGGCATGCCGATGTTCATGGAACTCCCAATCCGTGCATCAGGGCACTCTATCCTTTCTACAGATTTTTCGAGCAAAAATGCCTAGCTAAAGCTGATCACATTATCGCGACATCTCCTCCGTATTTGTCATCAAGTTTCTCCCTTGCAGCATGGCGTCAAAAAAGTTCAGTAGTACCACTGGGACTTGACACAGATAGATATCCTTCCTGCACACAGGAAAAAAGCAATCCTCCTTTAGTGCTGAGTGTCGGCAGATTCGCATATTACAAGGGATTTGAATATCTTGTCAGGGCTGCGGCCTTGATACCGGAAGCCAAATTCATAATTGCAGGGAGCGGGCCCGAACACAGCAGAATATCGAAAGAGGTCGAAAAACTAGGATTATCCGAGCGTGTTTACCTGCCAGGTCATATTACAGATCAGGAGTTATTTTCATTGATGCAAAAGGCGTCTGTTTTTTGCCTTCCATCTATTGATCGAGCGGAAGCTTTCGGTATGGTTCTGCTGGAAGCCATGAGATACGGGGTTCCGATTGTAAGCACCGAGATCTCAGGTTCCGGGACAGGCTGGGTAAATGAACACGGGGGGACCGGAATAGTCGTGCCTCCAGCAGACAGCCAAGCGCTGAAAATAGCAATAAAAACCATAATTTCAAACCCGCAACAAGCACAACGATATGGACAAGCAGGCAAAGCCAAACTTGAAAACAATTTCAAAATTGATCAGATTTCGTCACAAATTGACGATATATATCAGTCAGCCATCACTTCAAAACATCGATGAAGCCTGACGACAGGGCCGAGTCCTGAACTTAAGGCAATTTGGCATCTCTGACGATAATATCGTTCACAATAACCGAAGAGCTAGGTTTTTTAGTTGAATTGGAGCTTTCAGGTTCGTTACTTGAGTGGGTGGAACACCCTGCTAACACCACAACTAGAGCCAACAGAATAAAAATACGTCGCATATTGCCTCCCTATTTTTTCAAAAAAAAATTATGCTTTTATCAATATCACACATTTTCAAAAAACAGTAGCCAACTTCGACACTAAATTTACAGGTAGCCCGAATAAATATTGACAACATTAACCGTCAGCCCAGGAAGCCATCCACTACATATTTTATGAATACTCCTTAGCAGGATTAAAGGCCAGGACATCCTTACAGAATAACCTCAGTCCACCATACAAGTTATCAGGCATCTTCTCTACAAACCCGCTTATACTATATCCTTATATACAAACGACCAGAGAGAAATTTAAAGACAATTCGCTTTTAAAAAACTTTACACTATTCACTAGCGCCGTATTTGACTGCGCTCTGACCGGAGCAGTTGTCATCTCTGTCCGGGCTAGCTCCAGCGAGCGTCCAGTTTTCTATTGCACGGGGTAGTTCTTTGAATTACCTTCGCCTAAGCCCTTTCGGGGAGTACAAACAACTCTACCGAACATCAAAACACCCAGGTCCAAAATTTTCCATGCATAAAGTAAGTATTATCACTCCCTGCCTCAACGCAGCCCCATTCATCCAAACAGCATTGCTATCCATCGCGGAACAGAATTACCCTAACCTGGAGCACATAATAGTTGACGGAGGGTCGACGGACGAGACCCTTACAATAGTTGAACGGTACAAGATGGAAAGCACATCGGTCCTCAGCGAAAGGGATAACGGCACATCGCAAGCTATCAACAACGGATTTGCCATTGCACTAGGAGCATATGCCTGGGTTCTCAATGCCGATGATATGCTTGCTGCACCGGATTCAATCTCAACTCTTGCGGCATACTTGGATAATCATCCACAATGTGACTTTGTCTTTGGACACATGAATATGTTAGATGCTACGGGACGGCAGATTGGAGTGCGCTCTTTTAGCAAGGGCTATGGAGTCACCGATCTGCTTGCTGACAGACGGCACCTCCCATTCGCAGGATGCCTTATACGGCGAAAAATTTTTAAGGACCTGGGAGGCTTTAACACGAGCTACCAATACTCAAACGACCTAGACTTCTATCTACGCCTGGCAGCAAAACATTCTATATGCAGGCTGAACAAGGTCACAGGCTCTTTTAGGCTTCACGCGGCTTCAAGCACCAGTTCGCATATAGCCATGTCCGGTCAGGAGACTGCGAGAATATGCATCGACGCTCTGAATGATGACCGAATTATCAGCCAACTCAAACGGGATCCTGATGTGATAAGATCCGCGATCCGTCTCTTCCAGGCGAGTTGTGAGTTTCACGACGGAGAGGCGCAGGCGGTCCGACACCATCTTTGGAAAGCCGCACAATTGACCCCGTCTGTCTTAATAGGCGTCAAACCTTGGATATACGGTCTACTATCTCTCGGAGGAACACAATTCATGCATATGACCGCCGCCCAGTTACGGAGACTCATTCATAAAAAAGGTTGGTATAGCATCAACAACGCCGGTTGACGATAAGCGCATCAATTCGAAAGAAAACAGCTTGCTCAAGGAAAGTCCTGGACAGGCCACTTCAATCTCCCAACCGGACACTCGCAAGGTAACGAGTTAAAGGCCAGGACAACATCGACATTACACACAAGAACTTATGCCCAATCATATGTTTTCCATAGCACCAGCAACATTAGGCCAATATTTGACAACAATCCCGCTCATGACGGTTTTAGCAATTCTTTTCTATGTGGCCATAGTCATGCTCGTCTTCAAACCATTCCGCTCGGCCCTGACAAAGAATATCCACTTACCCCGTCCGGCATCGGGCGTCTACATCAGCAATCTGGAAATAGTTCGTGCTTTCGCTATTATCCATGTTGTTTCAGTACACTGCTGGCAATGGATTCAACCGTACAATGATAGTATCCTCAACATAATCCCCCTGCTTGCGACAACAATCCAATCCGTCCCCATCTTCTGTGCCTTGAGTGGATTCCTGATAACTATGTCATTGAAAATGAATGTCCGAGACCTGCCGAGCTTGCGGCAATACTTCATCAGACGATTTTTACGGATCTATCCGCTATACTTGGTAGTTGTTCTTGTAGCCTTCCTGCTAGGTCAGACACAGTCAAATCCTACGACAGCTCACGGTTTGATTACCGAGGTAATGATGTTCCGGATATGGGGATTACCTGCCTATTTCTCGGTACCGACATCCTGGAGCCTATACCCGGAGGTAACCTTCTATGTATTCATGCCCGCCCTTATACTTTTTTCCGGCCGTCGCTTCAATTGGACACTGGTCCTGATAATGCTAGCCAGTATTTTCGTAGGAGCAGGAACCCCAAGAGAATTTCAACTGATCCCTTTCTTCACGGCTGGCGCTATAGCATACGAGCTATACATATTCATGCATGGAAAGCAGCAATCAGACAAACCTTGGCCACAGTGGATCATAGCAACTATGCTGCTTGTGGCCCTATATATTTTGATACTTGATGTGAAGCAGTTATATTTTCTCTCCTATCCTCAACACTTATTCGAAACCCTGACCGGGTACACATTTCCTTTGCCTAGACGGAGGAGCCCGGAACTCTGTCTCAGCATAATCCTGCTTTTCCCTTCCATGTCACTAATTCGAATGAAATGGATTTCCTGTTATCCCATCAGATTCATAAGCACAATCTCATACTCCATATATCTGTGGCATGCGCTGTTGCTTATCGCCAGTTTCCCTATTGGCACAAACGAATCAGGGCAACTTTCCAGCATGGCCAGTATGCCCCCAATTGATGGTGGTTTTTCATACTTTTTCATCTTCTTTCCTGCCGTCATTTTCATTTCCACAATGTCCTACCTGTTTATCGAGAAACCGTTTCTCAGACTCAGGGCAAGGGCAGCGAAACGTTCAACTTGCTAACCCGTATATTGCAAAACCGCCCTCAGAAAAATATTTTCCGAGGGCGGTTTCAATTTGTAATTCTTATTTTACGAAGGATGAGTTATACTAAAACTATAAAATAGTTTTAGTATAACTCAAGGGCTTCACTTGAGATTCCTACTGTTTTAGCAAAAATGAACATAGGCCATATGTATATAAACCCAAAGATAGAAACCGAATGCAATGAATATTGCGTACAACTGCGGCATCTCTTTAAAGGACTTCATCACTTATAAACAGCCAACTCTCTTACCGCCGAGGAGACCCCAGGAGGGAAGTCGGCACATTCGTCGATTTGCTCCCAATTGTCTCTGAACCATTGAATGGTCTGAGCCAGACCTTCCTCAAACTTCATTGCAGGTTCGTAACCAAGCAACTCTCGAGCCCGGTCTACAGAAGCCAGCAAGCGACTTTTCGTATCCCATTTCCGTTGGCTAACCATGCTAATACCGGCGTCATTACCGACTGCTTCATTGATCATAGCTGCGAGATGGCCAATCTCGATTTCCTTTTCGGAAGCTAAATTCATCTCCTTGCCGATGGCCTCTTCGAAATAACCTGCACGAAGCAGTCCGTCTACTAAATCACCAACATAAGTGAAATCCCGAGTAGCTTTCGCATTTCCTGTGATAGGCAGCGGCAACCCTTTCATAGCCCAGTAGATGAAATTCGGAATGACGTTCCTGTACTGACCGGGAACCTCTCCGGGGCCATACGAATTGAAAAAACGGGTCTTAACGGAAGGAAAGTCGTGGTAATTCGAAAAAAAGTTGCAGTACAGCTCGCCGAGCATCTTGGTTATCTGATACGGCGTCGTGAGATTCATCGACATGAATTCTTCCGTAAGAGGCAGGGGGGCCTGACTCCCATAAATAGAACATCCGGAAGAGGCGTAAACAAGCCGTTTCACTCTGGTCAATTTTGAATATTCGAGCAACTTAAGCATCCCCAGACCATTCACTATGAGGTCCTTCTCGGGATAGTCTACAGAATTCTGATTGGCGAAAAAAGCGGCTAGATGGTACACAATGTCAGGCCCTTCGTTAAAGACCCGCTTAAGGGTAACGTCGTCCGTAACCGAACCTTTCACGAACAGTATATTTGAGCGAGAAGGCACGTTCCACTCAAAAGACGCCGACATGTCATCAAGAATAATGACACTTTTTGCTTCAAGATCGGCCAGCTCCTTGCAGAGATTGGTCCCGATAGAACCAGCTCCACCAGTCACCAACACGACTTTGCCTTTGTAATAACTCCGATAGTCTTCCATACAAATCCGTCCGATTAATTAAAATTGTATACTTTTTTCATCCACTCAACATAGCTTACGATCCCCTTCTCTATAGGCCACTGCGGGGCATGGTCCAGATCTCGCCGGATCTTTGTGAAATCGACCTGCTTGATCCTGGTAGTGAACGGTTCGCTCGGTTTATACTCAACAATCTTGTCACTCTTTCCCAACGTCTTCAGGACTAGGTCGGAGAGAAATTTGATATCTACGATCCATTCCTCCTTACCGCCGACATTATAAACCTCGCCGGGGATAAAATTATCCACAATGTTTGCCACGGTCCTGACCGTATCGTCAACATAGTCAAAAATTCTCTTGTGCCCTTCGTAGACAGTGTATGGAACATCATGGAGCGCCCGGTAAACAAAAATCGGGATGACGCCCCTGTAAGAGCTGTAATACTCATGAGGGCCGTAGCAATTAAGAGGACGCACGCGCACAGTCTCGGTATTGAACATCAGCGCCGAGTTCAAGACCTGCATCTCGCCCGCCCATTTTGAAATGGCATAGTCATTCATTTGGACTATAGGAATTCGTTCCATCACGTCTTCGGACATGATCCCGTCATAATCGCCGTACACTTCGCAGCTGCTGAAAAATATATGTTTGAAGCCATACTCTTCCTGCAAGCGTAAAATATTCTTAGTCCCCACCACATTGGTTTGCCACAAGTTGGAAAAATGGTCCTCGCCGTTCCACCGCCCATACTCGGCAGCCAGATGATACACAAACTCAAACGAATGCTTTTTGAAAATCTGTTCCATCTGCCAGAAAGAACTGACGTCAGCTCGTATGTGCTGTGGGTCTTCACCATGAATTATGTCGCAGGTGACAACATCATGCCCTCGCCGCCTCAATTCGTTAGTCAAATTGGTTCCGATGAATCCACGGCCGCCGGTAACTAAAATCTTGCTCATATTCTTCCAATCCTGATTTCTAAAAATTTATTTCGCACACGTGGCAAGAGATGTCTTTAATAATAAATCTGCCCTTTGGATAACATGTCTGCATTCATGCACAAGCTCAACATATTCTCTGCCCTGACGTCCCAACCGCTCTCTCCGCTCAGCGGAAGTCAGAAGTGCCCCGACCTCGCGAGCCGCGCTTTCTCCATCCTTAACATATACAACACCGCATTCCTCACCCGGAAGCATCGTAACCATGCCGGGAACCGCAGAAGAAACAGTCGGCTTGCCGCAAGCCAGATATTGAATCACTTTTGCGCAAAACAAATCACGCATTTCTCCATCTACCGGGTACACGTTCAAACAGATCGCTGCTTTGTTGATAATCTGAGGCAATCGCTCAAACGGCTGCATACCAGTAATCCTGACGCTATCCCCAAGACCGGCAGAGGAAATCAATTCCTCCAATTCACCACGTAGCACACCGTCACCGACAATGAGGAGCTTTGCATCCGGAGCCTGTCTCGTGACATGATCAAAATTGCGCACAAAATCAAGCAATCCATTGAATGCATAGAGTACACCTACAAACACTATCAGATTGCTATTTCCGTCATCTGCGTCAAAGTAATATTCCTCCCGCCCCTCAACCTCCTGGCTAAAGGCCGAGGTGTCCACGGGAAACGGTAATTGATGCACTGTCTCCGGACGAGCCCCGTGCTCCACAAGGTATTCCCTGTATTTGGGACTAAGCGCCCAAAAAGACCCCGCTCCCTTATACACGCATCGTTCCAATACGTTAAGAATACTGCCCACAAAAGCAGTGGGCGCGAGGCGGTGGAGCATGTCAATGCTCCTGAAAATTAAAGGTATGCCACTCATCCGGGAAACAATAATCGCAGGCAGCCCCGTCATGCATACGGAATATAGAACAATGACATCTATCTGCTTCTCCTTGACGACTCTTCGTATCGCAAACAGGCTTTGAAAAAAACCTAGTCCAACCCCTACCTTAGAGATCTGAACATACGGAATCCGAACAAGCTTAGCGTTTGAATCCCCAAAAACACGGCAAAGAGTCGTATTGCTTCGTGTTTTGCCAGCCTCGCGAACACGATCAAAATCCAGGACAAAAACGTCATGCCCTTGCCGGGACAATCCTTCTGAAAGTGTGTGTATGTCATAGACAACCGAAGTCAGCAGGTCGTCGTCAGTTGCAAAGAGAATATTCATAGCGAATCACGGAACCAAAAGGCTACCGCTGTTGCTGAAACTTCTCGACGATAAAGTTTTTAGTATCCTTGGCTATACTTTTAATGACCGGATAGGCAAAGCCATTCCCTTCACGGTTCACAACGGCGATGGATGCTTTGATGCGATATCCGATTCGGCCAAGTAAAGGATAGGCGAACCCCAGAAAAGGCTTCAGCTTCTTGACTAACACGGGTTCCAGAACAGCAAGATATGTCAGAGCTCGTGGCGAGAACAGACTTCCCCTGTGCCGGATGACCAGCATGAAGTCCTCTTTTGCACGATCTTTACGAATTGAGGCTTCCCGATCCGCCTGCTTCAGACTGATACTGTCCTGGTGAAGTCTCCAGTTAGTCAGCTTCTTGTCGATTCTGTGCATTTTGAATTTTTTGCCCACGCGCAAATAAAAACAAAGATCATTACCGAGATCGTTAACGAAACCGACCTCTTCAATGACTTCCCTCCGGAAAAACGTGGCACAAAAAACAATATAGTGCCAGACGTTCAGCCATTCACGCTTGTCATAATCTTTGATGACGAAACAACCGATAATCTCATTATCGGCATTGATCAGATCACACTTGCCGTACAGAAAATAAGCATCGGCATTTTGTGAAAAATAAGCCATCGCGTTTTCAACGGCGTCAGGCTCGTACCGGTCGTCCGCATCAATCCACCCAATGACATCACCTGTACATTGTCTGTACGCCCGCTTCAGAGCATCCCCCACACCGTTATCTGACTCTGAACTATACTGAATTCTGTCAGGATACATTTCCTTGTATTTTGCGAGGATCTCAAGTGTCGAATCAGTTGACCCGCCATCAGCGAAAACATGCTCAACATTTGGATATGTCTGTGCCAGAACACTTTCTATGCACTGCTCTAAATACTTCTCAGCATTGAATACCGGAGTTACAATGCTGACCTTTTTTGAATTTTCCATCCTTTATTCCTATCACCTATGAGACCAGCAAACTAACAGGTTAAATCATGGCTAACGACACAATCCATAACATGGGGCAGCTCACACTCAGATCAATCAAAATTCCATCATCGTAAAGACTCAACTCATCTTTTGCAGACTGAATTGACAATCCCTTCTAGGACAGATTCGAGACGACGGATGACTTTGTAACAATCGAAATTATCTTGGACAAAGGCCTGTGCATCCGCAACCAGACTGGAGCATTGATCTGGCGATTGCAGCAGTTCAGCAAGTTGTCCGATCAAATCCGTAACATCCTCCGCATACAAAACGCCTGCCCCTTCACCCGGAATAAGGGTAGTAATCCCCGGCAACGCGCTGGACACCGTAGGCTTTCCGCACGCCATGTACTGAACAATCTTTGCTGAAAAAATATCTTCCGTATTTTTGTTAATGGGGAAGACATTAACACACAATGTCGCAGTGTTGACGAATTCCGGCATATCCTCAAACGGCTGAAACCCTGTCATGACAACCCGGTCACCAAGGTTTATATCGTCAATGATTCGTTCCATCTCCTGACGGATCACCCCATCACCGACAACGAACAACTTAGCCTGAGGAACTGATGCAAGAACTTCAGGAAACCTGCTGACGAAATCCTTCATCCCCCCGAACTCGTACAAGGTCCCAATGAAAACCAGAACACGATCATCATCCGTTATGCCCCACTTCTCTCTGAAACCGACCTTCACAGCCCGAGGCTTGAACTGCTCCAGCTCTAAGGGGAACAAAAGTAATTCCACCTTTTCTCTGGATGCTCCAAGACGAACCATATAGTCAGCATACCGAGGGGTCAACGCCATAAGTTTGTCAACCCGGGGGTAAACATACTGTTCCAACAGCTTTGCCACCCTGCGTTTGATCCCTGCCGGCCAGAGCTTGTACAGCATGTCCACATTACGAAAAACGACCGGTACCCCGTATTTCCGGGCCAGGCGAACAGTCTGTATGCCGTTCCGAACCCCGGAATACAACACTATGACATCTATAGACTCTTCCTTAAGAACGGTTTCAATCTGCTGATAGCGCCGCTGCCAGCGATGAAGCTGATACAATTGAAGAGCTCCTCGCACTCCCTGCATGGACCCAAGTCTGGGATCAAATCTAGGACTTCTCAGATGGACTGTACCGGATTCGAAAGCCCGCAACTGCTCTGAGTGTTTGGAACGGATATCCTGATTTGGAAACTCAATATTATCCCTTCCGGGGTCAACTGCGAATACTGTGTGCCCAAGTTGGGACAAACCTTCCGCCAGCATATGCAGATCAAAGACTGGGCCGAGATCCCAAATGGATTCACTTACAAACAGAATACGCATGCAACTCAACTCTCAACAGGCAATTCAAGATGAAAAATCATTATGCGCCACCTAACGCCTTGATGGAATTCTCGACAGAGTCCTTGGGGACAACCGTTATGAAATCATGCAATTTCTGCTCACCGCGAACATATATGATTGTGGGCAGAATACTGATCCTATATGCACTGGCCATTTCATCATTCTCGTCAATATTCAACGTCACGAATTTAGTTTTTCCAGCATACTCTTCCGCCAGATTCTCCATGACTGATAACATGCTAGAACAGGGTTCACACCAAGGAGCCCAGAAAAGAATTACGACAAGACACCCGGCATCCTTAACTTCCCGGTCCCAAGTGGCAGTTGTAACCTCAATAACATTTGACGACACTATCTCGCTCCATTCTGTATAAAACATTAGATTATTCAGGCCAGCTTAATCAAAAACATACCGTCTGCGCCATACCAACGGCTTGCAGGTTCCACAATTGACGATTCGGGCGGTAATATCTCTCATTCTCAGGACCGCGTCAACCCCGATCCCCGCTCTAGTTCTCCTTCCAACTCCCTTATCCTGTCTCCACGGGCTTCCCAATCAGCAGTCAAGGCCACGAGATCTTTATTGAGTCCTGCAGACGCTACTCCCTGCTTTACCAATTCGTCCTCCAACTCCCTTATCCTGTCTCCACGGGCTTCCAAATCAGCAGTCAAGGCCACGAGATCTTTATTGAGTCCTGCAGACGCTACTCCCTGCTTTACCAATTCGTCCTCCAACTCCCTTATCCTGTCTCCACGGGCTTCCAAATCAGCAGTCAAGGCCACGAGATCTTCAGTCAACCGTGCAGATGCCGCATCTCGCTTTCTCACTTCATCCTCCAGCGACTTAATCAGGTTTCCACGAGCCTCCCAATCGGCAGTCAAGGCTGTAAGATCTTCATTGAGTCCAGCAGACGACACTCTCTGCTTTACCAATTCCTCCTCCAAATCCCTTATCCTGTCTCCACGGGCTTCCCAATCTGCACGAAGCTCAATCGTAGATCTATCCTTCTCCAAGAGCATGGCATTCACGACAGGCAAGGGGATAGAGGATTCAGCCAGCCTGGTAGGAGCCGAGTTCTGCAAACATTCCTCAATCAATACTCGTAACCCCGCCAGAGTTTCAGAACACAATAGCACCCCTTCCGCCCGCATTATCTCGAGAGCAGGCTGATCGGCCAAATCTATGTTAAAATCATTAATCACCTTCGGAAATCCCCACACACACCCTCTGTAGGCAACGACCCGGTATCCCTTGTAATCTTCGGACAAGACTTCGTGATAGCGAGACAGTACCGTCTCCATCTTCAAAGCAGAGGCAAGAACGCCCTGCTCATCACCGCAGCACAGGTTGAACGAAACCAGCCTGTCGTCAACAGGGTAGAGAAGGGAGTCACTCCTTGCAGACATCCAGTACTCCGGGATTTCGATACTAAATTCATCCCTCAACAAGGCAGAAAATGCATTGAGCATAGGAGCGAAACGCGCCTGCAAAAAAGCCTCGAAACTTTCAGGTATAAACAAGCCCCACCCGGAATTAACGTGCTCAGTGAGGTTCATTGACTCCCAATCCATTTCAACGGAGACACCTATCTGACTGAACATCTCCCCTAGCAAACATTCAGGATTGCTGACTATATCGTCAAAAAAATGAAAATGAAAATTATCTTTAGGATAGAACCGTAACCACCGCTTCACCATCGAACAGTAATCAAGGTAAGGCTGTACAACAGACTGAACTGCCCAATCCATATGCCTTTCAACAGCCAGAGGGTCAAACGGCCTGTCTTCAAAGGCGAAAACAGATTCCTTCAGCCTATACTGGTGCTGCAGATGGGACCATGCACGGACGACAGGCTCACGGAAAAGGAACAGTAATTGAAGATCCGGTGCCATTTCGTATACTTTTCGAATAAGCCTGTCCGTAAGGATTGTGTAGGACGGAGACACATCTCCCGTGACCAGCTGTCTGCCTTCGGCAAACTGATTCAGGTACCAGGCATCATCACAGGAGTCATGATAATTACTGAAATATTTCAATTCCTTTGTCGCAGGAAGAAAAACTTCAGGGTGTAGAGAAAGTTTCTTCCAGCACCACGTTGAACCGCTACGTGGTGGAGCAAGTACAAAAAAATCCGGGGGAGACTTTCTGGAAGATTGATCCATAAATTAACTAACACCTGTTATACGTTTGCTTCTATCCAATTACTGCTTCTGGACGGACAAGTACAAAAAAACGCTAATATATAATCTAAAACTCATTTATTGCATTGTTACGCCTAATTGACGAACTTAAACATTATGTCCGCCCCGCACAGACTAACTACGTAATATATCCATACTCTTACACGACCTCAAAAGCCGGAGCCAAATCCACAAACCCTGCATACATAGCATCGGACTGTATCTGGATGTGCGCGATTCCATAGCGCCTGTCGAGGGGGGAACTCTCACCATTGAAGTATTCGCCACACCCAAGATCGAGAAAATAATCGCCTGCGGCCAGTTTCATTGGAACCGTCCATTTGAAGACCCGTTCCAATGCGCCCTTCGCCGGAATGCTCCCAACAGGTTCAAGGTCTACCTGCAGATTTTTCGAGCTGGTACCAAATACATCGACACCATCGGTCGATTTGAAGGCAAACCCCGTCATCGGCGCGTCCACCGGTTCGAAAAAAGCGATCTTTACATATAACTCCATCTCGCTTCCAGCCTGTATGCAAGGAGGTGAAGGTACGCCGTCAGCAACGATCAGAAAATCGACAACAGCAGCCTTGCCATTTCCGTAACGGTATTCATTTGAATGATACTGCCGTCTTTCGCTGCAGCAGTCTGCTCCGTCTCTACAGGTCATGAAATCACGCAATTCATCCTGTCCACGCCTTTCGGCCAACTCCTGTTCGCAAAAGACCTCGGCCCTATCGATAGACTTCACAAGCTCTTCCTTAGAATTTCCCGACAAACATAACTCGTTGCCGATTAACTCTTCAAAAGGCTTTGTATCCATCCCTTCCACACCATCAGGAATCAGATGCTTCGGAATGGCCACACATCCCTTCTTGTAGCGGACAAACTCAAAAGCCTTGTATTCTTCACCAAGAGAAACCGGCTTTTCGACGAACCCCTTCAACTCTCCGGAAAAAACCATGTCCAGATAACAATTCATCACGGACTTGGGCTCACCGCGATCGACAATCCGCCCTTTTTCCAAAAGAAATGCGCTATCACAATGCCGAGTAACCGAATCCAAGTTATGACTGACAAAAACAATGGTTTTACCAGCCTTCTGAAACTCCTTGAATTTGGCATAACACTTGTGTTGAAATTTGGCATCGCCAACAGCCAAAGCTTCGTCCACGATAAGAATGTCCGGGTCGACACTGATAGCCGAGGCAAATGCGAGGCGAACAAACATACCGGAAGAATAGGTTTTCACCGGCTGGTCAAAAAAATCCCCGATTTCAGCAAACGCTTTTATAAGCTGGACCCGCTCCAGCATCTCAGCGGAGGAGAAGCCCATCACCTTGCCATTAAGGATAACATTTTCCCTTCCGCTGAATTCGGGATTGAACCCCGCTCCCAGTTCAAGTATGGCTGAGATCCTCCCGTGAACATGCACATCCCCGGTTGTAGGACTAAGAACTGAGCATAAAATCTGTAATAAAGTCGATTTCCCGGCCCCATTACGTCCGACAAGGCCAACGGTACTCCCCTTCTCAATCGACAGTTCAATATCCCGAAGGGCCCAGAACTCGGTATGATATTGTTTTTTGAACGGATGGAAGACTTCCTTCAGGCGTTCCTTAGGCGACCGGAACAGCCGATATTTTTTCGACACTCCTGTCAGTGATATTACAGTGCTCATACGCCCTCCGCTACAATACGTCAGCGAACTCTGGTTTAAGTTTTCTAAAAACCAATGCCCCGACAACAAACATCAACAAAGCGAAGCCCCAGAAATATATGCCTCCCCACCAGTCGAGCCAAAAAGGCTTGTGAAAAATAAAAGAAGCCTTATAGCCCTCAACAACATAATACAAGGGATTCAATTTAAGAAAGATACGATATTGTTCAGGCACCATTTGTATTTCCCAGACAATCGGCGTGGCCCAGAACCACAGATTGAGGATAACCGCAAGAATTTGTCCAAGGTCGCGAAAGAAAACCGACAATGCAGCTAGAAGCCATCCTAGACCGACGCAGAAAACGCACAGACCGAAAAGATAGTAAAAAATCTGAAGGTTATACAGACTGAAGGAGATGCCTGAACACAACATGAAAACAACAAGCAATCCGGTCATGAACGCGTTGCTCATAAAACTGGAGAGCAAATTAACGATAGGCAACATCTCTGTAGGAAAAACCGTCTTCTTTACAAGATGAGGATTAGAGCTGATACAGTTGGCACTTGTCACAAGCGCTTCGTTCAAAGTGGTATACGGTATCATCCCACACAAAAACATTACAATGAATGAAACCCCGTTGACCGGCTTGACCTTGAACCCTAATGAAAAAACAAGCCAGTAGACCAGAATTGTCATGAGCGGATTGATGAAAAACCAAGTAAAACCTACGGCTGTACCTGCATAGCGAGACCGTATTTCACGTAACGCCATAGTCCATATCAATGATCGATACTGATAGCCCCGTAATATAAAATCCATGAAAAGAACAAATCCTGCTCTCATATCACCCTCGAAAATCAACAACACAGCGAACAGGAAATGACTCCAGCCAAAGGATGTGTCGTTATGTTTCTATATTTCATACATATTTACTATGCATCAACATCGCTACTCTATATATACGTCTGTAAAGATCCAGTCCAGAGAGGGACAGGTCGAGTGCATATGACTTCAACACAGTCATTACTGAAGGAGAGTTGCCCCGGTAGCGATCAGCCTTTACGCTCCATCAACTGGACAAACTGCCAGAACAAATATGCCCCTCTTCATATTCCTGAATTAGGGGCACGAAACCTTGATTCCATAAGATAAGGGTATCTACTATTCGTCTTGAGGCCAAACCATCACCAAAAGGATTTCCTGACACCAGTACATTTCCAGTTGAAGATTCGTCTAGAAGATCCTGTGCATGTTTAATTATCGAGTCACAATCAGTCCCAACAAGCGTCAGGGCATCTGTATTCAAAGCTTCAGTACGCTCTGTTGTCTTACGCATAATTAAAACAGGTACGCCGAACGAAGGAGCCTCTTCCTGCACTCCACCGGAATCGCTCATGATTAAAGAGGACTCTTTCATCGTCGAAATAAAATCTAAATAATTAAGAGGTTCAATCAAATGAACACGTTCAAGACTGGAAAGGATACTAAAAGCAACTTCTCTGACCGCTGGATTTTTATGTACTGGAAATATTATTTCCACATCATCATAGAGCTTGGAGACTTCTTTAATGGCCCTGCAAATATTCTGCAAAGGCCTCCCCAATGATTCACGGCGATGCGCTGTTACCAAAATAATCCTTTTATCAGGATCAACCAGTTCGGCAATATGCTTTGGAAGAGCTTTCACTTTAACAGAGATACTGTGTAGGGCATCCACAACAGTGTTTCCTGTCACAAAAATTTTATTGGGAGAGACTCCTTCATTAAGAAGGTTCCGCCTTGCAACTTCTGTCGGTGCAAAGTTTAGAGTTGAAAAAACACTTACCATACGCCGATTAGCTTCTTCGGGATAAGGATTCAAAATATTGCCACTTCTTAATCCAGCCTCGACATGACCAACCGGTATTTGACGATTAAAAGCGGCTAACGCCCCTGCAAATGCAGTCGTTGTATCACCCTGGACCAATAAAAAATCAGGCTTTATATTTTCAATGACTGCGTCCACCCCTGAAATTGCGTTAGCTGTCAACTCGTTTAAATTTTTAACATTCTGCATTAAATTTAAATCAACATCAGCAACGATATTAAAACAAGTGAAAACCTGATCAAGCTGAGAGCGATGTTGCCCGGTAGAAATCAACGAGGTCGATATACCGTCTCTTTCCTCGAGTTCCTTAATTAGTGGAGCCATTTTAATAGCTTCGGGTCGAGTACCAACAACCACAGCAATTTTCATTTTTTGATAACCCTTCACATAAATTGGTAAAATAATTACAGGTAACCTAACACTCTGTAACACTAGACCCATCATAAATTATTATGAGTCTGACCGAACCAGATGTGGTTCACATATACGATAAACGCGGTGCAATCGAGGACTTTTTCCGCATAAATAAGCAGCAAGTGAACAGTCATAATCACATAAATAAACCATCCCCAACAAAGCAGTATCTATAAAGTATGCAGCATAATCTATTCCTCTTATCTCATCTATATTATCAACAAAGCAATTCCTTCCTATCTAAATAAATCAATTAGATCCAACAGTATACGTAGACAGACAACAAAATGTCGAGCCAGACTATCTAGCTCAGATACAGCTTGATCCTGCAAAAAAACAATCTGCTTCATAGCGTGAATTGCAGCCACAATCTTTTATTCGGTGGTATGCTACCCAAGACTGAAATTAACCGTACCCCGAGGTGCTGTTGTACCAAGGCTTTCATGAACCGACTGAGCACAATGCAACACGGTACGCACTGCGATGTTAAAATCACCATCCTAAATGCCCCGACATTCACCACAGCTAGCCCGCTACCACAATACCTAAGTAGCTGCACCTGTCTATTTAAATCATATTCGCCACAAACAGTTACACCTATATGGAGGAAAACGAAGAGCCTAATACTTTTCAAACAGTCAATCTAACTCATAAAAGAGATGGCTTCACACAAGAAGTTATTAGCCACGAACAGAGAATAGCTCTTGACTATTAAAGCAATGCTACCAATTTATAGGGACAAAAACGGGGACAACACACATTTTAGACAAAACAAAATGGTTTACATATTGCATGCAAACCATTGATTTTACTATGGAGCCAACGATCGGAATTGAACCGACGGCCTGCTGGTTACGAATTGGCTGGTGGTAGATCAAATTTTCCGCCGGGAACGCCCGTTATCCCTTGTTTTATGCGTCATACCCCTATTTCGGTCCATTTTAAAAACTGCCGAAAACTACCTAAAACTACCGAGTTTTGTACGCAGTTTTGCGTACAGTTTGCGTACAAAAAATCCAAGTCCCCATGAAAAAACTTATGTGCGCCGACATATTGATCGATATTCTAAAAAAGAACTTAAATTAAGGATAAAAAATAGCCGCTTAATTCATTTAACGGGAACAGAAAGCTGCAAATAATCAATTACTCCTTTTGTCTTTTCCCGCACCTGTCTCAAATCTTCAGTATTTGGACGTCCCACAATGTTTCCAAGACGACCGCAATTATTAAAATGACGCATTTTTTCAGGAATAAACGCTCCGACAATGCTCCATTCATCAGCAACGGTTATTCCTAAATGCTCGAAAAGCTGCCCCATATATTTAATAGCAGGAATAGCTTCGCCCTCACCTGTATGTGGCCCCGCATAAGTACAATAAACACAGGCAAATTTTCCTGGAATTCGTGGTGATCCCGGAAGAATTAAATCATTTTTCCGAGCATAATCCATCTGCTTTTCAATCCATTTCAGCATAGTCTTACCCGGCAGCCATGTATAAACACCTGACCCGATAAAGGTTAGATCATATGCAAGCAGGTCAATAACATCATCCTGATTTTTAACATTAACAGTTGTAACCGCAAAACCTGCTTCAATTACTGCTTTTTCAATTTCAAAAGCGACCTTTTCAGTCTGCCCGTTCAGTGATGAGTACATATTAAGAATATTCATTCTAAACTCCATTAAAGTTTTTTTTAAACTGGATCATATAGTTAAAACCAAGGTTCAGATATGAGGTCACATAAAATCCCAAAGGCTGTACTACGGACTTGAGGTCTTCTGCTGAAATTCGCATGTGCACCGGAGGCCCGAAGTCGACTTTCTCTTTTTTACATTCAATAACAGCAACCTGCCCTGAAGGCTTAAGTATACGCTCAACTTCCTTGAAGATAGCTGTTCCGCACTTTTGCAAATCCATGCAATGTAGAGAAGTACTCATAAAGCAGGTGTCTACGCTCTCATCTTCAAAAGGAAGTACACCAGTCATATCTCCGTAAACGGTTTGAATATTACTCAGTCCATTCGTAATAGCCTTGTTATCAACTGTTTTGAGCATACTTATATTGCTATCCAGCGCATAAACAGTTCCAGCAATACCAAGATCTTTGGCAGCATGAATCGAATAATCCCCAGGACCGCATCCCATATCAAAAAAAACATCACCGTTTTTCAATTCTAAAGCTTCAAAAACGAGGTTGGAATCATGCATTTGGTAACTTGTAGGACCGCGTTTGTCCCCACCATGTCTGCATTTACAACTGTTTTCTGATTTATAATTCGTCTGCATCAAATTCTCCAACAGTTAGATATTGTAAAGAAATGAATCAACCTTAATTCTGTTATTTTCGTTCATATTCCCATCAAAAGTGAGTGACAGGACTGGAGCGGGCGGCTCCTCTTAGTTAAGAAGCTTAACTATTACTTTAAATAAAAAGGACAATTCATGTCACGAACGGCCCTTGACAACTTATATTTTTCTAAGAAAACTTTTACTTGGACCTACTGAAAATTTCAGCAATACGCTCATCAACAACAGTCTCCACAATAGCAAGAATGGCTGAAGCAGACGCAATCTGCGGATCAGAAAATTCATCCAGTCTGCCTAGCAGATTATGCATATGTCTCTCATGAAATTCCTGATGCATGTTGAAAACCTCCCAACCAGTTCCGGTTAAAAAGACAAGTAGCTCTTTGTTGTTATCCGGTGAACTGTCCTTTCGTACAAATTCTTTTTTTTCAAGTTTGCCCACCATCTGGGAAACAGCGCTTTTGGAGACCCCCATAACCGTGGCAATTGATTTAAGGTTAGCGCCCTCATTTAATCCGATCGCCTGCAAACAATGAACTTCACCCGCTGGCAGCTCAACGCCTTCACTTATGGGAATAGGCTGTGCTTCAATGCGCAAATGTTTGTTGATTATCCGCATGAGTCTTCCTGTCATATATTTGATTGTCTCTTCTTTGCTATTCATACCTTTGAAGGTAAAGCATCTTAACTAAAACAGTCAAGTTAAAAACTGTAACGTAGCGAAGTATAAATGTTTGAGTTGTTAGTAAACTGACCGAAAAAAGTCTGCTCTGTTGCACCAATAAAAAAGTTTGCACCGATCCCAACAGTTGCCTGGTCTGACACTTTGTAATGGACACTCGGTCGCAGATATGCATCCTCATCACTTGGTGAATAATATGAATCCAACACCAGAGTCAGGTTCTGGTTCATCATCTGCTGGGTAAACTGCACGGTTATGACATGCCTAAATTCATCCTTGGGGTATTTGGGGTTCTGCACATCTCGATAATTACCGTAGTCCAGCATCTGCTCCACATAGTACTGCACTTCGCAATTGCTATCGGTCCAAAGTTCATGAGCATATCCCACCAGATAACGTATCTGAGAGTTATCCACCTCTGCATTGGTCCCGCCCCGGCTCTTGGTGGAGTCATACCATGCAACCTCAATATTACCGATCCCCGAACCGACCTGTCCCCTAATACTGGCCCCGTAGACATTAAGGGGAGGGAAAGTAGCCTCATCACTTGAATTCATTCCGGCAGGTTGTTTCCAGTACCCCCAGTACCCATATAGGGCCAGTTCGTAATTATTAATATTACGGTAAATACGAGCTGAGACCTCATCATCCTTAAACCATTCATCAGGAATATCTGTTTTAAGAATATTATCCCGTCCTACAAGACTGTTTTCAAGTCCGCTCCAGTAAGAAATATATTCACCATCGATATAACGATCAGGTTCAAACTGGGGACTGTAAACCAAATCAAGGTTCGCAACTTCGGTAAAAAAACTAACCTTAGCAGCGTTGCAAGGAGCCTTCAGATATTCTGCGTCCCGGCCCATAAAGAATGAACGCCAGTCTTTGGGGAAAAGGTCATTCAGAAACACCAACCCTCCTGTCCCCCATGTAAGGACCTGCCTCCCGATTTTCATATCCATGAAATCGGACGGTCTGGAAAACATCCACAGTTCACGAGTTTCATAAGCGATTCTGTTGCTTATAGCATCCGTGCGAACATCCCCTTTATATTTGAAGTCTGCCCAGTCAGTATATGTAAACAACTCTCCCTGCATCCTCACTTCAGCCATTGAAAACTGTTTTTCCTCAGGATCATTCTGAGTTCGTGATCCAACTCTTGCCTCAATAAATCCGTTGAATTCAACAGGAGCGAATTGATCAAAAAGTGGAGGAAGCTCAAAAAAACTTTTTTCCTGTGCTGCTGCCGGAGAGGCGAGGGCTGCAAGCAGCCCAAGCCACACGGCTATGATTTTGATCTTCTTAAACCTCATCGTATCAATTCTCTCGGAGGTCTGCGCAAATATCTTTCACCAAAAACACTTTTATCGACCGGAAGGTTGTAAGTAATGTTGGAAAAAGTCATAACAGTTTCACTCCCAGTTTCATTATTTCTAACCTTAGAGCATGTTACAGTGGGATATAAAATCACCTCCCCGTCTTTATCAGCGATAATTCTTTCAACCTTGATCACGTTCATCGTGCGATAGGGAGTATTTGAACTTTTAAAATATTCAGTTTTCATGGGAATAAATGAATTCTGATCCACATAAGCAATATAATAAGAAAATTCCACATCTCCAGGATTCTTAGGAGTATTCTTCAATATATAACAACCGTCTTTAGTCCCGATCAATTCATGTGCGTCTTCATACAGGCTACGCCCTGAAATATCCTCGTAAAGAAAATCAGATCCAGCAAAACTAGTTCTCTTGTCTCCGGCAGCAATTCTTTTCACCATATCAAGGCTAGGCATGTATAACCAGCGAGAGTCATCTTTGCCCGGCTGGATAACTTTATGAACCAGAAAGACCATTCTACGAACATCCGCAGGAGCCTTAAAGTAAGACATGTACATCTGCTTCCCGTCATCTTTATCAGTATTCTTGCGCAGGATATTCAAGTCTCTAACTCTAGTGCGCCCCTGACTGTCTGTTATCTGCAAGTGAATCTTCCCCTTGCATGTTTCGCCCTGATACAAAGCCATATGGTTTGCACGTTTAACTATATCCCCCACATCCGGAGATTCAGCCTTAGCTGGGCAAACACCTATTAACATTGCAAACATAAATGCCGCAGCCAGTAATCTTATGTATTTCATTTTAAACCTCTTTTATTTGATATTTTGATGCACTTTCAGGAGGACTCCAAAGCAGCGAGCCTCTTTGGAGTCCTCCTGAACAATATTTCTTTTAATTAACGGTGAACTTCTGCAGGGATAGTTGTTGCCTGTACTTTTTCCTCAGAAATAGAGACCTTATCTCCAACAAAGAACCATTTCGGAGCCAAAGTAATAATTGCCGGCATAGCTACCAGAGTCAGAACGCCGGAAAGCATCATGATGGATGACAGCAAGATGCTTGTCGTACGGTAAGGAATCAGGGAAGAGATAAGCATAGGCAAAAAACCGATTGCAATAACAAGCACGTTGCGACTGATGGCCCTTGCCGGAGCCCCGTATAGTTTAGGTAGGGTCTCACTCCAAGAGCCTGTTTCGGAATAAAGAGTCCTACAGCGCTCTACAAAATGGATAGCAAAGTCAACGGACATCCCTAAAGTTAAAACTCCGAGCACGGCAACAGGCATATCGTAATCCTTGCCGATAAGTCCGATAAATCCATAAATAATTGCAATAGTCATCGTTAGCGGGATCATGCATAGTGCGCCCCATTTTAATGATTTGAACAAGAAAACAGTCATGAGCAATATAATGACGAAACTACCGAGAAAAGAACGTAGCATGCCTTCCACCATCTGACTCTGCCATGCGACGTTGATATAAGTCAGGCCTGCCCAGTTGTGGGAAACGGCACAAGGAGGAGGGTTATGCTCAAAGTAATTGTTTACAAAAGTTTCCACTGCTTCCATCACCTTGTTATCTCCACTGGAAAGTTGGAAGACAACACAAGCTCCGGTATAATCAGGAGTTATATAATGCCAGAGGTCATGAGGGCGATGACTCTGCTGATACTGCATGTAACACTCACCAACTCCCTGAAGCTTTTCAGGCACAAGATAACTGGCATCCTTGCCGTCAGTCAGTTCCTGATTAATTTTGCTGACCAAATCAGTAGGAGCAATGCTTTTACCAACCAATCCGGCTGCTTCAATTTCCCTTTGTAACTTAGCAAGGTATTCAAGCATCTCAGGTCTTTTAAAAGGTTTTTGACGCTCTTTTTCTAGGTTGAAAAAGCTGGCAAACTCGTCATACAGATAGTAATTTTCATCACTAGCCTTTTCAGCTTTTTGCCCTGCTAAATCTGCTGCACGGTCAAGAAATGACTTTTCTGTATAAGTTGAATCCGGCATGAGTTCCAGTTCACTCACAAACAATGCTGCCAATTTGGGAGCATTTGGAGACTTCACGGCAAGAGTATCGGCAAAAAGCATAAACTTCTCAGACAGCCTGTGCTTTTCAGATTCGGAATAACTAACTTCCTTTTCTTCACTTTCAAGAATAAGATACGCAGGATAAATTCCACCAAAATGTTTGGTCAGTGCAGTGTCAGCCATACGAATGGGATGACTTGGAGCAAACCATTTGACAGGGTTATCGTTAATCTGAATCTTGCTGATTCCCCATACGGATAGCACCAGCAAAATCATAACCAAGCCCAGCAGAGGCTTAGCGTAGCGATATGAAAACGCACCTGTTTTCTTCAAAAAAAGATCAAGAAAGGTTCCTTTTTCATGCCCACGCATGGCTCCACCGAAGTTATCAAAAACCCGAGCAGGCAGGACCATTATGTATGCAGGAACAAACATAATGGTTAAAAGCCAGGCGACCATGATGCCCAATCCCACAAACACACCGAAAACTTGAACCGGAGGAATTGGGGTAAGAGCGAGCGAGAGAAAACCCGCAGCGGAGGTCAGCGAAGTGTAAAGCATAGGCATGAACAAGATATTCAATGTCTCAAGAATAGTTTGTTTTCGACCTTTCTCCGGCGAATACAAATCAAAAAATTCCGATAGAATATGTATTGAATCCACCACCGCAATGGACATTAGAAAAACCGGAATCATAGAGCTCATGATATGAACTTTATAGCCCAGACCAATCATTGATCCCATAGTTATAACTACCGACAGAGTCGCAATTATCATAGGCAGGAAAGTCAGCGATAGCTTACGGAAAAAGAAATAAAGCAATAAGAAGATGGTTCCCATGGCGAGCGGAGATGCAAGAGTCATTTCCGTAAACATTTCAATACCGATGGCGTCCTGAGCTACAGGTAGTCCGGTAATATAAAATTCATCCCCTCCTCCTAATCCTTTGATCTTTCCCTGAAGGGCCGTATAAACCTTGTAGCTCTGATTCTTATCCGTCAACGGCAGATATATGCAGATCGCCTTGCCATCTTCTGATGCCATATGACCGGCAAGCATAGGGTTTGAAAAAACCTTTTCACGCACAATATCGGCCTGAGCCTGAGTTCGAGGAGGACGGGGCATTAGCCAATCAAAAGAAATTGTCCCCGCCTCCTCTTGGCTGATATGTTCAACCATAGATGGTGCAACCATATCAACTTCGATAACACCGTCTTTTTTCGACGGGTCTTCCGGATTATCCCAGCTCAAAGTCTTCGCAAATTCAGTCAGTTCGTAGACTCGTCCCAATGTCTCAGGAGTGAAAACACCGTTGGGAGATTCTTCGTTCATAATCCCGAGCACTACAATTTCAGACAAAGCAAACTTAGCTTTGGCCTCATTGTGAAAAAGACGGGAAGGCTCATTAGCAGGAAGCATATGTTCCGGATCGGTATCAATAATCACTTTAGGAAAAAATGCTCCTGTAAAGACCGTCAGCATCAGAAGCATGATGATCGTTATCCAGCTTCGCTTTATAGCAAAAGCAATTATAGACTGCTTTATCTTGTTCATTTAGCTTACCTCAGTTTTCGTATTTTAGTTAAGCAGCTTAACCATTGTCTCAAAAAAAATCATCCAGCCGGTAGATTTAAACACCTTTGGGTAAACATATCCCCCTCTAACACGACAAAACTACCCCTAAACATAATTTTTTTACCCCAAAACAGAATCTATTCCATTTACGTTTAAACTTTGTGCACAAGAACCTAGCGGAATTATAAATTTCTACATTGCAAGGACAGACTTTTGCCTGAAAAATGCATAAAAAGCGTATTACGAATACACGCAATACGCTTTTCAAAGCAAAATTTTATTCAAAAATTATTTTACAAATTCAAATTTTAAAATCTTCACAATTAGAACAGATTACTTTTCTTTCTCGCACTGAATTTAAAAACTGCTTAGGAAGAATGCCATATCTTTTTTTATATGCAGTACTGAAGTGACTTAGATTGGTATAACCGAGAGCCCATCCGACTTCGCTGACATTCATATCGCCGTTTTCAAAAAACATTCTTGCTTTTCGAAGTCTGTATTCCTTTAAAAAACCAAATACAGACATTCCAAATAGTTCCTGAAAACCTGACTGAATTTTGCTGATACTCATCATGTGAGTTTTAGACAGTTCAGCCATACTCGGTGGTGCGTCAAACTTCTCCTTAAGATGTGCCTGAACATCCTTGAGCTGCTCAACTTCCTTTGGGGTCAAAACAGTATTATGCACACCGGACTTAGATTCCAGTTTCATAACCTGAAAACCTATAAGTTCAAGAGCTTTTCCTTCCAGATACATTCTGGTGCAATGCCCGCCTGAGAGTCCATAAAACAATTCATTAGCCGCAATTTGAACGACAGGATCCATGGAGTGCTGCAGAAAGAAATCATGCTCACCCTGATTTTCCAGCAGATTCTTTAAATCATCATGTACTGCATGAATATCTTCAGCCAGCAACTCGTGAAGCAGTTCAGGGATGATATGAAGATGTATGCTTCTTACCTTACCTTGTGCTGCTGGCTCAGCACTCCCTGCCATTTCCTGAAAAAATCCCAACCCTCCATATCCTGCAAAATTCTCAATCCTGAAAGGGCCTATAGAAGTTTCACAGAGATTATTTACAATTGCGCCTTCAAGGAAAAATCCGAAATCAAGAAAAGTATTCTTTTTTTGGTAACTGAATGAAAAATCGCTAGAAAGAGTACCCTCGAATGCGCTTACCCGAAGCCCGGGCCTGAGCTTCATTTCACGCCACACAGGCTCTGAGTCAACACTTGAATCAAGATTAGCAATATGGTCAAACACCCTGACCGCACTATTAGCAGCGACTTCACCCATGCTCCATACTTTGTTATTCTGAGGGGTGAAAAGACTTCCATTCATTTGCATTACTCTTTATTTATAGATGGATTTATTGATTATGATTTTCAATATCCAAGTATTGCATAACATGTCAAGAAGGTAAGTTGAAATATGATAAAAATAAATTTTCTACTTTTCACCACAAGCAAAAGAAGCCTCTCAATGCTATAACACACTGTGAGGCTTTACTTTTTCATGGAGCCAACGATCGGAATTGAACCGACGACCTGCTGGTTACGAATCAGATTTACATTTTTTCCTAACTACGCTATTTTTTCACATATACACTTAGTTTACTTAACTTTTAAGCAAACTAGACTTTCAGAAATGTTCATGTCATATCAGGTTAAACCACATAAAAGTGGTACCAAACTGGTACCTGATTTTAACTCTGAATTTTCAAGGTGAAGAAATGCGTAAATGGATTACTTCCTCAAAGTACCCCGGCATCCGCTGGTATGAACACTCCACCAGAAAGCACGGCCCCCGCCCTGACCGCTGCTTTGGCCTTCGTTATTCACATAAAGGCAAACGATACCAGCCTACCTTAGGCTGGGCATCAGCAGGATGGACCGAAGCAAAAGCAGCCCTAACTCTGGCCGAACTAAAAGAGAACATCAGGACCGGTGAAGGCTGTATCTCCCTGACAGAAAAGAGAGAGCTCGCTGAGCAAAAACGAGAAGAGAAAGTCCTCAAACAGGAAAAAGACAAGAAAGCCAGCATTACCTATTCCCAATTCTGGAAACAATACTACTGGCCGCAACAAGCTCACAAGGCATACGGTTCTACACGAACTGAAGAAGGGCTCTACCGCAACTGGATTGCTCCAGCCATCGGAAATATGCCGCTTAGTGAAATCCGCCCCAAAGATATTGAAAAGATAAAAACCGCCCTCCTCAAAAAAAAACGCACTACGTCCACAATCAAATACGTCTTTGGGACAATTTCTCACCTTTGGAATATGGCTAGACGCGATGAGTATGTACACGGAGACTCACCAACCACAAAAGTATCAATCCCAAAAAAAGACAATCGCCGAGAACGATTCCTTACACCGGAAGAAGCTCAAAAACTATTAGATGAACTAAAACAGCATCGTGGCCATACACATGACATGGCTCTTCTTGCTATACGCTGTGGCCTACGCTTTGGAGAAATTGCAGCACTGACATGGCACGACGTAGATCTTTCAGGTAAAAAGCTCTCAATCAGGGACACAAAAGGCAAGGTCAACAGACAAGCTTATCTACTCACAGACACATTGGAAATGCTCGCTCGCCGCCTTAAAGAGTGCAAAGGGGCAAGCTCTGAACTGATCTTCCCCTCAAGAAATGGCTATATAATGAAAACCGTATCCAAAATTTTTTATCGCACCGTTGACCCCATGTTCAACGAAGGGATTGATGATCCTCGGCTGCGAGTATGTTTTCATACCCTTCGCCATACATTCGCTTCATGGTTGGTCCAGCGCGGCGTGGATTTGTATAGTGTAAAAGAGCTTATGGGCCATGCTGACTTTAAGATGACCCAACGATATGCCCATCTTTCGCCAGACGGACTTATGCGGGCGGTTGAGGTGCTGGAAGAATAGTGTCCTCAACGCTCCTTGACAAAACGTTGCGTAATGCGCAACATACAAATGAAGAGCAATGATCAAAACATTTAAGCACAAAGGTCTGGAAAAATTTTATCGATCCGGTTCAACTGCCGGGATACAGGCCAAGCATTCCAAACGACTGAGAATCCAACTTTCAGTCATTGATACGGCTCAGGAAGTGGAGGACGTTAACCTTCCCGGATTCAGGCTGCATAAGCTCAAAGGAAGCCGTACAGATCTCTGGTCCATAACCGTTAACGGCAATTGGCGGCTGACCTTTAAATTCCGCGACGGGAATGCCTACATTTTAAACTACGAGGATTATCATTAATGACTATGTACAATCCCCCACATCCCGGTGAGCTTATCAGCTCCGTATACATGGAAGAATACAATCTCAGCTGCCGCAAGCTGGCAATGATGCTCGGCGTGGCTCCCTCCACTCTCGCCCGTGTCCTGAACGCCAAGAGCGCGGTATCCCCTGAAATGGCCCTGCGCCTCTCAAAGGTACTCGGACGTACCCCTGAAAGCTGGCTGGCTATGCAGGCTAACTATGACCTTGGAAAAGTCCGCAGTCAGGTTGATTTGTCTGGGGTTACTCCTGTTGGACAGGGGTGTTTGGTTAGGTAGCCAAGGTCGCTATGAATCAGTCATTTCAGATACAAACATACATTGAACGTCTCGAAAGACTTAAAAAAAACGTGCTAGGAATTCTTGCAAACTTCGATGCATACCATCCAACACACAAAGAAACTCTTGGTTATTTCACCACAAGATACTTTTTAATATTATCAATTACAGCCGCCCTTACTTCTTATTCAATTGAAGATTACATAAACATTCCAAGCCTAGCTTCGCTAGAAGATAAAATACCAATTCTAATAGGCTTCACGGATAAGATTGAAGGTATTGCACGCTGCATTGCAATTACACTATTATGTCTGGCAACAACCCTACCATACTACATATACACTTTAGCCATTTTAAAACTTCTAGGAAATCAACAAAAACCTAATATATACCGATTGATTTTAGGCAATATGATTTTATTAACAATTCCTTACGTCTTTATCTCTTCGTTAATATTCCTCTCTAGGCTTAACGACACATGGACGGGTGACACTGCATACAAGACTATAGGGATAACAGCTTTTTTAATAGTATTTATTATTCCTCAGTATTTTTTATACTGCATAAATCAGCATTTTTCTTACATAAATAGTTTTTTCAAAAACTCGTTTCAAAAAACTATCTATTTCTGTGGCATATTATTCTTAACTATGGCTATTCACTATTGCTGTACTCAATAAACCATAAACAGCATCAATAATCCAAAATCTCCAAATTCCTCATTATATCGCTCACCTCAAAATTGATTGCAAAATTTTATTCCCGCACCCATGTGTAGCATACGAATTCAGTGTACTTAAAAAGACAATTTCAGTTTTCACAAACGAATAGTGACACTCGTCGGTTGAATTGCCTAAGAATACTCTTGTGGAGTAGGGGTATCCATTACCGTAAGGCATAATTTTCATCTAAAGAATTAAGACTTAAAATAGAACAGTTCAGTTCATCCATTTACAGAACCGACTCAAAACAGCTATCTTCCCAGAGCAACTATAATAATAGCATTCACCCGCAAATACCAAAGGAGACACAATGGCTTTTTTTACTAAGTCCGAACTGAACGAATATTCGACATATTCTCAACTAAGCAAAACCGCCATGAGAAGTAAGCCCATATATGAATCATTACATGCATCAACACAGTCATATCGCTCTTTTGATTTTTTTATTTCACATAACTACAACGACAGACAGTATATTCGCAGTCTTCATGGTTATCTCGTAAACAAAGGCTATTCTGTCTATGTAGACTGGATTGTCGATATCCATCTTGATCGCAGTTCTGTCACATCAACAACTGCCGATTTGTTACGAAAAAGGATGGATGAATCTACTCAATTAATTTTCGCAACTTCCACAACTTCCTCGTCTTCAAAATGGATGCCTTGGGAATTGGGATATTTTCACGGAAACAAAGGTAACCAGTTAGTCAAAATATTACCTATTGTAGAAAATCAATATAGCAGCTTTGTTGGTCAAGAATTTTTGGGACTGTATAACTTAGCTCGAAAAGAAGACTTCCCCGGCAAACGCCTCTACTAAGCTGCATAAAAACGCCACACATCAACATCATTGTTGTGTGGCGTTTTTATGCATTTAACTTGAATTAACTTGTAACCGAAGCTATCCACCTTTCAACATCTTCATTTCGCATCAACTCATTTATCTCTGATAGCTGCCAAAGCATGGACATCAATTCTCGCGGTCCAAAACGGGTATCGTGAAATGCTTTGTCATATACTTCAAGCCCCCCTTTTATATCACCCATGTATATTAAAGCTTCAGCACATGTAGCCAGGGCCCAAGCCGAGTAAAGATCATTTTCAGCATAGTCCTTTGCCTGCCTTGCCCATCTGGCTGCTTTCATTTTATCCTTTCTATAAACAAACTCCATGAATGCTAAATTTATAGCATGGTAGTAGCATTGCCCATAATCTCTGTTACTTTCAGACTCTTTATAGGCATCCAAGTAAAGCTCACAAGCACGATCAGCATCTTTCATACTTCTGCCAGAATTTCGCCACCTTCGTTTGTATCTACCAGCAAGAATACCACGGAAGTCAGTCCCTCTCTCATGGCTCTCCTCCAAAACATTAATGGCCTTTTCGGCAAAACCCAAGGAATCCAAGGCAAGCGCATATAGCCGAAAAGCTTCATTATCTAGATCAGCATAACAGGAACGATACAGCTCAATGGCCTTTTCAAACTCTTTCCGTTCTACTGCTTGAGCGGCGGACAATGAAGGGCTGAGAGAATAGTCTCCACCAAAAAAAAGAACTTTAAATGCTTCTATTGGATAAGAATGACTTGATTGTGGCCGTACAATCTCCAAGTGATCTCCGGGAATAACAAAATGATTTTCTTTAGGAAAAGGAGCAAGAGAAGATTGCTCAGGAACGAAATCATCACTCATTCCTGCTACGGATAAAAAATTTAATCTATGGCTACTAGTCTGCAATTTATCCCACTCGCCACGCAGAGACATGATAAATGGACTTTTCCATTTCATATCGCGGATTTGTGGATTCAAAAAACCAAATAATTTTGCTTTCTTCAGTCCATTGCTGGGCGTCCCGTAATGAATTATTCCAGCAACTTTTCCAGCAACCTCTAATGAATTTGCGCAGATACTTTGAGCAACAAGCCCCCCCATACTATGGGCAACAATTTTTAACACTTTGTATTTAGCTAAATTTAAGTGAGTAACTTGCGCCGAAATAAATTTTGAAATCATACTAATCGGAGGATCAGTACGCCACCAATTAACTCCGGGCATGGGATTGCTGGGGTATCCTAATGAATATACATCCCAACTATTAAAAAGCGGATCATCAATTACATATCCATAAAAACTGCGCCAAGTCGCCTCTAAGTTACCTGAAAAACCATGAAGGAAAATGATTGCGGCTTCAGCACCATTATTTCTAACTTCCAATAAATGTTCATTGCTCATATAGCGAAAAACTCCATTGAACCTTCTACTCGTTCCAACAATTCAGGAAAAACTTCGAATTCCCCTGCTATACCCGACAACAAGCTTAATGATTCAAAAAAAGTTTTAACCTGCCAGCCTTCAGCAACGAGAAATCCGTCATCTACAGCTTTAAGCGCGCCTTCTTTATCTCCAAGAAAGCAGCAGACCTCAGCAAGATCAAAAAAAGACCACGGCACATTGTATGGCTGGTCATTAGAGACCTGAACACTCAAGCTCTTATTTGCTCTTTGCAGCAAAAATTTATCCTTAGGGCTAAGAGCCATTGCACCTAACAATTTACCCTTAATTTTCAATGCATTCAGCAGCGGATATGAATTACCATTAGATATTTCTGCTGCATCAAAATAACATTGAAATGCCTCTTCTAATTGGTTTGCCCTTTTCAATACTCCGCCAAGAGAAGAAAGGGCGTCAAAATCCATAGGGTCGAGCTTCAGAGCATGACGAAGTGATGATTCTCCACTAACAGTCAAATCCTCAGATTCATTTTTGCAAAACAATTTATTTTCAGCGATCCCTCTTTCTCGCCATGCCTCTGAATAACCACCACAAGCTTCGGTTGATTTTTTAAAACAGTTGAGGGCATCCTCCCACTGGCTTAATTCACGATACATTAGCCCAAGTTCTAGCTGTAGCTTTGCGTTTTGAGGAGACACACTCACAGCCTCCTTTAGATGTGTCACCGCTGTATGAGGATCTTGATTCAACAAAGCCTCCTCAGCCTTACGACGTAACTCATCTGTCGAACGATCCCCATCTTCCTGTAGCTGTAAAATTTGTTGAATAGGACTATCCAATCTGTTGCGCTTCAATGTCTCAGAAATAACCTTAGTTATGAGCTTACGGGACTCTTCAGCCTGTTCAGCTGGTTCAAATTCGTAAGGGAAAAAGCGTACTTGATTCAGATCAAAGGGGATAGGTGACTCAGACTGCCTAAAGATAACTGTTCCGGCTTGTCTAGCTCTATGCCTATGCCCTAACTCATAAAGGACATTTGGATTTAAACCCGTCAAATCAGTAAAAACAAGTCGAGAATATTCAATATATTCAAACATACCTTGCGAGATTATTCCTGCGAAGAAGTCCGTATCGGCTCTACGGGGGGCAAGTCTTCCACCTTCTGGTAGTTCTACAGCCTGAATGGCTGGCAAAAAGATATCCGAATAAATAGCCTCGAAATCGATAAGCTTTCCGTCGACTTCTTTTTCTCCAAAAGGCATCACCACAAAACAAATTCGAGAATAGGGCAAAATGAATTCTCCTAATCAAACTGGAAATATCTATGAAACACCATCGTAGCGCTCAAAACTATTGAATTGTAAAGGATTTCCAACCAACCCGGCTTCAAACTCATTTTCAATAAACGTCACTAGTTCATTCACGTCTTCTTCTGAAATCCTTTTAAAGCCTCTCACAATTTTAATTTTATTGAAGATCTCCGTGGGCAAAAATTTAGCGTTTCCGCCAAAATAAAAAAAATAATCTGAAAGAAGCACGGCATCAACACCTGTGTCCCTATTCAGATTATGTTCGTTAACTTGACCATTTTCCAAACTATGATGTGAGTTCTCCTGAACCCAGGCTCCATTCTCTTGGTGATAAATATTATCTCCCCAAGCCTGGATAAGGCTTCCATCCATATTTGCCTTTTTATATTGAAATCTTGGATCACTCCAATAAGCATCAAAAGTTATTTTCTCAGAAACTTTCATCAAACAAACAAGCGAGCCTTGAAGATTATGCTTAGCAGAGCCTAGAGCAATCACCCAATCCCCTACACTAGCCCCTCTGCGAATATTAGGCTTACATGTTGCTAAAGAACAACACCATCCGAAAGGATTTGGAGCAAAGCCGTAATCTCTTGGTATGACGTATGAGAACCCCTGCATCAGCAAGTCTCCCTACCAATAGTGTATGGACTTTTCCAATCACTTCCATCGGGATTTATAAATGTATTTATAGTGCCTTCTATGGCCCCAATTATATTATCAGCAGTCCAGCCGACAAGGGCATTCCCATATTCTTTCAATTTTTCGGGAATATTTTCTCCGATTGCGCCGTTTATATAGACCCCAACTATCCGTTTACCCATTTTTTGAGCTTGATCTATTTCCCAATTCACCCAATCGCGAGTATGTGTTCTGGGGCCGACTAAAACAACAACCGTACTAGCCCACCGAATCCGGTCTCTCAACATTGATTTAATATAATCTTCATTCTTTGCAGCATTAGGCTTTGTGCTGTCTATGGAGCTATTCTTTAAAGTGTAATCCTTTCCACCTAACAAGCCTTTTAATTTTTGAATATGCTCGTCATCCTTGCTGTAATGACTTATAAAGGCGTTCTTTTCAGCCATACAATCCCCCGACTTAAGTGGTTGTAAATACTTTCAAGCGGCACCATTATTACACCGCAAAGACAACCGCGTCTAGTCGAGGATAATACAAAAAACTATAAACACACGATCTATCGGTTTTTCCACCTATTTTTCCAATTATCCCAAGCCATAGTTAGTAGTCTATTGGTACACTTTTCAGCGACTTGGTCCATCTCTTCGAACCATTTATGACGTCTAGCTGCATCAGCAGCACAAATATAAAACAAATTCATATAAGCTATCGGCAAATCAATTTTTGAACAAATGGATTTAAATGAATTCACTGTCAGTTCTTTCGAAGCTAGTTTCCTCACAGAAGCATGCAATTGTTTAAAAACTATATCAAACTTATCTTTTGGCAACGAAAGAGAATCCGTATTGCAGGGTATGAAGGAGTCGCAATAAGTGAGCTCATCAAGATCAGAACAGTAAATATGAAGGCTATCACTTATTTGATGATATGCCCCCAACTCAAGACCGAGCCATCCTGCTAAAACTTCCTGGATCGTTGTAAACTGAATGACATTGTACGGCGTGCCTCGGTACAGATCATTGCTGCGCATAACCTGAAGCCACTCTAATCTTCCATCCCGAACTTTTGGCATTGAACAAATATTACAGGGAATATCAGCCGACATAGGAGAACCGTCGACATCAGGAAAATCCTTTTCAGAGTTCCATATTTGAATAACAACTTGCCGAGTTGCTGGGTTTTTCTTCAAAGTCTGATAAGCACGCTCCAGCTGATCAAAAACAAACTGATTTCTAATCCTATACCCATATGCCCCATGGTAATATTCATCGTACCCCATAAATTTAGGTAAAGCTGGATTCCAAAAATTAAGAAACTCTGCGTCATTACTTCCAGAAAGAATCCATACAATCTCAGCAATCGCAAAAGCAGGACTGATTGCGGGACGACGAGACAAAACCCACCTTTGCCTCGGATCAGCAATATTAAAATTAGCATGAAGGGATTCTACGATTTTTCCTAAACGGCTATCATGCGACCTAGAATCATTTGATTTCTCAAAATGAACCATCGCCTTAAGCCATACATCGTTAGCCCCAGTTCCATAAAAAAGCTGAGTTGGAACATTAATCGTTTGAGATTTTGTCATTCAATCCCCATTTTGGCGGAAACCAATATATTATCCCTTTAGGTGAGGGGGTAAATTTTTGTTTAATTCTTGTTCGATTAGAAACACCTTCGACTTCAGGGTGAGCTATTCGGGCATACTTGTCAGTCTCACAAAAAAGGTTCTGGCAATCAATTAACTTAAGCCTTCTTCCCCACAAGTCTTTAAAATCCAGCCCCAGTCTTTCAAACTCGTTTTCTTGTTCATCCATAACCAGTCTAATTATGTCAGCATCTGATATTTTCTTTGTAGGGCGAAAACATTTTTTTATACCGCTTTTAGCTCCAGGACCGGGAATTACGAACTCTTCTTCTGAAAAATCGGTTAGTGTGCTGTAATTTATATCTGTAACATACTGATAAGCGAGAAAGTCTCCAATTGAAGGATAATTACGGATCAACTTAAATGCGCTTTCCATTGAAGGAGAATCCACAATTTTTCCGGGTAAGTCTTCTTTTACCATTCGCTGCAAGAGGTCCAAATGCATTCTATGCTTTTTTTTATAAGGGGAATTCCTTCCTCCAGAGGGCATGATATAAGCAGCAGAATAAATCCTCCTTCCTTGAGAAATTGCCTTAGTTAGTACCTCATCATAGGCCGCAAACGAAAAATCAGAATATGTAAGTTCCTCAAACTTAGATTTTAAAAGCTCCCACGTTTCAATCTTATTGAAAAATTTGAAAAGTAATACCCTAAAAAAAAGCTCCTTTGGGCTCTGAGAGCCTGAGTAAATAACATTCTTGATTAAATACTGGCTGACTCTGTCAGAAGCGCGGTAAGCGTTGGTAAACTTATGTTTTAAAAGAATTTCATCGGTAGTCCAAGGCCCTCTTCTTTCATTTTGCCTACGGAAAAATATTTCTTGTCTTTTGACCGCGAACTTCCAGTAAGTGTCATAAACAACTGTCGGATTAAGACTATCTTTTAATCTTGAAGGGGGAATAATCTTTGCATTTGAATATGATCGTCCAGCCCTAAACTGATCATTTTTTTTACCTATAGCAATTCCAGAAACAACAGCCTCAAAGGCTTCTTTAATCGTAGAATTGTTCTCTATAAGCCTCACCTCATCGGAACTTTTTTTGATCAGCTCTTTATATTTTTGATCAAGGTCAATCGCTAGTTTTGAACTTTTGAGAACATCCTCTTTTGTAATATAAAAAATTTTTTTGGGCTTTGCTGAACCCCAGAATTTTTTCTCAATTGTAATCAAAGAATGAAGCAGATCTTTCGAAACTTTATTTACCATTCCGTATGCATAGAGAGACCACCAATAACGATCAAGCAAGACTATCATCCCTTTCTCAAGAGCTGGTCTTATGTATTGTTCCAATTGATCTATGTGCGAAGCAAGATGAAGAATTTGTAAACTCGCAGGGTGGATGTCTTCAGTCAAAGTTGTAAGTTGTTCATGGTGAATATCATGAACAACTTTACCAAGACTTCCTCGCTCCTGCCCAGGAAAAGAAATCACTGTATTGGCGATACCAATAGAGCTCAAATAGCTGGCAACCATCTCACATAAAGTTGATTTACCAACACCATCTGGCCCTTCAAAGACATAAAGATTATTATTTTCAAATAAAGGTAACTGTTTCATGAATTACTTAAGAGTTTAAGAGCGACTCCACTAATGAGTGCTGCAAGAATAGAGATCACAGCACCGAAAAGAGTCGCACCAACCCATTTCCAAGTTTTTACTTGCTTTTCAAGAAGTTCTAAGCGCGAATGCAACTGAGCTGGAGATGCAACATTCCCTTGAATTGCATTCACGTGACTATCAGAAATATCGACTTTTCCACCGTCATACAAATCGTCTGTTTTGTGGTCTAAATCACAAAACCACAGTAAAAAATACACTTTTTCTTGGGTCAAAGGAATATCTTGATTGCCAGCATTATATACAGAGAACAAAATCCGTCCGTTATACCCAGGATCAACATGAAATCCGGACACGTTCACAAGTCCCTTAAATTTAATGCCTGCTTTTATTGAGATTAACCCAATAGCATCATCTGGGATTTTCACATGCTCCCTAGTAAGCAATAAAGCAAACTGCCCTGGAGGGATTGTTATCTGTTCTCCTTTGTGAAGGCGTTTTTTGACTTTAACACCATTACCTGTCGAATAATATTCACTACCAAGCATTAGTTCATAGGCACAATTTTTAACATTGTCAGGAGAGAAGGGGGTAACTAGAACTTCACTCTTCACTCGTTCGCGTATAGTCTCAGAACTCCAAAACGACATCACAACTCCTAATAAAAAAAGCGATATGAAATGTACGGGCAAACCAGCCCATTTTCTACTGCTGCGTTTACATACCCCTATGAAACAGTTCACGTCAAAGGTAGAATTAGACTTACAGAGTCGGCCTTAATCTTATTGTTTTTCACTTCATTCTATCCTTTGACTTCTTAATATCTATAGCTTTGACAACTCGCTCAAAGACCTTCCAATCCGCTCAGCAAATCCCGGCAACCTTGGACCTCCTGTTCCAGCTCGGCTATCTTGTGATCTTGATTTTTCAGCCTTTGCTGCTGTTCTTCGCTTAAACGACTTAATGTCTCAGAGAAGCTCCGACTTAACTCGTTCATGATCTACCTCGTTAGCAAAACGGCTGGCGGGTCCCTATTTGTTTTGGCTATTTTCAACTTTATCCCTTTGGGGAAGCGTTGATGTCCCATTTCGTGAATTTGCATTCTTTCTTCTTCTGGATTGCTATTTGCGCGTTGATGCTTGTTAGCTCCTGATGCTGTTCCTTAAGTTCACCCTTTCTATTGTCACTGAACAGGATAGCCTTTTCGTACGTATAATTGCATTTTTGCTAGCTCCCCCTTCAGCCGCTCATCCATGTCGTTGAAAGCTTCAAAAAAACTGATCGTACACTCAATGGATTTCTTACCGATAGTTTCCATGGCGAGCAGAGTGAAACCGTCACGGGTCATGTAGCAGGACGACTCCTTAATTTTTTCTCCATTCGGCTTTTCAACCTCAATTGATGCGGGCGCAAAATTGCGCTCGTTAAATTCATCAGGAATTTCAAGATAGCGAATAGCTTGCAAGACGCTCTTATGCTCCAGTTGAAACAACTCAGCCACGACTAAAGAGGAAACCATCGGCTTACCGTTTTCGATTATCAATTTGCTAAAGACAGACAGCTTATCGTTTTTAATTCCTTTTCCATTCATATTTTCACTCTACATTGTTTACAGTTAATACCATCGCGAAATTCAGGAGTTCTGAATTTCGCCAGCAATTTGCGTTGAACCGAAGGTGAATAAGTCCATCTCAGCCCCAAGGCTGTGCAGGACGTAAGGTCAACCGCTTTGAAAAAGTGGGCCCACCTTACCTGTCCTGCCTTCGAACTCCGGGAGAATATGCGTTATTTTAGGTTATTCTGGTGAGATTTAAGGAGAATCTTCAATAATAACCGATAATAATCAAAAATCTCCTATAATCTAGGTGTGTAAGCTTCAGCTCAGATAAATTTGAAACAGCGACGAAATTGCCATTACCCATCACCTCCTTATGTTTTTGATAGGCCGCGTTGTTTGAGTCATTTTTTCTTTTTCAGCGCGAATTTTGCGAACTTACTCGCAACGCACTTTGAGTAAATTCGCAAAATTAGCTTTTTTCGCATAAATAAAATATTTTTCGTGGTCGTCCTCCTCCTTGCGGCTTCAATTCCTCAACTCGAATATTTTTGCTGGCAAGGAGGTTGTTCAGGGCCACGGTCATCTTTCGTTTTGAGATGTGGTTTCCGAAAAATTTATACAGACCGGAAGTATCCAGCTTTCCGCCAGACTCCTCCAAAGCGTCCATAATCTTCTGGCAAGTCGAATCACTCTCCAGTCCGGCAAAGATGAACCGCGCTGACTGTTCGCAATAATCCCAGAGAGCAAGAGCCGCTTTCAAATGAGGGAGCCGAACGCAGTCACTTCCATCAAGCAAGGCGTAAATCAACGCAATACGCCGGACATAAGCTTCGGAGCGATTAAGCACCGAACCAAGCAGGTCTGCTCGTTCTTTCGCCAACAGCGGATATATGTTTCCCCATTCCTTTTTGGCATCAGAATCAAAATCCATCTGGGCACGACTTTTTGATGCCTCCAGCAGGTGAAGGAGCTTCTTTTGAAACTCCTTCACCTGCTGACTATCCAAAGGTTCAGGGAAAGGAATCAATTTAGTTCTGCGAACGCAGAGCCAGAGAAAACGATTTGCAAAGCCGTTGAAGATCTCAACCCGATCAAGTCGGGCGTGCAGCTCCTGCAAAGTAATGTGAGTAGTAATGGCAACATGAGGATCTGTTGCCACCAGCTTACTTGTTTTGGTCAGCGGCTCGATGGTTCCGCCATCAAACAGGGTACGGACAATAGTCGAAAGCGTGTTGCCTTCCCGCTTTGTACAAGCCAGAGCCCCGGCAAATTCCTGATCAAGAATAAAAAGACGTTTGTCTTCAACTCCAGGGTCCATCGTAATCTGTTCGCCAACTCCGGTGCTTTTATCCACGTGATATTTCAATTCCGGGTCACGAATGGCATGAATAAGCCCCTCACCGCTAGAAAGCGGACCTTGAGAAATCTGCGCCGGAATCCATTCCTTTTCATTGAAGGCGAACAGTTCCCGAATAGGAATAGATGAAGTGCCTTTACGTGCTTTTGAGCTCTGCCCGACCAGCACGGCATTAATCCGACTGTATTGCTTTTCTCCGGCAAACATGTGCGGAGACTGCCCTACCTCAACGCCAAACCTGCAAAGAAAGGTTGCAAGAACGGCAATAGGATCAGCTTCAGACTTCTCCACCGCGAACTCAGCAAACTCTCCAGCAAAGCCGTAAAAGACCGCTTTGTCCGGGATCGGCCACGCTGAGGTGTTTAGCCCTGAATACGGATTGCTTTCTTCAACAACTTTCTTCCCGGCCTGAACTCCGCTCTGAAGAGTCCGTTGAACTTCCTGCGGTCCCAAGCCTGTTTGCAAAGCTGCTTTGGCAATAGCTTCAACATTCCCGCCATCCGCCTTACCAGACGCAAGATCCTTCCCGACCTGAAAAGCGACCTTGTTTAAAGAATCGTTACGGGTTCCTTTCTCAGCCTTCAGTAGGGATTGGACATATGCAGGTTGGTTTGTCTGTGAGCTGGACGATGATCCGTTAAGAATAAGTTCTACCAGCCACGCGGGAGCCTCAGCGGGAGAACATTCGGTTATCCATTGGTAGGAATCACCCGAAGCATGAACCGATGGCGGCAGGATGATATAACCGCCAGTTCCACGGATATCGAGTCCCTTGCCAATCTTGCTGGCAGAGTTGCGGATATCTATTTCGGCAGGCTGTATGAAGAATAGATGCCGTCCACCACTCCCGGTTCGCTGGGTCAGTGTTTCGGGTAGTGGTGAGTTCTGGCTTTCAAGCAAAGCAAGCGACTCTTCCCCGTGCGGTGGATCAATATCCAGAACAAAACTATTCGCTCCGGTCGGGCTACCTATATTTGCCTGTGGGAATTGCTGCCACCATTGGGTGATTTGATTAAGGTCGTTAGTCGCGCTCTTGAATCCACCGGAAACACAAGGCCGTTTTCCTGAACATGGGAAGACGGAAAGACCTAAAGCGGCATATTCCAAAACCGCCTTGCAAACGTCTAGGCCGTTAATATCAGTAAGGAGCATCTTATCTATATCCTCTACTGACTACGTGCTTCGAGCCACTGAACAAGACTTTCCCGGGTATAGACAACACGGCCACCTATCTTAATAGATTGCGGTCCGAGTCCGGCGGAATCGAGATTCGCCATATGCCCAGTGCTGATCAGTGAACCTAAATATTTGGGAAGATCCTTGCGGGGAACAAGAGGAGGAAGTGTTTCAAGAAGGCTCTCGAAAACTGTCTGCTGAGAATAGTTTTTTAACTTTTGTCGTGCCATTGGGCTACCTCCAAATTTATTTGTTAATCTGAAGGTAGCTGAAGGATTAGGGAATAATAGGAATATTCCTGATCTTTTTATCTTCGCAGAATTCCTTTATTTTTGGCAGGATAGCCTTGATTATGGGACCATTATTCTTTTTGAAAGATACTTTTTGTATTGAACTATCTTTAGACACAATATCCGACAAACCTTTATGACTTAGAACATCACCAGTTATAAATATTGTGATTTTATTCCCGCCGGGAATACGGGTTAGATAAGGATTATCTCTTTTAAAATGATTACCCATCAACTCCCACAATTCATCATATTTGCCAAAAGGCGCCTGAGTGGATTCAAGCAGATTATGAATGGCAATAGCCAAGTAGATGTTTATCAAATTGAAATCAGCACGTTCCCTTTGCAATTCATCTATAAAATCGAGAAGTTCATCCTGCAAAGGAGTCTCACTATCTTCTGTCTTCTGTCCAAAAAAATCATGTGCAAGTGCTGTACTAATAGTACTGGACTGCCTTTGAACTTCTCTTCTGCGATTTAAAAAATGTACAATATCCTCTAGTGAACTGGGGCCAGAGTAAGCACAAGAATTCAAAGCCTTCCTAAAAGTCAGTAGTTTATTGACAAATTCCTTTTTAACCACTCGGTCCTTTCTGTACTCATTCAAGAAAAGCTGTGTACATATAAATACTTCAAGAACAGGCCGAAAAAGTAACACTCTCCTTTTCTCATAAAAACTACGGCCCCCCAAAAATGAATTAGAAACAAAAATTTCCTTTGGAAAGTTACCGCGTGCTAGTCTGTCTTTTGCGAATCCGTTAATTGCCGGCTCATAGTAATTACGTCCTTCAACAGTTACAAAGCTAGGATAGATGCTCACCATTTTATTTTCAGAAAGTATCAGGTGGAAAATGAACCCATCTGTGAGAAGCGTCTTCTTGGCTAAAGTATTAATTCTTGTCATGGCCCTTAAAACGTATCTTTTTTGGGCTTGAGCATATGCTTTTTCAAGCGAATCAAATTCTATCAGGATCTTGCACACAACTTTGGCAGTCTTTTCAAATTCAACCTTACCTTCAGGTTCGCTATTCATAACAAGGCGAATAAAGCTTGGCAGACCTACAATGATAGATGCAAAGTCAGAGATTTTTTCACGACAACTTTTAAGCATAAAAAACATAGGGCTAAAAATTAATATGTAATAATCTGAGATACTCTTAAAACCCAAACTCCAAAAGGTAAATGTGGCCCACAAAACTGGTACCAAATTGGTACTAAATCTACTAGAAACAAGAAAAGGGTTTACACCTATTCGATGTAAACCCTTGATTTAACTGGAGCCAACGATCGGAATTGAACCGACGGCCTGCTGGTTACGAATCAGCTGCTCTACCGACTGAGCTACGTTGGCCTTTATTTTTGTAATTTCATTTATATCGTGAGTTATTGATGGGTCAAGCCCTAACTCCACTCTTTTCTGGCAAATTTTTAAAATTTATTCATTTTGATTACTTACTTCAGATACAATCATATTTATACGTATCATAAAAATGACTGTAATCATAAAAAAAGGCCTTAATCCATGAATGAATTTAAGGCCTTTTTATAATTCTTGAGAATTACTTAAACCAGTTTTTTAGCAGCTTCAAGAGCAGCATCATAATCAGGTTCTTCAGTAATTTCTTTTAAGTACTGTACGTACTGAACGACTCCACCTTTATCTACAACAAAAACAGCTCTGCTCAGTAGACGAAGTTCTTTAATCAGAACACCGTATGCTTCACCAAAAGAAGCATTCATGTAGTCTGAAAGAGTCTGCACAGCTTCAACACCTGCAGCTCCGCACCAGCGGGCCTGTGCAAAAGGAAGATCCATGGACAGAGTAAGAATTTTGACATCGTCACCGAGACTTGCAGCTTCAGTATTGAATCTACGAGTTTCCATGTCGCATACGGGAGTATCAAGAGATGGAACAGCACTTAGAATCAACACTTTACCTGCGTAATCATCAAGCGATTTAGGCGCAAGACCATTATCAGTTGCGCTGAATTTTGGAGCCTTATCGCCAACTTTGATTTCATCACCAATGAGAGTCAGAGGATTTCCCTGAAAAGTAATTACACCTGTTCTTTCATTCATAATTTTTTACTCCATTTTTTAACTTTCAATCTATAAATACCACAGAGCCCGAAAGCCTACAATGATGATCTAAATTATATAGATAGTCACCACAATCAAATGTCCCAGTAATGAGTGCTTGTAGGTCTTTTAATTTATAGGGTAATTATAATTTTTCAAAGATTTATTGTACACTTTTGAAAATTTTCTAAAATCAATGCTACCCCAGTTATTAGAATTACTTTGTTTTATTAGATCCTTAACATTCTTTTTATCAGCAATAGCAAAAAATTTCTCTGTAACAACCGGTCCATCCGGTCCGGCAAAATCATATCCATGGTGGTAATCAAAAATCATTGCCAGTCCTAATCCCCCTGCCATAAAATGACCTCCGACAGAAAGATCAAGTGTTCCTTTATTAATAGCTTCCAATGCAGGAGTATCCCAATTTATCCCCCCAACAAAAATATCTTTCCCCGGAGCAAGCCCTTTCCGCTGCGCAGCTTCTAATGCGCCTAAAGCCATTGGATCATTCGCAGCCCAGATTACATTGATTGAAGGATCCCTATTTAAAAATTTAGATGTAACTTCAAATGCTTCATCTCTACGCCATAAACAATGCCTTTCAGGAAAAAAAGTTATGCCTGAATATTCATTCTTGGCTTCATCCAGTCCTCGAATCCTGTCCAGATTAGCTTTCGTGGCAAAATCACCTCCGATAGGAAGAAACTTAATATTTTTTTCAGAATATCCTTTAGATTTTGCAAGTTCTATCAGACTTTTTGCAAGTACATATCCGGCCCGCTTATTATCAGGAATTAAGCCGCCAATCCAATTTTTATACTTCACTCTGGGCTGTCCCATTTCCCGTCCCTGCTTCCCATAGAAACCAACCAGCAAGCTAAAAGTCTTCACCCCTTTTGAATCTGCCAATTGAATAATTCGCCCAGCAGCAAGTTTTTCATTTACCACCATCATGTAATCGGGAAGTTTTTTTCGATTAAGAACGTGCTCAGCTATTCGGTTCATTAAAAAATGATTTCGCTTGGCATATAGCACCTCAAGATCAATATTTAAATCAGATGCAGCCTTTTCCATCACAACCGATACCCTTCTCCAAAAACCACCTGTTGGATTATCAGAATTCTGCATACCTGGATTAATGAAAACAACACTTATTTTTTTGGCATGACTTGATGACTTGGCGTGACTATTCGCTGCGCTCAAAGATAGAACCGCAATTATAAATAAAAACAAAATTAATTTTGAAAAATAAAAAGGTCTATTCAACAACTTATTCCTGTGGATTAAAGCTCAGCTAACACGATCAGTTGATTAAAATAAAAAGAGCGTTCAAGAATAAACATATCAGACGGTAGAAAATCCACAAGAAAAAAAGATCATGCTCCAAACAAAAATAATAGGAAGCTCCAACATCCGGTATCAATCACACTGCATATAAGACAACCGACAGAGCTTTAAAGCAGAACTCAACCTTCATCCCTTCTTCAATCCCCTCCTCCTCAATGGACCAGGATGTTACCAACGCACACATTTGTGTACCATTTTCTGACTCACCGGAAACTTCAGCAAGGACTTCAGTCTGCTTTATAGAAGTTACTGTTGCTGCAACACAATTTCTTAAACTGCCAACTGATTTTTTAATTGGACGGACCGCTACCAGCGGAGCCTTTACTGTAGCCGAGACAGGGACCCCAAGCTCAAGATCAAGCTTGTAGAGGCTTTCAAGGGTGATAACGGAGCTGATAGTTACTCCCTCGGCGGTCGTGAACTCAACATCAGCCAGTATCCCGTCACGGCGTACTTCTTTAACATGTCCTATAAATGTATTACGGGCACTGGTTTTAAGGGCAGTTTCTTCAAGGGCCATACGGCGAACAATATTCTTAACATCACCTGAAGACCATTCCTGATATACTGCGGAAAGATCCGCTGAAGACTGACCAAGAACCTTGCGCACAACTCCTAAAGGAACACCGCTGCGCAAAAGTTCAACAGCCCGTGATCGCCGCAATACGCTGGGAGCACCCATTCTTCGCTCAAGCTGACAAGCTTCTGCCCGCTCATAAAAAGTACGACGCACATAACCGGGATCGAGCTGGAAAACTTTTCCTTCAAGACCGTAACTCATCGGCCCCTCGATAAGTTCTTTCAACTTCTGGCAGACACTTTGCGGCAGAGGGACTTCACGTTTTAACTTTCCTTTTCCAAGTGTTATGACAGCATGATTTAATTCAATATTCTTTTTCTCATCTATACCTAAAATTTCACCTAGCTTGGCTCCAGTATGCCGCAATATCAGAAACAAGCATAAAATTCTGGTACGGGAACGAATATAGTCTGCACGGGTAGACTGACTTTTCCATGCGAGGAATTCTGACTCAAGGCGATGAAGTTCTCCGGAATTTAGATGAGTTATATTATCCGGAACATCAAAAACATCTGCGGGAGCCAGCCGTCCCTTTTCTGCCAAATGCTTTGAACCTTTCTTTACTTCATTATTCATCAGAATAACCCTTTGATGAGTCACGTTTTTAAAGAAACCCGTGACTTGTTTGTATATTTATCTACTAACTGCATAAGCATAGAACACTGATAAATAAAATTCAGAAAGACCTCAATCTAAATAGGAGAATTGAACATGAAACGTATCTACGCTCTCATCATTGCATTTCTTTTAGCTTTGCCAATGTCGGCAAATGCGGCTGATCTACTGGTCGCACAGGCCGCTAACTTCATGCCGGCTATGCAGGAAATTATTCCCGCATTTAAAAAAGCAACCGGCATTGAAGTACAGGCAACATACACATCCACAGGAAAATTGTACGCTCAGATAACTAACGGTGCACCTTTTGATCTTTTTCTTGCCGCTGATGAGCGTCGCCCTAAAAAGCTCTTTGATGCAGGCCTGGCTGAAAAACCATTTGTATACGCAAAGGGAAAAGTCGTTTTCTGGTCAATGGATAAAAAACTGGCTGAAGAAAGTTGGCAGGAAGCTATTAAAAGTAAAAAATTACATAAAGTAGCTATCGCAAACGTTGAAACCGCTCCCTATGGAACAGCAGCCATGATGGCCCTCAAGAAAGAAAAGCTATGGGATACAGTAAAACCAGAGCTGGTCTATGCCCAATCCATTGCACAGACTTTCCAGTTTGCATCTACCGGGGCAGCTGATGCAGGATTCTGTGCTTATTCTTCTGTATTTACTGAAGTAGGTAAAAAGGGAGCCTTTACTGTAGTAAAAGAAGCTCCTCCGGTTATTCAGGCAGCCTGTATTCTTAAATCCTCTAAAAACAAAGCTGCAGTTGAAAAGTTTGTTACTTTTCTTTCCAGTCCTGAAGTAATTTCCATCAAGAAAAAATACGGATACGACTAATGGATCTGTATCCGTTATATATCTCTGCTAAGTTGGCTGTAGCGACAACGCTGTTTATCCCCGTTGTCGCTGCTCCAGCAGCTTATATTCTGGCCTTTTGCAACTTCAGGGGTAAAAGTTTGATTGATGCTGTGGTCTCTCTCCCCATGGTGCTCCCTCCCACGGTCCTCGGGTTCGGATTACTAATTGTTATGGGCCCGAAAGGACCGCTGGGAGGATTCTGGAGAGAGCTCACCGGAGAACGGATGGTATTCAGTTTTTCTGGAGTATTACTGGCTTCACTGGTTTATAATCTGCCATTTGCAGTCCAGCCCATGCGCGCAGCTTTTGAAAAGCTTGATATCCGCTTACTTGAAAATTCAGCTGTACTTGGACTTTCCTCCACCGCCACCTTTTTCCGGGTAGTACTCCCAAACAGTCTACCCGGATTAGCGGCTTCAGCCATGCTTGTTTTTGCTCACAGCTTAGGCGAATTCGGCGTTATTCTCATGGTGGGAGGAAGTATTCCCGGATCCACTAAAGTAGCATCCATTGCCATTTATGAAGCAGTTGAAGCAATGCGTTATGATGATGCACTTTATATGTCGCTGGCAATCATTCCAGTCAGCTTTATGGCCCTGCTTGCTATTAACAGGCTTAACAAAATCAGCAGGAGACGATCATGACTCTTACTCTTGATATCCGCAAAAAATTACCTAATTTCATGCTGGATGTGTCAATGACCTGCGCTTCCGGCTCACTTACAGCGATTGTAGGACCATCCGGAGCAGGCAAGAGCACTTTAGTCAGAATCATCGCAGGGCTGGAACAGCCTGATGAAGGGACTATAACTCTCAATGATACAATATGGAATGATACCAGTCAGAAGCAGTTTGCTCCGCCTCAAAAACGGGGACTTGGACTTGTTTTTCAGGAATACACTCTTTTTCCACATTTAAATGTCCGTAAAAATGTGGCCTTTGCAGCAGCTGACAAAAACTGCGTACAGGGACTTCTGGACAAATTCGGCATTACCCATATTGCTGAAAGCAAACCCAGCAATATCTCCGGCGGAGAAAGGCAGCGAGCTGCATTTTGTCAGGCGCTAGCCCGTGAACCAGTATTATTACTACTCGACGAACCTTTCTCTGCACTTGATGTGGCAACTAGGGAAAATTTACGCGAAGAACTCCGGCAGTTAAAAGCAGAGCTTAATATCCCGATTATTCATGTAACTCATGACCTTGAGGAAGCATACTATCTGGCGGACTCGATATTCGTAATGGAAAATGGATGTGCTGCTCCGCAATGGCTTGAAAGACAAAACAAAAGGCAGCGTACTCCCGCTCCTGTGATGGAAATGATGCGTTATGCTGTCTGATCGATTTGTCATGTAAGTACAGAGGCAAACACCCCATGCACAAAGAATACGTACTACACAATCCACTTTTTTTGATCATAAACAATTGAACTAGAGAAGAGTTATGAAAATAAAATTAATGTTTCTTTTACTTATTCTGTCTGTCAGTGTCCCCGTCTGTGCCCAAGCCAAAATTATTATTGCAGCCGGTGCCGGATACCGCTCTCTGGTTGATGACCTTGCAACATCTTACACAGCGGCAACTGGCAATCAGGTTGAACGTATTTATGGCAATATGGCCCGTGTAACTGCTCAGGCTCGCAACAGCGGAGCTGTAGATATGGTTCTGGGTGATAAATCCTTTCTTGATAAGTCTAAACTCGATTGCAGTACCGTACAGAAGGTAGGTAAAGGCAGACTGGTTATTGCATTTCCAAAAGGTAAAAATTTTTCAGGAATAGATGATCTGCTTTCAGCTGATGTTACGCGCATTGCCTTGCCGGATATCAAAAGAGCAATTTATGGAAAAGCAGCCTTACAATATCTGCATAGCAAAAATATTTTCAAAAAAGTCGAACCTAAGCTACTGATGGTAGCAACTGTGCCTCAATCTGCTTCTTACGTCGTCGCCGGAGAAGTTGATTATGCTTTTATCAACCAGACCCATGCACGTAAAATAGCTAAATCTATAGGTGGTTACGTAGCTGTAGATGAATCAGCATACACTCCGATATCAATAATCATCGAACAGATGACACAATCAACCAATCCAGCAGAATGTACTGCATTTATGAATTTTTTAAGCTCTGATTCAGCTACAAAAATTATATCTGCCCATGGTATGCAAGATTAAAATGGACATTGCATCGATCCTTCTTGACGGAACAACCCTTACTCCTTTGGCTCTTTCAGCCAAGGTGCTTGCAGTCGCAGGTATTTTGCAATTGCTGATCGGAGTTCCTACAGCCTTCTGGTTGGCCCGCTCAAAAGGAATGCTGCATAATTTTATTGATACTGCTGTTACGCTTCCGCTGGTTTTTCCGCCTGTGGCAACAGGTTTCGTTTTGTTGCTGATTTTAGGCCGCAACGGCCCTGTAGGCCAACTTTTCAGCGACAGAATAATTTTCGGGTTTCCCGGTCTGGTAGTGGCTGCTTTTGTCGCAGGGCTGCCGCTGCTGGTCAAACCCGTACAGGCGGCTCTTAAATCAGCGGAAGCGGAAAAACTCAGCGAAGTTGCAGCTGTTCTCGGTAAATCAGAAACAGCCATTTTTTTACAGGTACTTTTACCATGCACCAAGCGTAGTATTATGGCTGGTTTACTGTTAGCTTTAGCCAGATCTTTAGGAGAAGTCGGCATGACGCTTATGCTTGGTGGAAATGTCATAGGCAGAACCAATACGCTTTCTCTTGAAATTTATAATGCCGTTTTCAATGGTGAGTTTGAAAGGGCTGCAGTCCTTTCAACGATTATAGGGATTGCATCCATCTCAATGTTTACAGTGCTGAAAAAAGTATCAGACTAATACAAAAAGGACATAAAATGAGCAAATCTATTTTGAACGAAGTTCAAACTAAAGCATATGAAATTTGGAATTCTGAAGGTATTCTAGATGAAAATATTGAGGTCAAAGCCAGAACACTGACTACAGAGGAAGCTATCGGCAATCCTGAAGGAGATGACTTCCCACTGCAACGAGGCAAAGAAAAATTAATGGAGGCTGATTTCAGAGGAGCTAAAGGGCAGGCTTTTACTGATCGCTTTGGAAATTTCAGTTCCTCTTTACGTGAAATTGCAGAAATGGATCTGACTAACAATTTCAGACGGGCAATCTTTGTCTCTGCCCTTAATGCTGTGCAATGCAGCCTTGGCAAGACAGAAAGGACCATCCACTGTAAAAATGATGGTCCTGCTCTTTGTGCCCCTAAGTTTGCAGATTTTATCGAAGAAAACTATGGCAAACCTAAAATTGGCCTTGTAGGCTTCCAGCCTGCTATGATCAAAGCCTTTTCCACTAAATTTGATATGCGTATAGTTGATCTGGACCCTGACAATATCGGTGCTGAAAAATGTGGAATAATTGTAGAAGGCCCCGAGCAGACTCATGAAGTACTAGATGATGTCAACCTCCTGGTTGTCACAGGGTCAACTATAGTTAACGACACTATCGGTAATTTCATACTTGAGGACAAGCCAACCATATTTTTTGGTACCACAGTTGCTGCAGCAGCCGATATAATGGGATGGAAACGTTTTTGCCACCAGAGCAGCTAACATACTTAATAATAAGACTTTATCAAGAAGCTGAGAGAGTCATTTTTTTATTTAAGAACTTTCTCAGCTTTTTATTCCCCCTCTGAAGCAGCATGTTTTCTTGTGACACACCCCTGCATAAAAAGTGTTCCAATATGACACACCCTGCTTGAACCCTTTTTTTATGCGTATTTTTATATATTAAACTGTCAATCATATCACCATTTCCATCTTCTGTAAATTTTATTTTAAATTTATTGATCCATTCTTGAACACCTCCCAAACTCATAATGCCCTGTATTAAAAGACTATCTTATTTTGGACCTAATTTTGCTTGAATATCGCCTTAGCAGCCAGAGCATTTTATATCTCTGACATGAAGGTAGACTTAACTTGGGCATAAATGCGCTCAAGCAGAAAAAGGTATCAATTTATACCCCTTGACTTATTCTGCCTCCTTGGACATACAAAAAAGCGGTTAATTGTATATTCTTGAAATAAACATACTGCTACGCTCTGAAATTATGTCTTTTTTGATATATTATCTCAAAAACAAAGCAGCTGCAGCAGTGCTTGGTAATAACAATTTCGGTTTACAAACGAGAAGTTATGAATTTCATTTTAACAGTACGGAGCCTTAATTCATGATGAAGACAGTTCCTGTTCAGGACTCCATCGGTAATGTTCTCTGCCATGACATGACCCGCATTGTTCCCGGTGAATATAAGGGACCAGCTTTTAAAAAAGGGCATATAATCACACCTGAAGATATCCCTGTGTTACTCGAAATAGGCAAAGAACATGTTTATATACTGACTCTTGAAGAAGGCCAGTTGCATGAAAACGATGCCGCAAGACGCATAGCAAAAGCAGCAGCAGGTCCAGGTATAACTCTTAGTGATATCAGTGAAGGCCGAATCAATATGAAAGCCGCTCCAGGCCTTCTTTCCATCAATGTTGAAGCATTGAACCGTATTAATTCAGTTGACGAAGTCGTAATGGCAACTCTGCATAACGGTATTCAGATTACAGAGCCGAGAGATGTTGCCGGAACCAGAGTTGTTCCACTCGTTATTGATGAAAGCAAGATCATTCAGGTTGAAGAAATCTGTCGTGAGCAAGGCCCAATTGTCAGTGTAAAGCCTTTCAGAAATCTTAAAGTGGGCCTGATAACCACTGGAAGTGAAGTTTACACAGGGCGTATCAAAGACAAATTCGGCCCTGTTATCCGTAAAAAATTTGCACAGCTAAATTCAGAAGTCATTGAACAAAAATTCGTGAGTGATGACCCTGAGATGACCTGTGCTGCAATACATCAAGCAATAGAAGATGGTGCAGAAATGGTGGTTTTAACAGGAGGAATGAGCGTTGATCCAGACGATCAGACCCCTGCAAGTATCCGGGCGACCGGAGCAGAAGTCATCACCTACGGTTCACCGACTTTCCCTGGTGTAATGTTTATGCTGGCTTATCTGAACGGCGTTCCCATCGTGGGCTTGCCCGGATGTGTAATGTACTACAGAGCCAGTATTTTTGATTTAATAGTTCCGCGGATTGTAGCAGGTGAACGCCCTACGCGCAAAGATATCGCCGAATTGGGCCACGGTGGTTTTTGTGCTGGATGCGACACTTGCCGCTACCCGCTTTGTTCTTTCGGTAAATAGAGGATTGTTCGACGTCTGTTTCAGGCGGAAGCTTAGAATAAAAAACAGCAGCACTTCAAGGAGGCTCTTTCCATGATCAAACGGACTCTCAAAGTCAACGGTGTAGAGAAATTCGTTATTGCAGAACAAGACGATTCACTCGCCAGCGTCCTGCGCGAAAAACTCGGTCTGACCAGTGTTAAAATAGGTTGCGGAACCGGACAATGTGGTAGTTGTTCTGTTATTATTGATGGCAAGCTTAAACGCACATGCTCATTAAAAATGAAACGTGTTGAAGACCATACTGAAATCATTACCACTGAAGGTATTGGTACCCCCACACAGCTGCATCCTATTCAGATTGCATGGATTGCACACGGCGGTGCTCAGTGCGGTTTCTGTACTCCGGGCTTCATAGTCTCCACCTACGCTCTCATTCTGTCCAATCCTAAACCAAGCCGTGAGGATATCCGCGACTGGTTCCAGAAACATCGTAATGCATGCCGCTGCACAGGTTACAAACAACTTGTTGATGCAGTTCAGGATGCTGCTGCCGTAATGCGCGGTGATATGAGTGCGGACGATCTTCTCTTCAAGATGCCTGCAGACAATCGTATCTGGGGTTCAAACTACCCACGCCCAACTGCTGTTGCAAAAGTAACCGGTACTCTTGATTACGGTGCAGATCTTGGCCTCAAGATGCCTGAAGGCACTCTTAAATGTGCACTTGTTCAGGCTGAAGTATCACACGCAAATATTATTTCCATTGATACATCCGAAGCAGAAGCAATGCCCGGCGTTGACAAGGTTGTTACCTATAAAGACATCAAAGGTAAAAACCGCATCACAGGACTGATCACATTCCCCACCAACAAAGGTGATGGTTGGGATCGCCCAATTCTGGCTGATGAAAAAATCTTCCAGTATGGTGATGCTATTGCTATTGTCTGCGCAGACACTGAGAAGCATGCAAAAGCTGCTGCTGCTAAAGTTAAAGTTGAGTTGGAACAGCTGCCCGAATACATGAGTGCTCCTGCTGCCATGGCAGAAGATGCTATTGAAATTCATCCCGGCACACCTAACGTTTATTTCGAACAGAAGATTGCAAAAGGTGATGACACCACCGAAATCTTTAAAAATGCAGACGTTGTTGTTAAAGACAACTTCTACGTTGGCCGCCAGCCACATATGCCTATCGAGCCGGATGTAGGTTTTGCTTATCTTGATGATGATGGCAAACTATGCGTCCACTCCAAATCTATCGGTCTGCATCTGCACGCAGCAATGATTGCTCCGGGTCTTGGTGTTGAGCTTGAAAATCTGATCATGGTTCAAAACTATGCAGGTGGAACATTTGGTTACAAATTCTCCCCCACCATGGAAGCTCTGGTCGGTGCAGCATGTCTTGCTACCGGAAAACCAGTATTCCTGAACTACACATGGTACCAGCAGCAGACTTACACAGGTAAACGCTCACCTTTCTTCACTGATATCAGTGTTGCGGCCGACAAAGAAGGTAAACTTCTCTCCATGGAAACAGAATGGATTTGTGACCACGGTCCATACTCTGAATTCGGTGACCTGCTGACACTGCGCGGAGCACAGTTCATTGGTGCAGGTTATGACATCCCTTCCATTCGCGGTCGCGGTCTGACTGTTGCAACCAACCACGCATGGGGTTCTGCATTCCGTGGGTACGGTGCTCCTGAAACAGAATTCGGTTCTGAAGTTCTGATGGACGAACTGGCTGAAAAACTTGGTATGGACCCCTTCGACCTTCGTTACAAGAACATCTATCGTGAAGGATCAACCACACCTACCGGGCAGACTCCTGAAGTTCTCAGCCTTGAAGAAATCTTTGATATAGCACGCCCCAAATACGAAGAAATGAAAAAATGGGCTAGCGCAACGTCCACCGATGAAGTCAAATGCGGTGTAGGTCTTGCTCTTGGTGTATACGGTTGTGGTCTTGACGGACCTGATACTGCTGAAGCAGAAATCGAGCTCAATAAAGATGGTTCCGTAACCATGTTCGCATGCTGGCAGGATCATGGACAGGGTGCAGACATGGGTGTTCTCGGAACAGCTCATGAAGCCCTTCGCCCCTTAGGACTCGCTCCTGAGCAGATTCACCTTGTTATGAACGACACCCGCACCTGCCCTAACGGCGGCCCTGCTGGTGGTAGCCGCTCACAGGTTGTTATCGGTAACGCAATTATTGATACCTGCCGCACCCTCATGGATGCAATGCGTAAGTCTGACGGTTCCTTCCGCACATACGATGAAATGATCAAAGAGAACAAAGAAGTACATTACCATGGTAAATGGAGTGCTCCTGCTACTGACTGCGATGAAAACGGACAGGGCAGCCCCTTCAGTAACTACATGTACGGCTTGTTCGTATCCGGTGTCGGAGTTGAAATCGCAACAGGTAAGACTCAGGTAGAAAAAATGCTGCTCGTTGCTGACATCGGTAAAATCAACAATAAACTCGTTGTTGACGGCCAGATGTACGGCGGAATTGCTCAGGGTATCGGTCTTGCGCTCACTGAAGACTACGAAGATATTAAAAAGCATTCCACTATGATCGGCGCAGGTTTCCCATTCATCAAACAGATTCCTGATGATATGGAACTTATCTATGTTGAAACAGAGCGTCCTGACGGTCCTCACGGAGCATCCGGTGTAGGTGAAATGCCTTTGACCGCACCTCACGCAGCTATAATCAACGCAATCTATAACGCCTGTGGCGCACGCGTAACTCATCTCCCGGCTCGTCCAGAGAAAGTTCTTGCTGCTCTTAAGGGCTAAAAATTAATAATCAATCCAGAGTCAGGTGCATGCACCTGACTCTGGATTTTTTTTGCAATCTGTACGTTCAGAAGCTTGACTCTTCTTATAATCAAGAGTCTATAGATTATAAATTCAATACTTGAACAGAGTTTAGCTGATGCTGGTTTTGCCACCTCTATAATAGTCTCTCCTGAGGGGGATAAGAGCTCTTCAAGTAACTTTCTACAGGGGTAAGTGTTTGCTGTTGATGAACGACTTCCATCTTCTATAAAGATATACCGGCAAATGAGAGTTTACTATTGCTTCGCAGCCAGTAGACCTTACCTCTGTTAAAACTTTTTTAAACTATTTCAGTATACTTTTTTCAAATGACGCCGGAGGCATCCATGGATCAAAAAAATCTTCGTATATGGGAAGCTAAATGTACTCAGGAAGAACCTCCAAAATGTAAGGCTAAATGCCCGCTGCATGTCGATGGGCGCGAGATATGCCGAATGCTTTCAGCAGGAAATATAGATAAAGCATGGGCTGTCATTTGTAAGACTATGCCTTTCCCGTCTGTAACAGCCCGGATATGTGACGGAGTCTGCCAGTCAGACTGCTTACGTGAAAAAGTTGGTGGCGGAATTGAACTGGCTGCTCTTGAAAGGTTTTGTGCTGATAATGCCAAGCGTACCCCTACAGTCAGAGCATTACCTGATCGAGGCAAAAGAGTTGCTGTTTTCGGCGCATTCCTTCCTGGAATTGCTGCCGCATGGGACCTTGGAAAAAAAGGATTTACTGTTAAAGTTTATTGCGAAAATAAATTTGAAGCATATGAAACTCTACTTAAAGGTAGAGTTGATAAGTTTTTTTTCGAAAAAGAACTTGAACAGCTCGGAAAGATGAACGTTTCTTTTATAGAAAACAGTTCCCCTACAGCTGAAAAAATTTTTGCTGATCTGGAAAATTTTGATGCAACTTTTGTTGACCCACTAGCCTGCTCGTCCAAACAACTTGGAATAAAAAATCCTGACGAAGATACATTGCAAACTGAACAGGCAGGTCTTTTCGCTTCTGCAGAACTCAGCTTTTCCTCTCCCGCCTCAATAATTGCAATCGGCCGCAAAGGCGCTTTATCTATTGAAAGATACATGCAAAATGCATCTTTAACAGCCGGTAGAGATCGGGACAAACCATTTGAGACAAAGCTTTATACCAATATAAGCAAAGTTGAATCGGTTAAACCTGTTCAGGTTCCGGACACAGGTTATGCTGAAGAGCAGGCTAGAAAAGAAGCCCAGCGGTGTATTTTGTGTGAATGTATGGAATGCGTGGACAACTGTGCTTATCTGAAAGAGTTTAAAAGTTATCCCAAAGTTTATGCCAGACAGATATATAATAATGCTGCAGTCGTAATGGGTACCAGGCTAGCTAATAATCTGATCAACTCTTGTATGCTTTGCGGACTATGTGAAGAAATCTGCCCTGATAATTTTTCAATGAAAGACATCTGTATTGAGGCAAGGCAGGACCTTGTTGAAAAAGGTCATATGCCTCCTTCTGCCCATGAATTTGCATTAAATGATATGGAATTTGCTGACAGTTCATCCTGTTCACTTGTTAAACATGAAGGTGGGACGAAAGAAAGCAAACAAGTTTTTTTCCCAGGATGTCAATTAACAGCATCTGATCCAGATGCTGTTGAACGGACCTATAAACACCTCTGCGGTACGCTAGGCGGAGGAACAGGGCTGATGCTTCGTTGCTGCGGATCTCCAGCCGACTGGTCAGGCCAAATTGATATGTTCGGAAGAAAAATTGAATCATTAGAACGAGACTGGGCCTCACTTGGGCGGCCACAAATAATAGCAGCATGTCCTTCCTGTATTGAAAGCCTGCGCAAAGGACTTCCTGAAGCTGAAGTTGTTTCACTATGGTCCGTGCTAAGTAAAAACATAGATCAGTTCAAACAATCAGGGGAACTAACCGTATCACTTCAAGATCCCTGTTCAGCCAGACATAATCATGAACTGATGACCGATGTCAGAGTTCTGCTGAGCGGTATGGATATATCTTTCAATGAACCGGAACTTTCTGGAACCATGACCGAATGTTGTGGTTTTGGAGGATTGCTCTCAAACGCCAATGAGCCTCTTTCTGCAAAAGTTGCCCAGCGCAGAGCGGATAAACTTGCTGATGACGGTATGACCTACTGTGCCATGTGCCGCGACCTAATCGCTAAGACAGGTAAAAGATGCATGCATATGCTGGACATTATTTTCCCGTCAGGAGCTGAAGATCCGGCTTCCCGTCCGGCTCCGGGGTACTCAGAAAGACGTGAAAACAGAGTTCGGCTGAAAGAACGTATGTTGAACGATATATGGCATGAAAACATTCAACCGCGCCAGACATACGAATCCATTAAGATTGAATTTACTGACGAGGCAAGCAAACTTATGGAAGAACGGCGGATACTTTTATCCGACGTGCAAAAAACTATTCAGGCGGTACAAGAATCAGGTAAGGAACTTGTAAATACTGAAACTGGACATAAACTGGCTTCTTTCCGACCTGTAACAGTCACCTACTGGGTTGAATATGAGAAAGATGAAGCAGACAAATATCTGGTTCATAGGGTATGGAGTCATCGCATGTATATTTTAGGAGGTGCATCATGAGTACGTTAAAAGTTCTCGATAAGGACTTTTCATCATGGAAATGCTCAGCATGTAACGAAGCATTGAAACCCTCTCCCGTCGCATTAGGATATCTGGACAGCAGATTTACGGTAGAGCTTCCGGCTTGCCCAAAGTGCGGACTGATACTTATTCCTGAAGAGCTGGCCCTTGGTAAAATGGCAGAAGTTGAAAGTATGCTGGAGGACAAATAATTTTGCAGGCAGCCAAATGTGAAACGCCACTTTGGGAAAAGGATATCCTGCGCAAAACTGCAGGTAAGACTTTGCGCCCCGGAGGATTTTCTCTCACGGATAGAGGTATATCCATGGCCTGCATTCCTGCAAAAGGCCGCATTCTTGATGCTGGATGCGGTTTAGGAGCTACAGTTGAACATCTGATCAGCAAACATGATCTTATGGCATATGGTGTAGATAATTCTGCACACCAGTTAGCTCAAGCTCCGAAGCATCTGCCACTGATAAATGCAGAAGCTGACAACCTTCCGTATCCTGATTCATATTTTGATGCTCTTATATGTGAATGTGTTCTCTCGCTAATGCCCGAAATGGACGGCTGTATTACGGAATTCAAAAGAGTTCTAAAATCTTCAGGCAAACTGATAATTACTGACCTTTATCAGCGCAATTCTAATCCTAACCCCACAATAAGCGGATCGTGTGCGAGCTCTCCGCTTAACCTCAGCAAACTTGAAGAATGTATAAAAAAAAATAATGCACATATAGTAACGCTTGAAGATCATTCCAAGCTACTTGCTGAACTTGCAGCCAAGCTCATTTTTGCGGGTGAGCCGAGCATCAGTTTTACTGGAAACTGCTGCAGCAGGCCCGGCTATATGCTGCTTATTGCCGAAATGAAATAATTTTTCTGGAGTAAGATATGAATGACACAGATCTTCGCGTGATGCAGTTGAACGGAACCGGGTATTGCTGTGCCCAGATATTTATTTTGCTTTGCCTTGATAACATGCAGCGGGAAAATCCAGATCTGGTACGTTCAGCTCAAGGATTGTGCCTTGGTATGGGTAACTGCTCAGGATCATGCGGGATATTGAGCGGTGGGATTTGCGCTCTTGGACTATATGCAGGAAAAGGAACTGATCAAGAAACACCTGACGATAAATTCCCACTTCTGGTTGAAACTTTCAAAGACTGGTTTCAGAAAAAAGTAACTTCCCAGTTCGGCGGTATTCGCTGTGAAGATATTCTGGGAGAAAAATGCAGCACTCCCAAGCCAGAAAAATGCGGAACTCTGCTGATAGAAGCATATAATGAACTTGTAAAAATTTTACTTGATGCCGGCTTTGACCCAGTAGAGGGAAGAGAAGAAAGCGATGGTTACTAGTTTTAATATTAATGAGACAGAATCGCTCTGCCCTGTCTGTCTCAAAAAAATACCTGCCCGGCGAGTCACAGAAAAAGGCGAGTCGCGGATAGTAAAAGAGTGTGCGGAACACGGAAAATTCAGCACCCCTTTCTGGCGCGGTGAACCGGCAATCGATCAATGGTCTCGTCCTAAACTGCCATCTACACCTCCGGTGACAGAAGAAACAGAGCGTAAAGGATGTCCCTTTGATTGCGGTCTCTGTCCAGCCCATAATCAACATACATGCACAACTCTTATCGAAATCACATGGCGCTGTGATCTGGCTTGTAAAGTTTGTTTTGCTTCTGCCGGAAAACCGGTTGCCCCGGACCCGAGCATAGCTGAACTTGATAATTTACTAAAAAATATACGTAAAACAGCCGGACCGTGCAACCTTCAGCTTTCAGGAGGCGAACCGGCTGTACGAGATGACCTGCCGGCGATTGCCTCTATTGCCAAGAGACATGGATTTCCTTTTGTTCAGGTAAACACAAACGGCCTTAGAGTAGCCCGTGAACAGGGGCTTGCGAAAAAATGGGCCGCAGCAGGAGTTGATTCTGCATTCCTCCAGTTTGATGGAACTCGTGACGATATATATACATCTATCCGTGGCCGTAAACTGTTTGAATATAAAATTAAAGCCATTAAAAACCTGACTGCTGCAGGAATTGGAGTTGTTTTAGTCCCGACGATTATTCCCGGGGTAAATGACGATAACATCGGTGAAATTATAAAACTCGCTGTTTCATATTCACCAGGAGTACGCGGAGTTCATTTTCAGCCAGTCAGCTATTTTGGACGTTATCCGAAGCCTCCGTCTGACGATATGAGAATAACCCTTCCTGAGATTATGACCGCAATGGAAGAACAAACAGGTGGGATGGTTCACAAATCAGATTACGCCCCCCCGGCCTGTGAACATTCATTATGTTCATTCCACGGGAATTACCTGATAATGGAGGATGGTTCTCTGAAAAAGCTATCCGCCAAAAAAGAAGGATGCTGCACTCCTCAGCCCGCTTCAGAAGGGGCGGATATGTCCAAAGCCTTTATACGCCGCCAATGGGCAGCACCGGAAGAGCAAAGTTGCAAATGTCAGTCAGACAAACCCATGGATGACCTTGACCGATTCTTAAGCAGAGCAAAGACACATATTTTAGCTTTATCTGGAATGGCATTTCAGGATGCATGGACACTTGACCTCGAGCGATTAAAAGGTTGTTGTATCCACGTTGCATCTCCAGAAGGCAAATTGATTCCCTTCTGTGCATACAATTTGACCGCAATGGATGGTTCCACCCTTTACAGGAGGATCATTGATGGCTGATAACCCTTTAGGAAGATGGCTTAATCTCCGTATGGGCCGTGCTCCTGAGCTGAAAACGGTTTCACTGGAAGAATTGCAGGACTGGCAGTTCAGCATGTTTCGGCAAACCATGTTCAATGCAGTTAAATCATGCCCATTCTATCATGAAAGACTTGCTGGAGTGCAGACAGGTGCTGTGCACAAATCTTCAGACTTGAACAAAATTCCTTTCACCACGGCTGATGATCTGCGTACCAGCCCTGAAAATTTTCTTTGCGTATCACAAGATGAAGTTGCCAGAGTTGTTACTCTTGCCAGTTCAGGTTCCAGCGGCCCTCCCAAAAGGCTTTTTTTCACAGCAGGGGACCTGGAACGCACCATCGATTTTTTCCATTACGGAATGTCACCCATGCTGAACAGCGGGGAAACAATTCTTGCAATTCTTCCCGACTCGCGTCCGGGTGGAGTCGGCTCACTTTTCGCGGAATCCATATCCAGACTGGGAGGAGAAACTGTCCTTCCGGTCAATCCCTCATGCATCAGTACGATGCTCAATTTGCTACTTGATTCCCATGCAAGCTGTATTCTTGGCCCGGCTATTCAAATTCATGCTCTCGCAAAACTCATTGAAAGCAAAGGTCTCATTATTAACAACGTACATTCGGTACTACTCTGCTGGGATATTCTTCCTGAAATATCAATGAAAACCATATCCAAAGTTTTTGGCTGTAAAATTTTTTCTCACTGGGGTATGACTGAAACATGCCTTGGCGGTGGTGTGGATTGCTGTCCCGATTCCGGCATGCACTTGCGTGAACCTGATTTCTTTGTTGAAATAATCAACCCTGAAACAGGTAAACAGCTTCCTGACGGAACAAAGGGTGAAATAGTTATCAGCACTCTTTCACGCAGAGCAATGCCCCTTATCCGCTATAGAACAGGTGATGTGGGATGCATAGCAGAGGATGAATGTTCCTGTGGCCTGCCTATGCGTAGATTAAAAACAGTCGAAGGACGTCTTGACGAGGGCATAATACTTCCCGGCAGCGGCAGAATGACACTAAACGAACTTAATAGTATTATACTGCCGCATCCTGAAGTTCTCGATTTCAGTGTAGAATATGAACCCGAAAGAATGAAGCTTTCCGTCAAGCTTGATGTTGCTCCGGAGAGTGTACCTAATAAGAATATCAAAGAATCACTTGTGATGTATCCCAAGCTGCAACAAGCCATAAAAAATCATAATTTAAAAATTTCAGCACAGCTTTCCAAACGAGATGGAAGCATTAATTCAGGTTTTGGAAAACGCTCTATAATAATCAAATAAAGGTTGTTCTCTCATGAAAAATTTTTTCGGCACTATTTGTACTCAACTTAAATCCGGTAACGATCTTATTTTGGCAACCATTGTCAAGAGTTCAGGCTCTACGCCCCGTTCTTCGGGGAGCAAAATGATTGTTCTACGTGACGGAAGCATAGCAGGAACAATCGGCGGTGGACTTGTTGAAGCTCTGGTCCAAAAAGAAGCTGCCAACCTGTTTGATACAGGTAACAACATTGTCTGCTTCAAAGATTTTGACCTTTCCAATGAGCTTGCTGCAAATGCGGATATGATATGCGGGGGATTTGTTTCAGTCATGCTCGAACATTTACCTGCTGATCAAGAAACCATTTCTGCTTTTTCAGAACTTGAAGAAAAACTGAGATTCGGCAAGCAGACAATTCTGCTATCTTGTGCTATAGATAATTCCATTCAGGAAAGAAAAACACTTACTGTTGGAAGTCAGATTCCAGAACTAACATTTATCAAAGAATCAGATGTGAATGTCTTACTGGAAAAATCTTTGAAATCAGGAACTCCTGTACTTGAAGAAGCAAACTCAGGTTTGATCGTTGCTGAAAGCTTCACTCCACAGCCGGACCTTTTTATTTTCGGAGCAGGGCATGTCTCCCGCCCAACAGCTGAACTGGCATCCTCAGTTAATTTTCACACAGTTGTACTTGATGACCGAGCAGATTTTGCTAATACAGATAGATTTCCTTATGCAGGTGAAATCCATGTTTTACCAGATTTTGATAATTGCTTTGCTGGTCTTGAAGTTAATGAAAACTCATATATTATTATTGTCACCCGGGGACATCTCCACGACAAGACAGTTCTCGGACAGGCCCTTAAAACTCCCGCCCGCTATGTGGGAATGATTGGAAGTACCAAAAAACGTAACGCTATTTACGATGCTTTGAGGGAAGAAGGCATTGCACAGATTGAAATTGATCGCTGCAACTGCCCTATTGGACTGAGTATCGGAGCACAAACACCAGAGGAAATTGCCGTATCCATTGTGGCTGAACTGATTCAGAAACGAGCCGGGTAATAAATGAACTTTTACGGAATTATTCTTGCGGCGGGCTATTCGTCGCGCATGGGAGAACTTAAGGCGTTGCTGCCTCTTAACGGCAACACCGTGCTTTCACGATGTATCAGACTGTTAGTTGATGGCGGAATCTCGGATATATTCGTGATCACGGGTCATGAGGCAGAAAAGATCGGTTCCGAAGTTAAAGCTCTGGGTATGCGTGCTGTTTTTAACCCCAATTTCGACAAGGGCATGTATTCATCAGTCAAAGCCGGAGTAATGGCATTACCCAGTAATGCCTCAGCATTTATGGTCCTGCCGGTTGATATACCTCTGGTCCGCTCATCTACAATCAGGGCATTGACCTTTGACTACTCTGACAATCCTACAGATGTAATATATCCTAATTTCAAAGGACAGAGAGGCCACCCTCCACTAATAAGCGCAGAACTTATTCCCGAAATTCTGAACCATGACGGGACAGGTGGATTGCGCCGCGTTCTTGAAAATCATGAATCGTCTGCCCGTGATCTGGATATGCCGGATATTGGAATTCTGCGTGATCTTGATACCCCGCTCGATTATAAGAAAGCTTGTAAAATTTCACGACGCCGTATCCCACTTCCAGAGGAATGTGCCGCCCTCTGGGAAATAGCCGAAACCCCTGCACAGACCCGTGAGCATTGTATCACAGTGGCAAATGCAGCCTGTCTTATGGCTGAAGCACTTAACGACGCTAGAAAATTGAAAAAGCCACTTGACTTAAGCATAGTTCATAGTGCGGCGCTTATGCATGACGTGGCAAAGCTGAGGCGCAATCATGAGGCTGCAGGAGCTGCTATCCTCGCAGGATATGGATTTTCAGGAATTGCCGACATTGTCGCGTCACATCGTGATACAGATATCAAGCCAGAATCACCGCTTACAGAACAGGAAATTGTTTTTCTTGCTGATAAAATGTTTCAAGGAACTGAACTGGTCAGCTTAAGCCAACGCTACGGTAAAACTCTTCAAAAATGGAGTAATGATCCTGAGGCTGTAAAAGCTATCAGCGGACGCCTGCGAAGAGCCGAAGCACTGCTTAAACGCTATGAAGATGAGGCAGGTGTAAAAATGCCTGACTATCTGCTGACCCATATGCACAAGGGGCGAGCATGATTGTATTGGTCCGTCACGGTGAGACTGAAAATGCAAAAGGAAAAGCTATAGGCCATACAGATCTTCAGCTTTCCAGTACTGGAAATATTCAAGCTCAAATGCTCGCCGAATCTTTGAAAGGGGTTAAATTCAAAACATTTCTAACCAGTCCGCTGACAAGAACCATGCAGACTGCTGCTTACATAGAAAAGTCTTGTAGAATAACTCCCACGCCCCGAGCTGAGTTGATGGAAATTAATCTTGGGAAGTGGGATGGCCTTAGTTACCATAAAATAAAAGAAAAATTCCCTGATGAATATGCTAAACGAGGCCAGGACTTTGCTGGATACCGCCCACCTGATGGTGAGAATTTTATGGACCTTAAAAAGCGTATAAAATCATTTCTGGATGAATTTTCAAAAAAGCAACAGCCAGCTCTCATAATTACCCATGCAGGAGTTATCAGGATATTTATGCATCTTGTCCTTGGATTTCCTCTGGAAAACATATTCTGCATAAAACCTTCTCACTGTCATGTAACGATCATGACTGATTCACCATCTGGGTATATTTTGAAGGCATTTAACCTTCCTTATGGCCCGGACCTCTCATTAGCTTTTAGAGAAGCAATGCCGTAACCGGACTATATTTTGTAATCTTGACTTCTTTGTTTATGAGGCTAATAATATATATTAAGTTCAATAATTATAATTTTTTAGACATAATAAGGTTATAGTTGATAAGATATGCAGATTACTAAATTCGCCATACCGGAAGTAATATTTGGCAACGGCAGTATAAAGTTTCTAGCCTCATGTGCCCGAAGACTGGGAGCCAAAAGAGTTCTACTGGTCAGTGACAAAGGCCTTGAAGAATCCGGTTGGGTAAAAAAAATTCAGGATATTCTAAAAAATGATAATCTAGAATGTATATATTTTAATGAGCTGACCGCAAACCCTCGCGACTGCCAGATTCAACAAGGCGCAAAGCTGTATAGAGAGAACAAAGCCGATGTAATAATCGGTCTTGGTGGCGGAAGCCCAATTGATGCATCAAAAGGAATTGCCACCATTGTCAGTAATGGAGGTAATATTCATGATTACGAGGGAGCCAACCGAATCAGTCATCCCCTGCCTCCCATGATTTTTATTCCTACGACCGCAGGAAGCGGATCGGATGTATCTCAGTATGCCATTATCACAGACAATGAACGCCATGTTAAAATGTCCATTATCAGCCGCTCATTGGTTCCTAATATTTCCATTATTGATCCGGACCTGCTGGTGACCAAATCCAGAGGATTGATTCTGGCTTCTGCTGTGGACGCACTAGCCCATGCCATTGAATCGTATGTGTCCAGACTGGCTTCGCCGTTTACCGAATCACAGGCACTGACGGCTATAGGTCTCATTGCAGGAAACATTAAGCCTGCAGCAAATTCAAAAGACAGAGAAGCCCTCAAAAATCTTGCCATTGCAAGTACTGCTGCAGGTATGTCTTTCAGCAATGCAGGCCTTGGTGTCGGGCACGCTCTGGCCCATTCTCTCGGAGGCCGCTATGACGTCACCCATGGTTTAACTCTTCCAATATTACTACCATCCGTAGTTCGTTTTAATCAGCGCAGCTGTGAAAGAAAAATGGCAATTATTGCCAATACAATAAATGACAGCTGTCCTGCTCCGTTAAGTGCCAAGAAAAAGCCTCTAAGCGTGACGCTGTATAATATGTTTGAAGAATTAGAAATTCCTATGAAACTTAGAGAGATTGTTCCCGACAATAAGCATATGGAAGAAATATGCCGCATTGCCGTCAAGGATGCTTGCTCTGTTCCAAATCCTAAAGAAGCAACATGGCAGGATCTTTTAGAAATTTGTAATGAGGCATGGTAATGACTGACGAAACAAAGCTTCATGATTTAATAGGTATTGAACATCACAAACTGAACTTTTTTCAAGAGTTACAGCAAAATATTAAAGAGCTGAAAGAGATCAATCGTGAGTCAGAAGACCAACGATATGAAATCACCGCAATTCTGGACGGTATCACCGATGTAATGATGGTTCTGTCTGAAAACATGGAGATAATTTCAGTTAACCGGGTTTTTGAGCAGTTGTTTCCGGGAGTTAATCCTATCGGCAAGAAATGCTACTCTCTCTTCAGGGATACAGGAGAACCATGCCAGGAGTGTCCCGCATTCAAGTCTCTTTCTACTAACTCCGTATGCCGCAATACAGCTATTTTTCGCATCGGAGAAAAAAACATGCAATTTGACATGGTAGCCTCTCCTCTTAAAAATCATGAAATGCCCGGGAATCAAATTCTGATTTTTAAAAGAGATGTAACGATGGAAAAAGAGTATCAAGCCAAATTTTATCAGGCTGAAAAAATGGCTACCATAGGTGTGCTTGCAGCCGGTGTGGCCCATGAAATAAATAATCCCATGGCAGCTGTTGCAGGTTTTGCCGAAGGCATCCAGCGCAGGCTGACACGTCTTGAGCAATCCATCCCTGAAGACCTTGCTGAAGACCTGTATGATTACACCAATACAATTTTAAAAGAATGCCTGCGCTGTCAGGATATAGTCAAAACACTCCTCTCTTTCAGCAGACCTGTGGCCTCTGAATTCATTCCGGTAAATATGAATCAGGTAGCGGAAGATACAATTCGCCTTCTGGACCATCAATTCAGAAGATATCAGTCAGTCAAACTGAGCATGAATCTGGCTTCACCAATTGAACATATTTACGGTAATGAAGCCCAGCTTAAGCAGGTTATTCTGAACCTGCTGACCAATGCAATTGATGCCGTAGAAGAAAACGGTGAAATAACAGTTGAAACTTTTATTGAAAATAATCATGTAGGACTGAGAGTCTGTGACACAGGGTGCGGAATTGATCCCCAAAACAAGGACATGCTCTTCGAACCTTTTTATACAACCAAACAAGTAGGCAAAGGAATCGGAATTGGCCTTTCCACTTGTTTTAACATTGTCAGAGAACATAACGGTGAAATAGTTGTTGAAAGTGAAGTAGGAATAGGTTCCTGTTTTACTGTACTTTTCCCCATTCAGTGAGAAGAATATGCCAGAATCATACAAAGTCCTTGTGGTTGATGATGAAGAGTCCATTTTAAAGCTGCTCAGCAAAGAACTTGCAAGCTCTGAACGAGTTATACACACAGCGAACTGCGCCCAGAGAGCCCGCGAATTGGTGCGTAAAGAGCGTTACGAAGTAATTGTCTCCGATATCAGACTTCCAGACGGTGACGGACTGGAACTACTCACAGAGTTTAAAGACATGGAACCCGATGTCGAAGTTATTCTCATCACAGGACACGGTAATATTGATAACGCTGTTGAAGCCATACGCATCGGTGCTTATGATTACATCACCAAACCATTTAGGCTGGACCGTGTAGAACTTGTGGTCGATCGCGCATGGCAGCGAGTCTGTCTTACCCGTGAAAACCGCAGTTATAAACATTCACAACAATCAGAAACAGCCAGTTCACAGCTTATTGGCAGCTCGGCTCCTATCAAACAAATCCGCCATCTGATTAATAAAGTAGCTCCAACAAATGTCCCGGTACTCATCACAGGAGAATCCGGAGCAGGTAAGGATGTAGTAGCTCATTCGGTCCATTGTGCCAGTCTGCGGTCAGGCAAACCCATGATCGTAAAAAACTGCGCCACTCTTCAGAAAGAACTTTCCCGTAGTGAACTATTTGGGCACACCAAAGGCTCATTTACCGGTGCAATGGAAAACTGTGACGGACTTATGACCTTTGCTCATACCGGAACATTATTCCTTGATGAAATCGGAGAGCTTCCTATGGAAGTACAGGCTTCTTTGTTGCGAGTACTCGAGGCACATACTTTTCGTCGAGTTGGTGAAAAAGATGAACGCACTGTTGATATCCGCTTTCTGTTTGCCACAAATCGGAACCTTGCTCAGGAAGTAGAGGAAGGAAGATTTCACGAGGCACTTTTTCATCGAATTAATGTGTTCAACATAAGCCTGCCGGAGCTTAAAGATCGCCGCGAAGACGTCCCTCTGCTTATTGATTTTTTTCTGAATAAATTGGGTCAGCAAATGGGGCAAGGCAAATACACAGTCAGTGAACGGGCAATGCAATGCATGCTCTCCTACCACTGGCCAGGTAACGTGCGTGAACTGCGTAACGTACTTGAGCGCAGTATTATTTTATCTGACAACTTCGTTATAACCTGCAACTGTCTTCCCAGAGAAATTGCTGACCAACCTGAGCGTGAAGGCGAAACAGGAATACTATCTCTTGAAAGAATGGAACGGGAACATATAATTAAAGCTCTCGACTTCTTTAACGGCAATCGCCAGAAAGCTGCACTAGCCCTTGGTATCGGCCGTAAGACGCTCTATCGTAAAATAGATAAGTATACTTTGTAACAGCGTATATCCTTGAAGTGGAGATAGCAGAGCATATTTCCAAAAGCACTATATAAAAGCTTAACAAAATAAAGTTTTTATCACTTCTGAAGAGATTTATGCTATAAAAATAACCTTCAGTGACAATTCTCTAAACTTCTAGTGGTCACTCAAGGTTACCTATGTGTTTTGGCTATTAGGTTCGATTCAGTCAGATGTATTTTCCATCCTTGCATTCCATAAAAATCTATTTAAACTTCTGTTTTCCACAAAACTTCCGCATACCTTTCCACCAGTTTTTTAGAACAAAGCATTTCTCTTCAATTTCATTTGGTCTTACTAAATTAATGTAAAATACTCTTTATCTCTCGCACTAAAGATGATATTCTTTAAAATTTTTATAAAAAGTAATGCATTTTTGAAATAAATTCAGACTTGAGCATGCAATATCATCTAACAGACATCAAATATCATTTTATATGTTCAGAGAAGCATAAGTTATATATGACACACTACCCTTCTTCGCTGGTTCAAAACGACACACAGCTCTACTATACCTTACTACACAAGGCATTAGCCTAATATGTTCAATTTTTCACATAAAAAAAAGGCATATAGAGGATAAAATCAATTAGCACTGTGATTCAGTCTGAATCTATCCATTTTGCATAAACAGTTAGAATAAAAGGTTTTATTTTTTGGCACAGGACTTGCCTAAGAGAAACTGTTAATAAGTACAAGACTAGGCCCAACCTTCTAAAAACCTATTACGCTCAAGGATGGTCTCAAATGGCAGTACGTGAAGAAGTTTATGGATTTTTTATTCCCAGTGTTACCCTTATCGGTATTGGCGCACACAAAGAAATCCCTGCACGCATCCGTGCCCTCGGTGGTAAAAAACCTCTGCTTGTAACAGATAAAGGTATTACCGCAACAGGCATCACCAAACAGGTTGTTGATATCCTTAAAGCTGATGGCATGGAATGTGTTGTTTATGATGACACCATCCCTAACCCAACTGACAAGAACGTTGCTGACGGCGTAGAAGCTTACAAAAAGAATGGTTGTGACTCCCTTATCACTCTTGGTGGCGGTAGCTCCCATGACTGCGGTAAGGGTGTAGGTCTTGTTGTTGCAAATGGCGGCACCATCCACGATTTCGAAGGCGTAGATAAATCTACCAAACCAATGCCTCCTTACATTGCTGTAAACACCACTGCAGGAACAGCTTCTGAAATGACTCGTTTCTGTATTATCACTGACACATCACGCAAAGTTAAAATGGCAATCGTTGACTGGCGTGTAACTCCCGGCATCGCACTTGATGACCCATTACTGATGATGGGCATGCCACCAGCACTGACAGCAGCTACCGGTATGGATGCATTGACTCACTCCGTTGAAGCATGGGTATCCACTATTGCTACTCCTATTACTGACGCTTGTGCTGAAAAATCTATCCGCCTGATCAACACATTCCTGCGCCGTGCAGTTGCTAACGGACAGGATATCGAAGCTCGCGAAGGTATGTGTTACGCACAGTACCTAGGTGGTATGGCATTCAACAACGCTTCTCTTGGTCATGTACATGCTATGGCTCACCAGCTTGGTGGCTTCTATGACCTGCCTCATGGCGAATGTAATGCTATCCTCCTCCCCTATGTTGAACAGCATAACCTGATTTCCAACGTTGATCGCTTTGCAACCATGGCTGAATGGCTCGGCGTTAACACTGATGGCATGTCTCCCCGTGTTGCTGCTGATGCTGCTCTTGATGCCATCCGTCAGCTTTCTGCTGATGTTGGTATTCCTGCAGGTCTTATCGCTCTCGGCAAAAAATACGGCAAAGAAGTATCTGAAAAAGATATCCCGACAATGACAGCAAACGCTCAGAAAGATGCTTGCGGTCTGACTAACCCACGCTGCATGACTGATGAAGCTGTAGCAGCTATCTACAAAGCAGCTATGTAATTAAACCGTTCCATCCGGTTCCGAGATCTGCAACCCGGAACCGGATTTACAAAATACTTAATGCCACGGGGCAACGGGCATCTTTGCATAACAGAGGTCATGTACTGGTAGAGGCTGATTCCGTTTTTCCGTTACAGTCCGGATGCAGGCGCGCAGGTGGAGCTGCAAACTTCATTATCTGGATTGGCACTGTATTTCCGAGGGAGGGGCTTTCCCTCCCTCAGCCTATTAAGCAATAAATAAACTGTATCTGCTCCAATTTTAAAATAAGCTGATAAAAATTTCCCAAAGGGCCGGTTGCTAAAAAACGCAGGCTGTAAAAAAGCCTCGGACCTAACCCCACCTTGCTTCAAAGACTAAGGCTCCTTAACCATTTAGGCCTTACTACCCCAGCACTTTGACTCGAGAAAGCAATCGGCCCTTTAAAAAAATCACTTTCTTCTGTATCCCCCATTTTTATATCTTCTGTATCTGTACACAATTCTTCGCTATAATTAGTAGTGTTGTTTACAACCTTCTATATTTCTATCTATATGCAAAGCCAATTCAAACAGATAAGGATACAGCATGTTCATACTTGAAAAACCATACGTCTCCGACCTTCTCAGAACAACGATCACTGAGACAAAAGCACATGTGCTCAGCAATAAAATGGCTCAGGCTTCTTTTACAAACAATGAACTGAAACTTTGTATAGAAAAGGATTTTGTTAAATTATACAACGAAAACCAGGATCGCCCTATTTACTCGAACTCCGAAAATTCAATAGACTGGATTGACCATAATCTTAGCTGTGGAGCTCTTCCTAAAAAAATAAGACTATTCAAAGACAAAGCTGCCTTTCGGGACCTTGTGCGAGATATGTACCCTGATTTTTTTTATCGCACAGTTAAATTTGATGAACTTGACAGCATTAATCCAGACCAACTTGCAATTCCATGTGTTATCAAACCATGTGTCGGCTTTTTCAGCCTTGGTGTACATATGGTTGAATCAGTAAAAGGGTGGCATAAAGCTGTTAATGCGATCAAAGAAGAAGTTGACCACATTAAAAACATGTATCCGGCAAAAGTATTGGAACTGGACAACTTTATTATTGAACAATGTATTGAAGGGGAAGAGTTTGCTGTTGATGCATACTTCAATGCGGAAGGAATTCCCGTAATAATAAATATTTTCGGACACCTGTTTGCTTCAAACGAGGATGTTAGTGATCGTTGCTACATCACTTCCCCTGAAATAATTAAAAAACATCATGATAACTTTAAGGATCTGCTCAAAGAAATAGGTAAACGGGCAAAGCTCAAGAATTTCCCAATCCATATTGAGGTGCGCACCGACGGACTGAACAACCTAGGAGTAATTGAGGTAAATCCCATGCGTTTTGCTGGATGGTGTGTGACTGACCTTGCATACTATGCATATGGTATTAATCCATACAAATACTTCATGGAAGGAAAAGTTCCGGACTGGGACGAAATTTCAGAATGCTGCAAAGGAAAAGTATATGCTATGGTAATTGGGGACATTGATGCATCGGTCGATTGCAATAAAATTAAATCTATTGATTACGATTCATTTAAGGCTAATTTCAGCAATCCTCTGGAGTTACGCAGAATAGATTACAAAGAATACCCAGTTTTTGCATTTATATTCGCCGAATTAGATAAAGAAAATATTAATGATCTTCAAAAAATACTTCACGCTGATTTTACGCAATATTTAAAATTTTAGCTTTAGTATCTAACAAATATATTTAAAAATAAGCACTAAACTTTCGCCTTTGACAACATCAGGCATTTACGGCAGTTTTAAGTAGTCTTAAAAACAATCCTTCAAGGAGAAAAAATGAGCTCAACAGTAGATGATTTAACAATACATTATGAAGAAGACGGTGAAATAATAGTTAAAGAACTGGATAAAGAAGTTCTCACCAAAGGAGCATGGACTACAATAATGTTCCGGTATAAACAGCTTGATAAAAAAACTAGTGAATATGGCAAAGATATGTACACAATCCGCCGTTTTCGTAAAATGAATGGGGAATATCGCCCGCAGTCCAAGTTCAATATTTCCAGTCCTGATCAGGCCCGCAAAATAATCGGAGCGCTGGAAGGGTGGCTTAAGGACGTCGAGGAATAAATATACTGCTATATTTTTTCATATACCCTAAAATATGATTACAAAAAACTCCGCCCCAATTTCAGGACGGAGTTTTTTTATTAATGGATTTTGATATTTTCTTCTCTGAAAAAATCAGGATAATATTTAAATACAACATGATAATATTTTTTAACAAGCCGCCCGTATTCACCGCTCTGCTTTAATTTATCAAAAAAAAGATTAAACTCATTACGAAGCTTCGGTGAATCATGACTGAAGGCTGCTGCCATTTCCTGTTCCCTTGAAATAGGACCCAGTACCTTCAATTTTTCAGGATATTTCTCAAGAGCAACCATCATATCAGGGACATCAAGAAGAGTAACATCAACGACTCCCTTAAGAACTGCAAAAACCATATCATTGAGAAGGCCTGGAAAATCCATAACCTGTCCTACAGACTGATCAATGCCATACAATGAGGGAGTAAGGCAGGTACTTTCCTTACCTAATATTTTTCGTCCCTTAATCACTCTTTTTATGGCGGCGAGGTCTTTCGCAATATTCCCCGATGCATTAACTGGATTTGCGGGATAATCATATCTTGCCAATCCCCAAACCTGTGTCGGAAAGGTAGGATTAGAAAAATCAACCAGCTGTTTACGCCATTTAAGCATAGTTAAACCGCAAGCGATAACATCACCACGCACTTCAGTGTGTCCTACAACTTTCACGACACCATCTTCTGCCCGAACCAGCTCGCCGGTCAAATCTCCAAAAACTCTCATCCAGTTAGAGAGTACTAACTTATATTTTACGCCAAGGTGTTTGGCAAAACGCTGCATTACTTCAACGTCCAACCCCTGCCCTTTTTCAATGACAAAATTAGCATAAGGGATACCAATATGACGTAAAACTCCTGTTTTTCTAACCTGCTCCAAACTTGTGGCAAATGCTGGTATAACCCTAAAAGCAAAAGTGAATAAAAATATAAAAAAAATAACTCGACCTAAAATTCTATTCAAAACAACCCCATCAATATGAATAAATATCCCCATAAAAATCATCAAAGAAAAAACATTTTTAAAGATTCTCGTATAACAACTTCTAAGCTGATAGGATTATAAAGACACTCCATTTAAAATGGAGCCCCAGGTTAATTGATGGTATAAGTTCTTCCTGGTTCAACTTTCTGAACGGTTGAATTTGAAACAGTAAACCACATAAATTCACTAAAATATGACCCAGCTTCATTGCGTTCACTGTAAGAACATCCGACCAGCCAGCCGGCATCTGTATAATAACAATCTGTAGCACTCTCCATCTGCAAGGCCTCTGGGTGCATTGAATTCTCTTTTAAATACTTCTCTACTTCCACGTATGATTTACCATCTGAGGTTCGTTCCGGCTTAGCTCCGAACTTCTCTAACTCTTTCATAAAAGCATCATATTTAGCTTTGTATAGGTCATATTTGCTCTGATAAAGCTCTTCGGAAGGATTAAGTTGCTTCAACTCCTCATACACTTCCATATTCGCTTTATAATCTTTTACAGGAAGAGTCTGGACTTTAGCATATAGTTTTCTTTCCAGTCTTTTGCGTAGCTTTTTATCGTAGTCTTTAAGCTCTTTTGAATATTTTCTATTTTGCGGTTTAAGCGCAGCAAGTTCTGCATAATATTTAGCAAGCTCAGAATAATTCCATTTAGAAGTACGTTCAATCCTGCTTAGGAGATCTTTTTCCGTTGCAAGACGAATCATTTCTTTAAGCTCATCATTCATAAGCTCTCTATTTTTGTCAGCAACAGCAAGGGCTGTTTCAGCATTACCTGTTTCAATCAGTCTTTTCATACTTTGAATTACTTTTGTGCGATTTTCATCCTGCAGCGCTTTAAGTTCCTGTTCTTGCTTAATTCGGTTCTGTTCAACAATACGTGCCTTTTCTTCAGCGATCGAATTTTGAACACTTATCACCCCATAAGCGGCAAAACATAGAAAACAAGCTCCAGCAACTGAAGCCAACAAGACTTTTCTGCTTTTAATAAATTCTTTAATTGTCGTAATATTCATGGGGGAGAAGATACGGTCAGTAGATACACCAGTCAACAGCAAGAGCGGCTTTAGTACTCTTTTTATGCAAATTAGTATTTCATAATTCAGAGGAGTCCTCAACATTTCTGTATAACAGCTTTTTTCAAAAAAAATCTAAGACTTCACTCTCAAATTTACTATTCAACTTTATTTTTTTTTGTTACTGAAATTAATCCAGTTCAATAAGCACTAAACAGAGGAGTACTGATATGAGTTTTTTCTGGTTCTTTTTAGGTCTTGCAATGACTATGGCTGCTATCGCTTTCATCAAAGCCGCAAGCAATGAAGATTAGCCATTAATCCCACGGGGAAACCCGTAAATTTTTCTGTAAAAGCCCGCTCGCAAGCGGGCTTTTACTTTTGTTGTAATTAACACTTCTTATCCTTTCATCTTTCAGGTATTTATATATCAGATTAAAGTAACTCATAATCATTATTCTGAATTACAATGGATAAACTGTGAGCAGAAAAAAAGTACTAGAACATCTTAAAACGAATAAAGACCTCTGGATCAGAGTTCCAAGTGTCATCAAAAATGAGTCCGGAAATTCTGAGTTTGAGATGCTGCTGGCCACGTCTGAATTAAAAGATGCCGGCGTAAACTCTCTTCTACACCGTGAAACCCGCACAGGAGGCTTTGAATACGCCTCTCGAGCTTTCATTCATGCCCACTTAAAACCCGGCGATCTGTTTATCGATATAGGAGCGCACTTCGGACTATATTCCATGACTGCTGCAATGAAATTTCCCGGAGAAGTGAAAGTTCTTGCAGTTGAACCACACCCCGCAAATATTAAAAGACTACAACTCTGGGCTGAATTCAATGAATGCTCAAAACAAATAACCATAGCTGAATGTGCTGCTTCAGATCATAGTGGATTCAGTCTTTTAAATCAGAACTCATCAATGGGGCATAGTCTGGTCTCCCTGAACACTAATCAAGCATACGAGACATTGAACGTAGCGCTCCACCCCATAGATAAAATTGTTGCAGACGCAAAAGACCTTTGCACAGAACAAAGGATTATCCTTAAAATTGACACAGAAGGACATGAACTCCCCACGCTGAAAGGTGCACTCAGACTCCTCAAATCAGGCCGCGTAGCGGCTATCATTTGGGAAAAAGGGCATTTCCATACTACCCCCGAAGGAATTAAAGAATTTAAAGAAATTTTATCTCTGCTGCGGGACCTGTGTTATGACTCCTACCGTTTCCCTCATGAAGATATGGGAGGCCCTTTAGTGCCTTATGCATCAAGTCATGAGCAATGCAACATCATCAGCATTAACGAAACTATCACTCCACTTCCAGTCTATAAACAACCATGGACGGCTCATACAGTCCTCCCCTCTTCTATGCGGCCCAATGTTTCAGCTGATTTTATGCGCGGATATACAGAACTGCTCATAGACAAAAAAACAACTGATTGCGGACGCTGGTCCCGTTGGGAATCACTTTGCGGTGATATTGATCAGCGTGCAGGGCTTGCTGGAGCACTTATCGCAGAGAAATCATCAGTTCTTGATGTTGGTGCAGGCCTTATGATGCTACGTGACTATATACCGGAGAGTTGTTCATACACACCGCTGGACATTGTCGCCCGCAACCGCAAATGTATTGTGGCGGACCTCAACCAGAAACAATATCCGGATCAAAAATTTGATGTAATAGCAGCTCTTTTTGTTTTTGAATTTTTACACGATGTTACTTCTTTTTTGGAATGGGCAGCAAATAATGCTGAAAAGCTTATCTTTACTTATCACCAGATGAAGCCCAATTCCAAAAGGACACAACGCCGTGCCGCAGGTTTTTTTAATGACTACCATATCTCTGAAATAGAAAAAATCATTCAAAAAACAGGCTGGAAAATCAAGACTACTATTGCTATACATTCAAATCAGACCTGCTTTGAATGTATTAAATAAGGATTCAATATGAAAATATACTCATGGAATATAAATGGCTATCGCGCAGTTATCAAAAAGAACTTCAACGAATGGTTTGAAGAAAGCGATGCAGATGTCGTTATGCTGCAGGAAACCAAAGCTCATCCAGACCAGATTGCTGAAAAAGATAAGAATTACGACGGATATGAATCATTATGGAACTGGTCAAAAGTAAAAAAAGGATACTCCGGGACTGCATGTTTCACCCGCCAGCCTGTCATATCACACTCTTTTGGCCTGCCTGATGAAAAATATCAGGGTGAAGGCCGTGTTATACTTATGGAGTATGAACACTTCTACCTATTCAACATATACTATCCAAACGGACAGATGAATGATCAACGCCTTGAGTTCAAAATGGGATTTTATGATAAGTTCTTAGAATATGCACAGGAACTTCGAAAAAATAAACCAATCGTCGTAGGAGGAGATTTTAATACCGCACATACGGAGATTGACCTTAAAAATCCTAAAGCCAATTCTGAACGGTCAGGTTTTCTGCCTATAGAACGAGAGTGGATTAATAAATTTATTGAGCATGGTTACATTGATACATTCAGAATATTTGATGAAAGCCCTGGAAAATATTCATGGTGGAGCTACAGATTTAATGCCCGTAAAAACAATGCAGGGTGGCGTATTGATTACTTTTTCGTATCTGATGAACTAAAGGACAATGTAAAAAATGCATGGATTGAAGCAGACGTTTTAGGCTCTGATCACTGCCCTATCGGTATTGAGTTGGATTTTTCCTGACTTTTCTGATTGTTACAAAACTGCATAAACAAATTAAGGCTGGGTAAAACCAGCTTTTTTTATTCAAATATATTTTAAAAAAATTAATGAAATTTCCTCAATCTTAAGTAAACCATATTCCATATTTGATGCTCTTAATACATGGCAACAATAACATATTATCACACATCTCGCTCATTATTTTTTTTATAGCATCATTCTCCAATCTATTGTAGAAATCGACAGACCTACAAGAAAATCATAAAAAATAAACATAAAAGCATGCAAATAGCTAAACTGACATAGCTATTTCTATGAAATGCTTAAAAAACGTCACAATAGGGAGTTGGAGGGGACATGTTCAAAAACCTTAAAATCGGCACTAAAATAGCTTTAAGCATCAGTATAATGATGGTTTTTATTTTTGTTGCCTTTACAACTATTACCGTACAGAAAACAAGAGAATCCTCACGGATACAAGCCTCAGAACTTGCTGAAGAAATGGCTGGTAGATACGGTAATGAGGTTAAAGGAACCATTGAAAAAGCACTTGACGCTTCCTGGGCCGGAGCGGCAGCGATAATAACCTTCTCCAATTACAAAGAAAATCTTGATCGCAAAATGGTTAACCATTTTATTCAAAATCTTACAGAAACAGATCCAATGTTCTATGGCACACAAATCGTTATTGAGCCAAATGAACTTGACGGTCAAGACAGTAAATACACCGGCGATAAAAATTATGGACCAAATGGTGAGTACGGTCAGTATGGATGGCACGAAAACGGTGAATGGAAATTAACTGAAATGTACCAACATGATCCTAATAACACTCGTGACTGGTACAAAATTCCCCGTGACACTAAAAGAGCCATCCTTACTGAACCATATACGACTCCAATAGTTGACTATGTCATGGCAACCGTCAGTGTTCCGATAATCAAGAACAATAAATTTATAGGGATCGTAGGTATTGACTTTGTTCTCGACGCATTTGAAAAAATGATTGATCAGATCCACCCGATGGAAACAGGTTACGCATTCATCTCCTCCAATAAAGGATACTGTGTGGCCCATCCTCAAAAAGATCTTGTCGGGAAAAATATTACAGAAATATTCCCTGAAAATGAACAGAATGAAGTCGCGAGCACAGTTAAAAACGGTAAAAGATTTCATAAAGTATTGACCTCTCCTATCGACGGTAAGGAATATTTTTATGTTTTGGAACCAGTCAAAATTTCCGGAACGTCGACTCCCTGGACAATCGGTTTTGCAATACCGACAGAGAAAATTTTCGTAGAGGCAAACAACTTCCTGAAACTTAGCATAGGCCTATCAATTATAGCGATTATTCTTGTTCTGGGAGTCGTTTTATTTGTGGCCCGCAGTGTTTCAAAACCCATTGGAACTATGGTTAACTTCGCGCAGGATATTGCTGACGGCAGATTTGATTCTCATCCGGATAAAGAACAGTTTGGAGGTGAACTCCTTACTCTCTATGAGGCCCTAGCTAAAATGATTGAAAGCCTTGTAGATCTGATTAAAACGGCTGAAGAAAAATCAGGTGAAGCTGAACACCAGACTGAAGCAGCAAATATTGCTCTCGAAGAAGCGCAAAAAGCTAAAAGTGCCGCAGAAAGTGCAAAAGCAGAAGGGATGCTGCATGCTGCCAGAGAACTTGAAGGAATCGTTGAGCAGGTAACCTCTGCCTCTGAACGACTCTCTATGCAAATAGATGAATCCAGCCAAGGATCTGAAATTCAGCGCGAGCGTACTACTGAATCAGCAACAGCTATGGAGCAGATGAATGCATCAGTTCTTGAAGTAGCTCAGAATGCATCACAAGCAGCAGAAAGTGCCATGAATGCAAAATCTAATGCTGAAAACGGTGGAAAAATTGTAGCCAATGTTGTTTCTTCCATTAACTCAGTCAATGAAGCTTCAGGTAGAATGGTTGCAGGACTTGGTGAGCTGGGCTCTCAGGCTGCAGGTATTTCGCAGGTTATCACTGTAATTACGGACATTGCTGACCAGACAAATCTTTTAGCCCTTAATGCGGCAATTGAAGCAGCCAGAGCTGGTGAAGCAGGACGAGGATTTGCAGTTGTGGCAGATGAAGTGCGTAAACTTGCAGAAAAAACCATGCAGGCTACACAGGAAGTTGCAACTGCAGTTCATGCAATTCAGTCTGAAACAAAAAAGAATATTGACGAAATGAATAGTGCTGCCACTATTGCTGCTAAAAGCACTGAATACGCTAATCAGGCAGGAGAAAGCCTTGAAACTATTGTAGGAATAGTCGAAGACACTGCCGATCAGGTCAGGGCCATTGCCACAGCAAGTGAAGAACAATCTGCTGCAAGTGAACAGATCAACAGAGGCACTGATGAAGTTAACAGAATAGCTACTGAAACAGCAGATGCAATGGCGCAATCCAGAAGTGCTGTAGCTGATCTTGCCAGGCTGACTGAAGAGCTCCAGAACCTTATTATTGAACTAAAAAGCGTATAGCTCTACTAAGTTCTGATGACTAATGAATAGGCAAGGATAAATTCCTTGCCTATTTTTTTGACAAAAACTCTTTTTATCTTGAAAATGATTATCAAATTCATTATAGATCTTTTAAAGATCACAACAAAACAGGAGACTCAGCTATGACCCAGACAACCACTATCTCATCATTAAACAGAAAAAATTTCCTTAAAAGTGCCTTTAAAACCCTTACGAACACTTCTAAAAAATCAGGGGGATATAATCTAGCGCACCAAGCATCTGAAGCTAAAAAAAATAACGATAAGAACTATCACGAATAACAGTTTAAAAAACTAAATGTTCCTGAATACATTCAAGCAAACCATAAAATTTAAATTGTAATGGAGATTAAAATGGCAGATGTAATTAAAGAAGCGGTGCGAATGAAACGACAATATGGCTGGAAAACATATCTCATAAAATTCCGTGATTATTATTCCTACACATTTGATCCCAGCCTTTTTCCTGAATTTGAATTATTAGGTGAAGTTGACACAGATGGAGCAATAATTCCCTCTTCATCTGTAAAATAAACTAAAGTGAACTCTCCCCGAATGCCCTAAAGAAATAGCTTCACCCTCCCGACTCTTAAATCCTCCAGCCACAAGAGTCGGGAGAAAATATTCTAGAGACTTACTTATTATCCTCGCCGGTAATATTTATTGTTTGGTCAGAAATCTTTTTTAAAACGTCCATAAGTTCATCTGGAACCTGCCCTTCACCTGTAAGCAATTCCTGTATCTGCTCATTAGAAAGCCCACTATTCTCAGCTATCTCAAGCAATTTTTCTGATATTTTTATTTCATCCATCAAATTTCTATAGATTTTATCACCAAATATTGCAAAATATCAATTTACCTTTTCATTTCAGTATATAATACCATAACAGCATGTTGCAGCCCAAATATACACTGGATAGGACTGGACAACAGATTAAGTTCTTCTTATGACCCTACACCAACAGTACAATTATACTTTTTAAATTACTATATTTCGGGAGCAAGGATGCTTAGCAACCTCAGCGTAATTCTTTTCGGTACAAAGTACCCTGAAAATGTCGGGTCCTCAGCACGAGCAATGACCAATATGGGTTGCAGCAACCTCACACTGGTCAGTCCTGCCTCATGGGATATGGAGAAAGCTATGCCTCTGGCAACTGTTAAAGCCAGAGATATTGTTGAAAAAGCTGCTGTTGCAAATACTCTCTCAGAGGCATTGATAGGCCATGCTAAAGTGTATGGAACAACCGCCCGAACCGGTGGCTGGCGCAAAGGTGTGCTTACTCCGTCAGCAGCCGCCCCGCTTATTGTAAAGCAACTGCGTGCTGGAGAAAAAGTTGCCATCGTTTTCGGTCCGGAAGACCGAGGACTGACTAATGATGAAACACAGCTTTGCTCACGGCTCATTAATATTCCTACCAGCAATGAAAACAGCTCATTAAATCTTTCACAGGCTGTACTTATTATTTTATATGAGTGTTTCAGAAAAGCTTTAGATAAACCATATGCTCCTGCAGGACCACCGGAAGAACGCTCCACCTCTTTTGAAGAACAGGAGATACTAGCCGCGAACCTACAGGAAACCCTTTTAGCTATAGACTTTTTAAAAGCAGATAATCCAGATTACTGGATGATGCCTGTCCGACGCTTTATGTCCAGATTGGATATTAAACGAAATGAATTTAATCTTCTGATGGGGATTTGCCGCCAGATTAAATGGATTGCAAGTCAGGCCGACAAAAATTAAATTCTTACTCTTCTCAATAGGGAAAAAGATAGTTATAGTAGTATCTACCAAGACATGCGGAGCCTATAAATGACTGAAACTAATATGATTAAAGACCTAAGCGGAGTTTTTTCCCGTCAAAAAATTGCCAAAGTAGGAACAGGAACAACCACTCGCCGTGTTGCCCAGATAGGGTATTACTTTGTTGAGCAAACCGATGAAAACTTATTTCAGGTTCGGCCGCTCAATAATAACTTTGTCCCCACTGGAGATCCTGAAGGAATTGACCGCGAAGAATTGCTGAAAGATTATACTCCTGAACCTGAAATGTATCACAAGCAGGTTCTTCCCAATATGAAGGATCTTCAGAAAACTTTAGCCCGCGCTGACCGTCATCGTAAGCAAGGAAATACTTTCAGTGCTGAGATGGAGTACACAAGTGCCATCAAGGTTGATGAATATAATGTTCGAGGTAATTTTGGCGTAGGGTTATGCCTTATGGAGCGCAAAGAAACAGAACGCGCCAATGACATATTCGCCAGACTTATTTCCATGGATGCACCTTTTGCATCAGAGCACAAACACATGTTCAATGATTTCGGAATAAGTCTGCGTAAATCAAAAATGATTCCGCAGGCAGTGCAATACTATTCCAAAGCCATTGAATTGAGCCCTGACGATGAACATCTACGCTATAATCTTGCCCGTGCACATTTTGAAGATAAAGCATATGACAAGGCACGTGAAGACCTCAATGTCTGCCTTGAGCTTAATCCTGATTTTGAAGAAGCCAAAAAATTTGTCGCTTATCTGGACAAAAATAAACTAGGCTGATTTAATAAAAAATATTATAGAGCTCTAATGAACTCTATAAAAGGATTTATAATTGCTGGAACCCACAGCGGATGTGGTAAGACCTCTGTCACCCTCGGTCTTATGGCAGCACTTGCACGCCGTGGACTTAAAGTTCAGCCATTCAAAACCGGCCCGGACTTCATTGATCCGGGACATCATAGCCGCGCAGCCGGCAGAACATGCCACAACCTCGATGGCTGGATGCTTACCGGAGAAACGCTGCGAGACATTTTTTCACGCTACACTCAAGACGCTGATGCCAGTATTGTAGAAGGAGTTATGGGGCTCTTTGACGGCTATTCAGCCCTTGAAGAGACCGGATCAACAGCCCATCTTTCTAAAGAGCTTAACCTGCCTGTAATTCTTGTAGTTGATGCCCGCTCAATGGCCCGCTCTGCAGCTGCTCTGGTACAAGGCTTCTGTAACTTTGATCCGGAAACGGCCGTAGCCGGAATTATTTTCAACAATGTAGGAAGTAAAAATCACGAACAAACTCTGCGTGAAGCCATTTCATTAACTGAAATACCACTGGTAGGATGTTTACCCAGACGCGCAGAAATTGCCACCCCTTCCCGTCATCTTGGACTGGTCACTCCTGAACACTTGGAAGATCTTGATACTAAATACAGCAAACTTGCTGACTGGGTTGAAGAGAATCTTGATATTGAACAAATAATCGAAGTTTTACCGGACATACCAATACCTCCGCGCTTTGATGAAGTTCCCATGATCCCACGTACCAGAATCGGAATTGCGAAAGACAAAGCATTTTCATTCTATTATGAAGAGAACCTGCGTATTTTGAAAAAAGCAGGAGCTGAACTTATTCCTTTCTCCCCTATTGAAGACAAAGAACTTCCGGAAGGTATTTCAGGGCTATACATAGGAGGAGGCTATCCTGAGCTGTCAGCCTTTGATCTCGCCCAGAACACCAAAATACGCCGGGCGATTGCTGATTTTTCAACTTCTGGTAAGCCTGTATATGCCGAATGCGGTGGATTCATGTATCTTATGGAATCCATATGCAAAGATGACCGTGTATTCCCCATGTGTGGCATTTTCCCTTTTCGCAGTTCTATGCGGTCACGCTTTCAGGCGCTTGGATATCGGGAAATTGAGTTATCTCAAAACAGTCCACTTGGACCGGCTGGAACCATTGCCCGTGGGCATGAATTTCATTATTCATCTATTGAAGGTGCTATGGACGAGATATCAAATTCATACTCGGTTACAACTAAAAAAGAGACTAACATACCTGAAGGATTCACCATAAACGGCAATACCATAGGAAGTTATATCCACCTCCACTTCGCCAGCAACCCTCAAGTTGCAGTAAATTTTGTCGAAGCTTGTTTAAACATAGATCAGGAATCTCTTTCTCAGAAAAATTAATTTTATAAAGAACATCATAAAATATCAGCACTAATATTCAGTAAAAATGTAATATTTCACAGCGTCATCTTTGCTTCTTAAATAGACATTCAATACGTTGAAATTTTGCGTAACTCCCAAACAAATGGAGATATGTCTCGATATTTTCTGTGCTCAGCACGGTGGTTAACTTGATATTTTTGTGCAAAACATAAGATAAAATGCAAAAATTTATTATGCACATAGACATGGATGCTTTTTTTGCATCAGTTGAGCAGCTTGATAATCCAGAACTGCGTGGTAAACCTGTCGGAGTAGGTTCCATGCATAAACGTTCTGTTTTAAGTGCGGCATCATATGAAGCACGAAAATATGGAGTCCGATCTGCAATGCCCGTCCAGCAAGCATTAAAACTATGCCCTCAACTGCAAATAGTTTCCGGCACAAGAGCACGCTATAAAGAAATATCAAGAAAGGTCATGACGGTACTTGGTAATTTTTCTCCGGTTGTAGAACAGGCTTCAATTGACGAAGCATATCTGGATATCAGCGGCACAGAAAAATTATTCGGTCCGCCACGCAAACTTGCAGAAACAATCAAAGAAGATATTTTAAATGCAACCGGACTGACCGCTTCAGTGGGAATCGCACCCGTTAAATTTTTAGCCAAAATAGCATCCGACCTAGATAAACCAAATGGAATATCCATTATCGAAGCCCATGAAGTTCAAAGTTTTCTGCAAAAGCTGCCCGTAGAAAAAATACCCGGCGTGGGCAAAAAAGCATTACCGAAGCTACAGTTATACGGCATTAAATATGCTGCTGACTTTCGCCGTTACACACCTGAATTCTGGAAAGATAAATTCGGCGAACGAGGACTTGTACTATATGAAAAAGGTGCCGGTATCGACCCTACTCCGGTTGAAGTCAGCGGGCAGATGAAATCTTCCAGTGCAGAAAACACCTTTGGTGAAGATGTTTCTGATATCCACAAGCTTAAGACTTTACTGCTTAAACAATCAGAACGCATTGCCGCAGATATCAGGCGTAAAAGTCTTAAAGGACGCACCATCACCTTAAAAATAAAATTCCCCGATTTCAGGCAGATTACACGCAGTAAAACCATAGAGACACGAACCTCCCACGCAGGAACAATATACAAAACAGGATGTGCACTCCTTGATGCAGAAATACCAATCGGGCCTGTTCGGCTGATAGGTATCGGCATTTCAAATTTTGACGAGCGTAGTCAGCAGCTTTCGCTTCTTGAAGATCTTGAAAACCCAGTTGAAAATAAAAAGCTGGATCAACTTGATAAAGCTGTTGATCTGGTCCGCCTGAAATTTGGCAAGAACATTCTCACCCGCGGCAGGCTTCTTGAAGATGAGTAAGCAAAACCAATCTCTCAGAGAGGGGTACACAACAGGATCAACTGCTACAGCTGCGTCAATGGCTGCTCTGAGAGTTCTACTTGGTGGTAGTGTCCCTGATCAGATTGAAATCCCCTTGCCGGTTAAAGGTACGCTAAAGGTCCCTGTAGAAAGGGTTGAAAAATCAACTACCGATGCTTGCGGAGTGGTCATAAAAGACGGAGGTGATGACCCTGATGCGACTCACGGTGAAGAAATTCATGCACGGATAGAAATTTCAGAAAGTAAAAAGCTGCATGTGGAACTTCACGGAGGCATAGGAGTAGGAAAAGTCACTTTACCGGGACTGCCTGTGCCTGTAGGTGAAGCTGCAATTAATCCTGTACCGCGAAAACAGATTATTGCTGGGATACTGAAAGAAATATCTGACTCGTTTCCTGATTTTAAAGGACATATCAAAGTCGTTATTGAAGTTCCCAGAGGAAAAGAAATAGCTGAAAAAACAATGAATTCCCGTCTTGGAATTATTGGAGGAATTTCCATACTGGGAACCCAGGGTATCGTACGCCCTTTTAGTCACGCCTCATGGAAAGCGTCAATTGCACAGGCTCTAAATGTAGCAAAGGCTTCATGCTTAAGCGAAATAGTTTTCACAACAGGTCGTAGAAGTGAACAATTCTATCTAAAACACTTCGCAGATACAAAGCCGATCATCATGATACAAGCTGCTGATTTTTTTAAATTTTCAATGCAGCAGGCCAAGCTGAAAAAAATGGATAAAGTGTGCTGGTCAATTTTCATAGGTAAACTGGTGAAACATGCTCAAGGTTTTCCCTATACTCATGCAAAAGACTGGGCTATCGATTTTCCGATGCTGGCAAACTGGTGTTCAGAACTAGGCATAGAAAAATTCTTGATAGACAAAATTCAAGCAGCAAATACTGCCAGGCAGGTTTACGACATGATCCCGGAAAATTCCAAGCAAATATTCTGCGACATGTTAAGAAGTAAAGCTCAAATAAATGCTGTTAATTTTTCAGGAAACAAAAACATGCGTGTTGATTACTTCCTATTCGACTTTGATGGAAAATTAATTCAATAAATACAAATTCACAGAAATTCTTCATCATCATCTTCACGAAGTTCTGAGAGGATGAATATCCCTGCTCCTGCAGCAAGGACTGAAACAATGTAAAATGGAACACACCTGTTTGATGTGTCATAGCTGCCAGCTTGATAATGTTCCTCAATACAAGCGGTTCCCAGCATATCATTAATTCTGGACATGGATTTCTGTTCAAGCATCGGGCCTGTAATGGCAAATCCATAAAAAGCTGTTATTAATGAACCGACTAAAAGTGCAAATGCGATCATTTTTTTCATTTTTACTAGCTCCTTTAAAAGAATAAGGGGCATTTTTACTATAGCAAAAAATAATACTTTTGGTAATAGTTGTTCGATTCTTTTTGTTACTTACATAACAGACCAAAATGAGTGGCTTTCTAAAGAGCTGCCAAACAAAACTATATAAGATTTACAATGAAATATCCCTTACAAATTATCGGCTTGCACCCGGGAAGCCTTGAGCCACCATCTTCTGCCATAAAAATTATTGATAATGCTGACGTACTCAGCGGAGGGAAAAGGCTGTTAGATCATTTTTCTGATTTCGATGGCAAAAAAATGCCTTTCATATATCCAGTACGAGACTATGCACAGGAACTATTGAAACTCCTTAAAAAAGAAAAAAAGATTGTACTCTTAGCGGATGGAGACCCTCTTTTTTTTGGTATTGCAGAATCATTAATACCACTTATTGGCAGTGAAAATGTGTTGGTAACCCCTTCACCTTGCACACTCCAAATAGGAGCAGCGCGTTTAAATAAAGGCTGGAAAGATATAAAAGCTGTTTCACTGCATGGACGAAAAGATTTCTTCCCGCTCTATTCAGCTTTGCAACACCGCAAAGATTGCGCAGTATATACAGATAAAGGCAATACCCCTTCAGCTATAGCAAGAACCCTTCTGGAAAAGGGTGTTGATAATTACAACATGAGCGTTCTTTCGGAGCTTGGAACTGAATCAGAAATCATTGCTCAAGGAAATCTCGAAAGTTTTACAGATTTCAATTGTGCTGACCTAAATATTATTATTCTTACACTCAAAAAAGAAAATACCCAGCCACAACAGTTCGGGCGTGAAGACAATGGTTTTACACGTCAAAAAGGGCTTATCACCAAACTTCCGGTACGTGCCACAGGGCTTGCTCTACTTGATTTACGTCCTGAACAAACTGTCTGGGACCTCGGCGCAGGGTGCGGTTCGGTTGCAATTGAAGGATCTTTTATTACTGGTGACTCTAAATTTTTTGCCGTTGAAAAAAATACAGAGCGGGTCGAAATGATCAAAGAAAATATCCGTAAATTTCGGGCATGGACTGTTGAAGCGGTAGCTGGAACAATGCCTGATATTTTAAAAGAGCTGCCAGATCCTGACCGCATTTTCATTGGCGGGGGTATTGGCAGAGACGCAAGTGTAATTGAAGAAGCAGCGCAAAGACTGAAACCTGCAGGACGTATTGTAGTCCACACTATTCTTATGGGCAGTGTCCAGCGAACGAGAGAGACATTTGATTCTCTAGGCTGGCCTTGGCAGGCTATGCAGTTGCAGTCCTCGACCTCAGAAAAACTGGCTGGAGATATCCGCTTTAAAGCTCAAAATCCTATTACCATAATCTGGGCAGCTAAGCCCGCAGGACAATAGATGGGAAAAGTATACTTCATTGGCGCAGGACCGGGTGATCCTGAACTGATTACTGTCAAAGGACAACGCATTATACTGGAAGCAGGACTTGTTCTATATGCAGGATCATTGGTACCCAAAGCAGTCATAGCCTCAGCATCCGAGAATGCCCGAGTTGAAAATTCGGCCTCAATGTCGCTGGAGGAAACCAATAAACTAATGGTTGAACATGCCGGAAAAGGTGAAATTGTTGCCCGAGTTCATACAGGTGATCCGGCTCTTTACGGAGCAGTTCAGGAACAGGCCCGCCTACTTAAACAGGCTGAAATTGAATATGAAATTATTCCGGGGGTAACCTCTGCCTGTGCAGCAGCAGCCGCATCAAGCTCATCATTTACAGTGCCGGGAGGGACTCAAACCCTGATTATTACCCGTATGGAAGGCCGCACTCCAGTTCCTGAAGATGAAAGTCTACAAAAGCTTGCTGCCCACAACAGTGCCATGGCAATCTACCTGTCCGCAGGCAATCCATCAGGTATTCAGGAGCAGCTTCTTGCCGGTGGAATGGCAAAAGACACTCCGGTAGTTCTCGGCTATCGCATTGGCTGGCCGGAAGAGAAATCTGTAGAGACGACTCTTGAAAATCTGGCTGAAGCAGCGCAAGAAAATGATTTTAATAGACAAACAATTTTTATGATTCTCCCCGGAAAAGGGGCTGATAGTGAATCTCTGCTTTACGATGCAGGCTTCAGCCACATGTTCAGAGATGGTGGCAAGCAATAAATATCTGACGACCGGCACATAATATTAATTAACTGCAAAAATTATGAAAATGAGTATGAAAAGGTAAAATATGGATATTTTAGAGATCAATACCGGCGAACATGAGGAAATGATCGATATTACGGTACAGATAAGGGAACATGTACATAAAAACGGATGGGAATCCGGAGCTCTATTGCTCTATTGCCCTCATACAACAGGGGCTGTCACTGTTAATGAGGGAGCTGATCATGATGTTGTCAGAGACATTATTGTCAACATGCGCAAACTTATTCCTCATCGCGGTGATTACCGTCATATGGAAGGTAACTCTGACGCACACATCAAAACAAGCATGTTCGGCCCAGAACAAATGCTTATAGTTGAAGATGGAGATGTAATGCTCGGCACATGGCAGCGCATTTTCTTCTGCGAGTTTGACGGGCCAAGAAACCGTAAATTATGGGTCAAATGGCTGGAAACTTGTGTATAAAGCCAAACTTGCTTAAGATCTTGGAATTGATTGGAGGCGTCCGTATTAAAGATTTTTTGTTTCCCTTCTTTTAATATTTCAAACGGACTTTCTACCTAGAAGAGATTTGGGATCTCAATATATGACGGGATTATTTACCTTCCTTCTGGTCGAATGACTAAGCTATTTACAAAAGTATAATCTATATTATTCGAATAAGCTTTTCATTTGGTGAATCCTTAACGGTTAACGGCGCTTTTTGGCAGGCACTAGTTTTAACATAGTATATAATTCCGTTTGATCTATCAAAATAAACTTCAGATGCTGAACTACTATTAATCTGAATTGGTATATTGAATCTAGGAATAGGAGAATTTCCAGGCAAAGAGCCTACAAATTGTGGACTATATGCATCTAAAAAAGTAATCAAATTTGTTCCAAATTGTTTGTCACCACCAGGAATTATGTAAATATAATAGCCTCCATTCATTCCTGTAAAATCTTCAAACTCACTTAACAATCTTGAAATACGCTCCATCCCAGCTGATGTTGTACTAGCTGATGTGTATACAGTAGTACTTTGTGCTGAATATGTTTCCACTGCATCTTCGGCAGATGGAGCCTGCAAATGTCCTAAAAGAGTGTTTTTTGTATTCTCATCATAAAGAATTATAGTAGCGCAAGTTGTAACTCCCCACGTCCCTATTTTAGTTATAGATGATGTAGATTTAGTTATTAAGGCATAATTCATTCCAATCATCTCAAAACCTGCATCAGTTACTGGAAACCCACTTGCAACACCAGTTTGAATTGGATATGGCATGTTCCCTCCATATTAAAAACTCCACAGCTGCATCCATCATAATAAATTTACACCAGCTTCTCCACTACAGAGAGATATCTCGAATAACACAACAACACAATATATAAAATAATACAATCACCCTCCAACACTCAAAAAAAGCATACTCGCCAGTGGTAGCCGAGATGACAAATCATAAGCCCATAAATAGGAAATAAATCCTTGTAAAAAATTAGGTTATTAGTCCTAGACTGTGTTCCCGAAGCAGTGAGGTGGAGTATTCTAATTTTCGCAGCAACACATATTAAAGACGCACACATCAAAACAAGCATGTTCGGCCCTGAACAGATGCTTATAGTTGAAGATGGTGATATAATGCTCGGCACCTGGCAGCGCATTTTCTTCTGCGAGTTTGACGGTCCAAGAAACCGTAAACTATGGGTCAAATGGCTGGGAACTAGTGCATAAAGCCAAACTTGCCTAAGATCTTGGAATTGATTGGAAGCGTCCGTATTAACGGTCTTTTGTCTCCCTCCATCTCGGATGATTCGTTTAACCGATCTGGACTTATACGCTTTTTGGCACCCTGCAACCACATCCGCAGACAAAAACGAGCCCCGTGTCCTCCTGAATCTGCCATAAAGCGCATAAGTTCATCTCCGGCACGATCAATTGCCTCTGCAGCTGATATGCCCTCATTTGTAAAATGCTCTGCCCTTCTTATTACCAGTTCTTCCAGTAATGCAGTATTCATCTGACTCCTCCCACAAGCTTGAAGATCTACTTGAGTGCCGGATATCCGGCACTTCCAGCCGCATGTACATTCTGTTGCAATAATTAATCCTTCGTTGCCGTTCTGCTGTAAAGGAGATACACTCAAAAGCAAAACAAACGGTAATAATTGCGGAAGTCTCTCAAAGTATAACACTGTTAATTGACAGATGCGACTTTTTTTGTATTTTTGTTCTTAAACATGGTAAAAAGGAGACACTCATGGATTATCAAAAAAAAGGCTGTCCCCGCCGAACTGACATATTAAAAAGATTCATTAGAACCTTGATATGCATGTTTGCTTTTGAGCTGATAAGAATGCTGACCTATGCAATAGTATTTGTACAATTCGCTATAAGCATTATTACCGGTAAACACTCGGCTCCTCTGCGTAATTTCGGCAACAAACTCAGTAGATATACATATGAAATTCTGCGATATGCCACTCTTAACAACAATAGAAAGCCGTTTCCATTTTCCAACCTGCCTGCTGAACATCAATGTGAACATCAGGCTTCAGACATAGATTACTCATAGAAAGACATGCGAAAAAAATTATTTATCCTTCTTCTTGCATTCAGCCTCATTCCTTTGCTGGTAGTTTCATACATCAGTAGACAGGGCATCCTTGAACTTGGTCAAACCCAATCTCAAATGTTGCGGACAGGAATGATCAAGATTCTGACGGCTGAGATGCACCAGTCAGCAATGGATTCAGCCAAACTGGTAATGCAGCAGGCTGTTTCACTGGAATTTGCGCTCAAAGCCCTCGGCGCAGAAGCTGAAGATGTGCTTAATGATCCTGTAAATGGAATACCTAAAGTCTTCTTTGCTAAGGATTTTAATACAAATGGAGAGCAGCCTGGTGATTTCGGACCATCACCACAATATTACGTTGTAAGCGAGCAAGGGGCCAAAATTCCATCTTCAATAAGTCTTGAAGAACCTGTTTTCTATTATCCCCCAAAAAAATCTTTTTTAAAAAAAGATCCCGATCTTGCACGACTTTACCTTTTGAAGCCGGAACTTAAATCTTTTTTCTCCGAAGCCGGCACAGCTTTGCACAGAGTATATATCTGCCTTAATTCAGGTTTACATATGGCCTATCCCGGACATGGAAACTATCCGGAAAACTTTGAACCACGAAAGAGATCATGGTTCACCAAAGCGATTAAAGCCAATACAATTGTGTGGGATAAATTCATTGATGCCAGCACTGGACAGCAGGTATATACTCTTTCCAAACCCATTAAAGACCGTAACGGAAAAATTCTTGGAGTCGTTGCAATTGATATTCAACTTGTAGAATTACTTCGAAAGCAGGACTTAAAAACCCAGTGGTCCAGTGACATTCAGGCCTTTGTAGTCGGCCCAGTTGCTGTTGACGAAGAAACTAAACTACGTATCTGGGCAGAAGCCGGACATGAACAGACAAATATTTCATGGCAGACAAAACTCCCTAACGAAATCCGCTATATGCAGTCAGATGAACAAGTCAAACTGGAAAAAATGACTGAAGCCATCACTAAAGGCAGATCAGGCGTTATCCGCATGCCATACAATGGCATTAATTCTGTATGGGCCTATGCTCCATTCAGAGGGCAAAGCAGCTACGTTTTAATTGTACCTGAAAAGGTTATTACTGAAGTTCCGGATATGGCTGCCGGCCAAACTCTTGCCCTGAGTCAGAATCTATACGTGGCTGTTGGAGCTGCTGCTTTTTTCACGCTTATTACCGTATCTCTTGTCGCTTTTCTTGGAAGCAGGAAGGTTCTCAGTCCTTTGATCCAGATGACTCATGCTGCAGAAAAAATATCTGAGGGTGATCTTTCAGTTCATGTTGAAGTGCATACAGGAGATGAGCGGGAGAAGTTGGCAGAAGCCTTTAATTCTATGATTCCTAAACTTCAAGACCACATGCGCATAACCAAAGCAATGGAGCTTGCACAGGAAGTACATATTACTCTGCTACCAGAAGCTCCCCCCAGTATCAAAGGTCTGGATATATCCGGGGCCAGTATTTCATGTGACGAAACAGGCGGTGACTATTTTGATTACTACAACCCACCGCTGCACGAGGGAACAGGTATTATTCTTGGAGATGTGACCGGGCACGGTGTTTCTGCAGCGCTGCTTATGACTACCGGACGTGCGCACCTCAAGCATGCCTCAGGGCATAAGTCTTCGCTGGCAAGCAGAATAGGAGAAGTAAACCGCCTGCTCTGTTCCGATATAGGTGAAACAGGACGATTTATGACCCTGTTCTGCATGGAGATATCTCAAGACAATAAATCTGCCACATATGTCCGGGCAGGTCATGATCCCGCAACAATTTACAATCCGGCAACGGGACAAAAACGTGATCTGATGGGCAGCCCCATGCTGGCGCTTGGTATTTTTAATGAAAGCGAATACGAAGAGGAATCAGTTGATCTTAATGAAGGTGAAATCATTTTCATTGGTACTGACGGTATCTGGGAAGCACGTAATCACAATGATGAAATGTTCGGCCGGGACCGCCTTGATGAACTTATTTTTGCCAACGCTGATAAGGATGCAGCAGAAATACAGCAATTGATTATAGCCGCTGTATATAAATTTCAAGACGGCATGGAACAGGAAGATGATATCACCTTGGTTATAATTAAGATCAACAGCTTCAATAAAGGGTAACTACAATGAAAAACAGTCACCGTTACTTTAGAAACAGTGAATGCCGCTATTTCCCATGTCATAATGTAAGTGACGATTTGACCTTCAACTGTCTGTTCTGCTTTTGTCCGCTTTACCTGCTTGAAGAATGCGGGGGACGATATGAAATGAACAATGGAATAAAAGACTGCACTAAATGCAAATTGCCGCACCGTCCGGAAGCATATGACTACATTATTAAAAAGCTCAAAGAACAGAACTCCACAAACAACCCCAAAAGGTGATCTCATGTCGGAAAATTTCAGTTTCGCACTTTCTCAAGAGGAAAAAAAATATCTTAAGGAGCTGGTAAAATTAAGTATTCTAGATAAACTAAAAAACGATAAAAACCCCATTGAAATACCAGAACCGCCAACAATTAATCTTACCGAAAATTTCGGTGCATTTGTTACTCTGAATATTCATGGGAATTTGCGGGGATGTATTGGTAATGTTCAGGGAACAGGTCCGCTATACAAAACTATCTGGAATATGGCCCGCGCCGCAGCTTTTGAAGACCCGCGTTTTCCAGTTTTAACTCTTGCCGAGTTTGAAAAAATTGAAGTTGAAATTTCGATCCTAAGCCCCATAAGTATCTGCACAGATGTTGAACAAATTGAAATCGGACGCCACGGACTTATTATGCAGAGGGGAAGACAATCTGGACTGCTGCTTCCACAAGTCGCAATAAGCTGGAAATGGGATAAGGCACAGTTTCTGGCCCAGACATGCCAGAAAGCAGGTATGGAACCAACAGCATGGCAGGACCCTGCAACTAATATTCTATGGTTCGAAGCTGAAGTTTTTTAATCCTACCCGGGCTCTGTTTTTAAAAATTTCCGTAAAATTTAATATAAAAGATTTTACTGAGATTTTTTAAATAAGAATTCCAAAGGGGATAATCCTCATTGGTTACCATCTGATAATTACCTGCAAATTGATATGCATCCCCAATCAACGGGTCTGAATAGACTCCATAGAGAGACAAATCCTCAAAGGAAACAAAATGCAAGATGCACTCGAACCATGGGGTCTTGAGACCCTTAAGCGCCATAATGACAAAACAATTCCTGGCAGCCCTGCGCGAGCCATCTCCCGTTCTGTCATTGAAGATACGGAAAACAGACTCTGGCTTATGGAGCGTATTGCCGGGACACAAGTAAAGTCGAGAACAGCTATCAGCGAGAATCTACAACAACTGAATAACTCAGGCATGAAATGGCTGCTGCCTTACCAAAAGACAACTAGTGGTGAATACATTGCTGAAATTATGGGCTTCCCGTGGCAACTGTCAGCTTTTTATGAATATGATGAACTGCCTAGACCTGATTATATTTATGATGATAAGCGTGGTAAAGCCATGGCAAGCTTCATTGCATCCTTGCGAGTCTACGCAAAAAACAAAAATTTTTCTGATTCATCCTGTTCATTTACTCTTATTGAATATTCAAAAGAGCTGTCTTCCACCATTTCACAACGTCATCCTGAAGTATTTAAAAGACTTGAACCAATATGCGAACGACTCTTCCCTGCAATGGAACAATTCCCGAAACTTCCAAAAGCATTTTGTCACGGTGATTTTCATCCGTTGAATATTTTATGGAAAGGGCAAGGTTTTGGAGCAATTATTGACTGGGAATTTTCAGGTATCCGCCCGGAAATTTATGATGTTGCAAATATGATCGGCTGTGTGGCTTTTGAAAATCCAGAAGCACTCAGTACAGGAGTAATCCCGGCCTTTATAGATGGTCTTTACAAACAGACAAACATTGCAGATGAAAGCTACGAAGCACTTCCACAATTCATTCCTGCCCTGCGCTTTGCTTGGCTCTCAGAATGGCTGCGAAAAAAAGATTATGAAATGCTGGAAATGGAACTTGATTTCATGGAGTTGCTGCTATCAATTATGGGGTAAAAACTTAAATTTACTGAAAATATAAAAAATAAATAGGTAGATACTGATAAGTTAACAGTGTCTACCCATTTCAAATCTATCTGATAAAAATTTCAATGTAATCTTAAACTTTTTTCTGCATTCTAAAAACGTCCCTCAAGTGGAGGGTTTACCAGACTCTTATTATCTAGGGCAGCAGGTTCAATATCACTTTCTTCAAGCTCAACGAAACGTCCATTCATAGTCAGCCGTTTCTGAGCCAGCCACTGAGTGGCCTGCGGCAGAATACGATGTTCCTGTTCTAAAATGCGAGCTCTTAAATCATCAGGATCTTCACCTGGATAGGCAGGCACTGCGGCCTGTATGATCACTGCCCCGTGATCCATTTTTTCATCTACGAAATGTACTGTACATCCGGCAATCTGTACTCCGTACTCTGCAGCCTCGCCTTGACCGTCTACACCGGTAAAGCAAGGTAAGAGCGCTGGATGAATGTTAATTATCTTACCTGGAAATGCATTCAGAAATACAGGAGTGATGATGCGCATAAATCCAGCCATAACAACAGCTTCAACTTCAGCCTCTTTAAGAATCCGTACCATTTCAGTATCAAAATCTTCACGGGAAGAAAAATCTTTATGACTTAAAACTGCAGTCGGGATCCCGTAAGCCTGCGCCCTCTTCAATCCGTAAGCATCAGCCCTGTTGGAAAGAACCATTTTGATATCAACATCAAGAATTTCATCTTCCATTTTATTAATCAGAGCTTGCAGATTAGAACCGCTTCCGGAAATAAGAACTGCAATAGGTAAACTCATACTTACTCCATAAAAAATATGGTTATTCCCTTCTCAATTTGGGAGTGCAGATCCACTAAGCCTGTATTACCCGCTGGAAGGCAAAATAAAGAAAGGGAGAGTACGAAAAACTCTCCCCCGAATAGGCATTATTACTCAGCTGCTTCCTTAACCAGAACATCAACCAGTGCAGGAATAGTGTAGTCATCTGGCTGAATATCGGGTTCAAAGCCAAAACCTTCAAGTGTTCTGGATGTAATAGGACCGATACAAGCTATCTTTACGATATCTTTATACCTGTGGAAAGTCTCCGGTTCAATGAGGTTGAAGAAATTTTCCACAGTACTGGAACTGGTGAAAGTCAAATAATTTATCTTTCCAGCCTTGAGGGCCTCGGCAACAGGTCCGGGGTCATTTTCTGAAAGTCCAGTCTCGTAAACAGGTAGGATTTTAACTTCAGCTCCGGCCTTCCGCAGTTCTTCGGGCAAAACCTCACGGGCAACTTTGGCTCTCGGAATAAGCACTTTTTTACCCTTAACGCCCTTTTCAAGCAGTCCGGCAACAACACCTTCAGCAATGTACTTTTCAGGGACAAAATCAGGTTTAATACCTTTAGCAATCAGGGCCTCAGCGGTTGCTGGACCTATTGCGGCAATTTCAAGACCGGCAAATGCACGGGCATCAAGACCGGATTCATCAAGCTGCTGGAAAAAGTATTTCACACCATTAACAGAAGTAAAAATCAGCCAATCCCACTTGGATAGAGCTTTGATTTCTTCCTGCACAGGTGAATAGTCAGCAACAGGCTCAATATTGATAGTAGGAAATTCAAAGACACAAGCACCCAGCTTGCTGAGTGTAGAAACAAGACCACTGGCCTGTTCACGTGCACGTGTTACGACAATACCTTTATTCAACAAAGGACGTTTTTCAAACCATGCAAGCTTGTCATGCAGGGAGCAAACTCCACCCACAACAATAATTGAAGGAGCCTTAAACTTACGCTCAGCGGCTTCCTCAGCAACATTTTCAAGGGTGGAGACAAAGCTCTGCTGGTTACAGCGAGTTCCCCAGCGGACAAGAGCTACAGGAGTTTCTGGGTCACGACCGTTTTTGATCAGATTCTCAGCAATCATCGGCAGATTTTTTACACCCATATAGAATACCAGAGTACTGGTAGACTTAGCATAAACTTCCCAGTTGTGGCCGGTTTTTTCTTTTGTAGGATCTTCGTGTCCTGTGATGAAACATACGGAAGTTGTAAAATCCCTGTGTGTTACCGGAATACCTGCGTAGGCAGGAGCAGCAACACCGGCGGTAATACCGGGAATAACTTCAAAAGCAATCCCAGCTTCAACCAGCTCTTCAGCTTCTTCGCCGCCGCGACCGAAAACATAAGGATCACCGCCTTTAAGACGAGCAATAACCTTACCTTCTTTGGCCTTCTCAACGATGAGTTCGTTGATTTTATCCTGCGGCAGAGTATGGTCACCACCCTTTTTACCTACGTAAAGGATTTCGCAATCAGCTTTGCAGTACGAAAGAAATTCAATATTAGCGAGATAATCGTAAATCAAAACATCTGCTGTTTCTAAAACTTCCTTAGCCTTAACAGTAAGCAGACCGGGATCTCCGGGCCCTGCGCCGATGAGATAAACCAAACCCATATATTCCACCCTCACAGTTTAAAAAAATTCATATTTAATGCACGAGATGCTGCTAACAGGTGATTTCTCAAAAACAAGTCCTTTTGGAATACCTATCAACTAAAAGACAAATGTATATAAATGAGGGAGACTCAAGTCTCCCTCATTTATTTCACTTATTTCATTACACTTACAAGCCTGTCTTTCAGCTCAGTAAGTTTAGATTTTTTATCATTAATTTCCGCAAGTTTTGCTTTTTCTTTTTCAACAACTGCTGCAGGAGCATTGCTGACAAAGCCTTTATTGGAAAGTTTCTTTTCTATCACATTAAGATCTTTGTCCAGCTTACCGAACTCTTTGTCCAGTCTTGCCAGTTCAGATTCAAAGTCTACTGCTCCAGCAAGAGGAACAAATATTTCATTCCCTTGCACAACAGCTGTACCGGAAGCACTAGGACCTTTCACATCAGGACCTGCTGCGACAGAATCCAGACGGGCAAGGGCTTTGATCAAATCTGTATTCGCGTCGAGGAGTTCTTTAGTCTCATCATTTGCAGTCCGCACGATAAGTTCAAGCTTCTTAGAAGGAGCAATGAGCAACTCGGTACGTATATTACGAACGGCTGAAACAATACCCTGAAACAATTCCATCTGCTCAATTGCTTTCTCATTACGGCAATTGTCACGTTTTTCAGGGAAAGCAACGGTAGCAATATCACTATTATCAATTCCGGGCAGTACAGACCAGATTTCCTGAGTAACAAACGGCATGACAGGATGCAGGAGCACCATAGTTTCGGAAAGAACAGTCCAGAGAACTTTAAGTGTAGGAGCCTTACGGGACTCATCATCACTGTACAGGTCTGGCTTGATCATTTCCAGATACCAGTCGCAGAACTCATTCCAGATGAAGCGGTACATGATCTGGGCAACTTCATTGAAGCGATACTCTTCAACGGCCTGACGCATAGAGTCCTTAACTTCTTCCAGACGATGCAGAATCCATTCGTTAGCCAGTCCTGTTGCATCATCAATAGATGCATCAAGTTTCTGATCTTCGAAATTCATAAGAGCAAAGCGTGCAGAGTTCCAAATTTTATTTACAAAATGGCGGTAGCCTTCAATACGGGCTTCTGAAAGCTTAATGTCACGACCCATAGCCGCAAAAGCTGTCAGCGTGAAGCGTAGAGCATCAGTTCCGTATTTATCACTCATTTCCAGAGGATCAATTACGTTTCCTGTGGATTTGCTCATCTTCTTGCCATGCTCATCACGCACAAGAGCGTGAATATAGACATGCTTGAAAGGAATCTGATCCTGAAAATGAATACCCATCATCATCATACGTGCTACCCAGAAGAACAGGATATCAAATCCGGTAATAAGCACAGACGTAGGATAATATTTAGCAAGTTCAGCTGTCTGATCAGGCCATCCCATAGTTGAGAAAGGCCAGAGGGCAGACGAAAACCATGTATCGAGAACATCCTCTTCCTGAACAAGTCTGGTAGAACCGCATTTACATTTATCCGGATCAGTGAGGGAGACTATCAGTTCACCGCAGTCTTCACATGTCCAAGCTGGAATACGATGTCCCCACCAGATCTGACGGGAGATACACCAGTCACGAATGTTATCAAGCCAATCGTAATATACTTTTTCCCAGTTGTTAGGGAAAATCTGTGTTTCAGAAGGAACGGCAGCACGGGCTTTTTCAGCCAGAGGCTTCATAGCTACAAACCACTGTTCAGAAACATGCGGTTCAATAACAGACTTACAGCGGTAACATTCGCCAACAGAATGTTCATGATCTTCAATAGAAACTAGTGCGCCTTCTGCTTTAAGATCATCCACAATTATTTTGCGGGCATCGTCTTTGAAAATACCTCTGTATTTTTCAGGTGCATTTTCATTGATGTTGCCATCCTCATCAAAGACGGCCAGTACTTCCAAATTATGTTTGCGACCCAGTTCCCAGTCATTCATGTCATGGGCAGGTGTTACTTTCAAAGCACCGGTTCCAAATTCCATATCAACATAAGAATCGCCGATAATAGGCAGTTCACGGCCTATCAAGGGAAGAATTGCCGTTTTGCCGATAAGATGCTTGAAGCGGTCATCTTCAGGGTTAACACAGATAGCAGTATCGCCGAGCATTGTTTCTGGGCGAGTTGTGGCAATAATAAGGTCACCGGAACCGTCAGAAAGTTTGTAGCGGACGTTATAGAAATGCCCCGGTTTTGGGGAATGCTCAACCTCATCATCAGCAAGAGCTGTATGACAGCGATTACACCAGTTTATGATGTAATTACCTTTATAAATAAGGCCTTCTTCATAAAGTTTAACGAAAACTTTACGAACAGCTTTGGCACGCTGCTCGTCAAAAGTGAAACATTCACGGGTCCAGTCAACAGATGCGCCCATGCGGCGGATCTGCTTCAGGATATGCCCGCCCTTTTCTTCTTTCCATTCCCAGACTCGCTCAATAAATTTTTCGCGTCCCAGATCATCACGGGTTTTTCCTTCTGTTTTGAGCTGACGCTCAACAACATTTTGAGTGGCAATACCGGCATGGTCGGTTCCAGGAACCCAGAGGACATTTTTGCCCTGCTGGCGCTGGTAGCGACAGAGAATATCCTGAAGAGTGAGATTCAGGGCATGTCCCATGTGCAGAACTCCGGTCACATTCGGCGGAGGAATAACAATTGAGAAAGGATCTCCGTCTGCTTCGGGATCAGGTGTAAAAGTTTTATTTTCTTCCCAGTGATCAAGCCACTTTTTTTCAACATCCCAAGGCTCATAGCCTTTGGGCAGGTTTGATTCCGCCATTTCATGACTCCTGTCTAAATATAAATTCTCAGCAAAATAGTAATAATCAGAGAATTCAAAAAGAATTAACCACGTTTTACTATTATGCTAAGTTGGTTTCATTATAATATTTTTTAAAAAGATGTGCTTTGCCTGCCTGAATTTTCCGTGTATTTATCGGTCAGGGGTTATGGCTACACATTTACCTCATCAACTCGCGTTACACACACTTATAAAGAGCCACGAACATGTCAAGTATCTATATATTATGGGACGACTCCCACATTTGGGGACTTCTAATCCAAAGAGCCCTTGAAGCATGGGACATAGACTATCAGCTAGTGCGTGGGCATCAAATAGCGCAGGGATTACTTTCAAGCAAGCCCCCGGCGGCACTTATCGTTCCAGGAGGCTGGGCAAAAGGCAAAGCGCAGCATCTTGGAGGCCCTGGAATCCTTGAAATTCAACGTTATGTCCATGAAGGCGGTAATTATCTCGGTTTCTGCGGAGGTGCAGGACTCGGCCTTTCCGGAGCAGGCGGCCTCGAACTCAGCAACTGGCAGCGCAAAGGTTTTAAAAACAGACTGCATCATTTTTTAAGCGGCCATATCAACCTGAAACTTGATCAGAACAATCCACTTGTTCCGGACTCTCTGGGTGAAGAAGCTTTGGTTCCTGTCTGGTGGCCCGGTCAATTTGCACCATCAGAAAGCGGAACGACTATAGCACTGGGAAGATATCGTAAGCCCGGCAACGATTTCTGGGTTGCTGATCTATGTGTAGGGTCATTGCCGGAAGGGACATTATCTGACTGGGAAAATATGTATGGAATAAATCTTCTGCCAGACTTCCTTCACGATCGTCCGGCGGTTGTTACAGGAGAGACAGGTAAGGGACGATTCATATTGAGTTATCCGCACCTTGAAACGCCAGCTTCACCACAAGCGAACATCTGGCTTTCTCACATTCTTGACATTCTTCTTCATAGCAAAACTCAATTACGTCCTGCAATTCCGGCATGGCAACTTGCTGAAACACCTGTGCATTGGCAGGACCCCGATCTAATTTCTGCACGTAAATCTCTTGAAAAAATTATCACAACGGGGCAGGGGCACTTCCTGCTTTTCTGGCGTAACCCATGGCTATTAGGCTGGAGACGCGGAATTCCGGGAGCAGCACTCAACAGTCTATATGCTCTGCTTTGTAAAGCAACCTCTCAAAATCCAAACTCTGAAGCCACACAAATGTGGAAAGATAATAAGGAAGAATTCATGAAATATATGAATATCTTCGAGAAAGGGGTTACGGGATACCTACTGGCAGAAAGATTTGCTATGACTATGCGCTCTCTTGAACCGGATACAATATTTCCGCGTGGCCTTCAGGAGCAACGTAACGGACTTTTCGGACCTCCCCCTGGTGCTGGCGGTATATATGCTAAACTTCTTACAGTGTTAGAAAATCTAGTTTGGCAAATGCATCAAAAACATGATAAGTATTAGTTATAAAAGTCCAATAAACTTTATTTTAATGCTTAATGGCCATCAGGTAGAATTTTTTTATAAGCATATATTTTGAAAAGACCTAAGTCTTATCCAGCAGAGACATTAATTTTAACGGGAACTTAACTCATGGCTGATCAGTCAACACCTGTCAGAGGAGCTGAACTTCGTGCGAAAGGCAGTGAAAAAATCACTGAAAGCCGCGACGCTTCACTTGAGTTTAAGATTACCCCTGATAATATGGCTGCTTTTGTTTCTTCGTACACTCCTGCACAAGGAAACGGATCTCCACTTTCCATTGAACTGATGGAATCTGAACTCAGAAGAGCAGGTTATGAGGGGCTGCTTGATACTGATGGGGCTAAATTTGCCCTGAAAAGAGCTGAAGAGGGAAAAAGTATTTTAAATGTTGCTCTAGTGCGGGCAAGCTATCCACAAAACGCAGAAGACGGACATATCAGTACTGATGCTGATCTAAATTTCCCAGTTCTTCCTGGAATGGAGTTCGGCATGCTCTCAAAGGCTGTTCCATCTGCTTCAGGAACAAATCTTGTTGGCGATAAAATTCCTGCAGAAGACACTCATACACCCAAAACACTTACTGTTGCTGCTAACGGAAACTGCATACATAATTCAAATACAGGCGCACTTATTTCAGAGCAATATGGTATAGTTGTCATAGAAGAAAATGAAATACACGTAAAACTGCTTATCAGCGTGTCCCAAAATGAAATGCAGGTTAAAGCAATGCTTTACCCTCATGACTGCTTTGGTATGAAATATGATCTCAGCAGTATTGCTCCAGCTTTGGAAGGAATGAACATAGCCAGACCTATTCAGCACCTTGCAGGTCAACAGGCTATTCAAACATCTAGAGAAACAGGAATGGTTCAAGAAGCTGTAATAGTGCAAGGGACAGAACCGGTTCCGGGCAAGGACGGATTCTTCGAATATGCAAAAGAAAATTCCGGGACCTCTATAGGAACGACCGATGAAGGCGATCGTATGGATTTCAAAAACCGCGGAGTCCATCCAATGGTCGCCCCCGGGGATATTATAGGTAAAATCCATCCACCAGTTGAAGGTCAGGCCGGTGAAGATGTATACGGTAAACTGACACCTCCCCCCGGCGGTAATCCATTTGAGGTGAAACCAGGATCGCATGTAGCTCCTATGTCTGACGGGATAACATACAAAGCCACAGCGACCGGCATTGTACACCTTAGTGAAGGAAAACTCTCGGTAAAAGATGTTCTTACAACAAAAGGTGACGTTGATTACTCCACCGGAAATATAACACTCGAAAAAGGATCTGTACACGTTACAGGGTCCATACGTGAAGGTTTCGCAGTCGAAGTGCCTGACCATATTGTTGTCCAGGACTCTATCGAAGGGGCTACTGTCACCACTGGCGGTGACATTGAAGTTAAGGGTGGACTTGTTATGGGAGGTAAAGGAGCAATAAAATCAGGAGGAACCATTACAGCTCAGTTCGCCGCTAATGCCCACATTGAGTGCGGTGATGAATTGATCATCACCAATGAAATCAATAATTGCTTTATTAATTGCAAAGGAACGGTATTGGCCCATGGAGGCAAAGGCATAATTCAAGGCGGGACAATTATATCTGAAACAGGAATTGAAGCCAAAGAGCTTGGGTCAGATATCGGAGTAAAAACCGTCGTAGGGATACGTTCCAAACAACCTGTTAATAGAAAAATGATCCATGAAAGAGATTCACTGCGCGATAGGTTATTAAAAATAAATACAACTGTAGGTGAAGCTCCTGATACGATGATACTTGAAGCAACACCGGAAGCCAAAAGGCCCCAGATGGAACAGGTACTTCTGATGCGCGGGCGCATAAAAATGAGACTGCGCGAGATTCGTAAAAAACTTTCTAATGATTTGGCTGAGTATTATAAATCTCTGGAAATGCTTTCTATAAGGGTCCATCGCAAAGTTTACCCCGGTGTAGAGATAAAGATCGGAGGCAAGACAGTACAGGTAAGTAAGCCTATCAATAGGATGAAATTCCGTTTTGATGCAGATGAGAGAACTATTGTTGCTGTTAAATTTTGATAGCCAACCTTGAATAGTCTTGATGGCAGAAGTCAGCTCTTTTTAGAGATTAAACGTCCGGTATCATTTGTGGGGTCATCCAGAGCAAAATTAAAACTGTTTTCGAAAGTGTCGACCAGTTCTCTGTTTTTATCCAGTTCAACTTCTGTCCGGGGAGACGGCTCAGGGAGCCACGGTCCGGGAAGTGATGTTTCTTGTATTAAGTAAGAACTGACTTTATTTTCTATGACCTGATCGTTTACTTTCTGCCATATAGTGAAAAGACCTTTTTCTTCATCCTCTAAAAGCCCCTGCACCTTATCCTGATCAGCAAGCAATGCATCATAAAATTTATCCGAATTAAACCATAAGATATTGTCTTCTTCAGCTTCACGTAATCCCATCCAGAACAGATTAACTTTGTTATCTTCTACTGGATCACGCCATAAATCTGCAAAACCTTCACGGAAGAGTTCCTCAGACGGCAGTATTGCTCTGCGCAAATCATTATATGCATCGGTTACAAGCACGACTCTATTTTCCATCTCTTCCACAGCATCAACAACTCTTATAGGCAGAGTGTCTCCGAAATTATCGTTCAACTCGACTTTAACCCGGCCATAATCCAACGCAAATTCGCCAGGAGCACGTACTTCGGCCTTTCCATCTATTACCATTATCGAATCCGTTCCGGGGCTAGCTGTTTTATCAAGTCCTAGCGCTTCCAGCCCTGCTTCCGGCTCTAAAGTCAGCCGTTCACCTATTTTGGGATTCACTGCAGTTATGGCAATAGCTATACCGTCTATGAGATAATAATCTTCGCCAGTATAAACAGGTGAAACAAGTCTGGAATCGACAACCTCAGCCATAATTTTTGATGAAGAACTTGCAGCTGCGTTCTGGATGTGTCCAAGAACTATTTCCCATGTATCCCCTTCGCTAACAGTAAATGTAAAATCTCCAGAGTCATCACCTATGGAAAACCCAATGGAATGTTCACCCGCAGTAAGTGTAGTTATTGCATTTAAATCAAAGCCCTTTGATACAAAGCGGGAAGGAGAACCAGACATGGTTCCGGAGAGATCATAGCGCGCCTCTTTTGCAGAACCTATTGGCTTTGCAGTAGCATCAAGCTTCAAATGCGATATTAGATGACCGCTTGTATCTGTTAAGGAAAGTTCATTTGCCGACTCAAGAGTCTGTGTACTGTCTCCCTTATTTTGCTCAGTTGTGACATAAGCCGTGTTCACTGAGAGGGCTAAGGCCGATCCAATACCTAATAAATCATCAAGATTTGCACCGGGAGCATTCTGTTTTATAATTCTGGCCTGAACAGGAAGAGAACTCTTATTAACCGCATCCTGCACGGCTTCAAGCATTGCATCGTTATCCATGCCATTAGTCAGCTCAACCGCCAAACTGACTTTGTCAGAGCCTAAGGACATATTAAATTTGTATATACCGGCACCAATTGAAGTCGATGATTCGCCTGTAAAACCGCGTGAGTAATACCTATAATAGCGCTGAATATCTTCTTTAGGAGTCAGAGAGGATGATATTTTATTATCAAGATCAGGGTCGTTTACGATAAGACGTGCATCACTAAGCCCAAAACCATCTGTCGGCCAGCGGAATGCGCTAAGAGTTTCACTCAAGGTTTTAATTTTTGACTGGACTTCAATCGCTGTGGAAGGAGCTGTCAGTTCATAACGATTTTTAAGCGCAGCACGGTCAAACCGATCTTTCCAATATGAATTTGGAAATACTGTTTTTAACGAATCAGGCTTATTGGCCGTGTCCGTTTTTATCAGGTTTGTTCCGTCCAGAATCAGGTCCGCCACGGTCAACTTCTCCGTAATAAACATGGTCAAGGCACAGCCCCCGGGCAGGGGCAGTTGCAGGCGCAAGAGTCCTATCCTTCATCTCTAATAAAGATCGGACAAAAGAGGGATCTTCTTTACCCCGTGCAATTTTTACGAGACAACCGACCATATTACGGACCATCTGCTTCAAAAAACCTGTTCCTACAACTTCAAGAATTATTTCATGCTCGCTTTCACCGGGACGACGTTTAAAATCAAGAATATTCCTGACCGTACTGCTGACTTCAGTTCCGGCATTTTGAAATGCAGCAAAATCGTGAACACCAAGAAAATATTCCATTGCCTGATCAAGAGCATCAAAATCTAAGGGACCGCATTTCCACACGTATTGCCTACGCCACGGTAAAAGAAAACTATTCTCAATCCATAACGAATATGTATAGCACTTTTCAACTGCGCTGAAACGTGAATGAAAGTCGTCATCAACGTAAGCAACATCAAGCACTGTGACGTCATCTGGAAGCAGGGAGTTAAGGGCTTTCTGCCATGGCACAGAAATACGAGTTTCCGGCAGGTCAAGATGTACCACCTGCCCACGGGCATGAACCCCGCTGTCAGTACGGCCCGAACCATGAGCACGCACAGGAACACCTGTTATAACTGCAACAGCTTTTTCAAGTTCACCCTGAACTGTGCGTAGCTTTGGTTGAAATTGCCATCCGCAAAAATCAGTGCCGTCATATGCAAGAGTGAGTTTAAGTCTTCGCACTTTTGCTTCATCATTACTGCTTGGAAACACAGACTGAGCCTTCACCCTTTTAAAAATAATTTGCCCGGCAGCAAATCTGCCTTCTGATATTTATTTATCGTCCAAAGGGACTTGCAGCTTAGTAAGTTCTTCGGAAAGTTTAGCAGCTTTCTTAGGTTCAACAAATCCAAGAATTGCACCAGCGCTACGACCACGCATTCCAGCCAAAATTTTGACTGCAAGTTTCGTATCCAGAGATTCAATAACCTGAGCTGCACTTTTAGCTTTCATGGCTGTATATACGCCAACCAAATGCTTAATCTTTTTATCCTTAAGAACATCAGCGTCAGAAATCATTTTCTTTAATCTTTTTTCAAGAGCAGTAAGATCAGCGAGCTTCTTATCAAGGTTATGCTCAAGAGTTCGCAGAGAGCGCTCTTTACGAGCCAGCTCGTCTTCCTTGGCTTTAAGAGCTTTCCAGTCAGCATCAGGCATACCTGCAGGGCGTGCTGCTGTGCTCTTTGCGGGCGCAGCCTCAGCTTTATCGCCAGCTTTTGCTTCTGCAGCAACAGCTTTGGGAGTATCCACAACATTCCTGACTACACTGGAATCAATAACAGCTTCCATAACATGCTTGGTCGGTTTTCCAAGATCAAACCCAAGCGAACCTATAAGAGTTAACTTAAATAATGCTAATAAAATCAGACAGACAAGAATCTTAGAGATCTTTAGGTTTGTAACGAATTGTTGCCATTTCGTCATACTCTTTTTGCTCTTTGAGATTTTCTTCTTCATAATATTTCTTCGCCTGATTTTCTTTAAGTTTTTCCAACAACTTTCGATCTTTTGACTTTGCTACAGCTTCTGTACGACATTTTTGCAAGTTAAGGGCCAATTGCTTCATTCTATTAACTGCTAAATTCAAATCAGCTTTAAGAGCCTCATTGTACTGCCTCCAAAGCCACATTTCATCAGCATTCAAATTATCATACTGTCTTCGCTGATGCTGTGCAATTTTTGCTTCAACAGAAAAGACCACCTTCTTCTGTTCCTGATGAAGGTGGATAGCTTGTGCTAAAGCCATACTTGCCTGCTCCTCAGCCTGCTTTCTGAACTCCAGAACCTTTTCAAGCTTAAAAACAAATGGCTTGGGCATATATGGGCAATTGTATGATGATTATTTTTTATCTTCAGGTCTGCCGGCCAGACCACAATAGCCTTTTTCGCCATCGGCAAAACGCCACATCATACACATGGTTCCCTGACAAAATTTCATTTTATCATCACTGGTCATTAGGTATGGACAGTATTTAAACTTAGCCTCATTTTCAGGTAAAAGCATGACAACCTCTCTACTGATTATTTTCCACTAGTTTTCCGTATACCAAACAATGCTTTCCCATGGCTTGTTTCACATACTCCTTGACCAGCACTCCTATCCGCTCTTCCCTTGTAAAATTATCAGCGTATTTTCCGTTAGCGTATACTTCGGGGAATTTATCAGAGAGCACAGGATGTTCGCTGGCATATTCCTCCACCCGCTTAGAATACTCAGAAATATAATTGTCTATATCCTGATCAGACAAAGACTCAAGCTCTCTAACTCGCTCTGCAAAAACCTCAGGCTTCGGGAGAGTACTTGATTCCATTAGGGCAGAAAATGCTCTTGCAAAGCGCTGACTGCCTTCAAAAATATGCTTGGGACGAACAACGTTAAGCCCAGCCCATCCCGCTTTAAGCCATTTAAAAAGATAGCTCACTGTTTTTTCAGGATTATTTTTATCCTGAATATATAAATTCACAGACATGGACTTATACATGAATGTATCCATCCATCCCATACCACCCATAGTTAAGCCGGGAATTCCGCTATAAAAATAATTCCACTGATTATCGTCAACAACCAGTCCTTTCATACCGACACTTGATTTATCAGCCTGCTGGGAAACGGACATAAAGACATTACGCCCTTCGTACTTCATGAGAACCATCAGTCTGTTAAGATCATACCTATAATATCCACCACCAAATGAATCTGGTGTATTGACTTCGAATTCTTTTCCTCGCCAGATTCTAGGAGAGTCACAATCACTTAAATATTTCCAGGGCTGAACTTTCTCAGCATAAAACTGACTGTCAGGGTACCATCCGCTAACCCTGATCACTGATGGATAAATAGCATAGTTAGGGATTTCCGGATTATATGTATACTCAAGAATTCTATCAATATCTGCATTGACAGTTATACGCATAGCTGCGCCGTTTGCCGAGTCACGCTTAGGAAGATTTATTATTTTATCTGTTGCAGGAGTTTCATCTACAAATTTTATGAGACCAATGACCTTGCTGCCGTCAAAATTTGTATCTTTATTTCCCAATGTTTCAAACAGATAATCAAGTCCGCCATCAACCTGTTTAGGGAGTTTCAGACTTTCTTTCTTATTGTTATCAGAAAAAGAAGATGTACATTGCCCATCTGTCGAAATAAAAATTGAGGTTAAAATAATTAAGAATGCGGCAAGAACACTCAATGAACCCCGACTGAATTTCGGGATATTGTTAATTTTCATATTTTTTATTCACCTTCCCACCCTATGTTGCGGCAGGTTTTTATCAATTATGTATCTTTTGTATCTATGCACTAATTATAATCTTGGCAAGCCTTACATACATAAGCACTTTAGACTCGACATGCTGATATTATTCTGTACCAGAATGATATTAGCAAAATAAATACCCATATAGTCTTTCTAAGTTATATACGATCACTAGAAGTAATTTTCATTATAAATAATAATATAGCTTCATTTCCATGACAAAATACATAATATCAATTTATATGAATAAAAAAAAGACGCCTCTAAAGACGTCTTAAAAAGAAGAACCTCATTAAAAACTATTTAATACTGATACATTCAACCGGGCATGAATCAATTGACTCTTCAACACAATCCAGTTCCACTGCATCTTCTTTGATAACTTCTGCCTTTTCTCCATCAACATCTAAAGCAAAAACTTCAGGACAGAGCTCAACGCAAGTTTCGCAGCCGATACACTCGTCCTGATCAATTACTACCTTTTTAGCCATAATTAGCCTCCAGATCTTTAGGAAAAGTATTGTTTTCTCTATACGTGTACAGACTTAAGCATAATTATCAAACTCTTTGCAAGGATTAACTTCCCCATACTTGAGCAAACAGCTTCACCTACCTGTAACAACAGGATTAAATTATTTTCTCTATTTCAACTTTGGGAATTTGATATATTTAATACTGACTGTGCACACAAAGCTAATGCCTCAGTTCAACAGTATATTCATGATATTTATATCATTATTGATTATACAGAGTTTCACGGCCGCTTTTAACGTTATTTAACGGAAATAGAATTCATTCAATTCTATGCAGTGTTACATTGCTTGGCTGCAAATTTATTTTGAGTCTAAAGTTCTTATTATGGAGTAAGGAGCATATCTTCATTTTTATGCAAAAAAGCCCTCCGCATATATTTATGTACGGAGGGCCAAAAAGACAGAATATATTTCTAGATAATTACTCGCCCAAATAAGCCTTCTGGATATCCGGGTTATTGAGCAGCTTATGAGCATCATCTTCCATGACAACATTACCAGTCTCAAGAACATAACCACGAGTCGCCATACTTAAAGCAACCTTTGCATTCTGCTCAACCAGAATAATGGTAGTTCCCAATTTATTAATTTCACGAATAATGTCGAAGATCTGTTTCACGATCAGCGGAGCAAGACCTAGAGAAGGCTCATCCAGAAGCAAAACTTTTGGCCGACTCATAAGAGCACGCCCGATTGCAAGCATCTGTTGTTCACCGCCGGACAGAGTCCCGCCTGCTTGCTTGCGTCTTTCACGCAGAATAGGAAACATGTCAAAAACTCGTTCCATATCATCGGCAATCCCCGCATCATTGCGAAAAAAAGCACCCATATCGAGATTTTCTTCAATGGTCAGACGAGGAAAAATCCTACGCCCTTCAGGGACCTGACACAGCCCCATAGACGGGAGTAAGTCAGGACTTATATTATTGATGCATTCACCTTTATAATAAATCTCTCCGCTTGTCGCTTGGACGATATTACATATTGTCATCAAAGTTGTACTTTTTCCGGCACCGTTAGCACCAATGACTGATACTATTTCCCCTTCCATTACTTTAATATTAATCCCTTTCAGGGCCTTAATACTGCCGTATCCTGAATGAACATCACGAAGTTCTAATATTGGTTCTGCCATGGATTAATCCTTTTTATCTGCCTTCATACTGCGTTTGGGGGGCAGCAAGCCCTGCGGTCTGAAAAGCATCATAAGAGTCATGACACCACCGAAGACCAGCATGCGGTAAAGTTCGAAGTCTCTAAAAATCTCCGGCAAGGCAATAAGAGCCAATGCTCCGAGTATAACGCCCGGTATAGACCCCATACCACCAAGAACAACCATAGACAAAACCATAGCCGACTCAAGAAAGGTAAAAGATTCAGGGCTGACAAACCTCATACGGGCAGCATAAAATGCCCCGGCCATACCACCGAAACATGCGCCGGTGCAATAAGCCAGCAGCTTCATGTAGAAGGTCGGAATCCCCATAACTTCTGCCGCTGTTTCATCTTCGCGAATTGCCTCCCACGCACGTCCTATACGGGAGTGGTTGAGACGGTATACCGCAATAATGGTGAAGACAACTAAGGCTAAGATTACGTAATAAATAAGAGAAAGTTTTTTAAGCCAGAGATGCTCGAAGGTCATGCCGTTTGTAAAATCAGGCCAGTAAATACCTGGAGCCTTGATACCGGTAATTCCGTTAGGACCGTTGGTAAGACTCATCCAGTTATTAAAAACCATACGAACTATTTCAGCAAAACCCAGCGTAACAATCGCCAGATAGTCACCACGCATGCGCATGGAACAATAGCCGATAATGCATGCGCCAAGTCCGGCTACGGCCGCGCTAAGCGGCAGGCAAAGCCAAAAAGAAATCTTGTAAGTTACAGACAGTAACGCATAGGTATATGCTCCCAGTCCGTAAAAAGCGATATACCCAAGATCAAGCATTCCAGCTAGACCAACGACAATATTAAGCCCTAGGCCGAGACAGATATAGACCATACAGTTGATGGCTACATCCTGCGCATAACGTCCGAATAAATGAGGGTAGGCAATTGCAAAAGCCAAAAGAAGAAAGGCCCAAACGACCATTGGTACAGTAGTACTTGCCCTCTGCATTCCTACAGCAACCGAGCCGATCGGTTTAGTAAAAAAATTAAATACACCAATACTGTTAAGCTGGCGCAGGACCAGAAGAATAGAACACCCTGCAGCTATCTTCCACCAAACTGAAAAAGTTGTAGCAACCTCGAGTCCTTCAGGCTTTACTCCCAGCAAGGGCCAGAGCAGGACGAACAGCCAGATCATCCCGACGCCTAAAGAAGTCCAGTGCTTTTTAAACTCTGGTATCGTCAACGTTCTCTCCCATGATTCCTGAAGGTCTGAAATAAAGCACCCCGATTAGAATAACAAAAGCAAAAACATCCTTGTACTCACCGGAGATGTAACCCGCTGCAAAAATTTCTACCATTCCTATAATAAAACCGCCTATCATAGCTCCAGTAATATTACCGATACCGCCTAGTACGGCTGCTGCAAAAGCTTTGATGCCGGGGACAAATCCCATATCATAACGAACTGAGCCGTAATACAGGCCAACCATAATACCAGCTGCAGCAGCGAGACCTGCACCAATTGCAAAAGTCATACTGATGATACGATTTGAATTAATCCCTACCAAAGCAGACATAATTTTATCCTGTGCAGTCGACCGCATGGCCTTTCCCATCCGGGTCTTAAAGACCAGAAAATTGAGTGCAACAAGCAAAAATGCTGTCAGGCTGATAATGAAAAGCTGCATGTAGGAGAGCATTACATTGCCAAACTCGAAACCACCCTGAGTAAGCTCAGTAGGGTAAGCCTTATCATATACGCCCTGTGTCAGCATCAATCCGTTCTGCAAAAATATAGACATACCAAGAGCAGAGAGAAGAACTGAAAGGCGCGACGAGTTTCGTAGGGGTTTGTAGGCAACCTTTTCTACAGCCATAGCAAGCATGGCACAGTACGCCATAGCAAGTATAAGTGAACCTGAAAGGCATACCCAGGCAGGTGCTCCCTGTGAAAGGAGATAGCTCATAAAAATTACGCCAACATAACCGCCAGCTGCAAAAAATTCGCCGTGAGCAAAGTTAATGAGTTGGATGATGCCGTACACCATAGTATACCCTAAAGCGATCAGTGCATAAACACTGCCTAGAGTAATACCGTTGATGAGTTGTTGAAAAAAATATTCCATGGATATCCGGGGGCTGTTCGTAATGGCCCCTGCCATAACGGCAGGGGCCGACATTGCTTGGACTTCTAGTAGAGCTTACCGGTAGCAGGGTTCCAGTAGTTAATAAACTTACCACCCTCAACTTTACGGATAATGTAGTTTGAGCCGGAATCACCATTAGCTTTAAACTTAATGTGCTTTGTTGCACCATCATAATCCAGCTTCATGAGTTCAGCTTTAACTTTTTCAGGATCAGTTGACCCGGCAGCCTTAACAGCCTTCAAATAGGCGATCGCACTGTCATATGCGTAACCGGAATATGCACCGGGATTACCGTACTTAGGCTGATATTTTGCGTAAAATTCTTTATATGCAGGAGCATTATCATCAATGAAACCAAAAGTAAGATATACATCTTCAGCTGCATCCTTAGCTATTTCAATCAACTGAGGGTGATAAACTGCATCCTGTGCAAGACGAACGGCTTTGATTCCCATACGTTTAGCCTGAATAAGCATAAGAGCACCGGTAGCAGAGTTCTGCATGGACATGTAAAATACATCTGGATTGTCTGTTTTAACTTTAGTCAAGATAGCGGAAAAGTCTTTATCTCCCTGATTAACATGCTCGTGACCGAGAACTTTTATACCAGCAGCTTTAGCCATTTTCTCAACACCGTCAGCGAGCCCCTGTGAATATGCTGTCTTATCATCAACAATATAAACAGATTTAGCTCCGAGCTTTTCCTGCATAAATTTCAGAGCAATTGCCCCCTGATCATCATCACGACCACACATGCGGAACATGTAAGGCAATCCACGTGATGTAACTTTTTCATTTGTTGATGCGGGTGTAATCATGATGATTGATTCTTCATCAAGAACTTCAGAGGCAGGAAGAGTTGCACTTGAGCAGTAGGCCCCTACAACTCCGTTTGCTCCTTCGTTAATCAGTTTGTTAGCAGTTGCAACGGCCTGACGAGGTTCACAAGCTGTATCCTGCGGAAGGACTTCAATTGAGTCAAAGCCGGGAATTCCACCATTTTCTTTTACAACTTCAACAGCTGTGAGAACACCGTTTTTGATGTCGTTACCATCAGCAGCATATGGACCAGTCAATGGTCCCATTGTACCGAGTTTGAGTGTTTTCGCGAACACCATGCCAGAACCCAGCATCAAAATTGCTGCGGCAAGCAGAACTGTCATAATCAAACGTTTCATAGAAGGAGCCTCCCTAAAGTAAATACGGTTAGTTACCCAGATATGCCTCAATTACAGCAGGATTTTTCTGAATCTCTTCAGGGTTACCCTTTGCAATCATCACTCCGTGATCAAGGACTACAAGCTTTTGGCAAATACCCATGACAACTTTCATGTCATGCTCAACCATCAGCACGTTAATTCCTCTTTTTGAGATTTTCAGTATGGTTTCCATCAACTCAGAACTCTCCGCAGGATTAAGTCCTGCAGCCGGTTCATCAAGCAAAATGGTACTTGGCTCAGAGGCAAGCGCCCTTGCTATTTCGAGTCGCCTCTGATGTCCGTAAGGTAGGTTTGAAGCAATTTCATCTGCAAAGTCATCAAGCTCTGCAAATCGTAATTCTTCCATAGCCTTCGCTTTGATACGAGCCTCTTCCTCTTTCTGGCCTGGAGTCCGGAATATAGCGCCAAAAACCCCGCATGATGAACGGGAATGCTGTGCCACCATAACATTCTCAAGAGCAGTCATATTTTGGAAAAGTCTGATATTCTGAAAAGTGCGGGCAATACCTTTTTGAAGAACCTGATAAGGTTTTAAACCTGTCATTTGTTCTTTATTGTATTCAACGTATCCCCCAGAAGCTGAATATACCCCTGTTATCACATTGAAGACGGTTGTCTTGCCAGCACCGTTTGGACCAATGAGTCCAACAATCTCCCCCGGCATGAGAGAGAAGTTAACCTCTGCCAGAGCCTGCAAACCGCCAAAGCGGACGCTCACGTCGTGTAAATGAAGTTCTGCCATATTGGACATACCTATACACATTATTCTTCTTAAAATCAAGGTATAATACGATTTTTATATCTTACTAACCCGATTTTAAAAATTAATATTCACATAACCAGTGTTCAACACCATCCGAGTAAAAACTTTTTACCACATAACAAACTAGTAGTTTATTGTATCAATGGTAAATATGATTCAGCAATCAACAATAAAAGAAGCTAAGCATAATTATATTCTGTAATCTATTGTTTACTTCTAATATTAATATACATTCTGTGTAATTCACTTTTGATAATACAGATATTTATATTCAATAAAAGTCTTTTTTTGCTTACAAAATTGTATTTGGATTTATCATTTTTTACCAATATTGGCTAATGGCTATTCTAATAAAACCTACCTCAAATTTGACCGTATTTTAATCGCCTCTTTTCGCGTTTTTATGAATTTTGATCGGTATTTATTAACCTTTCATTTATTTCCTATTTCTTAAATTCTAAATTTTATCTCATTACTGTCAAACAGATTGTTTTTTCTTTCTCATTAAACGTGAAAAAGCCCTGACCGCATAGCAGTCAGGGCTTTAAATACCTAAATTATGAAGAGGTACGACTTAAATCGGCCTACCAACCTTCATCACTGAAAGGATCGCTACCGAAGCCGAAGTCTTCAGCAGGAGCACCACCTGTTGCAGGAGCTCCAGCAGAATCTCCAGCAGGAGCAGCGCCTTCAGCTACTGCACCAGAAGCAACAGTTACTACGCCGTGTTTTTTAACATCTTCAATCATTTTGAGAAGTTCATCAACTTTACCGATGTACTCTTCAACTTTTTCCTGAGAGGTAACGATAACTTTATCGCCTTCACCCTTAGAGGATGCTTCAAAAGCTTCACATTTACCTTTATATTCAGCCATAGCTTTCTCGGTTTCACCGAGTTTGCCTTCAGCTGCAGCAAGTTTGGTTTCAAGTTCCTGAATTTTAGCAGCCTGTGCAGCACCAGTGGAACGATAGTCAGCTAGCTTTCCGAAGATAGCATCAACCTGAACCATCACGTCACCTGAAAGTGCGCCTACGGATACGTTTTCTCCAAGACCAGCAACCTGACCTGTTTTCATTTTAGCAAGTTCAGGATGCTGCTCATAAATCCAAGCTTTTGCAAGAGCTGCTGCAAAAGGTTCGAATTCGGCATCAATATCTTTCTGAGTCATGTAGCCCAGAAGTTCCTGAACAGAGTTATTGCTTTCGCCACCCTTAATGTAAGACACAAAAGTGCTCATGGGGAAAGTTTTGCGTGCTTCAGACATGGTTAGTTCCTCCTTGCTCTATTACAGAGTAAAAGTCTTTTCTTCACGGACCGGCATGGGGAGACGGCCGATGTATCTTGCATAAGTTAATGCTGCAGTCCTGTAGACAAGGTGTCCCAGCTTAGACCACGGCAGATAGACAAACATCATAAATACGGCGACAAGGTGTATGTAGTATATTGGATAAGCAAGGACAGCTACGCCGAAGAGACGCATGAGCTCACTCATGATACCAGTTACACCAATGGTCCAGATCAGGCCGAGCAGATACCAGTCATAATAACTGGAACCATGGACAGCCTGGTCCTGATTCAAACGACGTTTGGTGAGCAGAACAAGTGAATAAATCAAGAGAACTGCACCAACATTGGCAAGAATCTTAACAGGGTGCCACAAAGGCATTGGAGTATGACCAATATGACCGAGGAAAGGAATTATCTTTCCGCCCCAGTGGGTTACTGCAACAACACCGGTAACAACCATGAGGCAGATGAAAGCGGCCATAATGAATCTGTGTCCATTAAACTTCTGTTCATCAGCTTCATCTGTTTCACCGCATTCTTTCCACTTGGAATGTGTCAGCAGTTCGTTTTTACAAACGTCGATGAAACATTCAAGCAGACTTGGTTTTTCAGATTTGTCACCTACAGCAAAGACCTTCGGCTGATCCTTAAATGAAGCAATCAAGTTCTTAACTCCCTTATAGAAAGTCCAGACCATGAAACCGAAGGCAATCATGAAGATCGGGTCAATAGTAAAATCGCCGGGGAAAAGGTATCCAAAAACGATTTCGCCATCTTTAAGAGGGAAGAAGGAACCACGAACTCCAGCCATGATGAACCATATTACCATGTAGAGTACAGCCGGAATAGCTGCAAGCTTAGGCAGGTGCTTGGCTGAACTCATCCATTTACCGAAAATGGAAGGGGTAACCATCTTCTGATAGGCCATGTTACGTAGAGCTGCCAACATGTCAGCAGGACGAGCGCCACGAGGACACAGGTCAGAACATGTTCCGCAATTGTGACAAAGCCATATATCAATATCATTTACAAGTTTATCTTTGAGGCCCCACTGAGCCCAGACCATTTCCTTACGCGGATAAGGGTTGTCGGCAGGCGACAAGGGACAGGCTACAGAGCATGTTGCGCACTGATAGCATTTTTTGAGGCCTTCTCCACCGACTTCCTGAAGTTCTTTAATGAACTGCAGATCCGGTTTGATGCGAATATCTTTTTCCATATCGCTTCTACCTCCTAGTAGCCCTTGAACGGGTTGGGACCGATCTTGATCATTTCATTAACGAAAGTATCGATCATGCCTGGGACCTTATCGTACTCGTCAATGGCAAGTTCGGCCTGAACAACACGCTCGGGTTCAACGCCAAGTCTCTTGAGAGAATCAGCGACGTTTTCCATACGGCGATTACAAAGTTCAGAGCCTTTAACAAAGTGACACTGATAGTCTTCGCCGTATTTACAACCGAGCAGAAGAACTCCATCAACACCTTTTGACATTGCATCAGCAATCCAGATTGTGTTTACAGAGCCGAGGCAGCGGACAGGTACAATACGAACATAAGGAGACCAGCCTTTACCGCGCATAGCTGCCATGTCGAGTGCGGGATACGCATCGTTTTCGCAAGCCAGTACAATAAAGCGGGGACCGCCAACTTCCATATCATCAGGAACTTCGACCTGTTTGATCATGGAACCGATCATATCGATATTATAGTTGTCAAATCCGATTACGCGCTCAGGGCAGGCACCCATACAGGTACCACAGCGACGGCAGCGTGACGGATTCGGCATTGGTGTTCCTTTTTCATCATCATCAAGTGCTCCGAAAGGACATTCCTCGGTGCAACGTTTACACTGTGTGCAACGCATGAAGTTGAAAACGGGGTAGGTGGAGTCACCGGAGCGTGGGTGTACAGCAACGCCATGATTGGCAGAGTTTATACACTGAACAGCTTTAAGGACTGCACCTGCAGCATCTTCCCTTGCAAGTCCCATTGACATGGGCTGACGAACACAACCAGCGGCGTAAACACCTGTACGGCGGGTTTCGTAAGGAAAGCAAATGTAGTTAGAGTCTGCGTAACCGTCGAACTGCTTGAGATCGGGGAAAGCAGGACCCTGTCTATATACAAGGTTGATGGTCGGATCGTGAGCAGTGGTAGGAACCATGCCAGTTGGAACAACGACCAGATCAGCCTGGATTTCAATATTTTCGCCAAGAAGTGTGTTACTTGCAGCGATAACCATAGAGCTGCCCTCTTCCTTAATGGAAGTAACAGTACCCTTGGTCAGCATGATGCCCGGATCATCCTGGGCAGCACGGTAATAACGCTCATTAACACCAGGAACCATCATGTGATCGTAAATGATATAAGCTACAGCTTCATCATTCTTTTCACGTACATAGTTAGCCTGTTTTAGTGCAACAAGACTGCTGAGTTCAGAACTGTAAGGAAGATGTTTATAAGATTCCATATCTTCATAAACGAATTCATCTTTAGCACCTTCTTCAGCTTCTTTTGCATCTGCAGCATCGGAAGCAATCTGTTCATCAGAACGATTAGCATAAGCATCTTCTTCAGCTGCAAATTTTTCTTCACTAAGGCGTGTATCAAGAACAAAAGCAACAGATGAAGCATTCATCTTTCCGGCCTTGACCATTGCTTCAAATTCAGCAGCAGTTACAACCTTGGAAGAACCGTAGCCCATGGGCTCAACATACTTAGTATCCTGAGGGACCCAACCTGTAGCCAGAACAACAGCACCTACTGGCAGTTCCTCAGATCCGGAACCTACAGTGACTGTAGCTGTATACTGACCGGGCGCACCCTGAAGAGTTTCAAGTTGCGCGCTTGTGAGAACTTTGATTCTGGAATTGGACTGAACTTCAGAAATAAGTTTGTCGATTCCTGTTTCATGAGCTTCAAGGTAAGGATAGGAAAGAGGGAAGGTCTTATACATTCCGGCAGCTTTACCACCGAGATTAGCTTCCTTTTCCACGAGAATAACATCATGGTTGGTCTTTGCTGCATAAAGAGCTGCTGTAAGACCAGTGAAACCACCACCTAGGACCATTACTACTTTAGTAGTATCAAAAGCCTGAGACTCTTGTTCGTTGGTCTTGGTAATCTTGGTGATTCCCATTTTGACGTATTCATTCGCCATCATTTTGAGGAGTTCGGGAACTTCGCCATTGGGGTCAGGCATGGTGCCATCAGGATTTCTGAAAACCTTGATGCATTGTTCACGCAGGTTAACCCTTTCGACAACAATGTTGTCGAAGTCGAAAATATCCCAGTCAACGCGGGGGCTAGTGCCGCAGATACATGCTGCGTCAATATTGCCAGCGTCAATATCTTCCTGAATAAGCTTTCTTCCTTCCTCGCTGTTGAGTCTCGGGTGAACTTTAATCACCGGACACACATTTGCAAAAACTCTACCGACAAACTCGGCGAGATCTTCAGCGTTCAGGTAAGGAGAGACGCTTGCTTGGTCGAAATAAACACCGATTTTTTCGGGCATGTCGACTTACCTCCCTATCACCGTTTGAATCGCTTTGAGAGCAGCAGCAGTACCGGACTGGGCTGTCTTCATGACATCCAGAGGCTGCTTTGCACACCCGGCTGCGAAAATGCCTTGTTCCTCTCCGCCGACAATAAAGCCTTGATCGTCAACCTGTACACCGGAAGGAACCGGAGTACCTGCGAGGCTGGGCTGCATTCCGGTAGCCAAGACAACGAGATCATGCTCGTTCTGGGCCTTGATGCCGGTTACTGCATCCTCAACAGTGACGAGCACATTGCCACTTCCGGATTCTTCAATGACTTCAGCGACCTTACCTTTAACAGCATTGATCTTATCATCAGAAAGAATACGTTTGGCAAACTTGTCATAACGGCCCGGAGTACGCAGGTCGATGTAATATACTGTGACCTTTGCATCAGGATACTGATCGCGGATATATGCTGCCTGCTTAAGTGAAGCCATACAACAGATATAGGAACAGAAATTGAGGTGGTTTTCATCGCGGGAACCCGCACACTGTACGAACGCGATGTTTTTGGGCTGTGCACCGTCTGAAGGACGGACAATCTGACCATGGGTAGGACCACTTGGAGCTGCAAGTCTTTCCATCTGCATGTTGGAAATACAGTTCTTTACAGTGCCTGCACCAAGGTTGGAAAGTTTAGTTACATCGTAAGGCTTCCAACCGGTAGCGTAAACAATGGAACCGACGTTAAATGTGACGACCTTTTCCTCTTCTTTGAGATCGATTACATCGACTCCTTTAAGGACTTTAAGATCTTCATCGGTGCAGTTTTCCTTTTCAAGAACGTATCTTGCGGGAAATGCAAAAGGAACGTCCATGTAAAGAGCTTTGCGATCACAGAGTTTGAACTCAAATTCATCAGTAATGTCATTAGATAATTTCTCGATGACATCGGTGAGTTCAACACTGCCCGGACCAACATATCTGGGCTTGATCCGAACCTTGACTTCAAAATTACCTTTGGAACCATTGATAGATTCCACTTCAGCCAAGGTAAAGAACTTTACGTTCTTATTGTTTTTGATTCTCTGAAATTGAATCTCCAATCCGCAGGAAGGAGGACACAGCTTTGGAAAATATTTATTCAGCTGCATCACCCGGCCACCCAGATAAGGCGACTTCTCCACGATGAAGACTTCATGGCCTACTTCGGCGGCTTCGAGTGCAGCGGTAATTCCGCTAAACCCGCCGCCTACGACAAGTATGCTATTTGACATTCTCTATCCTCCTGAACTCTTTGAGGCCCTTAGCCATAAAATGGCCCAAACCCGGACACCGACCAGGGGTCGCAATTCGGATTCAGACCATTTCAGTGCTTGCCAGAAAAGAACGGCTGCGAGCCGTAGGACTCGCAGCCGTAAATTATCATTCCCAGCTTAGACGGGGATGATCTGGTGGTATGCTTTCTTAAAGATGTTAGTTTCACCTTTTTCAACGTCATACTTAGAGTTGACGAAGCATTTCCACTTAGAGTCATCAAGACCCATGAAGTCACCGCGGTAGTAGAATCCAGGATAACGGGATTCTTCGCGGAAATCGATGTGCTGCATGTGCAGACGGACAGTCCACAGTCTGTGGAACTGTTCCCAACAACGCATGAGTTCATGGAGGTCGCGTGCAGCCAGTTTTTTAGAATCTTCTTCAAGCATTTCAAGAAGTTTGAAACCAGTAGCAAGAAGAGACTTGGAGGTTACGTACATGGTACCAACACCACCACCGTATTCATCAGTTGCCTTAACAAGACGCATCATGAAGTTTTTAGGTGTGATGTAATTAGGGTTAACTACTGGGTCGGTAGAGATTCCTTTACCTTCTTCGTAGGTGTACCATGGCTGGTAGATTTCTTTAGCAAGATCAGCAGTACTTTCTTTCAAAGTAGGCTTGAAGTCTTTGTGATCTACAACCCAGCGTACCATCTGTTTACCAACGATACGACCTTCTGCGTGAGAACCGGAAGAGAACTTGTGACCAGATGCGCCAACACCGTCAGCACATGTGAAGAGACCGTTAACAGTAGTCATACGGTTGTAGACTTTACCGTTGTCAGCTTTCACTTTGTAGTCTTCAGGAACCCATGCTTCATCAGGACCGGAAGTCCAGATACCACAGCAACCGGAGTGGGAGCCGAGGAGGTAAGGTTCGGTAGGCATGATTTCAGAACCGGAGTTTTCAGGCTCAATGTTCTGACAAGCCCAGAGGTTAGCCTGGCCAACACACATATCGAGGAAATCTTCCCATGCTTCAGACTCGAGGTGCTTCTGCTCAGCGGGAGTAAGATCTTTGAATGTGTTCTGCAGTGCGGTAGCGGTGTCCATGTAGATAGGACCGCGACCTTCACGCATTTCACGAAGCATCATGTGGTTACGCAGACAAGTAGGAATAACGTGTCCTTTAGCGTATCCGCGATCTTCGTAAGGCTTGAGCATTGCGCGGTTAGTTTCGCAGTAGTCTTCGCCTTTGTAGTTGGTTGCTTTAGCTTTGAAGAGCAGGAACCATGCGCCAACAGGACCGTAACCATCTTTAAAACGAGCTGGTACGAAACGGTTTTCCATCATGGTCATTTCAGCGCCAACCTGTGCACACATGGTGTATGTGGAACCTGCGTTCCATACTGGATACCATGCACGACCCATACCTTCACCGGTAGAGCGAGGACGGTAAACGTTTACAGCACCACCACAAGCTACAACAGCTGTATTACATTTGAAAACATATACTTTGTTTTCGCGTGTAGAGAAACCAACTGCACCAGCGATGCGGTTAGGCTCATTAGCGTCGAGGAGCATTTTAACGATGAAGATACGTTCCATGTAGTTATCTTCGCCAAGAGCCATTTTAGCAGCTTCAGCAACGATACATTTGTAGGATTCACCGTTAATCATCATCTGCCAGCGACCGGAACGAACGCAAGCGTCGCCGTTACGCAGGGAGAGACCAGCTGCTTTAGCAGCTGCACCGTCGAGGTTTTTACCGTCTTTTTTGATCCAGCAAGGAAGGCCCCACTCTTCAAAAAGGTGAACGGAATCATCAACGTGACGGCCGAGGTCAAAAATAAGGTCTTCACGAACGAGGCCCATGAGGTCAGTACGAACCATACGTACGTAGTCATCAGCGTCATTTTCGCCAAGGTATGTGTTAATAGCGGACAGACCCTGTGCAACAGCACCGGAACGTTCCATAGCAGCTTTATCAAGCAGCATAATGGAGATGTCGCCACCTACTTTTTCAATCCAGCGGACTGCTTCATAAGCAACACCGCAGTTACCCATACCACCACCAACGAGGAGCAGGTCCACGTCTTTTTCTATAAGCTCAGGTTCTGCGAGAGCAACACCCTTAGAAGCTTCTTTACTAGGGAGAAGAGGCATGTTTCCTCCTTAATTAGGTTTTAGATTACGTGAATTAATTCATCTAATCCGCAGATTAGCTAATGATTAATCCAGATCCTTCCAAGCAGTCTTTTTGTCTGCATCAGCAACGTCAACCTTCAGACCGAGAGCTTCTTTAGGAGTCGCAAGTTCGGTCTCAGTGAAGAGAAGTTCGCTGTCGAGATCAGCTGGCTCGGGTTTACCTTCATAAGGTTTGATAGAACCTTCAGGTGTAGTACGGATAGGGAATTTGAAGCGCTTAACGTTTCCGTTACGGAACTTAACAGTCCACATGATGTCTTCAGCTGAACGCATGGGGATAGAAGTACCGCCCATAGGTGCGAAGTCACCGTAAGGACGAGCTTCGATAGCGCCCTGGGGACAAATTTTTACGCAGGAGTAACACTCCCAGCATGCTTCTGGTTCCTGGTTGTAAGCCCGCATTTCTTCGGGATCCAGGATCATAAGATCGTTAGGGCAGATGTACATACAGGCAGTTTTTTCTCCGCCTTTACAGCCATCACACTTTTCCGGATTGACAAAGGTCGGCATACCTAGTCCTCCTAAAAGGGTTTAATGTTATCAATCACCGACATCCATAACCATTTATAATCTTGCCTAAATTTTCAGGCTCGTGAAAATAGTAACTATCAAGCCCTCAACAGAGTGTCAAGACGAAAGTGAAATTTAGAACAAGCTAATTCCATTCTTTCATATAAACAGCCACGGAACACCACTGTTATATCAAGATGCAAAGGCCAAAATTGAGCTTCTGCAAGAACAGCTGGATATGAATGTGTTCCATCATGAAGAGCTTTTAGTTCATTCTACCCTTTGTTTGCAAGCCTTTTTTTCAGAATATGACACATTCTTCACAATTTTTTTAAAGGACTGATTTTATAGTAATTTTATAGAGATATATAATATTTTTTCTATAGAAACTTCATAGCTTATCTATATAAATAAAGCTTTTATTTCAAAGAATTATGAAAACCGGTTTTTCCAAAAAATAAGTTTCTCAGCATTATTACGGTTTTAAAGAGGATACATATTTTTTGTATACATGCATTCAACTTCTCCACAATCATATTTAAAAGATAAACTACTCAAATAACATACTAATATTTTATGTAAAGCGTAACAAAAACAACCCAACCCAACTCTCAGAAATGAAAATCTTCATCGGTAATAAAATTTACCCTTGACATTTCTTTCACAATCAATTCATAAACCCTTTAAGCGTTATGGAGTACTTAAGACTTTTAGCTGAGTTATCAGTTGTCTTCTCCATAATATTATTTGGTATAGATATTTTCATTCTGTAAACCATGCTGCTACTTTGATTTTTTAATTCAAACTGGTTTGCTTAAGAGTATATTTTTTATTCTGAAGGTTTACGGATGGGCCATGGTGTTGAAAATAATAATTACTACTTAGGAGACGTAAACATGTCTAATCTCGTAGCACCTCACGGTGGTAAAGGTCTCGTCTGCTGCCTTCTCGAAGGCGCAGAACTCGCAGCAGAACAGAAAAAAGCTGCTGATCTTCCTAAAATCGAAATTTCCGCCCGTGCTAAGGGTGACCTGATCATGATGGGTTGTGGTGGGTTCTCTCCCCTGAATGGTTTCATGGGCAAAGCAGACTGGAAAGGCGTTTGCGAAAAATTCCTGATGGAAGATGGCACTTTCTGGCCTGTTCCTGTTACTCTTGATACTGACGATGATTCAGTTAAAGTCGGCGATGAGATCGCTCTCGTGAGAAATGGCGAAGTATACGCTACCATGAAGATCGAAGAAAAATACGAAATGACCGAAGAAGACAAGAAGTGGGAATGCTATCAGGTCTTCAAAGGTGAAGGCGAAGAATCCGCTGACGACATTTTCTGGAAAACAGCTCTTGAAGATCACCCAGGTGTTCAGATGGTAATGGCTCAGAAAAAGTACAACCTTGCCGGTCCTGTTAAAGTTCTTTCTGAAGGCGAATACCCTGAGCAGTACAAAGGTGTTTACCTGCGTCCCGCAGAAACACGTGCAGCTTTTGAAGAAAAAGGCTGGTCCACAGTTTCCGCTCTTCAGCTTCGTAACCCAATGCACCGCTCTCACGAATTCCTCGCAAAGATCTCCATCGAAGTTTGTGACGGTTGTCTGATCCACTCCCTGATCGGTAACCTGAAACCAGGTGACATTCCTGCTGACGTTCGCGTTAAAGCAATTGACACTCTTGTTGAACACTACTTTGTTAAAGAAAACGTTATTCAGGCTGGTTACCCACTTGATATGCGTTACGCTGGTCCTCGTGAAGGTCTGCTCCACGCAACTTTCCGCCAGAACTACGGTGTTAACAGAATGCTGATCGGTCGTGACCACGCTGGAGTTGGTGACTTCTACGGTTTGTTTGAAGCACAGGAAATTTTTGACAAAATTCCTTATGCAAAAGAAGCATGTCCAGAACCAGGTAAAGCTCTGCTTTGCGAACCAATGAAAATTGACTGGACTTTCTACTGCTACAAATGTGACGGTATGGCTTCCCTTAGAACCTGTCCTCACGAAAAAGACCAGCGTGTTATCCTTTCCGGTACCAAGCTGCGTAAAGCTCTTTCTGACGGTGCTGAAGTTGTTGACCATTTCGGTCGTGACGAAGTTATCGCTCAGCTCCGTGAATACTACGAAGGCCTCACTGAAAAAGTTGAAGTCAAAATGCAGGGCGCAGCTTCCGGCGACGCAATGTAATTAGTAGTATTACTACTTGCTTATTCAGGGAGGAGGCGGCTATCGCTTTCTCCCTTTTTTATTTTCAATATTTACGGGCTGTTATAAGTATTACTTCCTTACCAATACTTGAGGGTTGCTCATCGTAAAATTTCAAGCTATACAGATGAACTTCCCTATATCACATTTCAGGATACAAAAAATGCCCAATTATAAAAAATTTGAACGTAACGGTGCTGATGCACCGCGCAGGATGTCTTTGCTCGATGAAATTAAAGAGCTGGACGCACGTATACTTTCCATGGTCTCTCGCAGAAACTTCCTTATGGGGAAGGCTGCAGCGGCAAGAAAACAGAAAGGTCTTCCGCTTGGTGATCCAGACATGGAAAGACGTATATTTGAAACATGGACAGCTGAAGCCGGAAATAAAAAATTCGACATTAAAACAGCGCGCAGAGTATTTGAACAACTCAACAATCTTGCATATGCAACCATTGCTAAGCCCGAAAACCGTAAGCTTTCCTCTTATGTTCTTTCGCCTCCTCATAGAGCAATTGATGTAAATTTTGATGGTCCATGCTCACTTTTCCAGTCCAAACTCTGGATTGCCCTTGCTGCGGCATGTGGTGTTGACGCAACTCTTGCTCCGCTTTGTATAAACGATCAAATCACTGAGCTAGTAAAAGCATTCAACCAGTCAGGAGCACATCTGGCATGGGACGGTGAAGCTGTTGAATCCCGGAGCGGTGACGGAGTTGAGTTTGAAGATAAGCTGATTTTTGCTGGCGATGACCCAATGACTCTTTTCTTGATTATCGCTTTTGGCCTAAAAACCACAGGCAAATTCAAAATAGCAGGTGGTCCTCTACTCAAACAATATGACTCCCGCCCTCTTTCAACAATTTTAGCTCCACTCGGCGCCAGACTTAATACTCTTGACCTCCAGAGCCATGGATTGCCGGCCCGACTTGAGTGCGGTGGACGTATGGCTTCCTCTGTTGAGATAAATGAAGAAACTCCAGCCGGTTTTGTTGCGGCTCTTGTTTTGGCTGCATGGACTTACCCACAGGGACTCACTGTAAAATTTGAAGAAGGCTGGCATGGTTATGCTAAGCTGAAAGAGGTTGTGACTGTCCTTAAAGAATGCGGAGTCAAAGCGAAGCTGACAGAAACTGAATGTTCTGTTCCTTCATCTGCAGCAATTAAATTCCCTGAGTTGCCTAAAATTGGTCTTGAGCCAGAACTTTGTGCAGCACTGCTTTCCATGCCTGCCTTTTCTGGAGGCACAATGACCATCAATGGAGTATGGCCTACGGGTCTTCCTGCTGCAGATGATGCTCTGAGTGCTCTTGAAGCCGGCGGATTAAAAGTTGATGTATCTAAGAACAGCATCACAACAACAAAAGGTGATCGCCCTGTGGATCTGACTATGGATGTTGGGTCTGCAACAGCTCTCTTTCCTGTAGGACTTGCTCTTGCCCTTAATTCTCGTACTGAGTGCAAAATTAAAAACATTGAAGACTCAGCAATGTTCGAACAGGGAATTGAACTTCTCGAACGCCTCGGTATCAGATATGAGCGTGGAGACAATGATCTCTCTATCACTCCCGGAAGACTTAAATGGGACGAAACATGGTCTGCTCCAAACTCTTTTTTTGGAATTGCACTTGGCCTTCTGGCTTGGATGCGCCCAGGTATTTCGATTGAAAACCCAGGGGACCTGACTGATCTTTGGCCTCGTTACTGGACTCTTTACAACAGTCTCCCTGAGATCAATGGACTTAAAGACCCCGAGGTAAAAAAAGAAGATGACTCAAAATCCAACAGAAAAAGAATCAAAATTAATTAGCATCCCAGAGATCGAAATTGAAATTGAGAACTTCAAGAAAGAACTTGAACTTTGTGTAGAGCGTAAAAAAATGCTGATGCAAAGTGAAGATCTGTCTGAAGGAATCTTTTATGCAAAAGAAATTTTCGAATCTCAACAAGATAAATTACGGCTGGAAGCAGAAATTGACATTCGTCAACGGAAAATCAACCGAATCAGACTCGGAATGGAAGGATAAATAGAGTTTCCACGTCTTCATAATAGCTTTAGCGGGCAACTTTTATGAAATACGCGGAGCATCTTCGTACAACAGGACACTTTGTTTTAAATTCGCTACTACAAGCATAAGCTATTAGGAGGTATCATGGGTTTTAATATTACTGAAAAGATTATTTCTCGACATCTGGTGGACGGCAAAATGGAGCCGGGAACAGAAGTCGGTCTAAGAATTGATCAGACACTTACTCAGGATGCCACTGGAACTATGGCCTATCTGCAATTTGAAGCAATGGGTATCGATAAGGTTCAGACAGAACTATCTGTTAGTTATGTTGATCATAACACATTACAGATGGGCTTTCGTAACCCCGATGACCACCAGTACCTGCGCACAGTAGCTGCAAAGCACGGGGTTGTATTCTCACCTGCCGGTACAGGCATCTGTCACCAGCTTCATCTGGAAAACTTTGCTAAACCCGGTAAAACTCTGATCGGTTCTGACAGCCATACACCCACTGCCGGTGGACTTGGTTCACTGGCAATGGGCGCCGGCGGATTATCTGTTGCTCTGGCTATGGCCGGGCAGCCATACTCAATTCCAATGCCTAAAGTTGTTAAAGTTGAGCTTTCCGGTCAACTCAGCGGCTGGGCTTCTGCAAAAGACATTATTCTCCATCTGTTAGGAGAAATGACTGTAAAAGGCGGAGTGGGAAAAGTATTTGAATTCGGTGGAGAAGGAGTCAAAACTCTTACAGTTCCTGAACGCGCTGTTATTACAAACATGGGCGCTGAGCTGGGTGCTACGACTTCAATCTTCCCAAGTGATGAAAACACTCGAGCTTTCTTAAAGGCCATGGGCCGCGAAGAAGATTTTTCAGAACTGATTGCTGATGATGACGCTACTTATGCAGAAGTCGTAAAAATTAATCTTTCTGAACTTGAACCACTTGTCGCGCAGCCGCATATGCCGGATCGTGTGGTTACTGTTAAGTCTCTTGCAGGTCTTAAAGTCAACCAGTCTGCTATAGGTTCCTGTACAAACTCTTCTTACTCAGACCTGAAAACAACAGCTCTTATTTTAAAAGATCAGCAGCTTCCTGAAGGCGTAGATCTTATGATCTCTCCAGGTTCAAAGCAAGTTCTTAAAATGCTTGCTTCAGAAGGTTTCATTGCTCCTCTCCTTGACTCCGGAGCAAGGCTTCTCGAATGTACATGCGGTCCATGCATCGGCATGGGCGGTTCCCCTACATCCGCAGGAGTCAGCGTAAGAACTTTCAACCGCAACTTTGAAGGTCGCAGTGGAACTCAGGATGCAAAAGTCTATCTTGCAAGTCCGCAAACAGCAGCAAAGCTCGCTCTTGCAGGGGAATTTACTGATCCCGCAAGCTGGGGAACACCTCCTGAGAAGATTGACTTTCCTGCTGACATTCCTTCCATTCGCCACCTTTTCATTTTTCCCAATGAAAAGAGTGCTGAAGTTGAAATTGTTCGCGGCCCTAATATCATTCCGCTTGAATCGTTCTCTGCACTTTCAGATGTAATATCATCTGTAGTCCGTCTTAAAGTAGGAGATGATATTACCACTGATCACATTTTGCCGGCAGGAGCACAGATTACTGCTTTGCGTTCTAACATCCCGGCTATCAGTGAATATATTTTCAGCCGCGTTGATGAAGAATTTGTAAGTCGCATGAAAAATTCTGAAAACGGAATTATCCTCGGCGGAGAAAACTACGGACAGGGCTCAAGCCGCGAACATGCGGCCCTGGGACCCCGTCATCTGGGTGTTGTTGCAGTAATTGTCAAGTCACTTGCACGTATTCATCGTGCAAATCTTGTCAATTTTGGCATTCTACCCCTTGTACTATCTGACAAGAGCGATTACGACAAACTTTCCGAGGGAAGTTCTCTTACCATCGATACTACTTCAATCGTTGCTGGTGGCGAAACCGCAGCTACAACTGGTGAAGGAAGTACGATAATGGTTAAAAACGATCTTTCGGAAAAAGAGCTGGCAATAATTAAAGCAGGCGGACTGCTTAATTATGTTGGCAATCAATAAGTAAATGAGTAAGGCAGAGTATCCGTCTAACGGATACTCTGCTGAAAAAAATAGAATAAACATTGAACGCAGCCAAGCTGCAAACGGAGAATGAAGAAGCCATGATGGACATTCTGCGCCAAAATGCCCAGAATTGGGGTATTAAGATCCTTTTCGCAATCATCATCATTGTCTTTGTATTCGCTTTCGGAGTTAGCGGATTCAACGGCAACACTGATCCGGTTATCGCATATGTTAATGATGAGCCAATTCCTACTCAGGAGTTTATCAAAGTATACCGCGAAACAGCCGACTCCATGAGGGCACAGAACCCTGGACTTGCTTCTGAACAGCTTCAATCTCCTGAATTTAAAAAAGCAGTTCTTGGGCAAATGGTCAGCCAGCAGCTTCTAGAAGCTGAGGCAGCTAAACTTGGTATTTCAGTTTCTAATACTGAACTTTCTTACAGCATCAGTAAGATCCCGGCATTCACTAATGCAGAGGGCAAATTTGATGTTAAGATTTACCAGAATTTTCTGAAATCCAGACAGATGTCTGCTGCGACATTTGAAAATGATATCCGCAACAGCCACTTGATTCAGAAGCTTCAGGAATATGTGACTCTGCCGGTTAAGCCAACAATAGCTGAAGCTCGTGAATTGTTTAATACTGCTTCTGAAAAGATTCAGATTGACTACTATTATGTTTCAGGTGCTGATTTTTTAAAGCAGGTGAAAGTCGATGATAAGTCTGTTGAAGAGTATTACAAAGCCAACCCAGATAAATTTACAATACCTGCTCGTGCAGTTGTAAACTACATTGCTTTTACTCCAGAAGAACTGTCTATTTACGAAGTAGTTACTCCTGAAGAAATTGAAAGTTACTACGAAGCACATAAAGACAGCTACGCACAGGAACCACAGGTTAAAGCCCGTCACATCCTGATTATGGTAGATGAAAATGCTTCTGATGCTGATGTAAACAAAGCGGAAAAGAAAATTAAAAAGATTCTTGCCAAAGCTGAGGCTGGGCAGGACTTCGCCAAACTTGCTAAAAAATATTCTGAAGGCCCCAGTGCCGGTAAGGGCGGTGAACTCGGCTGGTTTGGCAAGGGTTCAATGGTTAAACCTTTTGAAGATGCAGCTTTTAATCTTAAAAAAGGTGAAGTCAGCAAGCCTGTTCGCACAAAATTCGGATGGCACATCATCAAAATCGATGACATTCGCAAAGAAGGTCAGAAAGATTTAGATCAGGTCAAAGAAGAGATCAGATCTGCTATAGCTGAAGAAAAAGCATCTGATTCTATTACTGATAAGCTTGATCATGCAATCGACCTTATTGCATCTGGAATGAAGTTTGATAAAGTTTCTGATGAAATCGGTATTGCTATCAAGAACAGTGAGAAAGCAACTTTACAAAACCTGACCCGTGCATTCGGCATGACTGAAAGTGCAGCTAAAACAATTATTGATCTACCAGCAGGCAGCGTAAGCAACATGCCTATAGGAATTGACAACGGATATCTTATTGCTGAAAAAGTTAAAGATATCCCTGCTTCAGTCAGCCCACTGAAAGATGTAAAGGAAGACATTAAAAACTTTCTTTCTCAGCAGCAGGCTATGAAGATTGCTCAAGCCAAAGCAACGGTAATTATGGCGCAACTCATTGATGCCAAAACATCTGCAAGCGCACTTAAGAATATCAAAAAAGAGCTTAGAACATCCGAACCTTTTGGTCGCAACGGATTTGTTCCTAACCTTGGTATGAATCCAAAACTGGCCGAAGCAGCATTTGCTGCCAAAAAAGACCAGTGGCTCTCACAGGTTTTTGAACTGCCCGGCGGATTTATTGTTGCTCGTTTAGATGAACGGGTACCTCCTAAAGAAGAAGCATGGGAAGCTCAGAAGGACATGATCATGAATGCACTGCAGCAGCAGCGCGCAAATGAAGTGTTTAACGCTTTCCTCACAGAATTGCGAACTAAAGCAAAAGTCGAAATTGTTCGCCCCGACATCCTGAATCAGTAGACTTTATAAAGTTGAAAAATTAAGGGTCTGTTCTTTAGGGGACAGACCCTTTTTTATTAGTTAAAACGATGCGTTTAAAACAATTCTTTCTCTTGCACTGTCAACATCAAGAGAGTAACAAAATAAAAAAATCTGCGGCCTGCAGGCCATAGCATTAAAATATGAGGATCTTAAAATGCTTAAAACTCCTAAAGGATATAAATTTGCCAGTATCGATGCTGGGTTTAAATATAGTGGCCGTAATGATTTAGCCTTAATCTTGAGTGATGTTCCAGCTGTTGCAGCTGCAGTTTTTACAAAAAACAAATTTCAGGCCGCACCTGTCACTGTAGGTAAAGATATTCTTGCAGATTCAAAGATTGTGCGTGGAGCCATTATTAATGCAGGACTTGCAAATGCCTGTACCGGAGAGGAAGGCATTGCTGACTGTAAAGAAAGCCTTGAACTTGCTGCAAAGCATCTTGGCCTAACACCTCGTGATTTATTGCCATCTTCAACCGGAGTGATAGGACCACGGTTTGATATGGAAAAGTGGAAAGCTGTCGCTCCTAGATTGGCAGAACAGGTAGGCAAAGATGATGCTGTAAATACTGCTAAAGCCATTATGACTACTGATAAATTTCCCAAACTGGCCTGGGGGGAGATCACATGCGAAGGTAAGCAGATAACAATGCTTGGCATGTGCAAAGGAGCAGGCATGATATCTCCGAACATGGCGACAATGCTAGGATTTATTATTTGTGATGCCGATGTAGACGAGAACTGGTGGCAGGAAACTCTGAATAAATGTATCAATAAATCTTTTAACTGCGTGACTGTTGACGGTGACACCAGCACTAATGATACTGTTCAAGCTTTTGCTAATGGGGCTTCCGGAATAAAAGCAGATACAGATGTGAAACGTTCTGCTCTTGAAGCACTCCTATTAGATATCTGCCAGCAGCTTTCATATATGATAGTTCAAGATGCTGAAGGCGGAACTAAAGTCATGACTATAGATGTATCAGGTGCTGCAACAGACCAAGATGCTGAACTTATGGTCCGTGCAGTAGGCAACTCACCACTCGTTAAAACAGCCCTTTTCGGCGAGGATCCCAACTGGGGTAGAATCGTTGCTGCAGCTGGAAGAAGCGGTGCGGAGTTTGATCCTAACAAATTGACTCTTAGCTTTGGTAAGATTGTTGTTTTTGAAAAAGGAAAACCTGTGCAGGGTGATCTGGATGCCTTGCTGGCACCGCTCATGAGAAAACAAGATATAGACATATTCATTACGTTGGGTGACGGTGAAGGACATTCAATTCTTAAGGCATCTGACCTTACACGTGAATATATCAATATTAATGCTGACTACAGATCATAACATTTTAATATAAGACTACAAATTCGCTATGAATATGATGAAGAATCTTAAAAGCCGAGATAAAATGACCAGACTTGCTGACTTTCTTTTCGAAGTTGGCATGCTGCGTAAAACGCCAAGGACCGGTTACCAGTTTTTAGGAACCGGTTCAGAATCTGTAGCAGATCACTCGTATCGTGTCGCTGTGCTGGGTTATGTTCTAGCTGATATGGCTGGAGCTGATATGGCGCGTACTGTTTTCATGTGCCTCTTCCATGATTTACATGAAGCTCGCACTGGTGATTTTAACTACGTAAATAGCATCTATAATCAAAGCGAAAGAAATAAAGCACTGCAGCATACTCTTGACGGAACAGGTCTTGAAAATAAAATATATCCTTATTGGGAAGAACTTGAAGCAAGCGAAAGCATTGAGTCTAAGCTTGCCCATGATGCGGATCAACTCGATTTTATTTTGAACCTTAAAGAAGAGCAGGACATGGGCAACCCATATGCTGCAAAATGGCTTGAATCTGCAATTAAAAGACTTCGCACTGATGAAGGCCAGAAATTAGCCGATAAGATTTCTGAAACAGACCACAAAGACTGGTGGTATTTAGGTCCACCACCAAGCTGGTGGGAAAATAAACATGGACTTGATGACGAAGAATAAATATATAATATAATCTTGAATTAAAAATTAACGATCAAGACCGTTAAACCAAGCAATACCAAGTGTTGTCGCTTTTATTTCTTAACTCATTATGTTAGAGATGCAGCTCAAACTTAAGTAAAGTAATGAGATAGGCACCTCTTGATTTATTAATCCAATAAACACAGATTGTTATGATGAACCAGACTAGAACTGAAAATAAATTTCTGCTCCCTTTTACTCTTCTAGGTAAAATAAGTACGAACATACTTGGAGAAGCAGGGGCCATGTGCATCTTTCTTTTTCAAGGAATCATGCATATTTTCAGTTCATTTGGTATATTCTCCAAAACAGTTAAAGAACTTTACTTCATTGGAGTAAAATCAATAACTGTAATTTCTCTGATCGGCCTATTCACCGGAATGGTGATCGGTCTGCAGACATATTATGCATTAGCTAAATTCGGTTCTGAAGGATTTCTCGGAGCTGCTGTCTCTCTTTCCCTTGTCCGCGAACTTGGCCCAGTACTGACTGCAATAATGCTGACAGGTCGTGCAGGCTCGTCAATGACTGCAGAAATCGGTGTAATGCGTATTTCCGAGCAGATCGATGCACTTGAACTCATGGATATCAACCCTCTGAGTTTTCTGGTCAGCCCTAAAATTCTGGCTTCACTTATTTCATTCCCGATTTTAACTGCACTTTTCGATCTTATAGGTATCATAGGTGGTTATTTGACAGGGGTGGCGCTGCTTGGCGGCAATTCAGGTGTTTATTTTTACCGTGTTCACTCCTCTCTTTCTTGGACTGATATATCTGCGGGATTCAATAAATCTATTGTTTTCGCTGTAATAGTATGCACGGTATGCTGCTTTCAGGGTTACTTTACCCACTTCCGTAAAGACGGCAAAGGTCCAGAGGGAGTCAGCCAGGCAACAACAACGGCCGTTGTCATGTCATGTGTAATGGTCCTTATTTCTGATTACATTTTGACTTCTTTATTTTTTTAGGATTCCCCAATGAACAGATCAGCACCTGATATTAAAATTGAAAACCTGACCATCGGCTATGATACGACCGTAGTGGTAAATGATATCAATGCGACTCTTCCCGGTGGTGGTATTTCTGTTATCCTTGGGCGGTCAGGTTGTGGCAAGTCTACTTTACTAAAAAATATCCTTAAGCTGAACACTCCAATGAGTGGAGCTGTTTATCTGGGTAAACACAATATTTTTGAGCTTAAGCCTAAGGCTTTCAGATGCCTGAAGCAACGCATTGGCGTTCTTTTTCAAGATGGAGCACTACTCGGAGCATTGACGCTTTTTGATAATGTATCCCTTCCACTAAAAGAACATACAAAGCTTAAACAACCTGAAATTTATGAAGTTGTAAAATCTAAGCTCAGCCTTGTCGGGCTTGAAAATTTTATGGACTATTATCCAAATGAACTTTCAGGTGGAATGCGCAAACGTGCCGGCCTTGCGCGGGCAATGGTAATGGATCCTGACATCCTTTTTTGCGATGAACCTACATCAGGTCTTGATCCAATCAACTCAGCAGAACTGGACGGACTACTGCTTGAACTCAAAGAACGATTTGATATGACAATCGTAGTAGTCAGCCATGACCTGGCAAGCATGAAAACCATTGCCGACTATATTGTTGTATTAGGAGAAGGGAAAACACTTTTCCGAGGCCATAAAGATGAACTTATGGCTACAACAGACCCTTATTTAAGACAATTTTTAGATCGTGAAGGAGAAAAACGATTTACTCCAAGAGTAACAACCTCTCCCCTTGATCCTTCGGTAATGAAGATGGACTGCACCAAGTACATTGGTGACTATGGAAATAATTAATTTTAAATGGATTTAGGCATGAAAAAGTATCCCAAGGAAACAGTGGTCGGTTTTTTTGTATTTCTCGGACTGATCGCCATTATTTATATGAGTGTAAAGCTCGGTGACGTGCAGATGTTTTCTGACGATCATTATCATGTTAAAGCCAGTTTTAATGATATTACCGGTTTACGAGTCAAATCACCGGTAGAAATGATGGGGGTTCCCATCGGCTACGTTACAGACATAAATCTTGACCTGAAAAATCAGAAAGCTGTTCTCACTCTTAGCATTGAAAAAAGAATTGAACTCCTAGATGATGCCATAGCATCAGTCAAAACTAGCGGTTTAATTGGTGATAAATATGTAAAAATAACCCCCGGTGGAGTTGGTGACCCCATTGAAGAGGGGGGAATGATTATTGAAACAGAATCAGCCATTGATATTGAAGACTTGATAAGTAAGTATGTTTTTGGCAAGGTTTAATATATTAACTTTAAAATAACCGGTTCCACAAATGAAACGAATTCTATCCATATTTACTATAGTCATAATTCTTTGTGCTACATATGGGGTCTGCTATGCTGACTCTGAAAACTCTCCTATGGTGCGTTTACGCGCAGGCATTCAGGGTGTCATTGAAATTTTGAATAACCCTGAGTACAAAGGACATCCTGAAAAAAATGCTGAAAAGGCTGATAAAGTTCGAGAAACTATTAAAAACTTTTTTAATTTTGAAGAACTTTCCAAACGTGCTGTTGGTCGGCCATGGCTCAAGTTTACTCCTGAAGAGCGGACTCACTTCGTAGACCTTTTCACCCAATTGCTTGAACAAACATACCTAGGCCGTATTGAAGATTATTCAGGAGAAAAGGTCGCATTTGACAAAGAGACCATAGTTAAGGGAAAATACGCACAGGTTGATACACGTCTACTAACAGGCGATAAAGATATTCCCGTTTTCTACCGCTTAAAACTTGTGGATGGAGAGTGGGATGTTTATGATGTCAAAATTGAAGGTATCAGCCTTGTAAGAAATTATAAGACACAATTTGCGGGAATTATTGATACAAGTACTGACGCCGCTTTTGCTGCAAGTAAAAAAGAACTCTTTGCACGACTCGATAGAAAGTGCAAAGAACTCGATAAAACTAATAATGCTACTGCCTCACAGCAAAAGCAATAAATAACGGAAAAGCCCATGACACGGACATATTCTACATCCCTTCTAGCATTCATAGTACTCACTTTTATACTGCTGACATTTCCATCGCAGGTAAGATCAGAAGAAACGACAGAGCCAATTCTTGTTGCACAAGTCGGATCTGGAATCATCGGTGCAGTAAAGAATAACCCCGAAGAATATGCTGGAGACGAATTCAGCGAAGACTTATGGGGCGACTCTGAGCACAATGAGCAAGCTGAATCTTCTGATCCCTGGCAGGGATATAACCGTGCCATGTTTGATTTCAACGACTTTATGTACTTTAATGTCATGAAGCCTGCGACAAAAGGATATATGTGGGCAGTTCCTTTACGCCCTAGAACATGGGCTAATAACTTTTTCCAGAATATGCTTTACCCCGTAAGACTCACAGGTTGTCTGCTACAGGGTAAATTTTTTACAGCGGGTGCTGAAACATCCAAATTTATCGCCAATTCTTTTTTCGGTTTAGGCGGTCTAGGTAATGTTGCAGGTGAAGCACAATCAACAATGCCGCTTTATATTGGTGACGAAGATATGGGGCAGACATTCGGCGTTTGGGGTATTCCCAATGGACCGTATGTAGTTCTGCCACTTCTGGGACCTTCCACTGTTCGTGATGCAGTTGGATTTGGAATTGATACCTTTGCTCTAAACCCTTTCTGGTGGTTCGGCATCCCTTGGTATTATTCACTTTCAGCAGGTGCATACAACCAGATCAACAAACTTTCCTTCCATATCGGAGAATATGAATCGCTTAAGGAAGGTGCTATTGATCCTTACCTTGGTTTAAGAGATGTCTACCTGAATTATCGGGCTAAACAGGTTCGTGATTCTAGAAACAATCCGGACAGGCCTAAACCCCAAATGACAACGAACCCTGATGCAACACCACAAAAAAAATAACCTAAAGTGAAAATTGCAGTTATCTCAGACACACACCTCCGTGAGCCGAATAAAAGGCTTACGGAGGTTTTTAATACCCACCTTGCGGATACAGACCTACTGCTTCATTGTGGTGACTTAGTCTCTTTTTCCGTCTGGCAGTTTTTTTGCCAGCATCCAAACTTTCATGCCGCCTTGGGGAATTGTGATGAATGGCAACTTTCAGATTATTTGCAGGCCCTACAGTCTGTATCTTTTCATGGACTAAAAATCGGCATTGCTCACGGCTGGGGCAGCCGTTCACAGGTATCACTAAACGTGGTTCAATCCTTCGGGACGGGTTATGATCTTGTTTGCTATGGACACACTCATATACGAGACTGGTCTATTGTAAGGGGTGTGCAAATGCTTAACCCCGGCAGCCTGACATCGCCCAGAGATGACCTTCCTCCTTCCGTTGCAATTGTCAGTGTAGACGATGAGGAAAATATGGAATGTACGTTTATTCCTGTTGATTGATCTGTGCAGGTATTATTTTTTTCATTAACTGTCCGTTGCGGGACAATTAAAATTTATATTCTTATCCGATTATTTTTTAAAATATTTTCAATAACCACATTTATATATGAATTCTTTTATTTCAGAGAATTTAAAAACAAAGGCCGTTGTAGAATTTTCTACAACGGCCTTTGTTTTTAAAAATTGTTTATACTATGCAAATGGATCACTAAGCAATCTATATTCACTTATTTTCTCTTCTAATATCCCTTTTCCGACCATTTCAGCAAGGAGAGAGGGTAACCTGTCAGTTTCCCCTTTAGCGAGAACCTTATCCCCTTCAAACTTCAAATAAGAGATAGGTATATATTCTGTTTTACCTCTTTTAAAGAGAGCAACAAGAAAACGGTCTGTCAGTTTCTTACCATCTGCCATTTTAAAATCCTCCTTTGCAAAATACTAATCCAGCATGAAGTTGCGTAAACCAGTGAAAAATATTTGAGCAGCAATTGATGCAACAAGAAGTCCTGTTAATCGACTCATAATTCCGAGCCCTCTTTTACCAAGAAGACGCTTAAGACCTGAAGAGACAAATAACAGAAATCCCAAAGTTAATACAGCAGCAACAAGTGCAGAACAGGCAAAAGCCATATCCTTATATCCATGAACTGCTGACCCCATAACAAGGAGAGCACCTATAGTTCCGGGACCGACAATAATAGGCATAGCAAGCGGTACAACTGCAATATCATCATCTTCCCCTCCAGCTTCAAATTTCTTTGTGCCGCCGCCGACCATGTTCAGTGCGGAAAGAAATAGGACTGCTCCAGCGCCGATGCGGAAAGCATCCAGGGTAATGCCGAAAAGCTCAAAAAGATATCGGCCATAAAGATATATTATCAATGAGATTATAATTACTGCAAACGTGACTTTAACAGCAATTTTCCTACGTTCAGCTGGGCTCATCTCCTGCGTAAGAGAAAGAAAAGCCGATATAGCAAAAAAAGGTGTTAAAATAAAAAACAGCTTTAAATATGTCTGAAAAAAAATTGGTAACATATAAAACTCTACTAAATTTAAAATTAATTTTTAAAAATAGACACTTATTAATTATCTATTTGCAACGAGAACTTACTCACAAAGTTAAAATCCTCAGACAAAGCTTGCCTGAGGATTTTTTAGATCTGATCTATATATTTTCTCCCGGAATATTTCCGAGATATTTTCTACTTACCGCAACACTTCTTATACTTTTTACCACTACCGCACGGACAGCTTTCATTACGCCCGATTTTTGGTTCAGAACGACGTTTCGGTTTTTTCTTAGCTTCAGATTCACCTGAATCTGAGTATTCTAAATCATTCTGCTGCTCTTTGTGCTGAAACTCCTCTTCACGAACTTCAGTTTCAATACGCAAATGGCAAAGAGCACGAATAGTATTTTCCTTTATACGCCCGAGCATGTCCCGAAACATCTCAAAGCCTTCTCTTTTGTACTCATGCTTAGGATCTTTCTGTCCGTATCCGCGCAGACCGATACCCTCGCGGAGGTGATCCATGTTGAGCAAGTGTTCTTTCCAGTTTCTGTCCAAAGATTCAAGTAAAAAATAACGTTGAATCTCATGAAAATGATCTCCAGAACTTTCACTTAAGGTATTCAACAACTTACCGACCCAAGCTTCAAGTTTCTCTCTGGAAGGTAACTCTTCTTTAAATTCTTCATTACGACTGATGCCGAAAAGTTCATCCAAGCCAACTCGAACCATATCTTCTGTTTCTTGATCTAAAGGCCTACCTTTAGCTTCCTCAACAGGGTAGAAACAATCGTCAAAAATTTCTTCAACAAACTCGGCAGTCATATCAGACATATCAGTTGAATACATGACTTCACGGCGCAATGTGTAGATTACTTCGCGCTGCTGATTCATTACGTCATCATAATCAAGAAGCTGCTTACGAATTTCAAAGTTATGACCTTCAACTTTCTTCTGTGAGTTCTCAATGGCTTTTGTAACCATACCGTTTTCGATAGGCTCGCCTTCCTGCATACCCAGCTTATCCATAATTCCGGCAATACGCTCGGAACCGAACAGACGCATCAAGTCATCATCCAGAGCAAGATAAAAGCGTGTTGAACCAGGGTCACCCTGACGACCGGAACGTCCACGAAGCTGATTGTCGATACGGCGTGACTCATGGCGCTCAGTACCAATAATATGCAGCCCCCCAAGGTCTTTGACTCCTTCGCCCAGCACAATATCAGTACCACGGCCAGCCATATTGGTAGCGATGGTTACGTGCTTTTGATGACCTGCTTCAGCTACAATTTCAGCTTCCTGCTCGTGATGCTTAGCGTTAAGTACATTATGGGGAACTTTTCTTTTCTTAAGCAGTTCAGAAATAAGTTCTGATTTTTCAATTGAAACAGTACCTACAAGAACAGGCTGCCCCTGCTTATACTTTTCTTCAATATCCTTAGCGATGGCATTATATTTTTCACTCTGAGTCTTGTATATTGAATCCGGATGGTCAATACGGACCATCTTGCTATTAGTGGGGATAACAATAACTTCAAGATCATAAATCTGAGCAAACTCTACTGACTCAGTATCCGCAGTACCGGTCATACCGGACAATTTGTCATACATACGGAAATAATTCTGAAAAGTGATTGATGCCAGAGTCTGATTTTCAGACTCGACCTTAACGCCTTCTTTTGCTTCAAGAGCCTGATGCAGTCCATCTGAAAAACGTCTTCCCGGCATAAGACGACCGGTGAATTCATCAACGATGACAACCTGACCGTCTTTTACGATGTAATCAACATCACGTGAAAACAAATGATGAGCTTTGATACCCTGCATGATGTGGTGCTGAAAAGAGATGTGCTGAGAATCATATAAGTTATCGATGCCCAGAATCTTTTCACATTTGATAACACCATCATCGGTCATGGTGATAGAACGCCCTTTTTCATCAACTTCAAAATCTTCATCCTTTTTAAGTAAAGGAATCATTGAATTGACGCGTCCATACATTGAAGTAGCTTCATCAGAAGAACCGGAAATAATCAGCGGAGTACGGGCCTCATCAATAAGAATGGAGTCAACTTCATCGACTATGGCAAAATTAAGTTCACGCTGAACAAGCTGCTCTTTGTAGAACTTCATATTATCACGCAGATAATCAAAACCGAACTCATTGTTTGTACCGTAAGTGATGTCACAAGCATAAGCTTCCTGACGCTCTTCATCGGTCTGCCCATGAACAACTACGCCTACGCTGAGTCCTAGAAAATTATATAACTGCCCCATCCATTCAGCATCACGCTTGGCAAGATAGTCGTTAACGGTAATAAGGTGTACCCCTTTACCTGATAGAGCATTCAGGACAGCCGGAAGAGTTGCGACAAGGGTCTTACCTTCCCCGGTCTTCATTTCAGCAATACGACCGCTGTGCAGAACCATACCACCGACCATCTGTACATCGTAGTGACGCATCTTGAGGGAGCGCTTACCAGCTTCACGCACAAGAGCAAAAACTTCAGGCAGAAGGTCATCAAGGGATTTTCCAGCAGCTACTTCTTCTTTGAATTCCATGATCTTTTGAGGAATCTGCTCATCAGTGAGCTTTTCCATTTCAGGCTCATAGGAGCTGATCAAATCAATTTGCGGCTTAAGTTTTTTAATAAACCTGTCATTTCGTGAACCGAAAATTTTGGAAACAATCAAATTAAACATGTAGTAATAATCCTTTGTCATAGGCGGTAATAGCCGCAATTGTATTCATCTAAATAAAACGGATTCTATCTAATAAGTCTTCATTTCAAAATATCAAGCCAATGAGAGGCTAAATATTCATCTTTTGTCAGTGTGGCAAGCTGAATCACACAAGCGGAGCATCCAGTAAGAATATGTGCACCTGAATCAAGCCCGACAGTCAGTCTCTCCAGACAATGTTCGCCCACTTCTTTAGAAAGGTCAGGTGCAGCTAGTTGCATAATGCCGCCAAATCCACAACACAGATCATTTAGAACCGGACGTAGCCTGTCTCCGGCAATTTTTTCAAGAAGCAGTTGATCTGTATCCAACACAGGAGCATGGCAAGGTTTATGGTATACAATCTGTTTGGGACTGTTTTCAAGAAGCAGTACGTCAGCATCAAGCAACAATGAGGAAAGTAGTGTGAGCGATTGCTGCCACTTCTTGTACAGCTCATTATCACCGGAAAAATCGTCAAGAGAATATTCCTTTAACCCTTTAAGACAAGTAGTGCAAAAAATCAGAAGCAACGGAGACCCGGCATCTTTCCAAGCTCGAATATTTATTTTCCGGGATTCATTCTGACGCTCCAAAAGGCCTGCACTACCATAGGAGGAACCACAACAAACAAATTCAGGCTCTTCAGCCCTAAGCAGGCCCATACTGTTCATCAACCGATCAGCCTTTTTAATCCAATCATGGCGGGCATATTTCCCTACACATCCATTAAAAAGGACTACTCTCCTTTCTTCAAATTTTACTTGAGGAAAAATTTCTACCCAAGGCTCCAGCCCTGTAGCAAAAAGAGATTTCATACGTTTTTTAGCTGATCGGAAAGGCTCAGGCAGAACTTTCAAAGAAAACCTTGATAGCGCTGCTGCCATCGGCCATAGAATTCCAGGATTTGCGAGCCACAAATCCCAACAATTTTGCACAAACCCATTTGAACTTGACCGTAAAGCAGAAACAAACTCAGGCCCGGACATATGTTGCGGACAATTCTTGGCACATCGTCCACAGGAAAGGCATAACGACGCAAGTGATTTAAAATCCTTATCACTCAGTCCTTCGGAGGAATCAAGATTTTCCAAAAAGAACTTTGCTCTCGGCGTTAAATCTTCTCTTCCAGTAGCTTTAAAAAGAGGACAAACTTCAAGGCATTTCCCGCACTGAACACAGGCTCTTGGGGTGGCCATTAAACAACCTTCCCGGGATTCATTATATTATACGGATCAAACACTTTCTTAATGCCGGACATAAGCTTTAATTCTGTCTTTCCGAGCTGCATACCTATGAACTTGGCCTTTGTCAGTCCGATACCATGTTCTCCGGATAATGTTCCGCCAAGCTTCAAAGTATACTCAAAAATTTCTTTCTTGGCTTTAAGAGCTGCATCAGCCTGAACGGGAACCGATTTGTCGTGCATAACACTGACATGAATATTCCCATCACCAAGATGCCCGAAACAAAGAATAATCACCCCCAGCTTCCGGCCTATAGCGTGATAGCCTTCAATAGCCTTACCAACAGAACCACGGGGAACAGCAACATCTTCCCCCTGCTTATCCGGAGCAAGATTAAAAGCTGCGGGACTGATGACCCTGCGCAACTCCCAAAGCCGTTCCTGATCTCCTCCTGTTCCTTTCTCCATAAAAGTTACCGGAACATCTTTCAAGGCATCTTCAATTCTATTAATATCATTGGCTACAGCTTCTTTAGATCCGTCAATTTTAAGCAGTAATGCTCCGCATGTCCCTTTAGACCATGGAACATCTGAATGTATCTCAAGAGCATTTAAAGTATTGTGATCCATAAGCTCCATTGCCGTCGGCAGGATACCGCAACCAAACACAGCCTCAGCTCCCTGCAAACAACCTGATAAGTCCTTAAATCCAATCAACACTGAAGCAGAGGTTTCAGGAAGTGGAAGTAGCTTTAAAGTTGCCTGTGTAATCAGCCCCAAAGTTCCTGCGGAACCGACCATCAATCTTGTCAGATCGAGCCCGACAACATTTTTATGAGTCCGTCCCCCTGTATGAATGATTTCCCCTCCGGGAAGCACTGCTTCAAGCCCCAGCACGTAGTCACGGGTAACACCATATTTTACAGCGCGCATCCCCCCCGCACATGTGGATATATTGCCTCCGATAGTCGAGATTTTGATGCTGGCCGGATCAGGTGGATAAAACAAACCTTTATATTCTACAGCCTTCTGCAAATCAGAAGTAACCACTCCCGGTTCAACTACAGCAACAAAGTCTCTGGGATCAATATCCAAAATTCTGTTCATATCAAGTGTAGAAACGACCACACCATGCCTGACAGGCACACAGCCGCCGACTTTATTAGTTGCCCGCGCTCTCGGATAAACCGGAACTTGCTCCAGCTGCGCCCATTTAAGCAATTCCGAAATCTGCTCAACAGTCTTAGGGCGCACTAATGCTAGCGGCTTTGCATGTTTCCGACTCGCATCAACACCGCAGGCCAGCAATGCACCATCATCAAAACTGGACTGTTTTTCAGGAAATAAATCCTTCAGGAATTTTTTATGTAATCTGGATAATTTTTCAGGATATAGCTTCATTTGATCCACTTAGTGCCGAGAGGCTCCGCAGACGGACTTTCTGAGATGTTATTAAGACACTCTTCAAACTTATTATTAATATTCAACCTCTTGCAGGCTATTTTTCATTCCAGACTTTTTCAACGCATTCCAGCAATGATAAAACTATCGGATCTGATTTCTTTTTCTTATTAAATCCAAAATATAATCCCACTTCAATATGCCCACCCGGCCATATATACAAAGAGCTATTCTTTACGCCATCATCAGCTTCATCGTGACGCATTACGGTAAGACCGTTTTCAGACCGCACTAATGCATTGTGCGTATCCTCACTATCGGCAATCATAACCTTTGTTGCTTCAAGTCCTCTTGAAGAAAAAGCCTCTTCCAGCTTTACGTTGAATGAACATTCATCGGGTGTCCAAATCCACGGCAGCTTAGCTAACTCTTCCCAACTGGCATTTTCCATACGATCCTGCCACGATGCGGGTCCGACAACATTTAAAATTGTATTCTCCAGCAGAATTCCATCTACCTCTTCAGGCGCACAATTAGCATAAAAAAAACCACCATCCAGTTTCCGGGCAGCAATATCACTTCTAATAGTCCAAGTCGGTATCTGTACAAGATGCACACTCAAAGCAGAAAATTTTTCTTTGATACACTTAATGAGCTGTGGAGTCTTGAGATATATTGGAGATGTTTGCAGTCCAAGGCGGGCGACACCTGAAATTTCACCCTTGAAGCGTCGAGCCTCGTTCTCAAAAGTATCTACACTCTCTAAAACAACGCAAGCCTTTTCAAGCAGCACCTTACCCTCAGCTGTAGTTTGCATCCCCTTGGGCGTACGCAAAAAAAGGCGAACATCAAACTCTTCTTCAAGTGACTTGATATGCAGACTGATTGTTGACTGGCTGGCATGAAGACGCTTGGCAGCACGGGTCATATTCCCTTCTTCTGCCACGGCCACAAAAGTCTTTATTTGATATAATTCCATATTTTTAAATACCTTCACAGCAAAACTAGCATTTACTAAAGGTGGTATCGAAATTTTCAAAGAAGGGGTTCGATTATTCCCATTGGATTCAAAGCAGGAAAAGGTGCATATTTTTTTCAGTGACTACATGATTTATAAATTTTTTGTCACCAACAGGAGCAGTAAATATGAGTAGTATCAGCGCATTCGTAACAGAAATCTTCACCCCGGAAGACAGCGTAAATGGTCACAAGCATCTCGGTCCTGTAACAGGAACAGTAAAAACAATTTTCTGGATCGGTGCAGCAATGGTTTCAACCATTCTCATTTCCTGTCTCCAGTAAAAAAATAATGACTGTTTAATATGGCAGGTACTGCCTTATTAGCTGTCATAGTCCGCTCCTTGACGGACTAAAGTTATTATACTCTTATCATGCTTTCTCCACCAACCGGCAAGTGGTGGAAAAAAGATTTTACGGCTCGTCTACAGGCTAATAATTAGCCAGTTGGCGAGCCGTATCTTTTGCAATATCACGCCGCTTAAGTTCTTCCTTTCGGCTATGCACATTCTTACCTTTAGCCAGTGCAATCTGTAGCTTAATTTTTCCTCTCGCAAAATAAAGCTTAACTGGAATAACCGTAAGCCCTTTTTGCTCAGATTTGGCTTGCAATTTCATTATTTCATCAACATGGAGCAAAAGTTTACGTGCACGATCCGGATCATGTTGAGAATACCCTGCATGATCATAGGGAGCAATATGAATTCCAACCAGCCATGCTTCCCCATCCTTGAAATTGATATATCCATCATTGAAGCTGATCTGGCCTTTACGCAAAGATTTAACCTCTGTGCCAGTAAGGACCATGCCTGCTTCTATCGATTCAGTGAATTCGTAATTACGTCGAGCCTGCTTATTGACTGCAATAGCAGAAGGACTTTTCTTTTTTTTCTTAGCCATTTTTTAAATTAACCTGCGATATCGTCATTATCAAGAAGTGAAGCGAAAAAGGTCAACTCTTCAGGATATTTTTTATAAATATTTTCTGTTACAAGTCTATTGATTCTGGCCACGGTACGACAGCTGAGAACTTCCTTTAAAAGCTGCTTGCACTCCTGCATATTTAACTGGCGCAAAATTCTTTTAATTCCAGGAATAGCCTGAGGAGTAAGACTTAAGCTATCAACCTGCATTCCCATAAGAATAGGCACACAATATGGATCTGATGCAACTTCACCGCACAAGCTGACTCCGATACCTGCTCGATGACCGGCATCAACAACATATTTGATAGACCGCACAACTGCTGGATGCAGAGGCTGATATAGATAGGAAACATGCGGATTGGTTCGGTCAATTCCAATACTGTACTGAATAAGGTCGTTGGTACCAATACTGAAAAAATCTACTTCCTGCGCCAGAATTTCCGCAATCATAACAGCTGCAGGAAGTTCAATCATAACTCCGATAGGCATATTCTCATCAAAAGGGATACCTTCTTCACGGAGTTCCTGCTGTGCTCTTGTAATTGCAGACTTTGCCTGTAAAACTTCTTTCAGACCGCTGATCATAGGAAACATTATTGACACGTTTCCATGCACACTGGCCCGTAAAATAGCACGAAGCTGGATTCGGAACATATCCTGATGCTTCAGGCAAAAACGCATAGCACGCAATCCAAGGGCAGGATTAGCTTCGTCAAGAGACCCGAAATGAGACATAAATTTATCAGCACCGAGATCAAGGGTACGCAAAATAACTTTGCGCGGTGACATTATTGCTGCAAGCTCTGAATACTTTTCAGCAAGTTCTTCTTCGTCCGGCAAATCAGTACGGTTAAGATAGGCATACTCAGTACGGAACAGCCCAATACCTTCACCCCCATTATCAATAACAGCGGCAACTTCCTCGAACAATTCTATATTTGCATGAACATGAACTCGATATCCATCTTCTGTTTCAGCAGGCAGCTGACACCCTCGCATAATAGTCCGCTGATAATCATCAAACTGATTTTGCAGCGTATAATAATGTTCGAGTTCCTCATCAGAAGGATCTACAATCACTTTTCCGGCAAGACCGTCAATAATAACCAGATCACCGTCTACAACCGTATTTTCCAATTCCTCAGCTCCAACAAGAGCAGGGATATTTAAAGTACGGGCCAGAATGCCGGTGTGCGATGTCTTACCGCCAAGGGTGGTAACGAAAGCCATCAGTTTATTAACTTCAAGCTCAATCGTATCAGCTGGAGTAAGGTCATGAGCCATGAGTACAACGCGGCCTCTAACCGGACGCAGATTTGCCTCACCACCTATAAGCTTAGCCTGCACACGCAGAGCGACCTGCCTGACATCCTGCATACGCTCACGGATATATTTATCTTCAAGAGCCCCGAAAGCCTTTTCAAAATCATTTACAGCCTTATCCAAAGCCCATTCAGCATTAATGTTTAGATCATCCACATATTTGATTGCAGATTTCTGAAACTTAGGGTCCTTCAGCATCATCAAATGGGAATCAATAATCAACTGATGCTCTCTGAGCTCTTCAGGAACTTTTGCCCGAATAGCATCAAGTTCAGTAACAGCGTCAGCAAAGCCCTTGACCAACCGCTTTCTTTCGTCTTCAGCCATATGGCTTGGCACAGTCTGGCGAGGCAGTCTCGAAGAAAGACTACGATTCAAAAAAAAGGCTTTGCCTATGGCGATTCCTGTTGAGACGGAAATTCCGTTGACGACCGCTCTGGCCACTTATTTTTCCTCGCCGAATCTTGTTTTAAAAAGTTCTTCCAGACAATCAAGAGCCGCAACAGCATCTGAACCGTCAGCACGGAGTTCAAGGGTGCTTCCCTGTGCTGCTGCAAGAGTCAGAATATCGAGGATGCTTTTAGCATCCACTTCCTGCTCATCACAAACAACGGTAATTTCGGCCTCAAAACTCTGGGCTTCCTGTGCCAGACGAGCCGCCGGACGTGCATGAAGACCAAGCTGATTGGCTACAACTACTATCCGGGCCGCAATATCTCCAGATTCAGGAGAACCTTTACGCAGCGCACTATTTTCAATCATTTGTCCATAATCCTTTATATCTTAAATTCTTCAAAAGAGAAACTTATACAAATTTAATCAGCAGCAGCCCCAACACCACAACAGTTACTGCTACAATTTCCCTAGCAATTTTTCCGGTAGTGATAACCCATCCGAAAACACCCAAAATTGCAGCACCGCCATACCATTCGAAAGCATTCAGCGGTCTGGGCCAAAGCTGAAACCAGATCAGCAGTACTAAGAGACTATTGGCAAATTTAAGTCGCTCACCCCAGTTAATGAGATTCCAGCGCTTAAGTTCATCAAGAAATCCCAACCCTTTATGTAAACCTGACCAGAAAGTAAAAACTTTAAAAAGCTGCAAAAGCATAAAGGTACTTAAACCGAGTAGCATAGCCTGCGTATGAAGACCAGCCAGCAACAAGTTCACCGTTGCCAGTGCCCAAAAAATAAGTCCGCTACCGGCAAAAACTGAATCGCCAATGGCAGAAAGAGTATAACTTGTTGTATTCTTAAGCTTATCCAGCAATTGAACAGGAAACCGACCATCCCGGATCTGCACTTCTACAGAAAGAAAAATCGCCACCAGAAGCGGAGCCCAGAATGGATGGGAATTGTAATGCTTCACATATCTCTTTCGTGCAACAGCCAGCATAGCTGGGTCAGTATAAATGGCCTCAAGGCCCGGCTGCATGGCATAAGAAAAACCAATATTCTGCAATCCGCGAGTATTGAACCCCGCACCTACAAAATAAGTACGCAGGAAGCACCTGACAAAGGCCAGACCTAAAGACTTCTTCTCTGCTGTTGTTTTTTCCACGCTTTCCTGATCCTGCACGATCATTTAAGTCTTTCGGATACTATAATCTTCCCGAAAGCGTAAATGGACATAATGACCTTTACATTCCCTGATCGGAGCAATTTTAGTAAAATTAATATCAAATAGAAACTCTAACTTTCGCTAAGTCCCTTTTTTCTTTCGCTCACCTTTTCATAGACCGCTTTTGCTGTCCAGCCTTCTACCTTTTCAGCAATTCTTCTTGCGATGACTTTAGTTTTTTCACCTGACATCATTTCTGTATCAATCATTCGCAAAATACATTCTTCAGTTGCAGGTCCATTATTTACAGGGGGGCCCACAACCACTGTTATTTCACCCCGCAACTCTTCAGATATATCTTCCCACTCAGCAAGGTTACCGTAAATGAACTCTTCATAATCCTTTGTAAGTTCCCGGCAAATAGCAAATTCTCTATTCCCAAGAACTTCATAGGCCTGATGCATTGTTTCTCTTAGGCGTGATTTGCGCTCGAAAAAAACAATTGTTGCTCCAGTTTGGCCATAAACATCAAAAAGTTTACGCATCTGCCCTTCTTTTCTCGGCAGAAAGCCCAGAAAAGAGAACGGATAAGGAGGCAATCCACATCCGGACAGCGCTGTTACGGGAGCACTTGGACCGGGAACAGGCACAACCAGCACTCCATGTTCACGACATGCACGCACGACTCTGTAACCCGGATCACTCATAAGAGGAGTTCCAGCATCAGAGACCATTGCTGCATCTTTGCCTTCATCAAAATGGGCCAGCACCAGATCAAGACGTTTTTCTTCGTTATGCTCATGCAGACTGACAAATCTTTTCCCGCTAATACCAAGAGACTGAAAAAGTTTTCCGGTTCTGCGAGTATCTTCTGCAAAAATCAGGTCTGCGGAGGCTAAAACATCTTTGGCTCGCTGACTTATATCACCAAGGTTGCCAAGAGGAGTTGCCACCACCCATAAGGTCGGTGAGGTCGAATGCATTTTCTATATGTTCCGCTCTAAAGCCGTTTCCATCATCATTCACAATTACCAGATCAAACCTGCATGGTCTGTCCCATAAATCCATTGCCGAAAGATAGCGGGTCGCTGCCTTCACAAGTTTTTTCTGTTTAGCAACAGTCACCGCCTGAACCCCGGATTGAACATCGCTCCCAGCCCGGGTCTTCACTTCAACGAAAATTAATTCATCTGCATTTTCGCAGATTATATCCAGCTCCCACTGTTTCCAGCGCCAGTTACGCTGCCGGAGAGAATATCCCCTATTCTTTAGATAGCTGGCGGCGTAGTCTTCACCAGCATTGCCAAAATCTATATGCCTGGGAGACACATGCTTTCCTGTTTTTTTACTTTTTTATCAGGAAGAACGCCTTTGAACGTCACTCTGTGAATCAGACAAGGACCAAGTTCCCTGATAGCACCCAGATGAACCTTTGTCCCGTAACCTTTATGAACAGCGAAGCCATAGCCCGGATATCTTTTATCAAGTTGCACCATCAAGGAATCGCGAAAAGTTTTGGCTAAAATAGATGCTGCCGAGATTGCCGGAACCTTTAAATCACCTTTCACAACTGCTTCCTGCCTATAACCACTTTCTCTATTTAAATACTGGCTAGGAATAGTCTTATTTCCGTCTATCATCAACATCTGAGGCTTAGTCTTCAAATGCAAAACAGATCTGCCCATAGCCCTGAAAGTGGCCTGTAGGATATTTATTCTGTCCACTAACTGAGCACGGCTAACTCCTAAAGCCCAGCAGACAGCCTGCTCTTTGATAGCATCTGCCAACCGATCACGGGTCGCTTCATCTATTTTCTTTGAATCTGTCAGCCCCGGCAAATCATAATCCGCAGGTAAAATAACAGCACCAGCAACCACAGGCCCGGCCAGACATCCACGCCCCGCTTCATCGATGCCTGCCATGACTAAATCATCACAGGTCATTCCGGGCAGCATATTTCCATCCAATTTGGACCTCCGGCATTATGAATTGCTTAAAATTAAATATGTTAATTGTGAAGAGTATGATATCTTCACTTCCCGCAACTTATGTACTGTGATCAGCCACTTTCAAAAACTTCCCACCTAAAAAAAGTAAAAAAACCGTCTGACCCGAGCTATGTAAGTCCGGGAGAGACGGTTTTTAATACTATATTTGCGAACCATTGCCGGACATTTTGTCCAGCAGGGCGCAGCGCGAAGCTCAACGCTTCGGGGGCTACCAAGCCTGTTTGGACTTGATGCGTGCTGCTTTACCTTTAAGGCCACGCAGGTAGTAAATACGGCTACGACGTACTTTACCTTCAGAGACAACCTCTACACGTTCAATGTAGGGTGAATGTACGGAAAAAATACGTTCTACACCGATACCGTCAGACATCTTACGGACGGTGAAAGTGGAATCAGTGGTACCTTTACGGACACGCAGAACAGCACCCTGGAAAACCTGAATACGTTCTTTTTCACCTTCGATAATACGCAGGTGTACCTTTACAGTGTCACCTGCTTTGAAAGCAGGCATATCAAGACGCATGTGTTCGCGTTCGATCTTTGAAATTACGTTCATATCGCTACTCCTTATATAAATTCAATTTGCGGCATCCGAAGGCGGACTCTACCAGGCGTCTCCCAATAGCCTGTCAACCGTGATCGCCACCGCACTTCTTACTGATAAATGGTTGTATCCATCCATGAAGCGGATAGGTCTAATACTTCCCGCTGCCATTTCAAGAATTTCGGGAGCCAACCCGTGACCGGTACCAAAAACCAGCAACACCGGGTTATCGTTAAGTAACTCGCGGACTTTACCAATAGTAGTATCGCCTGCACCCCGTGCACTGGTTGTAACCAGTATCGGTTTTTTACCCGTTCCCGTCTCAATATGCTCCACCGCATCGAGCAGGGAATCTTTCACACTGGCCTTGGATAGAGCGGCGGCTCTGTCCGGGTTGAACTTGCTACCCGGTCCCGAGGTCCAGTGGGAAATAATTCTTTCAGCCAGTTTCTTCTGGTCCTCGATGGGAGTCACCGCGTAAAATCCACCGATTGAGTAAGAGCGGGAAACGCGGGACATATCGTGAATATCGAGGTTTGTCAAAGAAACAGCGGCTTTTTCGCCAAATTTATTTAGCACCGGATAATGCACTAAAGCCATATAAAGATTTTTTCCCAAACGTTTTCGGGGTATTGTGCGCAAATAATGCACATCATCTTTTTTTAGGCCATCAGCTTCCGCTAAAATTTCAGGACGCGATTCCAAGGTCGCATCCAAAGACTCTTTGCGTCGCCATTCTTCAATCCGAGCATGATTTCCAGATGAGAGAACTTCCGGCACATCCCGGCCTCCGTATTGCACAGGACGAGTGTAATGCGGATACTCAAGAAGACCGGCTGAAAAACTTTCCTCTGTACCTGATTCGGCATGCCCCATAAAGCCGGGCAGAAGACGAGCTACAGCTTCAACAAGACACATAGCCCCGGCTTCTCCACCGTTAAGCACAAAATCTCCTACAGAGACGAGCTCAACGGGAAAAATATCTTCAAAGCGTGCATCGATCCCTTCATACCTTCCGCAGACGAGGGTCAATTCCTCTTCTCTGGAAAGCTCCACTGCCATTTTCTGATTCAAAGGTCTACCCTTGGGAGAAAGCATTATCAGCCTTTTACCCTTGGCACATCCACCTTCTTTTGCAGGTTTGATCCCCACAGAATCCAGAGCCCTGGCAATTGGATCAATAAACATGACCATTCCCGGGCCACCGCCGTAAGGCCGATCATCAACGCTTTTATGTTTGTCCGTGGCGAACTCACGTGGATCCACTTTTTCGAAAGAAACAATCTCTTTCTCAATAGCCTTACTCATAAGGCCGTGGGATAACGGAGAGTCAAAGAACTCAGGAAAAAGTGTAACCAGATTAAATTTCACTAATGCACCGGATAGTTATAGAAATAGAATTAAATCCTATTTCTTTTTTTCTTTAAGATAGAGGTCAAGCAAACCTTCCGGCGGATCAATCACAACCTTTTCCGCATCTAAGTCCACAGACAACACAAATTCCTCAACAGCTGGAAAAAGGATTTCCTTTCCATCTGAAGCTGTAATCACCCAAGTCTCTTGACCGGGTGCGAGAATAAAGTTCGAAATGGTTCCAATCACAGTGGAATCATCAAGCTCCACACTCATACCTTCAAGCTCGTGCATGTAAACTTCATCATCCTCAACCTGAGGAAGATCAGCTTCACGAACCATTACTTCCATGCCACGCAGTGCATCTGCCTGATCACGTCCATCAATACCCTTGAAGGTTACGAGTATGCGCCCCTTGTGCCTCCGAGAAGACTGCACAACAAAACGACGGGGTTTCTGCCCTTTCTTAGCCAGATAAAGGCAGGGTACCTCGTCGAAAAGTAAAGGGGAGTCCGCATGGGAATCGATGCAAACTTCCCCCCTGAGACCATGTGATTTGACCACCTCGGCAACTAAGAGCATATCCACAGCAGCCTACCGGTTTGGTCTGGTTCGTTTAAAAGCCTATTCCAGAATTTCCAGAACAGAGCGTTTTCTCACCTTGGTTGAGGCTGCACCAAGAAGGGTTCTCATCGCACGAGCTGTGCGTCCCTGCTTGCCGATAACCTTACCTAAGTCTTCTTTTGCGACTTTAAGCTCGATCACGGAAGTCTGCTCCCCTTCTATCTCGGTGACAACAACTTCATCCGGACTGTCAACAAGCGATTTCGCAATGTATTCTACTAAATCCTTCAACATGCCAACAACCTCCGCTTCTGATTTCGTGTGTGTACCGTGAGTAGTGAAGAAGAATTCGAACCGTAGTGAGAACGAACCCTAAGAATTTGCTTTAAGAAGAGATTTCACAGTATTACTAGGTTCTGCGCCTCTCTCAAGCCACTTCTCTACTTTTTCCTTGTCAATGTTAAGCTCAATAGGCTCAACCATCGGATTGTAATAACCGCAGAAATCCAAAGGACGACCGTCACGTCTGGTTTCGCTGTTAATTGCTACAATACGGTAAAAAGGGCGCTTCTTGGAGCCCATACGGGTCAATCTGAGTTTAATAGCCATTGTCTAATTTCCCCCATATAATCTTAAATTAAGTGGTTCGTTAATAAATTGCAAGCACATGCTCACGAAAAGTTACTTCTTCTTCTTTTTGCGAGCCTGCTTTTTGAGCTTATTCTTCTTGCGGGCCTGAAGGGTTTTCTTGCTTTTAGCCTTAGCGGGCTGAGCCATTGCGCCCATTCCGTCAAGACCTTCCATGCCTTCCATCCCTGGTATACCGGGCATTCCCGGCATTCCAGCACCGCCACCTAGTCCGGGCATTCCGGGCATATTCGGCATCTGAGGCATTTTGCCTTTTCCGCCTTTTCCGCCCATCATTTTTTTCATCATCTTGCTCATCTGATCAAAATTTTTGAGCATCTGATTGACTTCCTGAATATCTACACCAGACCCCTTTGCAACCCTTTGCCTGCGGCTGGGATTGATTATCTTGGGATTCTTGCGTTCTTCCATAGTCATGGACGAGATGATGGCTTCTATCCTGTTCAGTTCCTTGTCCGGGATCTCCATATCGCCAAGCTGCTTGGTCAACTTGCCGAGTCCGGGAATCATTTTCATGATTGATCCCATGGAACCTATCTTCTTCATTCTGCGCATCTGGGTGCGAAAGTCCTCAAGGTCAAATTGAGCCTTGCGAAACTTCTCAGTCAGCTTTTCAGCTTCTCCCTCTTCCATCACAGACTGGGCTTTCTCAATCAGGGACAGTACATCCCCCATACCGAGAATTCTTGATGCTGCCCGATCCGGATAAAAGAGTTCCAATTCGGAGAGTTTTTCACCCATACCGACGAATTTAACTGATTTACCGGTAACTGACTTAATGGAGAGAGCCGCACCGCCTCGGGCATCACCATCCATTTTTGTAAGAACTACACCGGTTACACCAAGTTTATCGTCGAAGGTGGAAGCAACATTGACAGCGTCCTGACCTGTCATTGCGTCAGCCACAAAAAGTATTTCATCGGGAGTGCATTCGCTTTTGATAGATGCAAGTTCATCCATCAAAAGTTCATCAATATGCAGCCGCCCGGCAGTATCGAAAAGCAGAACATCACATCCTGCGTCTTCCGCTTTGCTTATTGCATCACGACAGATATCCACTGGATTCATTCCGGTAGTGGATGGATAAACTGGCATATCCAGCTGTTTTCCCAGCACATTCAGCTGTTCAATAGCAGCAGGACGATAAACGTCAGCAGGAACAAGGTAAGGCTTGAACTTTTTACGGCGCAGATACAAGGCAATCTTCGCAGAAGAAGTTGTTTTACCAGCCCCCTGAAGGCCGACCATCATAATTTTGGAAATCTTACCTTTGGTAAGGTTAAGACCTTCCTGCTCGCCACCGAGCAGTTCCGTAAGCTCGTCATTAACAATTTTAATGACCTGCTGTCCCGGAGAAAGGCTTTTCTGGACCTCCTGACCGAGAGCACGCTCCTTTACCGTCTCTACAAAATCTTTGACGACTTTATAGTTTACGTCTGCTTCGAGAAGAGCAAGGCGCACTTCACGCATGCCGGCCTGAATGTTTTTCTCATCCAGTCGGCCCTGCCCCTTGAAATTCTTAAAGGCTTCGGAAAGTCTATCTGATAGGCTGTCGAACAATTGTCTTACTCCGCCGGTTCTACATTTCAAAGCAAAATGATCTTGAAAACTCCACCCTTTCTCGATCAATAGTAATTGCGTAAAGAAAGGGGTTGTCTGTTAAGGCTTTTAACACTTCAAGTCAAGTGAAGACTAATATCAACTTTTCAGAAAATGACAAACATTTATCTTGCAGCACAAAAAATTATCACCTTATTTCTTGCCTTTCATTGCAATAAACCTCTAGAGTTCAATAATATAAAACACTGTCAGCACGGCCTTTAAGGAGGAATGAAATGCCAAATATAGTAAAAGCTGAAGAATTTCACCTGGTAGACCCTATGGGCAGGGTCAGATCTAAGATATATATTTCCAATGAAGGAAAAGTAGTTGCTGATATATTCGATTCATCAGGACAACTGTCTAACCGTGTGGATTTGCAAAAAACTCAAATTTCAGGTCCTACACATCAGCAAAGTATAAAATCAGATCAAAAAGAAACATTATCGGAATGGCACTCCAGAGTTGCGAACGAAGTGCAACTTTCTCAATCCAAACTTCATGTAGGCTCATACAAAATTTATATTGATTTTGTTGAAAACAATACCAATGCAAACGCCAAGTACCTTAATGAGGTTATTGAAATTTCCGGTGAAATAGTTGATGTTTCGACTAAAGACTATGGAAATCTGCGCATCGGCCTTAAAGGCATTTCCAACTTCACAGCTGAAGTAATCTGTCACTTTACAGAACAACAGACAACGGTAGTGAGTAATCTGAAGCCAGGCTTAAAAGTCCGGGTCAAAGGTAAATGTACAGAATACGTTAATAAACGAGTCAAAATATGGGGCTGTCAGATAATCTAGTGTCAGATTCTGTTCGCAAAAAAATTGTGCCCCGCAATTACTAAGGGAAACAAAATGACTGCAGCTGACACATCCAGAAAATTGATACAGTACACCGCTGAGACATGCGTTGACTGCGGATTATGCGTCGCCCAATGCGCCTTCCTAAAAAGCACAGGCTCTCCCCTGCATATTGCACAGGAAATCCTTACTTCATCCAATACACATAGCAACGCTGCAACATGTGCATATGACTGTTCCATGTGCAAACTTTGCTCCGCGGTATGTCCTGTTGATGCAAGGCCGGCTGAAATGCTCACAGAACTGCGTAACTACGTTCAGTCCTGCAATCTTTTTGATCTCAAAAAATACTCCCCGCTTCTCAGCTATGAGAAATCAGGCCGTAGATTTCCATTCAAGGACAGCATCATACCGAAAGGATGTGATACAGCTTTTTTCCCAGGCTGCACTCTCCCAGCACTTTTCCCAACTGCAACAATAGCTGCATACTCATCTCTCAAATATAAAGATAAAAAATTAGGCCTGATTTTAGACTGCTGTTCAAAGCCGTCAAAAATGCTTGGCCTGAAAGAGTTACACGGCATAGCTATAACTGAACTGTCTGACAGGATCACAAAACACGGGATAAAGAGAATATTAACCGGTTGCCCCAACTGCCACATGACCTTAAAAGAATTCAGCCCAGCATTCGAAGTCATTTCTATTTATGAAGAACTGTACAACCTTAATATTACTACAGTCACCCCTTATATATCCGAAATTACCATTCATGACCCGTGTGTCACCCGCTATGAAGACAATATTCACAATTGTATTAGAAACCTCCTTACTCGTGCTGGCATTAGAATCACCGAGATGAAGCATAGTAAACGCAAAACAGTTTGCTGTGGCGAAGGAGGAGCGCTGTCTTTTCATAATCCAGATTATGCTGACAACTGGTCTGAAAAAAGAATTACTGAAGCGCAAAAAACAAATCTACCCATGGGTACCTACTGCGCAGGGTGTGTAAACTTTCTTTCTCCCAACTACCCAACAACACACATTCTTGACCTCCTTATGGTTAAGCGGAAAGAGATACCTAAACCAGTTCAATTTCCATTTAATTATGCCAATAGACTACTGCTTAGATGCTCAGCACGACTGAAATAATTTTTTTTACTTTCAACTCTTCTAATCCTTTAAGGTTCGATGTAACACACAAGTCAATGAATTCAGACAATACAACCATTACAGCTTCCGAATTTCCTATTGCGCTACTCAGTCTAGGATTGCCACTGATGATTGCAGCCTTCAACCTGAGCGGAACAGTTGCGCCATTTAATTTAGCCGATATTTTAGTAACAGGACTGGCAGTATTTGGACTTCTTGCAGAACCATTTAAAAACAAAAGAAAACAGATTACTCCCGTCTGGTTCAATATAGGAATACCATCCCTGCTTATTGTCTGGATATCATATAGTTTCTTTACAAAACTGACCCATCCACTGACCGAAACAATTCCTTTTCTTATGGAAGCCCGCCCTCTGCTATACTTAATTGTAGCGGCTCTTTGGGTATCCATTTTCACCCCCCCCCAACCAAGACAGATCGCTTTCTGGTCCGGTTGGCTGGCGCTATTTATTTGTGCAGAATTCCTCTATCATCAATTTGGGGAGAACATTTCCATACAGCCACATTTCTTAGGCAATTATACACTGACAGGACCGATACTGCTCATGGGGTTATGCGCAACTCTACACAACACCAGCGAAAACAGATTTACCCGCATTCTTATCCTTGCAGGGATATTTTGCAGCCTTGAAAGGGACATATCTTTTGCAGCAGTGACAGTTATGCTCCTATTTGGGCCTAAAGGAATTTTAAAGAAATTGATTCTTGTGCTGCTGCTACTCGTCTTCAATTATATTTCATTAATTCCGCAAGACATGTCTCTTCTAAGCCGCACAGATCTTCCAAACTATTGGATCTGGTTTTCATCTCTGGGACTTTTAGCAAACAATCCTTCACTTCTGCTAACAGGGTTCCCTCTCTCTGTCCCTTTGCCGCTCAACATTCCGGCATCTCTTTGGAATATTTGGAATGAGCAACATTTTGTATGGAGCGGCTTAGGAATATATCTTTTTCATTTAACTCCGTTTTGGCTCCACATCCTGACAACTTGGGGACTAGGCGGAATTTGTGCAATTGCCGCTACTGCAACAATTTTAATACGACGCTACCCCTCTGACATGCTTGCTTCACTTATCAGTATCGTCATTATTACGGGCTTTTTTTCACCAATCATTTATGCCCCTGCAACAGGTGTTGTTTTTTTCATGGTTATTATCAGTGCCACACAGCCAGAAATTCAGTCTTTTAAATTTGAATAGGATAATTCTAATTCTTATCAAATAGTCTACTGAGATCAAATTGCCCCTAGCTCACCGTCTTATACATATGCATAGTAATCTTTATGCATGCCCGCTTATCGTTTTAAGTTCAGAAGAACAACTTCCCTTAAGCCTCATATACGAATCAATTTAAACCTTTTTATACGTAGTACCGCAACGGTATCCCTTTTTTGAATCGGCTTTTTCCATATTCATGTCGTGTATTTTTTATCATGACATGAATACAAAATCACTTTGATATCTTTTTGTATTACTTAAGTAATACATTTTAAGTACAAATAGAAATCTTTTTAATAATATTAAATACCTATTTTATAGTTTAATCATAATCTTTATGTATAAATATTAATTTCAATTTGTATTACAAATGTATTGACAAAAAATTTTTTTCTGGCAAAACTCTTATCAAATGAAGCACACAGAGCAGGTAAATGAGCAGAAAAGTTAAATCAGTAAGAGTTCCTTCAGAGCTGGGAAGTCTTAATCTTTCAAAGCTAATCAGGGAATTTGAGAACTACCTCAGAGACCTTGAATCTGCTTCATTACTTAATCAGGAAGGAAATCCTGACGCGGCTAAAGCCTTGATCAAAACTCGACAGGTGGATCTAGGAAAAAGAATTGCGAAAATGATATGGGAAGCTAAGACTGAATATGTTAAAATGAAGTAGACATGGTTTTTGTATTACATCTTGAAAATAAATTGTAATACAGACATATTATAGTTGTAAAAAATCAGAGTTAAGAAATGAAGCCCAAGAAAGTCAGTGAAAGTAGAACGCTTATGACCTACAGAGTGCTTCCGCAAGACACAAACCCGGCAGGAAATCTGCACGGAGGGGTCCTGCTCAAGCAACTGGATCTGGTGGCAGCTACCTGCGCAATGCGCCATGCACGTAAGCCTGTTGTTACGGCATCAATTGATCGTATGAATTTTCTTCGTCCAGCATATGTGGGAGAACTCATTAACCTGCATGCCAATGTAAATATGGTTGGCAGGACATCCATGGAAATTGGAGTACGGGTTGAAGCGGAAAATTTACTAACAGGAGAGTTGAGACACACCAACTCAGCATACCTGACCTTTGTGGCCATGGGCGAAAACGGTCGCCCGACAACCGTCCCTCCAATTATTCTGGAAAGCGGTGTGGACCACAGACGTAATCGCGAGGCCTTGGAGCGCAGGGCAGTGCGCAAGGCCGAGCGACAGCGTGAAAGTGCATCCGAACAAGCGGAGCAAGAACAGTTAAGACCTTAAAACACAGCTCGAAAATGCGGACATCGTCCAAAGTCATCCGAACTCCGCATTTTGCATCTGTAAAAGATTGCAAGCTACTCCGAGTCTGGTTTCTCGCCGGGAGCTCCACCCTCCCGGCAAAATTTCGGCAGCCTGCTCCTAAAGCATCCGGCCAAGATTAACCCGGTCTTCGCCGGATACAACGCCTTTTTCAACACCATAAAGGCCGGTAAGCCCCCGTTTTCGATAAATCGAAACGGGGGCTTTCCACTTTTATTGTGTTCTCTAACTTTCAGTAATTCTTAAATACTGCGTATTAGTTGGACAGCTCCCCCGTTCCTACCTCTCAATCAAAACACGCCCACTCGTTGACACATTTTTTAATTATGTATACCTCAGATGCATATACATTTAAAATTAATTCACCAAACACATAACTCTCCAGAATTGAGGATATCATGAACAAATTTTCTTTCTCGGTATTGTTTATTCTAATTTCATTATGCATGTCCTTCCCGGCTTTTGGTGCTTCACGAATTATAATAGATATGGCTGGGAGGACTGTAATTGTACCTGATAAAGTTGAAAGAGTTATCTGTTCAGGTCCAGGATGTTTGCGCTACCTGACCTATTTACAGGGACAAAGTCTGGTTGTAGGAGTTGATTCAATTGAAAAAAAATTGAGCAGGTTTGATGCCCGCCCATACGCCATTGCCAATCCTCAATTCAAAAGTATGCCCCTGATCGGTGAATTCAGAGGGCACGACAACCCCGAACTGATTCTCGGCCTTGAACCCCAACCGCAAGTAATTTTCAAGACATATAAAGAAATGGGATATGACCCGGACGAATTACAGGCCAAGACAGGTATTCCTGTAGTCTGCCTGTCATATGCCAGTCTAGCAGGCAACCGTGATACTATATACAAATCACTGCAATTGATGGGCGCCATAATAGATAAGACTAAACGGGCGCAGGATATAAATAATTTCATGGAAAGACAGATTGCCGATCTGCAAAAGCGAACTTCAGATATCCCTGAAAAAAACCGTAAGACTTGCTATGTGGGTGGTATTGCCAAAAAAGGGCCTCATGGACTGCAATCAACTGAACCAGCGTATCCTCCATTTAAGTTTGTCAGCGCAAAAAATGTTGCCTGCCCGCCCAAAGGAGAGGGAAAACCTTTGCAACATGCAAATGTTGCCAAAGAGCAAATTGTAAGCTGGGACCCGGAGATTCTTTTCATTGATATTTCCACGGCACAGCTTGGTGATAATGCAGGGGCAATACACGAAATCAAGACTGATCCAGCATACAAAAGCCTTAGTGCTGTGAAAAACGCAAAGGTATATTCAGTACTTCCTTACAACTGGTATTCACGGAACTACGGCTCAATTATTGCCGACGCCTACTACATAGGAAAGGTCCTCTACCCTGATCATTTCAAGGATATTAATCCAAAAGAAAAAGCTGACGAAATATATAATTTTATGGTTGGAGCCCCTGTTTTTAATACTCTGGACACAGCTTTCAAAGAACCGGCATTCAGCAATCTGGATTTGAGGTAAGCATGCACTTTGACGACGGCCAAATACCGGCTGAGTATTCAAAACATATCCGCAGAAAACTTATTTTCATCTCTGGAGGTTTGATCCTGACAGCGGCAGTGCTGATAGCTTCTATCGGAATGGGTCCTGTTTCAATCTCAGCTCGACAGGCTTTATATACTCTGCTGGGTCAAACTCTCTCAAAACGGTTTGACCTGATCATATGGGACATCCGGCTGCCACAGGCTCTTACAGCGATTATAGCTGGAGCAGGTTTATCAGTATCCGGTGCGGTCATGCAGGCAATTCTGCGCAACCCTCTAGGATCTCCTTTTACCCTAGGAATTTCTCATGCAGCCGCTTTTGGAGCAGCGGTATCTGTCATGCTTCTTGATTTAGGGAGCATGACCAGTTCCAACGTTGGAGCTGTAACAATTAATTCACCTTATCTGACAACCGCTGTTGCCTTCGGGTTCAGCCTGCTTGCAACCTTTACGATCATTGCCATCTCACGCACACGCAAAACCACCCCTGAAGTTATGGTGCTCACAGGCGTAGCCTTAGGAGCTCTTTTCACTGCAGGTACCATGTTTCTGCAATATTTTGCAGACGATGTTCAACTTGCCGCAATGGTTTTCTGGACTTTCGGAGACGTTGCACGGGCTACATGGACAGAGCTTGGTATCATAAGCGCCTGTACTCTTGCTGCGTACATCTGGTTTACTTTAAATAGCTGGAATTTAAATGCAATCGAAGCTGGAGACGAAACAGCCAAAGGACTCGGAGTCAAAGTACAACAGGTCCGGTTGATAGGTATGCTGCTCGCATCACTTGTAACGGCTGTAATTGTTTCATTCCTTGGTATAATAGGTTTTGTAGGATTGGTTTGTCCGCACATGGTCCGTAGAATTATCGGTGACGACTACAGATTCCTTCTCCCTGCATCATGTATTTTAGGAGGAGTTTTATTGCTTGCTGCTGACACTGCAGCCAGACTGATGCTCGCTCCGAATGTGCTCCCGGTATCAGTACTGACGGCTTTTCTCGGAGCACCGGTTTTCATCTGGCTTATCATCAGGGGGAGTAAATGAATCTCATCGTTAATAATATTAATTTCAACTATAGCGGTACTGCCATACTTGAAGAGATTGATTTTTGTGTGGACAAAAGTGAACTGCTGGTAATTCTCGGCCCGAATGGAGCGGGGAAAACCACTCTTCTCAAATGCATGAACGCTATTCATAAACCCAAGTCAGGAAGTGTGCTTGTCCAGAGCAAGGACGTTTTTAATTTAAATTCAGATGATATCGCCAAGTTGATCAGCTACGTTCCGCAAAGAGTTGAACCAGCGAGACTAACCGTCTTTGATGCTGTTCTAATGGGTCGTAAGCCTCACTTAAAATGGAAGGTTCGCGATCACGACATTTGTATTGTTGACGCAGCGTTGAAACGACTTTCCCTTAGCCATTTATCTTTACGCTATATAGATCGTTTAAGTGGAGGAGAGCTGCAAAAAGTCAGCATTGCAAGAGCACTGGTACAGGAACCTGAAATACTTTTACTTGATGAACCTACGAGTTCTCTTGACCTCAAAAATCAACTTGAAATCCTTCGCACCGTAAGAGCCGTTGTTAAAGGCCATCATGTATCAGCAGTCATGACCATGCATGATATCAATACAGCTCTCAGATATGCAGACAAGTTCCTTTTCTTGAAAGAAGGGACCATATTCGGGTGCGGGGATAAAGAATGTATAACCGCTGAAATGATTGAGGCTGTCTATGGAGTTGAAGTTGAGATTGTAACGCATAAAGGCTGTCCGGTAATTCATCCGGTCGAAGATATGGATCAGGCTGATTTTGATCATGATCACCACAAAAAATCACATGATGTGAGACAAAACCAATAAGGACTAAAAATGGGAACCTCTTTTTCCACTGAACAAATTCAAAATGTAATTAATTTCCACGGACATCAATGCCCCGGCCTTGCCATTGGTATCAGAGTCTCTGATCTATGCCTGAATGAACTTGGACATAATAACGATTCCCCGCTAGTAGCTATCTGCGAGACAGATATGTGCGGAGTTGATGCCATTCAATTTTTTACAGGATGCTCAGTAGGTAAAGGCAATCTTCTATTTAAAGATTATGGTAAAATGGCATTTACCTTTTATCGTCGTAATGATGAAAAAGGATTTAGAGCCTTGCTTAATCCACAATTTATGAAAAAGCAGCGTGATGAGATGTCTAGACTCATGAAACTTGTTGCCAAGAATGAAGCAACCGCAGAAGAAAAGACGAAATGCAACGATATCCGTTCTGAATGCGAAAAAGCATATCTGAATGCAGACCTTGATGAGCTATTTTTTATTACTGAGCCTCAGCTACCTATGCCCCGCCCTGCACAAATTCTTCAATCTCTTGTCTGTGACAACTGCAATGAACTGCATATGGAATCCAGATCAAGAAAATTTATGGGCCAAACATTATGTACCCCCTGCTTTGAAAAAGTAGAGCAAAAAATATAGTTAAATTCAAAACAATTAGTTGTCGGGTGTGGTTTAACTAAACTCACCCGCAACTTCCCTTATTGTATTAAATGTGAAAATTGTCTGACAATCCATAATCAAATTATACACTACTCCCACCTAGTTACTCATGGTTATATTCACACCTTAAGATACTCCAGATTACTGAAAAAGAATGTTGTTTACATCCGGGGCAGATTTCTCCTTATCTATCCTGATATTCACTACTTCAACTCTACGGTTAAGAGCCCGTCCCATTGATGTATTGTTGGGGGCAATGGGACTTTCCTCTCCCATACCCTTCAGGCTGATCCTGGATGGATCAATCTGATAATGTGCACATAAATAGTCTTTAACGGCTTTTGCACGGTTCAGGCTTAGTTTACGGTTATACTTTCTGTTACCGACGGAATCTGTATGACCGATTAGTTTGACATACATATCAGCAGCATCAGCACTTGTTAATGCGGTCCCCAAAGCTTTAGCCACCGGAATAGCCTTTTTGCTGATTCTGGATGAATTCACCTCAAATTCTATTTTCAAAAAAACTCTTCCATTATCATTAGTCAGCATATTCACAATTTCATCTGGATTATTTGCAAATCCATTTTCCTGAGCATCTACAAAAGTAGAGAACAGACAAACTATCACAAGTGCTATCATTACTTTCTTCATGGAAACCTCCTGAAATAGTATTTTCATAGTATTAAGAATAACCCGTCAGATGACTATCTGCAATAATTTCCGAACTTTCTATTTTTCAGGCTATTTCTCAACTGTAAAAAGGATTCCACTGTTTTATATATGAAAGATTCTAAGACTTACCTACTGCCAACATACAAAATAAATGGGAGACGCCAGCTATAATTACCCGGCATCTCCCATTTATATTTCTCTATAATAATCTGAACTTAAGTTCAATTTTATTCAAACAATCTGTCTTAATCACCTATAACAATATGATAAAGATCAGTGATCCAATATCCCTATTAGGCTTTAGCTTCATCCCTGGCACGTATTTCAGCCCGCTTGATTTTTCCGCTGATTGTTTTTGGCAATTCAGCAACATAATCTATAATTCTAGGATACTTGTAAGGCGCAGTAACCTTCTTAACATGATTCTGTAATTCCTTGGTCAGCTCTTCACTGGCTTCGTAACCGGAAGCAAGTACAACGGTAGCTTTTACAGCCTGACCGCGAACGTCACAGGGAACACCCGTCACAGCAGCTTCTACAATGGCATCGTGAGTAATAAGAGCAGATTCAACTTCAAAAGGCCCGATACGGTAACCCGAGCTTTTAATGAGATCATCGGTACGTCCAAGAAACCAGAAATAACCGTCTTCATCCATCCATGCTTTGTCACCGGTCTGGTAGTACCCGTCAACAATCACGCTGGCTGTTTTCTGAGGCTCATCAAGATACCCGGTAAACAGACCTACAGGACGAGGATCAAGCTTAACGCATATCTGCCCTTCTTCACCGGGCGCACAACGATTGCCCTCAGTATCAATAAGAGCAATATCCCAGCCGGGGCAAGGCTTTCCAATTGACCCTGGTTTAGGTTTCATAGTTGGAAAAGTCGCGATCTGAAGCACAGACTCTGTCTGACCGTACCCCTCATAAAGCGGTAATCCTGTTGCATCCTGCCACGCATCAAAAACAGAAGCATTAAGCAGCTCACCTGCTGTGGTGCAGTGCTTTAATGCAGAGAGATCGAACTTAGACAGATCCTCACGGATCATAAAACGGTATACTGTCGGTGGCGCACAAAAAGATGTCACTCCATGATCGGACAGCACTGAAAGCAGTTCAGATGGTTCGAATTTTCCACGGAAATCCCATACAAAAACAACAGCGCCAGCCATCCACTGTCCATAATACTTACCCCAAACAGCCTTTCCCCAACCTGTGTCAGCAAGGGTGAGATGAATATCACCTAGGTTTAAATCATGCCAGTATGCACCTGTTACATAGTGTCCCAAGGGGTAATTATGGGTATGCTCTACCATTTTAGGATGTCCGGTGGTACCGGATGAAAAGAAAATCAGCAGAGCATCATCTCCGCAAGCTGCGTCAGCCGGACGCGGAAATAAGTCTGATGATTCAGCACAAATTGTTTCAAAATCGAGCCAGCCCGTATGAACATCACTTTCACCAGCCTGAACAAGCACTTCAAGGGATGGGCAATTTTCACGGGCTCTTTGAACTCGATCAGCAACGGAATCTTCAGCAATGATTGATTTAATCTTTGCGAAATTCACACGAAATTCAATATCTTTTTCAGTAAGCAAATTAGGCGAAGGCACTGGAACAGCCCCGACCTTATGACAGGCAAGCATCGCCACCCACCAGTCAATACGGCGGTAAAGTATGATCATTACACGATCGCCTTTCCCTATACCTGCTTTCACCAGAGCATTGGCGAGACGGGATGACTTCTTAGAAAAGAAACCGAAATCTTTTTCTCTGCGAGTTCCATCTGGGCCGATATGGATCATTGCCAGTCGGCTTGCATCTTGCGCAGCGATATTATCAACTACGTCAAAAGCAAAGTTAAAATCTGCTGGAACCTCAGTTTTATAATTGGCACAAAAGTCTTCATATGTGCTGAAACTTTCTTTTTGCATTTGCTTTATCCCCGCGGATGGAGGCTTTCCATCCTGAAAATTGCTGTTATTTACGTTTAATTCCTTAGTGTAAAAATCGTGTTTTTACCGCAGGTCGCTGAAATAATGCCAAAAAAGTTTGGAAATATTTATTTATGGCGACCTGCTAAAGAATGACGTCCAGCATACGTGCGGATTTACCATCGAGCCCTCTGAGGGCGTGTGGAGTATTGGAATCAAAGTACAGGGAGTCACCCTCTTCAAGTTCGAGAACACTGTCACTAAGCCGTAATTCAAGGCGCCCTTCAAGTACGTAAATAAATTCCTGCCCCCGGTGGGTAGTGAAATTCATATCGGATACTTCCTTGGTAGGAACTTCGACCATAAAAGGTTCCATGCGCCGACCGACAAAAGTTGAAGCAAGATTCTTGTAATCATAATCTTTGCGGCGATCGACGTTAAGACCTTTGCCGTTACGGACAAGTGCATAGTTTGTCAGGTGTGCTTCATTACCTGAAATCAGAACGGTTAGACTTACTCCGCAAAGATGGGCTACATCCATTAAGTAACTGACTGGAATTTCGACAGTACCGGATTCGTACTTTCCTGCCAGTTCGGAAGTAACCCCTGTTTTCTCCGCCAGTTCTTCGATGCTCATGTCCATTGCATCGCGCAGACCTTGCAGTCTGGGCGCAATTTCCTTGTATGCCTGATTGTTGCTCATACCGCCTCCATGATGCGGTTAGATGTAACGGAAAAACGGGAGCCAGATTAAAGGCTCCCGCCATATAAATTTATGCATCTGGATAAAGTTCAGCAGCCATATCCCGCAATTTAAACTTTTGAATCTTACCGCTTGCAGTCATCGGGTAAGCGTCAATGAAGGTGATAAATTTAGGTATCTTGTAACGGGCAATCTTACCGCGGCAATAGTCGATAACATCTTGCTTATCTATCTCAACATCATCTTTGAGAATGATAAAAGCCCCTACCTGCTCACCAAATTTTTTACTTGGGACACCGGCCACCTGAACATCGAGAATGCCTTCCATGCCATAGAGGAATTCCTCTATTTCACGTGGATAGATATTTTCACCACCACGAATGATCATATCTTTAAGTCGTCCTGTAACAACTACGTAGCCTTCTTCATCCATGGTTCCCAGATCACCGGAATGAAGCCAACCATCAATATCAATAGCTGTGCTCGTTGCTTCAGGGTTGTTGTAGTACCCCTCCATGACGTTATAGCCACGACAGCATATTTCACCCGTTTCACCGTAAGAACATTCTTTTCCTGTTTCCGGATTGAAGATTGCAACTTCAATTTCCGGCATGGCCCGCCCAACAGATTCAGTACGACGTTTAATATCATCTTCCATACGAGTTTGCGTCATAACTGGAGAAGCCTCAGTAAGACCGTAACATATGGTGATATCTTTCATACTCATCTTATCAATTACTTTCTTCATTACATTAACCGGACAGGGAGACCCTGCCATAATTCCGGTACGTAGCGATGAATAATCAAATTTTTCGAAAAGCTTATGATCAAGAATAGCGATAAACATAGTCGGTACGCCATATAGAGCGGTGCACTTTTCCTGATCAATAGATGCCATGACCAGCAAAGGGTCAAAACCTTCAAGAATAACTAACGTTGTTCCATGATTTACTGCAGCCAGCACACCCAGAACACAACCGAAACAGTGAAAAAGCGGCACAGGCAGGCAAAGCCTGTCACCGGGCTGAAACGCCTGATTCTCGCCGATCCAGAAACCGTTGTTACCGATGTTATAGTGGGTCAGCTGTACACCTTTTGGGAATCCAGTAGTACCGGAAGTATACTGCATGTTTACAACATCATACGGATTAAGAGTAGTCTGACGTTCCTCGTATTCCTCATCAGAGACAACGGCCGAAAGGTTGATAACCTCGGCCATGGAATACATTCCACGATGTTTTTCCTGCCCCAGAAAGAATACCCTTTTCAAATCAGGAAATTTCTCGCTTTTAAGATAGCCTCGTTCCTGAGTTCGTAACTCTGGAATCAAATCATAAGTTGTCTGCAGGTAGTCAATTTCCCTGAAGCCATCAATTATAACAAGGTTCTCACACTCAGACTGCTTGAGTAGATATTCAAGTTCGGTGGTACGGTAAAAAGTATTGACAGTAAGTAAAATCGCCCCGATTTTGGCTGTAGCGAATTGCAAAGCTACCCAGTAAGGCACGTTGGTAGCCCAGATTGCCACTTTCTCACCTTTTTTAACGCCAAGAGCCATAAGCCCCATAGCTAGATCATCCACCAGGTTACCAAACTCACGGTAAGTCAGCCGGAAATCTCTATCAACATAGACAATAGCTTCCTGTTCAGGCCACTTCTCAACAGCCTCATCAAGTAAGCCTCCAAGGGTTATTTCCCTGAGATGTGATTTTCCCATAAAATTCCTCTCTTATTCCGGGAAATAAAGAACTGCATATATATCGCACCGTTCACCACCCTCAGCAGCGACGCAATGCGGAACAACAGAATTAAAGTATACACTGTCACCCGGTTCCAGAACGCTCTCTTCTTTTCCGTAAATAACTTTTAATTTACCGGACACGACTATAATAAACTCTTCACCTTCGTGCGAAGTCATTTTGAGTTCACCTTCCTCCGGCTGCATTTCAACAAAGAAAGGTTCCATATGTCTGTCACTTTTACCCTTTGCGAGTGAAAAGTAACTCATGGAAGGAGTCTTTTCCTGATCAGAATGCATAGTGAATTCTTCTTTGCGTTCCCCCAGTTTGACTATAAGAGGATCTTTGCTGACCTGATCATCAAGGAATGTTCCAAGTCTTACGCCAAGTGCTCTTGCAATTTTAAGTAGTGGACCGAGCGAGGGATATTTTTCTTTTTCTTCAACAGCTTCTAGAAAATCCATTCCGAGACCTGTTCTATTGGAGAATTCATCAAGACTTATGCCCTGTTTTTCCCTGAAAGATTTAATACGTTGTCCTACTTTTGCTTGGCTCATTTGTCCCTCTACTGGTCAAAACTGTTTATCACGGATTTAATTACAAAAAACGTTAGAAATGAGTGCTTACAATAATAACGCTTTTTTGTCATCTTACAGTGAGTTATAGAGATTAAATCCAAATTCATTCTTAAGCGCCCGTAAAGATAAATCTTCATCTTAAAAAAATGAAGAACTAAATTATTATAAGAAAAATTCACTGCCGTTAGTCAAGTATGAACATTTCTATTTGCAGTTATAAATTTGCTATTGGCTTTTCATGCAAAATTTATCTATAGTTCACGAATATTAAGTATAAATGTAAGGATAGACAATGGCCGCTGCAGAGCAAGTAACTGACAGAAAGAAAATTCAAGGCGTTTTTTCCAGCCAGAATGTACAGAAGATCGGCACAGGAACAACTGTTAGGCGTACGATCAGTAAGATGTATTGGATGGCAAAGGAAGCTGATGACGGGACTGTGGAAGTACAGGCTTTAAACACAAGCTATATCCCTTCCGGCCCTAAGTCATTTGTTCCTATGGATGAATTTTTGTCCAAGTATTCACCTGAACCGGAATTTTACGTATCTACCGTCTATCCAAAGATGAAGGAGCTCGATACCACTATTGAACGTGGTGAAAAAGCAAGGCAAGCCGGGGCATCCTACAGTGCTGAATTTGAATTCCAAAATGCGCTTGGAGTTGATGAAGAAAATGTTAAAGCCAATTTCGGGCTGGGCCTAACATACATGGAACGCGGTGAATCAAATAAAGCTAATGATATTTTTGAAAGACTGGTTAAACTTGATGCAGCTTTTCAGACCGAACATAAACACCTGTTTAATGAGTTCGGCATAAATCTGCGCAAAACAGGTATGCAGGATCAGGCTCTTGACTATTATGAAAGAGCGCTTGAAATGACTTCAAACGATGAAAACCTGCATTACAACATTGCTAGGGTATATTTTGAAAAAGGTATGCTTGAAAAGTGTTCAGACCATCTGACAAAGGCTCTCTCGCTTAACAAAGAGCATGCTGAGGCAGGAAAATTTTTAGAGTTCGTAAAAAAAGAGCAGCAAGCCAACAAGACATAAATAATATTTCTCTTTTAATTCAAAAGGGCCGTTTCTGTGAAGATACAGAAACGGCCCTTTCTTGACTTTGGACTCAACTTTTTTCAAGCAGAGCGGAATAGAAAAATTCTCTAAGTTCTGATTGCGGTGGTGTAGTCCACTCTTTTACCAGCTTGGCATCAGAATTCTTCCTTAAAAATTTTGCAATCTGCCCTTCATTCTCAGCAGGGTTTAATGTGCAGGTAATATAAGCCATTCGTCCATTTTGACGAACAGTCTTCCAACTGTTCTCCAAAATCCGTGATTGCAGTTGAATCAGAGAAGCTACATCTTCCGGCGAACGCTTAAACTTAGTATCCGGTCTTCTTGACAGCACCCCCAATCCTGAACAGGGAACATCCAGCAATGCTGTACCGACAGACTCCTTCGCCAGCGGAGGATTAATTGCTGAGGCTCTGAAGGATGAAATTTCCGGCACTTGTCTTTTCAAAGCGGAAAGACGTCTGAGATGAGGATCACTAGCAAATATAGGAGCAATTCCTTTAGTGCTTAAAAACCTTGATTTACCACCACGCCCGGCGCAACCATCCCAGACGGGAGTCGGCCAGTTCATAGGTTCAAGAACACTAAGCGCTTCACGCGCAGCATAACTCTGCCGGGTCAGCACATCACTGTTCAAATCTTTGAATGCCTGCGGACGATATCCGGAATAAAATGCGAAAGCCTGCCCATCAGATTCGATAAAATCACCTTCATCCATAAGAGTCATGGCGGCATCCTTAGCTTTTTTATCTTTTGTATCCAAGACAAAACCAGCAGCTGGCGGGCAGATTTGAGCATCAAGATACATTTCAGCCCGCTCACGCCCGTAACTTTTCATCCAAAGCTCAACAATCCACTCAGGACATGAATAGTAAGCTGACAGGTATTCAGTCTCACTGAATGTGTGGCGCTGAAAAAATTCTTCGTCTGCACCATCTTCAGCAAGCCGGGCAACTTTACGCAACACGGCATTAGCTAAACCGCCAAGCTTACCGTTGGATAATTTCTTGGCAGAATCAACACCCCAGTCAACGGAAGCATAAGCAGGCACGTCCATATGCAGAATTTCATATGAAGCCATACCAAGAACCCGCAAAATAGGCTGTGGCAGACCATCAGGTCGCGAAAGAAAACAATTTAAAACTGTCTGCAAGCGGATACGCATACGCAGGTATCCATATAAAATTTCTGTAATAAATCCACGGTCACGCTGATCAAGACCAGCTGATGAAAGGATTTCGTCCAGAACAGCCTGAGCGTCAGCACCTCCATCAAGTGAACGGGTGACACATTCATAAGCAAGCCCTCTGGGACCGGGCAGGATATTTTTTTTCATCAGCTTGATTCCGTATTCTTAAAGACCTGTAATAGGTGTCATACCGACATTCTTATCGGCATCTTCAGGAAGTTTATCTTCCTTGATAAAGCGGCGCAGAGCTTCTTCGACTGCAATAAGTGAAACCTGTGTATCAAGGCACGGACCGTTGGGGCGCTCGTTAAGAACACCATACACAGGCAAAGGATATGTATCCTGAATTCCGCTGGCAAGATCTCGCTCACAGGCAATCGCAATGATAAGTCTCGGACGTTTCTGCACAACCAGTCGGCGGGCAATAGTTCCCCCGGTAGCAACAGCAAAGTGAGCTCCATACTTATCACGCAAGTCCAGAAGACCCTTGATAGTACACAAACCACAACGTTTACAATTGTTCACGTCATAAGTCAGGCGCATATCACAACGGCTGTTTTGTAAACAGTGCGGAGTAAGCATCATAATCTTTTCAGGATCATATTTACCAGCCTCAGATAAGACCAGCTCATTATTCACCTTGATAAAAGAACCGCGAATCTTGCGTTTGGATAATCCGCAAACACGCCCCAGAATTGTCATAAGGGGCAGAAAGAGCTTAACGGTCAAACCTCGCGCTTTATGAGAAAAAGGAAAAGTGCGCTTTAAAACGACATTTGCAAGCAGTCCTGCATAAGCCCAACACACAAGAACTATGAGCAAAAAGACAAGCATTCCCCACAGCCACGATGCCCATGTCCCGAAAGAATCAAGCCCAACATAAGGCACGTACCAAAGCAGAGCCAGAAATAGACACAGCAGAGCACTCGTCCCTGTAATCAGACCTATAAAAAGTCGTTTTTTAGAATCTTTTACACTATTCACTATTATAACCTGAAGGGTTTGTGTTGCCTCCGTGGAGACTATTTTCTATGAACATTTACCCAAATATCCGCACAGAAAGGACTTACCATCCATTTCTTTTTTTCCAGCGGGTTTTACCTTAGAGGCCAGATAAATTTTGTCTGCACAGGCAATACCGAGCATTCCTTCGAACTCTCCCACAATGGTTCCAGAAGCGTAATCTCCGGAAAGTTCATCACCTGGTTTACCGGGGCTTATAACAAGACGGATAGGATCTTTGCCCTCTTCGCCCTGCCAGAAAAAATATGCTCCGGGCCACGGGTGCATACCCCTAATCTGATCGTGTACTTCCTGAGCACTGTTGTCCCAATTAATGAGTCCATCTTCCTTAGTAAGCTTGGCTGCATAGGTTGCAATAGAGTCATCCTGAGGCAGAATGCACAGGTCTTTATTTTTATAACGAAGTAAAGTTTCCATGACCAGCGGTCCACCCATTTCAGCCAGTTCATCGTGAACTTTCCCTGCATAGTCATCCCATGCAATACCAAGAGCCTGCTGTACCAGAATAGGACCGGTATCAAGTCCGGCTTCCATTTTCATAATGGTTATTCCGGTAGCATGATCTCCGTTTGCAACAGCTCGCTGAATAGGTGCAGCTCCACGATATTTGGGCAGCAGAGAGGCGTGCACATTGATAGGCATGACTTTAGGCACGTCAAGTACAGCCTGAGGCAGAATAAGTCCATAAGCAGCAACTACCAGAAAATCAGGCTCAAGAGCTCTAAGTTCTTCAATGTTCGCTTCATCTTTGAAATTAATAGGCTGATACACAGGAATATCATGTTTCAGCGCAACTTCTTTGACTGCTGACTGCCGAACTTTATGCCCGCGACCACAGGGTCGATCAGGCTGGGTATAAGCCGCAATAACATTGCATCCGTCCCATTCCTGCAGATATTCAAGAATAGTGGACGCAAAGTCCGGCGTCCCCATAAAAACTAATTTCCAGCGCTTTTCTGCCATTTTTTGATCTTCTTGTCGTACATTGCACGTTTGAGGCGGCCGACTCTATCTACGATAAGAGTTCCGTCAAGGTGATCGATCTCATGCTGGAGCACAATGGCCAAAAAGTCATCTGCTTCAATCCTGAGATCATTTCCATCAACATCAGTGCCGGTTACAGTCACTTTCTCACTGCGTTTGATAATACAGCGGAAAGTAGGACAAGACAGACAACTCTCTTCAGAATCCACCTTACCTTCACTGGCAATGATCTCCGGATTGATGATAACCTGAAGATCTGTTCGTTCTTTGGGTCCTGAAGGATCAATTACGATCAGGCGCTTCTGCAACCCTACCTGTGGTGCAGCAAGCCCCACACCATCATCTTCGTACATGGTTTCAATCATGTTCTCGATGGTTTCCTTAAGTTCAGGAGTAATTTCCTCTACCCGTGTGCAAACTTCCTTCAAAGAAGTCTCTGGATATTTTACTATTTCAAGCTTCATAAAATTTTTCCTTGAAAGCTAAAAATCGTTTTAATGCTCTATAAACATTAAGACAAATTCCGCCTCCGGCGGCCAAAGAGGTAGTCCTCTCTGGAATCCCTGAGGGATTTTATATTGGATAGTCAGTCAGGATCGCTGACACGATCCTGACTGACATTACTTACTACTATTGTTCTTTCTTTTCACGAAGTCTGATACCCAGATCACGCAACTGTGTGCTGGCAACAGAAGATGGAGCTTCTGTCATCAGGCAGGTAGCCTTCTGAGTTTTAGGAAAGGCAATGACGTCCCTGATAGATTTTGCTCCGCATAAAATCATAATAAGTCTGTCCAGACCGAATGCAATACCACCATGCGGCGGCGCACCGAATTTCAAAGCATCCATAAGGAAACCAAATTTAGCGCGGGCTTCTTCTTCATCAATACCAAGAGCTGCAAACATTTTTTCCTGCATTTCCGGAGTATGGATACGGATAGAACCGCCACCGACTTCATAACCGTTAATTACGAGGTCATATGCGCGGGCGAGAGCTTCGGCTGGTTTTTCAGCCAGCTCTTCAATCTGTCCAACCTGAGGAGAGGTGAAAGGATGATGTCTTGCAACATAGCGCTTTTCATCAGGATTGTACTCAAGCAGTGGAAAGTCGGTAATCCACAGAGGAGCAAATTTAGTTTCGTCAATAAGTTCAAAACGTTCACCAAGTTTAATGCGCAACGCTGCAAGAGCAGCATTGACAATATCAGCAGCCCCGGCCTGGAAGAAAAGAATGTCACCGGGCTGGCAACCTGTCAGTTCTTTCAGCTTAGAACATTCATCTTCACTAAAGAATTTTACAATTGGTGACTGCCAGCTTTCGTCTTCTTTAACTTTAATCCATGCAAGGCCTTTGGAACCGTAAATTTCTACAAACTTGGTATATTCATCAATCTCTTTACGAGAAAGTTCAGCTCCATTAGGGACACGCAGAACTTTAACAAGTTCGGCTTTTCCGAACACTTTAAAATCAGAACCGCGGAATATATCAGATGCTTCCTGAAGCTTGAGTTCAAAACGGACATCAGGTTTGTCACAACCGTAATCACGCATAGCATCTGCATAAGTCATGCGGGGGAATGCAGTAGGCAGTTTAACTTCAATAGTTTCATTAAAAACAGTGCGGACCATTTCTTCAGCCATACCCATGATCTGCTCTTCATCAATAAAACTCATTTCAATATCGATCTGAGTAAATTCAGGCTGACGGTCGGCACGCAGGTCTTCATCACGGAAACATTTAACAATCTGGAAATAACGATCCAGGCCTGAAACCATGAGCATCTGCTTGAAAAGCTGTGGAGACTGAGGGAGAGCATAAAACTCACCGTTGTTCATACGGCTGGGAACCAAAAAGTCACGAGCTCCTTCAGGTGTTGATTTGGTCAGCACAGGAGTTTCAACTTCGAGAAAACCAAGACCGTCAAGATAACGGCGAACTGACTGCGCAGCCTTGTTGCGAAGAATAAAATTCTTAGCAAGTACGGGGCGACGAAGATCCAGAAAACGATATTTAAGGCGCAGCTGCTCAGCTGCGTCTGTACGATCTTCAATAGCAAAAGGAGGAGTTTCAGAGGTGTTAAGGAGCTTCCACTCATCAACAACAATTTCGATCTCTCCGGTAGTCAGGTTGGAGTTCACCATGCCATCAGGACGTTCACGAACCTGACCTTTAATGGCTACCACGTACTCAGAGCGGATAGCATGCGCGCGTTCATGAGCATTAGTGCTGTGCTCAGGACTGAAAACAACCTGAGTTAAACCTTCACGGTCACGCAGATCAATAAAAATCAGACCACCGTGATCACGGCGGAACTGTACCCAACCCATGATCAAAACTTCCTCACCAAGATTCTTAGAAGTAATTTCATTGCAATTGTGGGTTCTTTTCCAGTCCCCTAGAGGTTCAATAACCCTATATTCATCATAATCGCGTTCTTCAATTTGTTCTGACATATTAGGTCTCCCGAATTATTTGAAATATTCATCACGCGGCGTGGTAATCTGCTCGCCGCTTTCGGTCATATCTTTGACTGTGACCGTTGCATTTTCGAATTCATCAGCACCGAAAATAAAACATTTTCCCGCGCCTATTTTATTAGCATGCCTCAACTGAGCCTTCATGCTCTTCGCAGCAAAACCAACTTCACCTTTAAGCCCGCTATTACGGAGCTTTTCAGCGAATATCAAGGCATCTCCGGCAGCCCTTTCGTCTACAAGGGCAACATAAAAATCCATCTCTTCAGTAAAGGTCCCTTCAAGCAGCATAGCAAGGCGCTCCATACCACAGGCAAAACCTATACCGGGAACCTTCTTAGCTCCCCCTAGACTTTCAACCAGCCCGTCATAACGTCCACCACCAGCAACAGCGGTCTGAGAACCAATATCCCCGGAGGTAACTTCAAAAGCAGTTCTCTGGTAATAATCAAGTCCACGTACAAGACGGGGATTCAATGTATATTCAAGTCCGGCTTCATCAATGAGAGCTATGACAACATCAAAGTGATCACGACACTCAGTACAAAGATTGTCAGGTATGGAAGGAGCATCAACAGTCAGTTCCCTGCACTTCTTGTTTTTACAATCAAGAACCCTGAGCGGATTGGTGCTTACACGGCGCTGGCAATCATCGCAGAGCTGTTCCTTATCAATACCATTAAAAAATTCATCAAGAGCTTTACGGAAAAGAGGCCTGCATTCAGGGCAGCCAAGTGAGTTAAGCTCGAAAGAAAGCTTTTCCAGTCCGATTTTGCTAAGAAAAGTGGAGAGCATAAGTAGAACTTCTGCATCAACCTGAGGTTCGCTGGCACCGAAGATTTCTGCATCAATCTGGTGAAACTGGCGCATACGTCCGGCCTGAGGTCTTTCATAGCGAAACATTGGACCGTAAGTGTAGAGCTTTGTAACCTTGCCCGGCTGGTAAATTTTATTTTCTACGTAAGCGCGGACAACTCCTGCTGTAGCTTCAGGACGCATGGTCAGGGAACGTCCTTTGCGGTCAGGGAATGTATACATTTCTTTTTGCACGACATCGGTTTCTTCCCCGATGGAGCGACAGAAAAGTTCTGTTTTTTCCAGAATGGGTATTCTAAGTTCGCCGTAACCATAGGCCGAGAACACTTCTCTGGCAGTTTTTTCCATGAATGCATAACGAGCGCTATCTTCAGGAAATAAATCTGCAACACCTTTTATTTTTTGTATTTTTGACATTTCACTTCTCTTTGCTGATTTCCAGGATTACATTAAATTACAGGTCCGATCCCGGCACGGAGCGTGGAACCAAATTTCGTTAGTCCATTTAGTCATGAATGTCAAAATAGCTAACACCTCACTCAAAGCCTGTTAACATGAAAGTTGCCAATTCTTAAAAGCTGCGGCATTAACAAAAGGCTAAAACAAATTTGATCTTAAAATTTTCTATGCAGCTACTATAAGTTATATATGGAGAGATATAAATGCAGATGATTACGTCTGAAGATTACACAGAATTTATAGGTCCTAATGCTGGGACCTATCTTTTTAATTTTGCTAAATTTCAAACTTTGCGGGATGGTTTTACCGTTACTTGGCACTGGCCTGCTTTTTTCTTTGGATTCTGGTGGTTTCTATACCGCAAAATGTACTTCTGGGCCTTTATCACTTTCCTAGTAGGTTTCTTACCCTTCGGCAACTTTATCGCTCAGTTAGGTTATGGCCTGAGTGCCTACTATTTTTACTACCGAGACTGTACAGGTAAGATTGGAGCAATCAAAGCGACAGCCCCCGTAGGTGGAGCATCCGCCATGCTGCGCGATACAGGAGGAGTACATGGGTGGGTCAAAATTGTAGGTGTAGTCTGCTTTTTCCTGCAACCGGCCTGGATTATGCTCATGTCCATGCTTTTCGGCAGTGCTTTTTTCTTCTCTTTTCATCAGGTTATGCTATAAAGAAATCAGGAATCAAATTTTCATTTGAATTTTGAAGGGGGAGGACGATGAAAACACTACAAAAAACTCAATTTTACAGTTTTTTACTGTTTGCCTTATTTTCTGCTTTATTACTTACTGCAACTGAAAGTGCAGCACAAAGCAAACTTGCTTTGCTTATTGGCAATTCTGCATATAAAAACGGCCCGCTGCGTAATCCTGTAAATGATGTTTCAGCCATGAATACTTCTCTCAAGAAAGCAGGATTTGATATCATCATGATCAAAAATGCAGACCGTAACCAAATGGGGCGGGCAATAGATGAATTTGGCAGCAAACTAAAAAATTATGATGTAGGTCTATTCTATTTTTCAGGACATGGATTACAGGTTAACGGACGGAACTACCTGGTCCCTCTCTTTATGAAAATTCAAGGTCAGGCAGATGTTGAATATGAAGCTATTGATGCCGGAAAAGTTCTGGCTAAAATGGAAGATGCCGGAAACCGCATGAATATAGTCATTCTTGATGCATGCCGTAACAATCCGTTTAAACGCAGTTTCCGCTCTGCCAGAAACGGCCTGGCTCAAATGGATGCTCCCACGGGGTCATTTATAGCCTTTGCAACAGCTCCCGGAGATGTCGCCCTTGATGGGAAAGGCCATAACAGCCCATACGTAGCCAACATGCTGAGAAATATGTTCGTAAAAAACATCACCATTGAGCAGTTTTTCAAACGTGTGCGCCGTGGTGTCATGAAGGATACCAACAAAAAACAAGTCCCATGGGAATCATCTTCTCTGGTAGGCGATTTTTATTTTGGTGGGAAGAGTCCATCAGGTACATCGGCTGCGGCATCTTCTCAGCAGAACAACAATCAACAGCAAGCTGTACCAATACCTGAATCTAAACCGAAGAAGAGTAAAAGTGATCAGGCTATGGAATATCTGCTGAATTAGTAAATGGAGAAAGAAACTATACATTAAAGACCAGAAGCAAAGGATTGGCAGACGGCAATTGCTGGCGAAATTTTTAATGTCCCAACCAATTCAAAATTCAAATTAGTCGTTGAGTCTCTTGTTGACTACTGTTGCTCCTACCTTGACTAGCGAATACTGAGAATTTTCTTCCCTAACCGAAGACACCTTCGTTATGTCTTAAAAAAGCCGGATATCCATAGGATATCCGGCTTTCATTTTTCAAATAAATGGTTTGCAACTAAAGCAAAAATTTATTCAGATTTTTCTTCGTCAGCTGCTTCTTCAGTTTTTGCGGCTGCTTCCTGCTCTGCTTTAAGAGCTTCGGGAGGAGTATCTTTCATGTCTTTTCTATCTACATGATACTTCTCTGCCGGAGGTTTTCCACGATTATCTCTTTTCTTCTTAGGTACTTCCAGAGTCATTTCACATCCTTCAGTACTACGTGCAAAAACGAGAAAACCGGTGTGCCCGACCATACGGTCTTCAGGGCGCAGTCTTTCTGAAACAGGCTTATAACGGCGTATAAGAATTTCAACAACTTCAAGATCTGAGAAAGATGCTTTCTCAAGCCCTGCAAGCAGATCACTGACCTGATTGGTCGTTGGCAGCAAGAATCCGCACATAGCGCCCGGTATTACCGCTTTAGGGATATGATGCAGGTAATCCCATGGATTCGGCACATCGAGAAACAATGCGTCACAGTCTGAAGCCTGAAAACCATCTTCAATATTAAGGTTGAACTGTTCTACACGGTGATCAAGGCCAGCCCATTCAAGATTTTTCTTAACCAGATCATAAAATTCCGGACGTTTCTCGTGAGTATAAACTTTACCGGTATCACCTACGTAATAGGCCAGCGCAGTAGTCAGTCCACCTGAACCTGAACCAGACTCAACAATCCTTGCTCCGGGACCGACACCGAGTTTCAGCAGGAGGTATCCGATTTCTTTAGGATACATAATCTGGGTCTGACGCTTAACGCCTTTGATAAGGTCATGCACAGTGGGTTTCAAAATTTGATAATCACGGCCAAGATGGGTTTTAACTATTTTACCGTAACCCGCAGCAGCAATGTCATCCATGAGGATCTTTCCGTCATGGGTATGTATTTCATCCCCTTCTTTGATAACACGCAGGTAGCGTTTACCTTTGGGGTTGACTAACAGTATTACTTGTCCAGCTTCAAGCATCAGACTTTCCTCCTGATTGAATATTACGCCGGATTACGGATGAAATGGTCTAAAGTCAATGTAAAAAGCGTTTAAAAAAACGAATACAGCTGCAGACTTAAAATGCCTGAACCTCAGCATTATACACTTTATAAATACCTGATAAGAAATAATTTTGCCTTAAATCTCATACAATTCTAATAAATTATATCCTACTAAAGTTGATGATTATAATCCTGAAAACATATTTCGATATTTTTTAACTAGACGGACAGTTAAGAATTATAGCTTGAGTTTTTTGCTCTTTCAGAATAAATGCTTACATTCCTGCGAGTGGTGACTAACTCTCAAATATTATACGGTTTGAGTTCATATCCCTCACGGTTACAACACCTGTTATCCATGAGTTTTTTATACCGTTGTAAGTTTAGTCATTTACTGCTTGTGAATATTTCCTGTTTATATATGTAAACAAAAATTGTTGAGAGATTCTAAAAAAGACTTAATTCCTTTTTGCTGCCACAGTTAAGAACTGCTTTTCAAAATCGCATGTTACATTCAATTGGCACCAGAGTGAAATATCCTGTGCATTTTTGAATTCTTTTAGGTAAACAGGTAATGTAGGTTGAATAATTTCATTTAATTTGAATTTTTGCTTCTTGATGAGGCCGATATGGGTTATAAGTATGTCTTCGGGCCGGTTTTTTCCGGCAGACTTGGCCGTTCATTAGGACTTGATCTTCTTGGTGAAAGAATTTGCTCAATGGACTGCGTATACTGCGAAGTGGGTAAGACCGACAATCTTACCGGTGAACGGAAACCATACGTAACCGCGGCAGAACTTTTGCAGGAACTGACAAAGTGGAAGGGCGAGAAACATCAGAAGCCCGATATCATTACTCTGGGAGGGTTGGGTGAACCCACCCTTAACTCTGAAATGCCCGATATTATTCGGGGTGTTAAGAAACTTTTCCCGTCAATGAACATTGCGGTACTGACAAACGCAACTACAATGACGGACCCTGAAGTTCGCAGAGAACTTTTGGAAGCTGACGTAGTGCTTCCATCAATGGATTCTTTGATTACTTCTGAATTTAGAGCCATAAACAGGCCGTGCAAGGGAACTGACCCTGAAGCTATAGCCAAGGCTCTGATAGAATTCCGTAAGGAGTTCAAAGGTAAGATTTTTCTGGAAGTGCTCCTTTCACGGGGATATAATGATTCAGATGAAAACCTTTCAAAAATGAAAGAGTTCTGTATCGATCTTTCTCCGGACCGCATTGATGTGGTCACACTTTCACGTCCCGGTACTCTGGATAAGGCCGGCCCGGTTGATTCCGGTTCCTTAGGCCGCTGGAAAGAGGTTCTTGATGCCGCGCCCTCCAAAAACAGGGATTGCGAACCAGATACAGACGTGAAATCAGGGAGCAGCACGGATACATCCGCCCTTGTGCAGGCTGGAGACTCCGATGCATTTGACCGGATTCAGGCTTCTCTCATGCGACGGCCGCAAACAGCGCAGCAGCTTTCAAAAGCACTTGAAGTGTCACTTTCTAAAGTGGATGAAGTGCTCAAAGAACTGAGAAACAGCGGCAGACTAAGCGTCAGGCAAACTGGTGATGAAATTTATTACGATTGCAGGCTTGACGTAGATTCATGATTTTAGCACCTGAGTCCGGGGAAATTCAAACTTTTCCTTGGATTAGGATAATGACAGTTAACGACAATAAAAAGAAAAAAGAAAAAATGTTTATCAGCGTACTCCCCGAAGAACAGGTGGAAGTAGCGCTGACTCAGGAAGGTCAGGTTATCGAGTATTACGTTGAAATGCTCCATCAGGCCAAAACCAAAGGTAATATTTACAAAGGATACATCCACAATATTGATGCGGCTCTCCAGGCTGCTTTCATTAATTACGGGGCTGAAAGAAACGGATTCCTGCAGGTGGATGAGGTCCATCCTGAATACTATCAGGGTACCTATAAATTAAAAAAAGGGCACAGATTCCCTTTGCTGCAAAAAGTTCTTAAGCCTGGACAGGAAATCTTTGTTCAGGTGGTAAAAGAGCCTACCGGTAAAAAAGGGGCTTTCCTTTCATCATATCTATCCTTGCCGGGCCGTTATTTTGTTCTGACTCCAGGTCGAGAACAGATTGGTATTTCCCGCAAAATAGAAGATGAGAAAGAGCGCAGCAGGCTTAAAGAAGTCATAGACGAAGTCAATCCCGGTGCAGGCGTCGGAGTTATCGTGCGTACGGCCAGCACAGGACAGAGTAAGTCCGCTCTTAGACGTGATTTCAAATTCCTTACCAGACTCTGGAACGATGTTCGCGAGAAAGGACAGGACGCTAAACCACCATCTCTCGTTTATGAAGAGATGGGGCTGGCATCTCGCGCAGTACGTGATTATTTGTCCTCTGATGTTGCTGAAATATGGGTTGATGATAAGGAGACTGCCGAACAGGTTAAGAAACTTGCTTCGCTATCTTTTCCGCGTCGCAACAATCTGGTCAAACTTCATAGCGATACAGATAAGTCCCTTTGGGAACGCTTTAATCTGGTTAAACAAATTGAACAGATTTATGGACGAGAAGTAAATCTACCCTCCGGCGGGAGATTAGTATTTGACCAGACTGAAGCTTTAACTGCTATTGATATCAACTCCGGTAAAATCGGAGGCGAACGCAATTTTAAAGAAATGGCTCTGAAGACCAATAAAGAAAGTGCTGAAATGATTGCCCGCCAGCTTAAACTGAGAGATCTGGGCGGTCAGGTTGTAATCGACTTTATTGAAATGAAAGATCCTAAGCATTGTCGTGAAGTAGAAAAAACAATGCGCTCGGCACTCAAAAACGATCGGGCCAGAACGGATGTTGGGCGTATCTCACGATTCGGTCTTATGGAGCTTGTACGTCAGCGTTTAGGATCATCAGCCATTGCTGTGTCCACTGAGCCATGTCCAAGCTGTGAAGGGACAGGAATCCGCCGCAATATGGAATGGCAGTCCATGCAGGCCCTTAAAGACATATACAGAATGCTCAGAAAACCAGGATGCCCTTCGCCTTTGCTTTTCGAGGCAGAAGAAGAGCTGGCCTTGTACCTGCTCAATCATAAACGTGATCCAATCATTCAATATGAAAAGATGTTCGATACCAAAATTAATATCGAAGTCATCTGGGCGGATTAAGATTTTATAAATAGCTTAGAGGCAGCTCCTGAAGGTGCTGCCTCTTTTTTTATGGAGAGTAAGCCATGCCTTCCAAACGAATTTTGCTTCACGCTTGTTGTGGACCATGCTCAATTACCACCATTGATATCTTGCATGCGCAAGGTTTTGAAGTCTGCGCTTTTTTTTACAATCCTAATATTCACCCTTTACAAGAATACATTCGTCGGCGGGAAGGATTCCTTGAAGTTGCTAATAAAATGAGCGTTAAAGTTATCGGTAAGCTTGATGAATATGATTCAAAAAGATGGTTTCGCTCTATTGCATATCGTGAAGAAAACCGTTGTTTCCATTGTTATGCAGATCGACTGGAACGTACTTTATCATTGGCGAAAAGAGGTGGTTTTGACTTTTTCACCACTACCCTGCTCTACAGTAAATTTCAGCAGCATATGCGTATAGCAGATTTGGGAAGAGACATGGCAGGGACAAGTAAATGTAAATTTTATTACTATGATTTTCGTGAAGGCTGGAAAGAAGGTATTGAACGATCCAAAAAAATGGAAATATATCGCCAGCAATATTGCGGTTGTCTTTTCAGCGAAAACGAACGCTATGCGAAAGAGTTAAATAATTCTTAGCTTGTTTTAATATTTATATCCCGTTAATATATTACTAAGTTAGAGCTTTATCAAAAATATATACTACCTTTCGACATTGAAATCCGTGACAGGAATGGTGAGCATGGAAAAGCATTTAATGGTCTGCATACGCGCTGATGATGCGTCTTCATATGCAATCAGATTCATAAAAGATTTCTTCAATTCTCCTTGTGATGTCCGAATTACCTTAGTGAACATTGTTCCGCCTAAAGGATCATGGGACAAGAATAATGCTCTTAAGAACGGTAAACTGTTGCTGGAAGAAAAAAGAGACTGGTTTATCAACAACAGTTTCTGTGAAAAGAGCAGTATTGATTTCAAGACCATCCAGTCCAGAGGCAATACTGCCCGTGAGATAGTTCAGGAAGGCCACAAAGGCATGTATGATGCGATAGTATTAGGCCGCCAGACCTCAAGTATGCTGGAAGAATTTTTTGACTACAGCGTGGGCAGCAGAGTTATATGGGAAGAAATTAATTTTCCGCTCTGGTTCTGTAAATGCCCCCATGACATACCGAAGAAAGATATTCTTTTATGTGTTGACGAAGATGAACCTTCGCAACGAATTGCTGACCATGTCGGATTTATTCTCAATGATAACCATAACCACAAAATTACTATGCTTCACGTCCGAGACGCTAAAAGCAAAAAATCAGTTAACATTAAAGACGTTTTTGCTTTAACACGTGAACATTTGATCGGAAACGGTGTCAATCAAGAGCGCATTAAAGAACTTGTAATTGAAAGTAATAACGTTACAAAAGCAATACTGACAGAAGCGGCAAAGGGCGATTACGCTGCTGTTGCTGCTGGCAGAGGGGTTCACGATCGATCTGCGACTGAAAAACTTTTTCCTAAATCTGTTTGTGTCAACTTATTACAAGGACTTAAAGGAACTGCTCTGTGGATCAGCCGCTAATCTCATCTTCTAAGGAATATTGCTAATGGGTCTTGCTCCGGCATTTTTTAATGCACCTCTTCTGCAGGGTGATGGTAAAGAAGCCAGAAACCTTCTACTTTACATTCACGTCCCCTTTTGCCGTAGTAAATGTCATTACTGTGCATTTCATTCTCAGGTATTCAATCAAGTTACTTTTGCCTGGTACCTGAAAACTCTGCTGGCTGAAATTGAACTATGGGGGAAAAGGCTCAAGAGTCCATCTATTGGAACAATTTTCTTCGGAGGAGGCACTCCCAGTCTGATTCCGCCTTTTCAACTTGAAATGATTATGGATGCTTTGCGGAAGAACTTTACTTTTACAAAAGGGATGGAGATTACTCTTGAGGCTAATCCTGATTCCGCTAATGACCTGTCATATTTTCAAGCACTGAATTCAATGGGAATAAACCGACTAAGTCTCGGTTTTCAATCTCTTGATGACCGTAATCTTGTTGAACTTGGACGCCCCCACTCTGCAAGACAGGCTGCCGAAGCATACTTTTTTGCACGAAAGGCCGGATTCAATAATATAAGTATTGATCTAATCTGGGGATTACCAAATCAGAAAGTCAAAGATTGGAACAATGAACTGAGGGCTGTTGTTAAGCTCAAGCCTGAGCATATTTCATGCTACGGCCTTTCAATTGAGCCGGATACTGTTTTTGGTAAGCGTGAACAGGCTATGGACCTAGTACTTCCACCTGATGGAGAACAAGCGCGAATGTTTATATATGGCGCAGAATTTCTTGAGTCCATGGGTTATATTCAGTACGAAATTTCCAATTTTGCACGAATGGGTTTCATTTCACGCCATAATCAGGGCTATTGGGACCGGCTGGACTATCTTGGACTCGGTCCATCTGCAGTTTCAACAATCGGTGCTCGCAGATTTACTAATCCATTATACATGGACGAATATGACGCCGCAGTACGTGGTGGATATGCTGGTGAAGATTATGAAGAACTTACCGATGAAATCAAAGTTCAAGAGCTTGTCATGCTTAGCCTCAGAACATCTAAAGGCTTGAAACTTTCCGATTACAAAGAACTGACTGGAACTGATTTGACCAAAGAAAAAAAATCCATAATCAATGCCCTCTACAAAAACGGACTATGCCGTATGAGTGGAGGCTTTCTACGACTGACCAAAAACGGGATGCTGGTATCTAATTCTATATTGCAATCATTGGCATTTGATTAGCAAATGCTGTTTTCGTAAATATATAATATTAAATTTTGTTGAAATTTTAAAAGGCAGGAATCCTCCTTTAATGAGGATTCCTGCCTTTTATTTTATACTTGCAATGACGGAATTTTGAGATCTTCCGTAAGCATTACATGGACGTTTAGATTCGCATTATACGCTCTTACTTCATGTATTGCAGAAAAGGATTATCCGAAGAAAGGATAACCTTTGTATTTTTTTTGAAACTCTTTTCATAAGCTTCAAGTGACTTTTTAAAAGAGTAAAAGCGCTGATCTTTACCAAAACTATCAGCATAGATTTTGGTAGCTATTCCGTCACCTTCACCGCGCAATATTTCTGCCTTGAGATTCGCATCTGCCAGGGTAATTGCTCTTTCTTTATCTGCTTGAGCAGTGATACGCGCTGCCGCCTCGTTACCCTGAGAACGATATTGTTTGGCCATACGTTCACGCTCTGCCCTCATACGACCGTAAATTGCACGGGCATTTTCAGGAGGCAGATCAGTACGTTTAATCCGCACATCTTTCACTTCAATCCCGTAAGGGGAAAGCAATTCATTTGAAGTTTTAGTCACTTCTTCCATAATAGAAGTTCGGTCACTTGAGATAATTTCAATCAGTGTGTAGCGACCTAGAGCAACACGAAGTTCTGCATAGATAATATCGTCCAGCCGGGCTTGCGCACGAGGAATGGACCGAACGGTGCGGTAAAACTGCAAGGGATCGCTGATGCGCCACTTGGAATAGTTATCCACAACCATATTCTTTTTATCTTTAGTCAGAATTTCAGCCGGACGTGCATCGTATTCCAGAAGCCGTGAATCGAAATAGATTACGTTCTGGACAAACGGAAGCTTAAAATGGAGCCCTGGCCCCATCGGTCCGGATTTAGGTTTACCAAGCTGCAAGACAACTGCTCTTTCAGTCTGCTTTACAATATATGCACTTTGAGCAATCCCCAATACGGCAACTATAATCAGTATTGCCAGGGGAGCGGAACCTTTTTTGAGTAAACTCATATCCTTATCCCCTATTTTTTACCGGTTTGCACGGGAAAAACGCCCCCATCCAAAGACAGAAAAGGCAATGCTTTTTTCGCTGCATCATCTGACAGAATAACCTTTTTAACGTCAGGACTGGAGAAAATGTTTTCCATTGTTTCCAGATAGAGTCGTTTGACAGTAATGTCCTTGGCCTTCTGATACTCTTTGTAGACTGCCATAAAACGTTTAGCTTTACCTTCTGCTTCACGCACTTTCATTTCTTTGTACGCTTCAGCCTTGTTGATAATAACTGCCGCCTGACCTCTGGCCTTAGGCAGGATATCGTTTCGGTAAGCTTCTGCTTCGTTGATATAACGACTCTTGTCCTCACGAGCACTTGCAACGTCTTTAAAAGCGTCTACAACCTCATTCGGTGGATGCACGTTCTGCAGCTGTACTGCCAGTACGTTCACTCCGAGTTCATATCTATCCACAATTTCCTGTAATAACCTTCTGGTCTCAGTCTGAATCTGAAGTTTACCGGTAGTCAGTGCAAGTTCAATCTTGGTCTTACCGATAATCTCACGCATAGCTGCTTCAGCCGCATCCTGAATTGTCTTAGGCTGATTGCTTACCTTGAAGAGGTAATCTACCGGATCTTTAATCTGGTATTGCACGATGAATTGAACATCAACGATGTTCTCGTCACCTGTCAGCATAAGAGATTCTTCAGGCACATTGCGTGACTGCCCCTGAGTGAAGGAGCGCGAAGAGCCATAGGAACGAAAGCCGACTTCCACACGTCTGATCTGTGTGACCTTCGGTCTCATAACCGATTCAATTGGAACCGGAAGATGGTAATGCGGTCCAGGTCCGGTAGTAGTAATATACTTACCGAATCTCGTTACCACACCGACTTCATCGGGCTCAACAATATAGATTCCTGATAGGAACCAGAGCGCAATGATGCCGATTATGATATATTTTCCGCCCGGCAAGCCGGTACCGCGGAGTTTCTTAATGGTGGAGTTAATATCATCCACATTCGGCGGTTTCGGACCACCGCTGTTCCTCTGCCGTTGTTCGGATAATTTGTCCCAGTCCCAGTTCATATTAAATTTATAGGCGAGACGAGCCCACATATCAAGGAAAATCGAAGATATGCTATAATGTTAATAAAAAAATAATTTATTCAATAATAAAAACATACATTGTCCTTAGCTCTATTTTCTGAAATTAGAAATAATTACAGGATAACACTTATATTTATTTTGTTTTTCAATTCGTTAAAGAACCAAGAGAAAGCAAAAACGCCACATGACTGCACCTAACCGGCGTAGATTGAACTCTGTTTATATTCTGACTATTGACGTGGCTTTAAGTTAAAACTTAATTTCTATCCGACTTCACGCTATAAACATTAAAAGAATCTAACGATCAATATAATTAATCTCTTTTTCTTTGATATGTTATTTGATTTTAAAACCGTTCACTGCAATTTTCACTTCAGGAGCTCAACAGAATGATAAAAATGAATAAGGAAATATTCAGAGCATATGATATCAGAGGTGTCGTAGATTATGATTTTGATGAAGAATGGGTAGAAAAGCTAGGTCAAGCATGTGGTACATGGTTTCGAAGTAAAGGACAGAAGAGAGCTGTTGTCGGTCATGATTGCAGGCACAGTTCCCCAGTTTATCAGGCTGCAATCGTAAGAGGTCTTAATGCTTCAGGAATAGATGTTCTCATTTTAAATCTTGTTCCAAGTCCAGTTTTTTACTTTGCTGCTAAAAAATTACATTATGATGCAGGCATTATGATAACAGCCAGCCACAACCCTCCGGAATTCAACGGATTCAAAATCTGGAGCGATGGCACAACAATACATACTGATGACATTCAACAAATTTACAACATAATGAAATCACAAGATTTCGTTAATGGGAAAGGGATGGCATCTTGCCATGATATTGTTCCCTCATACGTCGAAGATCTACTTGAAAATATTAAGATAAAACGTCCTGTAAAAGTCGTGCTGGACGGCGGTAATGGAGCTGGCGGGCATATTGCCCTTGAACTGTTGCGTAAGGCAGGGGCTGAGGTCATACCGCTCTATTGTGATCCAGATGGAGATTTCCCGAACCACCACCCTGACCCTGTAGTTGAAAAATATATGGGAGACCTTTTTAAGGCTGTCGTCGATCATAATGCAGAAGCAGGAATAGGTCTGGATGGCGATGCTGACCGTATCGGAGCTGTAGATGAAAAGGGTAAACTTATTCCAGGTGACCGGCTTATGGCCATTTACTCGCGTGAGCTGCTCAGCCGTAAGCCTGATGAAACCATAATTGCAGATGTCAAATGCAGCCATCTTCTTTTTGAAGATATCAAGAATCATGGAGGCAGACCAATCATGGCTCGCACTGGTCATTCCATAATGAAAGCTAAAATGGCTGAGACCGGAGCAGGACTCGGCGGTGAGATGAGCGGACATATATTTTTTTCAGATCGTTATTACGGATTTGATGATGGTCTTTATTCAGCTCTTCGGCTTATCGAAATCCTTTCACATGAAAATGAGCCATTATCAAAAAGTCTTGAGGACTGGCCTGAAACTTTTTTTACTCCTGAACTTCGTATAGACTATCCGGAAGAAATTAAATTTAAACTTGTCGAAAATGCTGCTAGAGAACTATCCAAAGATAACAAGGTCATAGATATTGACGGAGTTAGGGTCATATATGATGATGGATGGGCTCTTGTTCGGGCATCAAATACTCAAGCGGCATTAACAATGCGCTTTGAAGCAGAATCACCTGAAAGACTTGCTGAGATTAGAAATACTATCGAATCTCTTTTAGATAAGTTAAGCGCAGAACTGACTAAATAACTATTTTTGATGCGCGAATTATTTTATATCATATGGTTACGCAAATATGATTTCATATTGTCTTTTTAATTATTAGCACAAAAGGATTACCTCTATGGCTATATTTTTAAAACCTCACGGAAATTCAGCCAGTGAAAAATTTTTAAGAATCATTGGTATGGTGGTAGTTTTAGGTATTGTAGCCTGGGCGTTCTGGACTAACAACCAGAGTACTCTTGAAAAAATTCAGGCACGCAACTCTCTTTGGGATCAGACAAAGGTACTGAGTAAATCTGAACGTAATTTTGTTCAGGGATTTATCAGAAGTATGCGTAATGAATTTGGTGTTCAAGTTAAAATCCATATTTTAACAGATCATATTGCTCCTAAGCAAGCTGAACCAAAAGAATTATACATCAAACTTTCTCCAGCATTCGAAGAAGTTGATATGCAATTTCCAGGTTTAGTACGTCACGCTTTAGGATCAAAATTTATATCAGAGCTTAAAAAAAACTATTTTACTGAAAATTTCAGTGACGATAAATGGCCAACAGCTTTGATGACAAGTTTATCCATGATTTGGGAAAGACTTGCAAAAGTAGAATCAGACCAAAGCGTGATCCCTGTGTACAGTGAGAGTGACAGTGGAAATGAGGATAAAAACATGACCGATCCAGAATCAGCTGGGTTTAAAGAATAAAGCAGGAATTAATGTCTAACAAAAAAATAACGATCTATACCGACGGCTCTTGTCTCGGAAACCCTGGACGTGGCGGTTATGGAGCCGTTCTTCTATTTGGCGAACATAAAAAAGAACTGTCGCAAGGCTATAAGAGAACAACTAATAATCGTATGGAAATGCGGGCAGTAATAGCTGCTCTCACTGAACTTAAAGAGACTTGTGATGTTACCCTTTATACTGACTCACAATATGTTAAGAATGCATTCACAAAGAAATGGATAGACAACTGGCAGAAAAACGGTTGGAAAACGGCTGCCAAAAAGCCTGTTAAAAACAAGGATCTATGGCTCCAGTTCATCCCATTACTGAAAAAACATACTGTCCAATTCAGATGGGTAAAGGGACATTCTGGAGACCCTATGAATGAACTTTGTGACGATCTTGCCCGCACAGCAGCATCATCCGGCAATCTGATTGAGGATGAAGAAACTTTATAGTAATACTCTCAGCCTATTTTAATTATGACAAAAAAAGTCCCCAGTTTCTTAAGAAACTGGGGACTTTTTTTAATGTTCGTTGAACTTACCTGACTAGTCAGGAGTAGTCAGTTCTCCGAGTTCGCGCTTAACGTCTGTTGCGATCTTGTAGAGCACAGTCAGAGTCAGTGCGCCAAGTGCGTAAACCATCATGGAAACCATAAGCTCTCTACCGGTAGGCCAGTAAACAGTGATTTCATTGAATGGATTCGGTGTGAAACCACCAATCAGCAAACCAAGACCTTTATCAATCCAAGTTGCAATAACAAGGATAGCAAGGCTCCAAGGCAGCAATTTCTGGTTGTAACGCAGTTTTGGAGGAATCAGCAACGCAAGGCTAAGAATAGCAAAGATTGCTGCTGTCCACATCCAGGGGACCAGTTCGTGGTGGCCGTGGCTACCGGCGAAAAGGTATGCCAGCGGATGTATATGTCCAGGCATATTGGAATAGAATGCGGTGAAAACTTCAAGCAGGAAAAAGAAGACGTTCACGCACATTGCGTAAGTAATAATAGTTGTGAGTGTTCCGATTGCACCTTTGCCTGGCTCGTATTTGGTAATCTTGCGAACAAGGAAAACCACGAGCAGCAGGATTGCAGGTCCAGAACAGAACGCAGATGCCAGAAAACGAGCAGCCAGAATAGCAGTAAGCCAGTAATGACGGCCTGGAAGACCAGCATACAGGAATGCTGTAACGGTGTGGATAGAAAATGCCCATACAATGGAGGTATAAGCCAGAGGCTTAATCCATTTAGGAGTTTCCACACGCTGACGTTCACATTCAAGGCATGTCCAACCGATGACAACGTTCAGAATCAGATAACCGTTCAGAACAATCATATCCCAGAAAAGGATAGAGTTTGGAGTCGGATGGAAGATAATGTTCAGCATGCGCTGAGGCTGCCCGATGTCAACGATAATAAAACCGAGACACATGACAACAGCAGCAATAGCCATGAATTCACCCATGATAACCATGCCTTTGAACTTCTTGTAATGATGGAAGTAGTAAGGCAGTACGATCATAACACCGGATGCGGCAAGACCGACAAGATAGGTGAACTGTGCAATATAGAAGCCCCAGGAAACATCACGGCTCAAGCCGGTGATGGTCATCCCTTCCTTGAGCTGTCCGAGGTATACGCAGAAGCCGGAAGCAATAACGAGCAGCAGGAAACCAATCCAGGCCCAGTACTTCGGTCCGCCTTTTAGAGCTTTTTCGAGCATATCAAGCTTCCCCCCTAGATAATGTAGTAAACGCCGGGCTCGGTGCCTGCGGTTGGTTTCCTACGGATGGTGAAGTTCTCCCTGAGAGCCTTTCTGACATTAGAATCAGGGTCCTGCAGGTCCCCGAAAACAATCGAGCCACCGGATTTCTCCGCACATGCAGGCAATTCTCCCACAGCAAGACGCTCTACGCAGAAGTTGCATTTTTCAACAACACCACGCATGCGTGTGGGGAACTTCGTATTGATCTTGTCCATATCCAGGTGAGTTCTGGGGTCCATGAAGTTAAAGCTACGAGAACCGTAAGGACATGCCGCCATACAATAACGGCAACCTATGCAGCGATGGTAGTCCATCGCAACAATTCCGTCAGCACGTTTGAATGTCGCTTTTGTAGGACATACGCGTACACAGGAAGGGAACTCACAATGGTTACAGAGTAAGGGGAATTTGTGTTTTTCCTGATCTTCTGAAGGAAAGTTGTTTTCCTGTTCAGGAAAAACTTCTCCGTAAGAACCGGTCCACATCCACTTGATATTCTGGTCAGATTCAATAGTCGGCACATTATGTATGTGGTGACATGTTTCAGCCAGAGCTTCAATTGCTTCTTCGGTATTAAGTTTGCGCGTATCAATTACCATTGCCCAACGCTTCGCGTGCAGGGAGTTGGAATTGACAACTGCGTGCCCTTCTTTGCTTGTTCCTCCACCGGATGCCATAGCGGCAGTGGCTGGAGCGAGGCAAAGTCCTGCTGCAGAGAGACCTGCAAACTTAAGGAAGTTTCTTCTACTCTGTTTCATTATTTTGCCTCCTTTGGAGGAACGTGGCAATCCCAACAGTAGGGAGTTACGCTGGCGGCATTATGACATTTATCGCAGAATTGTTCCTTGCTGGCATGACATTTCATACAGGTATTCTGAAGACTGATAGTGTATTTGTCGCCTTTGGCACTGATGTAGGTTCTTTTGCCCTCGCGAAGAGCCATATCTCTCCACTCGTTAAGAAGCTTCATGTGATTTCTACGCATGTTTTCAGTAGGCGCAACACATATTTTAGCATCTTTTGGCAATTCCAGTTTAGGCTCTTGAAAGCTTCCACCGATATTGAACCAGAATGGCATGGACACCAGGCCGAGGAATATAACCAGGCCAGTTATGATTTTTCCACCGTAATGCATGAGTTACCCCTCCTTCCCGGGCAGAGGATTCATACGAAGGTCGGTTTCCCTTTCTTTTTCGCCATCAAGAATGAGTGCGTTACCTACCAGTTCATGAACACCGCAGACGTCAACGCCTGGAGCCCAATAATTAGCAAGCGGGAGAAGGGTAGCACGGTCAATTGCACAGATGCAGGAGAGCATGTTTACACCGTTCTCATCCTGTACAGTTTTAAGTGCGTTACCGCGAGGCAGACCACCGCGCATACGAATTTCCATAATTTCATCTGTGTTCAGACCGGAACCGCCAGCACAACAGAATGTTTGCTCACGGATAGTCTGTTCAGGCATTTCGTGGAAGTTCTTAACAACGTTCTTAATCACGTAACGCGGCTCGTCCATAAGACCCATGGCACGAGCTGGGTTACAGGAATCGTGAAATGTTGTGATGATATGATCATTTCTGCTTGGATCAAGTTTCAGCTTATTATGCTTCATAAGATCTGCAGTAAACTCTGTGATGTGAACCATTTTGGTCTGACGGGCATTTTCAAACACAGTACCGGTAATAGGGCTCTTTGGAACTTCAAGGAAATTCGCAGGACCGTTCATGGTATCCATGTATTGGTTAATAACACGCCACATATGACCACACTCACCACCGAGAATCCATTTTACGCCGAGACGCTCAGCCTCTGCGTACATCTTTGCGTTCAGTTTCTTCATCATATCTGCTGATGTGAACAGACCGAAGTTACCGCCTTCAGATGCGTAAGTGGACAGAGTGTAATCAAGACCGATGTGATCAAACAGCATCAGATAACCCATGAAGGTATAAATACCTGGATCCGCAAAAACGTCACCGGAGGGAGTGATGAAGATAACTTCATGGCCCTTCTCGTTGATGGGAACGTTAATACGTTTACCGGTAATTTCCTCAATGTCGTCAACCATAAAATCAACGATATCTTTGAATGCGTGAGGCTGGATACCAAGATGGTTACCAGTACGGTTACAGTTGGAAACCGGCTCAAGAATCCAGTTGATGTTCACACCGCAAAGATGCAGCAGTTCACGTGCCATCATGGTTACTTCCGCTGTATCAATGCCGTATGGGCAGAACAGAGAACAACGACGACACTCGGTGCACTGATAGAAGTAGATAAACCATTCTTTAAGAACATCTTCGGTCATGACTCTGGAACCGGTGAGGGTACTCAGAATCTTACCTGCCATGGTAAAGTCCTTACGGTATACGGAACGCATAAGCTCCGCACGCAGAACAGGCATGTTCTTAGGATCACCGGAACCGATGAAAAAGTGACACTTGTCAGCGCAAGCACCACAACGAACACAGATGTCCATGAATACTTTAAGTGAACGATATTTACCGAGTCTTTCCTTGAAACCTTCGTGGACAATGTCCTGCCAGTTTTCAGGAAGTTTCCAGTCAACGTCAGCGGGATTCCACTCACGAGGATTTGGAAAACCAAGATACTCGAGTTTTTCCGCCTTGGCGGGGTAACACCAATTTCCCGGAGATGTATCTACCGGGGTATCCATCCATCCTGTGGACGGCGGCGTATAATTAATGCTTTTAAAAAGCTCATTAGCTTTTGGGAGGTCAGCCATGTCAACTCCTCATCAAAAGGTATTTTAAGGTCTAAGAAACATTAAGTCTATAAAGACTCTATGACTCTTTTTCCACCGGGAGACCCGCTTCAATCATTGGTTCCCTGAAGTCATCTTCGTAATCCGCATAGCTGTGAGGCTTGATGCTAGGATCATTCCAGGGGTTCTCATGATGCTTAATGCGCGTATCGTTGGGCATATTCCTTGTTGGTGAAAGGAAAACGCCACCAGCATGCATAAGCTTGCTGAATGGGAAGTATACCAGCAGTGTACAGACCAGGAAGAGGTGAACAAAGAAAACCACACTCACGCCTTCTGGAATTACAGGGCTTAAGGTTACCAGACCCATGGTCAGCTTCTTGAGGGCAATAATATCTACATGAGCGAAGTAGCGCATATAGATCCCTGAAAGGGCAATGCCTATGATGAGAAGCAGGGGAAAGTAGTCGGTTACCAAAGAGATGTAACGAAGTTTGGGGTCCCTGAGTCTGCGTCCGAGCAAAAAGCCCAGGCCGACAAGAATCAGAAGATCAGACATGTACAATCTGGGAACACCGATCTGCATAATGCCATCGATCATTTCTACAAACCCGATACAAACAGGTACAGGCTCGAAGAAAAGTCTCATATGCCTGATCACGATGAGCAGGAATGAGTAATGAAAGAGCAATGAAAAGCCCCACAACCATTTGGCTGAGGAGTATGTCACTCTTCCGTCCTTAAGAGCTACGGATGTGTTTCTGAACAAAGAACGGAAACAGCAGATCTCAAGAACCATACGGATAAAAGTTTGACCCGGAGTCACGGGGTTGTCAAAGCGGTCATGCTTGATAAAGTCCAAAGACTTCTGCTGTCCGCCCGTGGTCGGGATACTGAAAGGAACCGGGCTTTTAGCCCAGCCTATAATTCTGGAGGCGAAGCCTACCAGAAATACGGCAATTGCTACATACGGTAGCAACGTACCGAACAGTCCTGTCATATGTGCTGCACCAGCTCCGAAAAGAGCGATAAGCACCAGAGCAAAGACTAAAACGAGTGAGTACAAAGCGTTCATCTACCTTCACCTCGCTTATAACGTTTGGCTTCCAGAGGAAGCCGGCCACTACACCTGTCCGGCCCCTTTGGCCGAAGCGTCCTCGATTTTGTTGACCCGCCGAAGGAGCATATGATGAGATCTTTTAACCTCTTCAATTCTCATTTGCGCAATCAAGTCCCTATTCTTGGTATAGATGTCAAACGCGATAAGCCCCAGATTATCAATCCGGGCCTCAAACGCGAGCAACTCATCAAGTTTACCTTCACTTTTCAGTTCCTCCATGAACTCGTCTCTCAGGAGTTTCTTAAAAAGAAAGACAAAACTTAAAGCTTTAGATGGTGCAAAATCCTGAACTGTTCTTATTTTGATCAATTCATCAAGGGAATTTGCAAGATCGTCGGCACTTTTCCATTCAAGGATTAAATCCACCAATTCTCTGGTAATTTTCTTGATGGTAACACCGACAGGATTTGTAAAACGGTCATGATTGGATCTCCAGACTTCCTGAGTTTCCTTAGGATAAGAACCAAGAACCAGATCATACCATTTTTCTGCCAGCTCTTCTTTTTTTTCCGACAATTTTTGTACAAGACTCATTTTTAATTCCTGTATTAAACAATAGTAAATTTCAGACCATCACAATTATTTTTTGCGAAGATCAGAAATTAAAAAAGGCTCAAATAGAAGCCAATAGGAAAAGTTTGTCACACTGTGACTAACAGGACGATATTCCAGATACCCAGTGGTTCGTCAAGGGTTTTAACCCTTACTGAGATTATCAAAGGTATAAAAATCATTACCACTTAAGGGTTTCAATCATCGATCAAAGAGGATATTCAATGTTTTCATGAAATATTACGATTTTAATTACACATAAAAATCATCAATTGTACATTGAAAAACATCTATGAACTCTCAATAATCCCCGTCCCTGTGATGCTTAAATCACATACATCAAGGAAAGTAAAATGTCAGAACCGTTAATTTTGTATCCTAAAGGATGCCGCAAAGCTATTTTTATCCGAAGATATAAAAGATTTACTGTTGAAGCACGCCTTGACGGCCGGATAATCGGGGTTCACACCAATAATACGGGATCTATGCTCGGTCTTCTCCGAGAAGGACAGGAAATATTCATTTCTCCAGCCCAGAATCCTGATAGAAAACTTAAATGGACATTGGAAGCAGTAATGCCGGATGGTGAGATGATCGGCGTTAACACGGCTGTCCCCAATAAAATTCTTCAACTGGCTTTCGAAACTGGTAATCTCCCGGAACTGAAAGGCTACACTGACCTTAAGCGTGAAGCCAAAACAGGTAAAAGCCGTCTTGATGGTCTATTCACAGACGCAAGTAATAAACTGCCCAACCTGTGGGTTGAATGCAAAAATGTTACTCTCGTCGAAGATGAAGTTGCCTGTTTTCCAGACGCTCAGACCGAGCGTGGGCGTAAACATATTGTTGAATTAATGGATTTGGCTGATGGAGGTGACCGGGTCGCGCTTTTCTTTTTTATCCAGAGGACTGATGGAAAATGTTTCGGTCCGGCTGATGTAGTTGACCCTGAATACGCAGAACTTTTTTACAAGGCTATTGAGAAAAAAGTCGAATGCTGGGCATACGAAGCTGTCATAAACGAACAAGGAATCTCTGTCGGCAAGAAACTACCGCTAACAAACTGTAAGTAATGTTGTCGTAATTTATTTTCCCCCACTCTCTCCGATAAAATATTTTCTTTATGATATTTCACTTTGTAATAAAAAAAATCCCCCTTGAAGAAATTCTTCAAGGGGGATTAAAGATGCAAAGAAAGGCTTAATTATGCAACCGGCGGGGTAAAAACCCGTGCGCCAAGTTCTTTGTCCATGATGAACATACCGTTGCCTTTTCCCTCAATCAATCTCACCTTACTCAGAACGTCATTCACGTTATCTTCCTCTTCTACCTGCTCAGTTACAAACCACTGCAGGAAGATATTGGTCGCGTGATCTCTTTCCTCAATCGCAAGATCAACAAGATGGTTAATCAGAGCAGTTACTTTCTGCTCATGCTCAAGAACAGCTTCAATGCACGCAAGAGGGTTTTCCCACTTAATTTCAGGAGCATCAATAGCTGTAAGCTTTACACATCCGCCACGTTCATTGATGTAATCATAGAACTTCATAGCGTGGAATTGTTCTTCCTGAGCCTGAACTCTCATCCAGTTTGCAAACCCGCTCAGTCCAATGTTGCTGAAATAAGCTGACATGGAGAGATAAAGGTAAGCAGAGTAAAGCTCGGCATTAAGGTGTTCGTTAAGTGCTTTTTCAAGAACTTTGTTGGACATTTTAAGCATTCTCCGTAAATGGGTAATATTTTAATAACCCAGATCTTCATCAGTAATTTTGGTTGCAAAGACCTTATGCATCCAAAACTGGTAAGCGATGACGATTGGTACCATGATCAGTGCAACTGTCAGCATAATCTTAAGAGTCAGCTGACTTGAAGCCGCATTATGAATAGTAATTGAGTATGCCGGATTAATGCTAGAAGGAAGCAAAGCCGGGAACAATCCAATCACACCGAACATGGTAGTTGAGACAATAAGAGCTGAAGAACAAATCCATGCCTTCCACCATTTGCGTTCAGTTATCAGTACACGAACTTTAACTATTGCAAAGACCGGAATCACAAGTATCAGCAATAAAGCCGGGTAGGCCAGATAATTGCCGAGTAACTGTGTATATACACCTGTGAGAGCCAAAAAGGCAACATAAACAGCGACAAGTACCGGCCACAACACAGTCGCAAGATTTCCTGCGCGTTCATTTAGTTCACCGGTTGTGCGTACTGCCAGCCAGAGACAGCCATGCTGAGCAAAAAGCAATACAAAAAGAATACCGCCGCCAAGACCGTAAGGATTCAACAAGGTGAAAATATTGCCTTGGAATACGCCGTTTTCATCAAGAGGAAGCCCCATGAAAATGTTTGCAAAGGCGACACCTAGCAGCAAAGCAGGAAGAAAACTTCCTACTACGGTAGCCTTATCCCAGAATTTGCGAGACCAGTCACTTTCAACAAGGCCTCTGAATTCAAAAGCAACGCCTCTTATGATGAGTGCGATGAGAAGCAACATAAGAGCAGTGTAAAGACCACTGAACATAACTGCATATGCCTTAGGAAATGCAGCAAAAGTTACACCACCGGCTGTGATCAACCAAACTTCATTACCGTCCCAGAAGGGGCCCATTGATTTATAGATTGTCTGTCTGTCTTTCTCACTTTTTGCAAGAAAAGGCATCATTGCTCCAAGCCCCAGATCATATCCATCAAGCATAAAGTAAATGGCCCAGAGCAAGCCCCATAACAAGAACCATATGGATTCTAACATAATAATCTCCTTGTCTTACAGCTTCTTAAGCCTTCTCAGGTTCAGGTCCTTTACGGGCAAATTTTGCCAGCAGGAACAACTCTGCAGCACCCAGCAGGGTGTATAGAGAAGTCAGAGCAATAAATGAAAAGGCCACCTGACTTGTTACGATAGGCGAGACAGCATCGCTTGTCTTCATGATACCATAAACAATCCACGGCTGGCGTCCTACTTCAGCAACAGCCCAGCCTGCCCAGGTCGCAATATAAGGCAATGGAATAGCAAGAAGCATTACCTTCAGGTATAGCTTGTTCTCAGTAAGATTTTTCCTCTTCAGCCAGCCCCAGATGCACAGAAGCGGGAAGAGAGTACCAAGTCCGACCATTAGGCGGAAAGCAAGAAAGGTAATGGTGACTGGAGGACGGTCTTCTTTAGGCCACTCTTTGAGTCCTTTAACAGGAGCATCAAAGCTGTTGAAAGCAAGAAAACTAAGCCCACCGGGGATACCCAGAAATTCAACAGAATTAGTTTCATTTTTCTCGTCAGGCATCTGAAGGAGATACATTGGAGCCCCATTCTCAGCTGTATCCCAGAGAGCTTCCATAGCAGCAAGCTTCTCAGGCTGCTTAACAGCAACAGTCTGAGCGTGAGAATGACCTTGAGCTGCAACAGCAATAGAAAAAATAAAAGCTGTAACAAGTCCCATTTTAAATGACTTAGTGAAAAACTCCACTTCGTTTTTACGCAGCAGATGGTAAGCACTGATGCCCATAACAAAAAAACTGGCAACCATAAAAGCGGCAAAACCGTTATGGAAAAACTGTCCCCATGCAAAGGAATTGGAGATTACGGCAGTAAAATCATCTAACTCAGCTCGACCGTTTCTGATAACATAACCAACGGGATTCTGCATCCATCCATTGGCTAGAATAATCCAGACAGCTGATATATTAGATGAAATTGCTACAATCCAAATAAACATTGCATGAACTTTCGGTGAAAACTTTTTCCAGCCGAAAATCCATGCGGCAAGAAAAGTCGACTCCATAAAAAAGGCCACTGTAGCTTCAATAGCCAAAAGTGATCCAAAAATATCCCCTACATACTCAGAATAACGGGACCAGTTCGTTCCGAACTGAAATTCAAGCGTGATACCTGTAACGATACCAAGAACAAAGTTAATGACGAATAACTTTCCCCAAAATTTGGTCATGCGCAGGTAAATTTCTTTACCTGTGCTTGCGTACATAGTTTCCATTACGGCAACCATTACGGAAAGTCCCAGTGTGAGTGGTACGAAAATGAAGTGGAACATTGTTGCCATGGCGAATTGTAGCCTTGACAGCATCAGAACATCCATCATTCCTCTCCTTGTTCAATATGTTTTCAACAAAATGTTGAATCATCGTTCACAAATTACAATAACAACCACTCTAGGAAACTACGCAACACAGCTGCATAGCTGGGTGATACAATTGCAACCTGTTAACCTCTGGAAATTTTATCCAGAGCCTCCTGTGCCAACCTTCCCACTGATACTGATTGCAGTAAACAGTCTTTGTAAATATCAATAACAGTATCATTATCCTGCAAAGCTTCAAGTGCTTTGACAGATTTTAATGATTTTAAAGCACCAAGCCCCCAACATGCAGTACCTGCAATGACCGGATCAGAGTTTTGCAGAAAGCCTATAAGATCATTCCCTGCTGGAATAACCATTTCAGGTCTGTCCTGCGCAAGTCTTGCTACACCCCATACTGCTCCCCTGAGCAGAGTTGTGAATTCAAGATAGTTCTCTGGTTTTCCCTCTTCTGCGTGGCAATAACTCAAAAGAATTCGTCCATACTCTTCGGCCATGAGATTATTTACAGCTGTAATCTCTCCCATTGCTTCAGGTACGCCCCAGGCACATCCACCTGATTCCTCATTGAGCATCCACATTATCCGGCGCATTACTATTCGTGCTCGCGGAGCATCTTCAGTTGCTAGCTTTGAAACAACTTTACCAAAACATGTAACACCATGCCAGCGAACGATTACAGCAGGAGCACAAAGCGATGAAAAAAGTGGAGCAATGAGAGTTTGCATTGAATGCTGATCCATGAGTTTTGAAAACTCTAAATCCCAATCATCACAAGCTAAAGCAGTCACTACTGCTTTTTTTATTTTCCGTCCTACAGCCATAACACGCCTCCCTTCAGCACAAGTAGTGAATATTAGTTTTGAGGCAAAAGTTATTCATAAAAAGAACTGTTAGCGTTTTTGTAGCAACAAGTCTCTATTATTTAGAATTTAATCTAAATTTTAAATAAATTAAACCTAAAAAAATTGTCTACATACCAGTGGTATATACTGCGAGCCAGCATTCAAGCCAGCCCGCAGGGTTAAATTCTATTTACCGGTTTTTGCTTTCACTGCTTTAGCAATGTCCACACCCATCTGAAAACAATCCTTAAGACTGTCATGACTTGGGCGATTTTTAGCTTTAATACCGGGCTCAATAATTTCCATTTTCATGGTCTCCAGCCATTCCGTGAGGATATTCACACACTCACCACTCCAGCCGAAAGATCCAAAACAAGCACCAATCTTACCCTGAGGACGCAGACCTTTCACATATGTGAGTGCATCAGCCATACCGGGCAGAATACCGTTGTTGTGTGTTGGAGAACCGATCACAACAGCTGCAGAATCAAAAACTTCACTCATAATATCACTATGGTGATTTGCTTTAACAGCCATGACCTTTACGGACACACCTTCAGAAGCAATACCGGAGGCAATAGAGTTAGCCATGCGCTCAGTGGATTTCCACATTGTATCGTAAAAAATTACTGCTTTATTTTTAGGAGTCTGGTTTGCATACTCAGTATACTTCTCCAGAACATAAGCGACATCATCGCCTCTAAAAATAAGACCGTGGTCAGGGCAAACGGTGTCCAAATCAAGGTTAAGACCAGCAAATGTTTCAAGGGTTTTCATAACCTTTGGAGCATAAGGGGTAATGATGTTAGCAAAATACTGCTGTAACTGTTCAGAAACCAACTCTTTGCTAACTTCATCAACAAAACGTTCGCTGGAAGCAATGTTCTGACCGAATGCATCACTGGTAAAGAGCATTTTCTCTTCCGGGATGTAGGTAAACATATTATCCGGCCAATGCAGCATTCTGGTTTCGTAAAAACGCAAAGTGCGTTTACCTATAGAAACTTCTTCACCGGGCTTGATGATATGAATAGGCCAGTCTTCGCAGTCAAAAAAAGTATTAAGAGCTTTGCCCCCCATTGGAGAAACAAAGATTTTTTCAGGCTTGCAGACTTCAACCATACGGGCCAGACAACCTGCATGATCAGGTTCAAGATGGTTGACAACAATGTAATCAATTTCTTCAAGTTTAGTCAGATGGGACAAAGAACAAAGAAACTGGCTTTCAAATGATTTTGAAACAGTATCAACCAGCACCTTTTTCTCATCTTCAATGTAGAAAGCATTGTAGGTTGTGCCTTTAGATGAGTGGGCATAGCCATGAAAGTTACGACAATTCCAGTCGACTACACCAATCCAATGCACACCTTCTTTAATTTCAACAGGTCTCACTTTAACTTCCTAGTATTATTTCAGTTAAGTAAATAAAAGCCGGGAATTTTACCCGGCTTTTATTAAATTTATTCTTACAGCGCTTCCGAGTGATTAATCTTCAGGCTCGAAATCGTCTTTTCCTGCTCCACAGACAGGACATTCCCAATCATCAGGAATATCTTCAAATTTAGTACCGGGATCAATTCCACCATCGGGGTCACCCACAGCTGGGTCATAAACCCATCCACAAAGAGAGCATACATATTTCATTTTGAATCTCCGTAAGTAATTTTAAAATCAGCCAAGAGGTTTAAATGATTTTTTACTAGCTCCGCAGACCGGACATTTCCAGTCCTCAGGAAGATCAGTAAAAGCAACACCTTTAGCTATCTTACCTTTTCGATCACCCTTATCAGGATTGTAGATAAAACCACAATTAGACACCTGACACTGATACATATCTTTAGGTTCAGCCATGGTCAACTCTTAAGAGGAAGCTTTCCACAAGCCATGAAGATTACAGTATTCACGGGCAACTACCGGTCCGTCAAATTTACCGTAGAATTCAGCTTCGGGAGCCATACCAGGAGCAAGCTGTTTAAAATAACGAGTGTCACCACAAGCCAGCTCAATCCACTCGATCCAATGTTTTTCTTCCATAGGGTGGGAGACTTCACCAACTTTAACTTTATATCCACCGTCAATTTTTTCAATGACAGGAACATGCTTTTCTTTAGCAGCATCAACTGTATTTTCAGTCATAAGTTTCATCGGGCTTCCACAGCAAACCAGTTCTCCGGCACCGCCATGAATAACCATAGTAATGTTACCACAAGCATCACATTTATAAACTTCATACAATTCAGCCATGTTACCCTCCGCAGAAAATTAAGTTTTTACCAGTTTTCACAGACCAACTGAAAATGAGCCTCTGGATGTGCACAGGCAGGACACTGTTTTGGAGCTGTATCCCCAGTATGGATATAACTGCAATTCTGACATTGCCATACTACAGGACCATCTTTTTTGAAAACCTTACCATCATCAATATTCTTTGCAAGGGCAAGATAGCGTTTTTCATGAAATTCTTCTGCAACAGCGATGGCTTTAAAAATTGCTGCGACAGTATTAAAACCTTCTTCTTCCGCAATTTTAGCGAACTCAGGATACATATGCTCCCACTCTTCTCTTTCACCACCGGCTGCAGCCTTAAGATTTTCAACAGTGGTTCCTACTACGCCTGCGGGAAAGGAAGCTGAAACTTCAATTTCGCCACCTTCAAGAAGTTTAAACAAACGTTTTGCATGTTCTTTTTCCTGATTTGCAGTTTCTTCAAAAATTTTAGAAATCTGTACAAAGCCTTCTTTTTTGGCTTGAGAAGCAAAGTAAGTGTAACGGTTGCGTGCCTGTGATTCACCAGCAAACGCAGTCAAAATGTTCTTTTCAGTACGTGAACCTTTAAGTCCGGACATTTTCTTTCTCCTTCATAATTTTATAAATAATAGATTAAGAGTTAGTAATAAAACAAATGTAACAAGTATCAAGATTGATGTCAGTTTTTTTATACAAAAATATCCCTTCAGACAGTTATAAACTACCCTACCTGACTAAAATGTTGAATTATATTTTAGTTAGAATCTTTTCTGCACTCTGGACATAAGCCAAAATACTCAACAGAACACCCTTTTACAAGATATCCACGAGATTGAGAAATATCCAGCTTAGGAGTATCTACCTCATGCTTCACATCATCAACCTTCCCACACTCCATGCATCTTATGTGCGGATGTGGTGTAGCCATGCCGTCAAACCGGTTTTTTCCACCGGTTTCAATCTTAAGGATAACTCCATTTGCAGCAAGCAGCTCAAGATTTCTATAAACAGTACCAAGACTGATATTAGAAATCCTTTTCCGAACCAACTCATACAGCTCGTCTGCCGTGGGATGGCAAGTAAGTCCCTTGAGCTCTTCAAGAATGAGTTCCCTTTGCTTTGATCTTCTTTGTCCTATTTTCATAATGACCTCTTGATACACTAGTAGTAATAGTTCTCATTTTAGTCAAGTTGTTTGTCAAGCTGTACATATTTTTTACGCACAACTTAATAAAAATACTTAGCTAATAATTTTAAGTAAAAATACAAACACTATAGCCTTGCGATAGACTGCATTTAAAGCTATCTCAATAATAATTCGCAAATTTGCAATCTCGGAGAAATTTTGCCTAGTCTTAAAGCTCTCATACTGCATCCGGACGCAAGTGTCCGATCTGAAATCCGCAAATATTTAAGTGGATCAAAAATAGTGCGTGTTCTGGGCGAAACTATTTCTGCAGATGAAGCTCTGGAACTCCATAAGGCCGTCGGATATGGAATAATATTCCTCAGCCTTGAATTTAATGAAGGTATCAGTGGAATTGAATTGGCTCAAGCATTAGGTGCAAGCAAGCATAAGCCTGGGCTCATATTTATTGCTGAAGATGAAACTAAAGCGTATCTGGCCTTCGAACTGGGAGCTATTGATTACCTCATTTGGCCCCCAAATAAAGAACGCATTAATAAAAGCATAGAGCGAATTTCACGATTTAAAAGTCATTTCAGAGAAATCCCTGAACCTTCAGACTGGAAAGAACCCGGTTCCGGGGTTGAAACAGGAGAAGAAACGCTGCAACTATCACTTGGCGAAGATGAACAGGATAAATTCCTCTCCGCTCTTAAAAGTGCATGGGATTTTTCACAGACCCGTCAGCCGGAAATTGAAAAACTTCCGGTCAATCAGGATGGGAGAATGATTCTTATACCCTATACTCAGATTATCTTTGTTGAAGCATATGAAGACTATTCATATGTGCATACTGCTAATCAAAAATTCCTTACATCTCATAGATTAAAATATCTTGAAGAGCGTCTCGGCCCGCATCGTTTCTTCAGAGTGCACCGCAAATATTTGGTTAACCTTGAAATGGTAACTGAAATAGCTTCACTTCCAGGCAGTAACTTTATGCTGAGAACAGCAGGACGAACTAGAATTGAATTACCCATCAGCAGGCGAAGAATCGGTAAACTGAAACAAATTCTCGGAATGTAATTATGCCACTTACCGAAGTCCTTGCACCGTTTGTCGAGTATGAAATGCACTGCCTCAAGGAGGTGTGCTCTTATGGAGTTGATAAATCTGTTATAAAAGCATTCTGCTTGCTGGATAAAAAACAAATTTTTATTGAGGTAGCGTTGGTAGAAGTAAAAAATGGAGGGCTCCGTGGATCATAAAGAAACACTGGACAGCCTGTTGCACGAAGAAAGGGTCTTCAGACCTCTGCCGCAGATGATTATCGAAGCTGGCGTTAATCCACAGGATTTACGAGCAGCTCGTGAACTTGCGGATAACGACCTTTGCGCATACTGGGAAGAGGCAGCAGAAAAACTCGACTGGTTTACTAAATGGGAAAAGGTACTAGATGACTCTAATGCTCCTGATTACCGATGGTTTGCAGGAGCTCGATGTAATATTGTCTACAATGCCCTTGACCGCCATATCGAGACTGTAAATAAAAACCGCCTTGCTCTTATCTGGGAAGGCGAGCCCGGAGACTCCCGTCAGTACACCTATTACGAACTATACAGAGCCGTTAACCGGTTTGCCAATGGTTTAAAGAGACTTGGCGTTGGAAAAGGTGACCATGTAGTTCTTTATATGCCTCAGCTCCCTGAAACAGTTATATCAATGTTGGCCTGCGCCCGTATCGGGGCTGTACACTGTCTTGTTTTTTCCGGTTTTTCAGCTCGCCTGCTCCGCGAACGTGTCCGTGAACTTAACCCCAAAGTGGTAGTTACAGTAGATGGCTTTTATCGTAACGGTCAGGTTATCAGACTTAAAGAAGAAGTTGACCGTGCCCTTCTCGATACCCCTCAGGATGTACCCGAATCAGTTGTTGTAGTTCATCGGGCTAATGTTGAAGTGGACATGGATTCTGCACGAGACTGCTGGTATGAAGATCTTGTACGCCATGAACGGTCTCATGCCCCTGCAGAAATTATGGCTGCCGATGACCCGCTATTCATATTGCATACATCGGGTACAACCGGTTCACCCAAAGGTATGATTCACTCTCACGGCGGCTATATGGTAGGGGTTCACCGAACCTTCAAGTGGGTTTTTGATTTACGCCCTACAGATATTTTCTGGTGCTCTGCTGATCCGGGCTGGATCACCGGACACAGTTATCTGGTATACGGTCCCCTTCTAGCCGGGACCACTACCGTTATGTATGAGGGACACTCTCTTTACCCACAGGCAGACCGCATGTGGAACATTATTTCCAAGTACGGAGTCTCAATTTTTTACACTTCCCCGACTCAGATAAGAACATTAATGCGCTTCGGACATAAGTATCCGGAACAACATGATCTTTCTACGCTACGCATTCTTGGTGCGGTGGGAGAACCGTTCAACCCTGAAGCATGGATATGGCTCTACGAAAATATCGGTAAGGGGCAGTGTCCGGTTCTCGACACATGGTGGCAGACTGAAACAGGTATGATTATGATCAGTCCTATGCCTGTATCCGTACTCAAACCAGGATCAGTAACCAGGCCTTTACCCGGTATATATGCTGATGTAGTAGACAGAGAGGGAAATCCCGTACCGGCAGGCAAGGGAGGTTTTCTGGTTATCAAAAAACCTTGGCCTTCCATGTTCAGCGGCGTGCTTGGTGACAATGAAGCAGTTCGCAACCATTACTGGGGTCACATTCCCGGAATGTTCTATGCTGGAGATGTCGCCCGCAAAGACGAAGATGGATATTTCTGGATTCAGGGCCGGGCCGATGATGTTCTCAATATTTCAGGACATAGAATTGGAACGGCAGAAGTTGAAAGTGCATTGACCAGCCACCCTCACGTGGCGGAGGCAGCTGTGATCGGTGTTGCTGATAAGATCAAGGGGCAGGTTGCCAAAGCACATGTAACTTTAAATCACGGTATAACTGAATCTGATGATCTGCATAGGGAACTGAAAGAGCACATCCGCCGTGAGCTTGGTCCTATTGTGATAGTTCGCAGCATTGAATTCTGCGATGAACTACCTAAAACATCCAGCGGCAAGATTAAAAGATCCGCTTTAAAATAAACCGACCTCTGCAAACGTCAAGACTTGTCTTATATTACAGGCTCGGCTAACAGAGTCCCCGCAAGGAGGTCACGTAAGTGTCATCATTATCAATTTCTTTTAAAAATAAGCCCGAAGTATGGGCTGTTTGTATAATACTGTTTACAACTTTCGCACGTATATGGTTCCTGAGTACAGGACAGCTTAATCTTGTGCAGGATGAGGCCCAGTACTGGGACTGGACCCGGCATATGCAGCTTACCTACTACTCCAAAGGTCCGCTGATCGCCTGGATAATCTCTACTTTTACATCTATTTTCGGAAATACCGAATTTGGAGTAAGGTTTGGCTCTGTTGTGGGGTCACTACTCACCCAAAGTGTACTTTTTTGGGGTATATCAAAAATATTGAAGCGCCCCGGAGCAGCTATCTGGACTCTGATCATTTACAATTCCATGCCGGTATTTCTGGCTCTTGGAATTTTGATGACTACAGACAATCCATTTATTTTCAGTTGGACCTGTGCATTATTCGCGCTTTACGCTGCATCTATCCCTCATCCTCCGGGTATTGACCGCGATTCAAATGAATCACGGACTAAACCATTCTTTTTGATTGCTTTTTTTCTGGCACTGGGAATTCTTGCCAAATACACAATGCTTGGTTTTGTTGGCCTATCAATTATGTATGGTCTCCTGCTCATGCGTAAAGAAAAACTTCCCTACGGTTTCTGGCGTAAGCTCTTTTTATCATTAGCAGGGGGGGTACTTGTAGGCTTCCTCCCAACATTGATCTGGAATATTCAAAACGGCTTTGTTGGGTATAAGCATGTTCTATATCTTATTGGAGCTTCCGGAGCCAGAGCCTCTCATATAATCAGGTTTGACCGTTTTCTTCCATATCTTGGTGAACAGATAGGCATGGCAACCCCTTGGTGGCTTGTTTTCATGTTTATCAGCAGCGGTGGCGCTTTAATATTTGCTTTTAATAAAAAAAACTCAAATAAACTGGGCCTCAACAATAAAGAATCAGCCCTGCTTTCAATATTCTTCCTGCCAGTCTGGTTGTTTTTTTTCATATGGAGCTTTCACGCCAAAGTGCTTGGTAACTGGGCCGTAATTTCTTATGTCAGCGGTGTCATAATTGCCGGAATTGCTTTTGAAAAATTTTGGGCCAGACGTGGACACTTCCGCTTATTGTGGATTTTTTTGAGTCTTTTCATTTTCATGGTGCTGCACTTTCAAAATCTTGTTCCTCTACCAGATAATTTGAACCCAACTCATCGTTTGAAGGGCTGGACAGATCTTGGACAGCAGGTCGCTGAACTGGAAAAAAGCCAGTTTAAAAATCCTGATAAAGTATTTGTCATGAGTGAACTCTATGACATGACTGCCGCCTTGGCCTTCTATGTACCGGGGCAGCCTCGCACATATTGCGCATGGATTGACAGACGCATGAACCAATACGATCTTTGGCCTGGCCCTCAGGATAAGATAGGCTGGGACTGCGTATATGTTCTCAAGAAATATAAAGAGGGGCCGGATAAAGAACTTGTTAAAATGTTCAAACGGATCAGTCCGCCTATCCACATCCAGACTACTTTCCGTGGTAAACCAGCACGCAAATTTACTATCTATTTGTGTTATGATTACAACGGATACTGGCCTAAAGATGAAAGATTACGATTTTAACACAGTTAAAACCTAGCTTATCTTAAATAAAGTTTAAACAAAATCCCCTCCTGTTTTTAAAACAGGAGGGGATTTTTTTTTGAAAACCTAAAAATATATTTCGATAAAAAATCTAAAATTATTTTTTACGAACTTGTGGTTCATCGCCAGCTTATTCACTTTCATATATTATTTCCTGTGTAATTCCAGACTATTTGATACCTGTTGGAGTATTGTGGCAGATAAAGGTACATTTTCATGACAATCTTTGACATTTTTTGACAAATAATGTCATAAGGATTACATCGTAGTGTAAATTTGAAAAATCAGGACAAGTCTTTGACTCCCTCGCCTACGCTATACACGGTGCGTGAGATAGCTGACACGCTAAGAATCCATCCACGGACAGCTTACAGGTTGATTCAGGAGGGTAAGATTCGCGGTATTAAAGTTGGCAGCCAGTGGCGTGTTCCGGAAAGTTCTCTGCTGGAATACATTGAAACCGGTTTGCAGGCTCCTTGCAAAAAGAGCAAAGACGATGACAAGAGTTCTGAACAACTGAAACTGCCCATTTGACAAACATCGGTGGACAAATCATGAAAAAAACGGGTGCCCAGAAACGGGTTAATCTGGAAAATGATTTCGGCGGTCAAATTTCCTTTACCGGGAAAATTGAAAATGAATCCCTTAACTACAATGAAAATAGCGGAGAGCTGGTATCTGAAAAAATTTACAGTACCGAGCAGGGGCGTACGGGGTACAGCGTAGTTAACGGAGACGGATTAAAACGTGAAAGACGGGCTTATCTGCTGGAAGATCAAGGTGAAACCTGCATAGTTTCAAATGGATCAATCCTGCTTGGTCTGGATACAGAAAATTTGCTGACCTTTTTTGCCAAAGGCTTAGCTGCTGAGGCAGAGCAATACTCTACAGATGAAATAGAGTATGTAAAAAAGCAGCTTGAGGCTGTAAACGAATAAAGCAGAGCTTCTGTCTGCTTAAAAATTGTTTAATATTTACTAACAGGCAAAAAATCCCCGGTACATATGTACCGGGTTTTTTTTAGTTCTTCTTAAGTTCCTTGATGAACGAGTCTGCCTCATCAATAGACTTCTGCATTTCCTTAATAAGTACCCCAACATCAGATTCGAGGGAATCAAGCTCTGTTTTAAGAGATGAAATAGCCTGAGCATTAAGGTTGTGCTTCAAATAAAGAACCTGATCCTGAAAAACACCTAAGACCGGACCAATCTTCTTCTCAGCCTTACGCATCGCAGCCACAAGCCTCTTAAATTTACTTTTAGTCTTGGAAAGTTTAATTCGACTTTCATTTCTAAGTTTTTTGCTGGTGTACTGAGCAAGTTCAGAATTCCATTCATCAAAAAGATCGTTTCCAACTTCTTCAACTGCATCAATCCGTTTAGTTACATCATCAGCTGCAGCGCGACTTGCTTCAAATTCATCGTTAAGACGTTCATAGATTTCTTGCAGATCTCCACCATGAAAGCCTGTCAGAACACTGAACTTTTCAAGAGCGCTTTTGAACTGCTCACTGGCTTCTTCCTGTGATTCGCGAGCCTTCTCAACATCGCTAACCAAAATATCACGCTTATGGTAGCCGAAGGTCTCCATTGTTTTATAATAAGCTGGCTGACACCCGACCATTCCGACAACCAATAAAAGCATAAATGAACAGGCAAACTTACAATTCAGTTGCATGAATTTCCTCCGAATAACTTGGACATATTAAAATCAGAAATGCCTACATAGAAACTAGCCGTGCAGATGTCAAAACTACCTAAGCTATTTTTATAAAATAAATTTCCAACTCTTTACAGGATATGATGAATGAAAAATTCTACTGAATCCAGAATTCAACATCCTCCGACCACCATGAGGCATCAGGCAAAGTTGACAAATCTTCAATAAAATCAGTTAAATTCGTTGAATCTAGCCAATATTCACCATCTCTGAATTTGAATGATCTGGTTAAATCCATTTCGACCGTACTTTCAACTCCGATAATTTTAAAAACCATTCGCCCTCTCGGTTCCTGAACATCATATGCTCTAACTCCATGAGATACGAATGAAGGGAAGAAGCGGGTGCGCTGAGCTAAAAAGTCATAAGGTTCCATATCAGGGATGGGATAAAGTAGTATAGCTTCACCATGCTCAGCGGCTGGATCATAATTGAATACATATAGTCTGGATGTAATAGGAGGCTTAATAGAAAAGCCCATTTTATCTCCGATTTTATAAACAGGAAGTTCCCCGCGCTTAAAGTTAATTCTTTTTCCGTCCACCAATTTAAATAACTTTACCCGTGAACCACCTGTAGTTTCCATACTCCCCTTACTTCCGATGAGTATGGACTTAATATCATCAGCAACTTTTGCAAAATTAGTTGCGGGCTTGCGGGTGCGGGCAAGTTGGCTGGTTTCATCATCTAAATACTGATTGACTGAGGCTGAAGCCAGAGTACTACCACTCTCAGGATTCACGACCTTTGCTGTGATATGAAGTTTTTCCTTTGACAGAACATAACTACCAAGCACCAGCAAATCAGCTTTCAAACTTTTTCGCATCCACGTATTATAATCAAAGGAAGTGTCTTTATGCTCGCTTAGTTCATTTTGCATGCGTGCAAGATCAAAGCGCTCTACAACTGTCCATGTACGTTTTTTAATTACGGCAAGCCTGGTAGCAATATGCACTGCAATACGTTTATCGAGCATCGAAGGGCCGTTTTCCCCAATCGATTCAAATTCGAGAACAGCAATTCGTTTCCCGTCCAACACCCCGTATTCGCTAAGTATCTTAGCTAATTCTGCGCCAGATTCCTCGAGACTGTCAGGACTGCCGAATAACGATCTTGCATGCACAAGAGAACTAGTAACCACCGTTAATAAAATGCACATAAAAATGGAAAAAAGAATACTTCTTGATCCAACTTGGTCAAACAGCATACTTATTTCCTTTTCTCAAAATAAATTTCTTAGAGATATAATATAATTTCATCATGCCCCTCCCCCAAATTAAACAGATAACTCAACGTAAACTATCTTCTATCTAATTAAAAGGCATGAATATTTTCAGGCAGTTCTACACCTTAAGGAGATCGTCACATAATTCAAGAGCTGCCAGTACCGCCTTATCCATGTCATAATATTTATATTGACCAAGCCTTCCGGTAAAACAAACATTATCAACCTTTGCTGCTTCACGATTATACAGCTCAAGTTTGTCGCGGTCTTCCTGCGTATTAACGGGATAGTACGGCTCTTCCCCATATGTCCATTTCATTGAATATTCACGAGAAACCACCGTTTTACCTCTCAGATTGGACCTTTCAGGATGCAAATGCTGATATTCGTGGACTCTTGTATAAGGAACATCAACATCTGCATAATTCATAACTGAAGTTCCCTGATAGTCCGGTACATCTTTAACTTCGTACTCAAAACGGAGGGATCGCCAACTAAGCTCGCCGTGGCAGTAATTGAAATATTTATCTATCGGCCCAGTATAATATACCTTACAGCTCTGCGGTAATTGATCCTGTATTTTAAAAAAATCATGGTTTAAACGAATATCAATCAGTTCATGATCCAGCATATTTTCAAAAAGAACCTGATAACCGTTCCACGGCAGTCCCTGATAACGACAGGTAAAGTAATCGCATTCATAATTATGCCTAAAAGGCAGCCTTGTAATAATCTCTGCTGGCAGCTCACAAGGATCACATTCCCATTGCTTTAAAGTATATCCTTTTACAAAAGCTTCATAAAGTTCCCGCCCGATCAGGCTGATTGCCTTTTCCTCCAGATTTTGCGGATCAATAATGTTTTCTTTTGCACTCTGCTCTTTAATAAAATTTTCAACCTCATGTGGACGCAGATTAAGTCCGAAAAAAGAATTAATAGTCTGGAGGTTAACGGGCATATGATAAGTTCTGCCCTTATAGGTTGTAATAACTTTATGGCGATAACTATTGAAGTCAGTAAACCTGTTTAGAAAATCCCATACTCTTCGCTCGTCTGTATGAAAAATATGAGTACCGTAAGTATGGACTTCAACACCTGTTTCAGCATTTATGTGACTGTGGCAATTCCCCCCGATATGATCCCGGCATTCAATGACGAGAACGGGCTCGCCAAGGTCCTCGGCAATACGTCTTGCTATGGTACAACCAGTTATACCTGCTCCCACAATCAGATGTTTATAATCCCGTTCGGCCACTCATACCTCCGTGAATAACGAGGAAATTAATTGCATATGCTGCTATTTAATATCTTAGAAAAAATAGACTCAACTTACACCCAGTGCAGCCCAAAGTTTTTCAGCTGCAGTTTTCAAAGAAAATCTAGATACAACTTTTTTGCGAGCTGCTTCACGCATTTTTGCTCTCAAATCGGGATCAGATTTAAGCAATTGCACCCGTTCCAGCCATTGCTGCGGTGATGAAATTAGAAACCCATCTTTACCATCTTCAATAATCTCTTTGTTGAATCCCACTGCTGAAGCAACTGGCACCGCTCCGCAAGCCATATATTGCAACAACTTAAATCCACACTTCCCTCTGGTATACTCATCATCGGTAAGGGGCATAAGCCCTATATCCATTGATTGAAGCTGCTCCACCTCCCGTTCAGAACTCCAGTCTTCGTATGATACCAGATCAGAAGCATTGCCCGTATAAATTTTATTGGAAACCACAAAAGCAGGATCTGCAACAAGCACAGGGTTAAGGCTTTGCAGGACTTCATCTATGAAAAACATATTACTTGAAGTACCCATCCAGCCCACACGAGAACGATCCGGATGAAAAGAACCCGGAATATATTTATCAGTATCAAGCGGAGTGGGAATAATCTTAATATTTGATGAACCTTCCGCACCACGCGCAGCAAGGTATGAATTACCGGCAATAACAGTATCCACCTGACGACACTGCCTTAAAAATCGTTTCGTATCCTTGGCTGATCTTGCATCACGTCTGGCACTTGGTGGAACACTTGGATGAAAAGTCCAAAGGGCATCATCAAAATCATAAACAAGATTGCTGCACCTGCTTTTGAGAAGCATTGGTTCAAGCGGCGAAAAAAGTTTTTTCTGGATAACAATTGCGTCATATCTGCCAAGCCCAGTAAAAAAACTCAATCTTTTAAAAAAAGATTTCGGAATACGCTTTTTACGGATATCCCAGCCCAAAGTTTTTCCAAGCTCAACATATGGAAGAACTCTGAAGCGTACACTGGGCAGATCATCACCGGACTGAGCAAGAAAAAGAATTTTTGGAATTTTTGTCATTATATAATTTAATTACTACAGATTTAATTAATGCCTATTTGTGTTTTTATTACAATACTTTCGATATTTCAGCAAATTTGACGCCTTAAAAATAGGTTTTAATTACAAAGACTTAGTTAGTCTAGAGTCGTATTGTAAATACACATTTACTACTAAATTATCTGTAAGTTCTGCCGATATAAACCATAGAAGATAAATCAAGTTACTGACTCCGGGAGGAGAGATGAGTTTCGAAAAAACAAATAAAAACAGCTCTTGGAAGTCCTGCACTCCATCATCTGAAAACAGTATATTAGAATTTGATGATGAAAATGCTGAACGCCGGCAAAAGCTTAATGAACTTCGTGAACAGATTCGCACTGGAAGCTATCGCCCGTCAATCGGTGAAATAGCCATTAATCTGGTCAGGGGAACCATGCCCTCAAACAGCTTTCAATAATTTTATGCCAGCATGAACAATTATCCCCGATCTCACTATCCGGCCTGAACTCTCTCAACAATTATCTCTGATATATTTTCCATACAACAGACTTTACCTTCGGCGCACATAGATTTAGACTGCCTGGTCTGAAACCGGAGGTATAATGTTAATTGTAATAAATGTGGATGATCTGGGACTGCACCCAGCAGTGCGCAGAGCCGTGGATGAACTTGCCGAAATTGGGGTTGTAACCTCATCGACAATGCTTGCCAACGGTCCTGATTTATCTGAGTCTGTCCTGCTTCAAGATAAGCACGAAGCTCTCGGTATTGGTGCGCACTTAAACCTGCTGCGGGGAAAACCCATATCCAATCCAGACCATATACCCAGCCTTGTGGATGACGACGGACTTCTGTTCGGCAATTATTCGTCCCTGCTGCTACGATACATAACAGGCCGTATCAGACTGACTGAAGTTGAAAAGGAATGGTCAGCACAGATAGAATACCTTCTGGACCACAATGTTAGATTGACCCATTTTGACAGCGAAAAACATATCCATGCATGGCCTGGGCTATACAATTTAGCAGGCAGACTGGCTTGTAAATATGGAATTAAATGGATGCGCAGACCATTTGAACATTCATCGTTTTTACCTTTTAATAAAGATATACTGCGCGTTAATTTTTTAAAGTTCTGCCTTGCAGGATCATTTCCGGAAAAACTACCCCGCACAGCATCCTGTGTATGGGGCATAGGCAACCAGAAAGAAAACTTAACCCCTGAACTTTTTGAAAAATACATTGAAACATACCGACCTGAAATTATCGAAATAGTCTGCCATCCCGGTAATCCTGCGCATGGAGACGGACCGCTCCCTTCCGACTTCGGGCCCATGCGGGTTGAAAAACAATGGAAGGAAGAATATCTTTCCCTGTCAATAAAAAGATGGCTTGAAATTTTTGAAAAAATCGGGGCCACACCTGTCAATTACGGACAAATAGATCCCCGGACCGGAGAAATTAAATAATGCAAGAATATATGGAACATGATCAGGATATAGAGGTCAGTATTGTCACGCCAATGCATAACGAAGAAGGCTGTGTACGCGAATTCCACCGCCGTATCGGTGAAGCACTTCAAAACATGAACACAACGTATGAAATCCTACTTGTTAATGACGGCTCTACTGACTGCACTGAAGATATAATCCGAGAACTTTCTGTAAATGATCCTAACCTCAAAGGGATTATGCTGGCTCGTAACCGTGGTCAGTGCACCGCTATTTATGCTGGAATTCAGGAAAGTAAAGGCCGCTATGTAGTTATCATGGACGGCGACCTGCAACACAAGCCGGAAGAAGTACCTTCTCTTATCGAAGAGATACGCAAGGGCTATGATCTTGTTTCCGGCTGCCGCACTAATCGCGGTGAATCCATGATCAAACGCAAACTTCCCAGCAAAATTGCAAACTATCTAATGCGGGCTACCAGCGGATGTCAGGTCAAGGATATGGGGGGGCTATCTGTACTTAAAGGTAAACTGGCCCGTTCCATGACCCTGCGTGAAGGACAGCATCGCCTTATTCCGGCTCTAGTTTACAGCATGGGAGGATCTGTTTCCGAAGTTCCAATTTCCGCCCCTGCCAGATTTGCAGGTCAAAGCCATTATGGACTGGCCCGCTCTATTGATGTCCTTTTCGATATTATAATGCTGTGGTTCCAGTCCTCATTCAAACAGCGCCCTATCTATCTTTTCGGCCGCATCAGCCTGTTGCTATTCATGATTGCATCGCTGATCATGCTGTGGCTGCTTTATGGAAAAGTATTTTTCGGCATACATATGGGCACCCGTCCTCCTTTCATGGGCTGTATTCTGCTTTATCTCAGCTCGCTTGGATTTATGTCCACAGGATTCATACTCGAATCACTTGCCAATACCTATGACGCTGTCATGGGCAACAAAACATACCAGATAAGGGAAACTGTCACTCAGGGAATTGCCAGGGCAGGGAATTGCCAGGGCAGGTAAAAAATAATTTTTTATTCTATGATTAAACACTTTGGAGAAGAGAAGGTCTAAGCCTATCTGTACTCTCGAATTAGATAAAAAAATGTAGATGCTTACGGTTCAGTAAGCATCTACATTTTTTTATCGGATATAAACAAATTTAATATACTACAGTGAGAACCTTAAAGACCAAGCTTTTTAATTCTGTCTTCAGGTTTAATAATTTCAGTAATCCTGAAACCGAAATTTTCATTAATAACTACGAGTTCACCGCGCGCAACAAGCCTTCCTTCTACATACATATCAAGAGGCTCGCCTGCTAATTTATGCAGTTCAATAACAGTACCCTGACCGAACTGGATAATTTCATTGACCAACAACTTGGTCCTGCCCATCTCAACCTTTACTTCAAGAGGGATGTCCAGAATACGTTTCAGACTTGGTTCAGATGCCATTTAAATACTCCGCATAATTTCTTAATTAACTGTCATCATAACTTAACTGAAAAAGCCCCAAACAACCAGCAAAACCGGAACAGACTTATTTTCAGCTATCATATGAAAATTATTTTACAGGTTCTATACTCGGCCCGCCTTCTTTCTGTGGTTTAAGGGCCAAAATGGAATCTGCACTTTCTGAAAAAAGATCCAGCGGATGATGGCTGATGACTAGAACCTGAAATCCCAGTCTCTGGGCAATAGTGCCTATTAATTCCATAAAACGGGGAACCAGATCTGGACGCAACCAGCAATCCTGCTCATCAAGCACCAGAAAAGGACGATGTGATTCAGGATTAAGTCGTGAAAGAGCAATAAGCCGCAACCCTACGGACAAGATATTACAGACTGATCCGCCCTGTCCGACCATTATATCTTCCTCACCGCCGTTATTGAGAATCTGGAAATCAACCTGAAGCTTTTTATCCCGGATAGAAGCGACAGCTTTTACCTCACGATTCTGCCCGAGAATTTCTCTGATTGCGTGGGTAAGATTGGTTTCAAGCTCATTGAGGAGTTCACCGAATAAGGCAGTGGAAAGCTCTTCCAGCCTAGAAGCTGCCGCAGGAGCAAGTTCCAGAAATTCTTCGATCTTACGAGCTTCTTCCTGCAAAGCAATCCAATCATCTACTCGAGATGAAGCCCTGGCACCTAATCGGTCAGCCCTGCGTTCAAGAGATTCAAGTGATGGTAATTCACCGGACTGCACTTTTACTTTCCACCCTGCTCAAGCTTCTGTAGCCCTTCCATAATGGAAGTGATATGAGCGCGGTAATCTGCGACAAGTTTCGCATTTTCAGTACGCTTTTCTTCAAGAAGCTGGTTCAACTCCTGAGGATCAGAAGTTCCATACTGCTGCATGGCCTGAGCTTCCAGATCAGCAAGCTGACGGCCGATGTTATCCAAATTCTGTTCAGTGCGGACTTTATCTTCACGCAAACGTTCATACTGCCGTTTAAGCTGTGCCAGTTCCTGTTCAAGACCGTTTCCGGGCTGATTCATATTGCCGTTATTCATTCCCTGCCCCATTGCCATCGGTAACCTCCGTATATAATTCCCATATAAGCTTGCTTTCAGGCTCATGGGGATCAATATTTTCTTCCAAAAACTGTTTCAATCCCGCCCCTTCATGAGTGCGTTTCCAAGCCAGCCGTTCCAAACCCTGCAAAAATTTTGATTCTGCTGCTTCAGCATCTTCCAGTTCCAGAGGAAATTCCTGATCAGGAAAAACTTCATAAAAATCACGATGCGGAATTTCCCATAAATCTAAATCCTCACCGTCCGGTGTCCATATTCCGGCCTGCGGCTTACGCTCAAGGCCAAATTGTGAAAAAATAAGCCTGGAAATATTGCCAGGATTAGCCCAGGTGGTCATCCCTTCAATAATCGATTCTCGCGGGCCATGGATATGCCCGTTGATTATCCAGTCTATACCTGACTTTTCTTTTATGGTGTGCTGTAGTTTTTTACAGTCTGGAAATGAAATATTATGATGTGTCACCCAGACAACTTTTGTATATCTGCCGTCTTTCCTATCATAACCTTTAGGTATCTTAGTCCCGTCCGGTGACCCTCCGACCAGAACAAGGCCCTGCGGAGTTTCAAGCTCAAAGGCTGGACCGTCATCACTGATGAGCCGGATTACACCTGCTGCGTCAAGAACAGCCATGGATACATCAGGTGTAAATCGGGCCTGATATTTATCATGATTCCCAACCAGCACAAAAGGCTTATACGGTCTGAACACCCTGATCATATCTACCAACAGACTGTTCCCGTTATCACGGGGCCAATGAAAAAGATCTCCAAGAATAAGCGGGACCATATCAAGCGCAGCAGCCTGTTTAAAACAGGCCTCAAGCTTATTCAATACATCCAAAGCAAAATCGCCCAGACGCTGGCCCGGAGGCGTGGATGCTATATGCGGATCTCCGATAAGAAAAAGCCCTTTGCCCTGCACAATATCAAGACTCATAAGAACTCTCCCCAATCAACTTCTCAGCTTCAAGATCCCCTCCGCATAGGGGGCAACTACCGATCTCAGTCAAACGCTTTTCAATACGCGTTTTTAAATCTCTTCCGGACTGTTCAAGATCATCCATTCTTTTTTGCATATCTTTCTTAGACTGCTTTAGGGACGAAATATTATTAAGAGTTTGAATAAGATGTGAACTGTCAAAAAGCTCAGGAGGACCGGCAAGAGGGCTTAAAAGCTTTGATCTTCCAGCTATGCCTGACCTGTAATTAAGATTGCGGACGATATTGCTGATGATTGTGGAAAGAAATGAAACATCTTCGAGCTCGGGAGGAGAGCACAAATTTTTCAATACATGACTTCGCATATTCTGACTTGCTTCTGCTCTGGTAAGCTGCACTTGCCTTGCACTTTCAGCTTCCAGCCGCTGAACAGGAAACAGCTCCGGCGGTGGCGTAATTCCATCAAGTGAAAGAGAGCGCTTTTTCAAATTATAACCATGAGAGTGCAGTTGTTCTATACGGGAAGTAACAGACTCAAGCGGAAAAATAGGGAAAAGTTCAGGCCCGGCCTGCAAATCAGCCAACCCTTTTCTTCTCTCAATCAAATTTGCCTGAATTTCTTCTAATTCAGACTTATGTTGCATCAGATTTTCAATTACAGGAATCTCATCGGCAATTTTATCGCTTTGTACTTTTAAATCACGGGCCGCATCAAGTTCCAGATTAACCCGTGGCAGATCCTGCAAGCTGTCCAGCTCTTCAGCAATCAAAACCATCTTACTCTGCTGAAATTTTTTCTCTCTTTTGGCTGTTCTAACTCTATTTTTAAGTTCAGTCTGCATTGCCAAAAGATGTGATGCTTCTGATGAAGAAGCAAAGAACTGGGCCGCGACACTTGAAGGTTGATCAAGCAGAAATATAGGGTTTCGCTGATTTCCAATATGCACATCAAGAGAGTTTCCGCCTTCAAGCGGAACTTGATTAAGACGTAACAACTTTAAAACATCTTCAGGTGGCCTGCGACCGAACTTGGCATAAACCTCCGGCTCTTCTGAGCCGGGCATTGTCACTTCATACCAGGCAGTTGCTTTCTTGCGAATCCATGCGACACGAACACCATCATCCATTTCAAGCTCAACACGAGCAACCTTGGCCCCGTGCCTGATAAAGTGTTTTGGTAACGGGTTGGTGGCAATGCAGCGCAGGGCCTCAACAACAGAAGATTTTCCGCTGTTGTTGGGACCGGTAAGAACGGTCATACCTGCCCCTAACTCTATTACAGTATCTGCATGGGCAAGGAAATTTTTTAAAATAATTCTTTTAATCATACATGCCTTCGGAAACCATAAAATGAAAAAATAAATTAATGGAAAAATTAAGGATCATTTAGCAATAAACGAACAGTATTCAACGGCACTAAGTGTTACCGATCCATCATCTGCATATAAAATGACCGGAGGCTCGACGATTAAACCTGGCTTACCGTTCTTCACAGCCTCAATCATAACCACCTTGGAGGGGGTATTTAAACGTCCGTGTACAAACTTAATACGCTTGGGCTCGAGCCTATGACGGGTAAAAGAATTTATCAACTCTGTCAGACGTTCAGCCAGAAAGACAAAACAGACTCGCCCACGATTACGAACCATACGGGCTGCTGCGTTGCTGAATACATCTAAATCAGCTTCAATCTCAAAACGGGCAGCATTCTTAAATACATCAGGGCAGGACCGGCCCCTCCCTTCAATCCTGTATGGGGGGTTGGACACAACAACATCAAAGCTTTCAGCAGGTGCAAAATAAGGTTTACAAACATTACCATTTATAATTTCAATCCGGTCAGCAAAACCTAATGTACCTATATTGTTACGTGCCGCATCAATCATCTCAGGGTTAACTTCCAATCCGGTAACATGGAGATCACTATTCAGGTTATGCAATAATATTCCAAGCGGGATAACTCCGCAGCCAGTCCCAAGATCAAGAACCCTCCCTATAGCAGGTACAGAGGCAAATGAACTAAGAAGTAAGGAGTCCGTAGAAAAACGAAAACCAGTTGCAGGCTGTTCAAGACCGCGGGGAAAATATGCACGCCCTTCTTCACACATAAAAATCTCTTTTTATACAGCAGTGCAAACAATACAGAAATCCCAAAATATAAACCCGATCGCACATAAATTTATCCCTTCCTGCGCCTGAGAGCACTAATCAGCATGCTGGCATCATCAGACCGAAGCAATAACGATCCGGCAGCATAAACTGCTATCCAGACCGGAATCAGTGCAAACCATAAGATATTATATCTGGAGCTGTACCATGCCCCGATACCTACTAAACCACTTAAAAATGCACTTTTTAATACACTCAGCCCCGGTAGAGGTAAGTGTCCGGTCCTGCGGGCCATGACTGCAGCAAGTAACAGACAGTTCAGCATTGATGACAGAGAAACGGCCAGAGCCAACCCTACATGTGCCATATACTGCATAAGCAGATAACCGGCGCCGACATTCACCAGCAAGCACAAGACAGCTATCTTAACCGGAGTTTTAGTATCTTCCTGCGCATAAAAAGCAGATACGAGAGGACGGGACATAGCAATAAAAGGCAACCCCACTCCATAAGCCATCAAAGCCTGAGCAGTTGATGCGACCGCGACAGCGTCAAAAGCGCCCCGCTCAAAGAGTAGTCCTATAAGCGGTTTCGCCAACGAAACAAGTCCGGCCATTGCCGGAAGAGAAATAAAAAGAGTCAGCCCTACTGTCTGTTTCAAGGTCTCAGCAAATTCATGCTCTTTACCATCCACACAAAGAGCAGCTAGACTGGGTAGTGCAGCGGTTCCGACAGCTATCCCGAAAACGCCAAGAGGAAATTGCACCAGCCTGTCAGCATAATAAAGATACGAGACACTGCCGACAGGCAAAAATGAAGCCAGCAAAGTACCGAGTGCAACATTAATCTGGTAAACAGCCGCCCCCAGTACGGTCGGAAGCATGAGTTTCCCCATACTCTTAACACCCGGATCAGCCAGACTACGCTTTCCGCGCCAGCTAAGACCAATCCGTTTAAGATACGGCTGTTGCAGCAGCCATTGCAATACACCGCCGATAAGTACGCCCCAAGCCATAAACAAGGCGACACTGTTTCCAGTGAAATACCCGATAAGGGCAGAACCGATCAACGCTATGTTGAGTGCGCATGGAGCCAGTGCTGGAGCCAGAAAATGCCCCATACTATTCAAAATACCCATACAGAGTGCAACACCGCAAATAAAAATAACATAAGGGAAACAGACTCTTACTAAATCAACAGTAAGAGACATCAACTCCGGATTGCGGTCAAAACCCGGCGCAATAACCAGCACCAGAGGTTTGGCAAAAACAATTGCAAGCAGGGTAAGACAGCCAAGAATTATCAACAGCCAGGTCAAGGTTGACCTAGCCATCTCAAAAGCAGCCTCCTCACCCTGTTCACGTCTGACACGGCTGAAAACAGGGACAAAAGCCATGGTCAGAGATCCTTCACCGAATAACCTTCTAAGCAGATTAGGAATACGGAACGCCACAAAAAATGCATCTGCAGGCAGGCCTGCCCCGAGTGCAAATGCAACAATAAGGTCCCTGACAAAGCCAAGGACCCGAGATAGCAACGTCGCCCCGGCAACAACCGAAGCATTGCGAACAATTTTACTTGATTCAGATGTCATATAAAATAAAATCCATACAGATTAATCTTTCATTTTCTGGCAGTTGCTGCAAAAAGTGGAGCTACGCCCAGCAACGGTTCCACTTTCAAAAATTTTGCCGCAAGCTGGGCATGCTTCACCTTTTTTGCCATAGACCTTAAAAGAATTCTGGAATCCTCCTGCATCACCTCCGGCATCAACATAATCGCGGATAGAGCTGCCGTTTTCGCTGATTGCCTGCTTTAATACAGCCTGCAAGTTATTAAAAAGGTTTTTGAGAGTTTCTTTTGATAGATCAGATGCTTTAGCTTTTGGATGAATACCGGAACGAAATAAAGATTCGTCGGCATATATGTTACCAACCCCGGCAACAATAGACTGATTAAGCAGTAAACCTTTGATCTGAGCTTTGCGTCCTTCAACACACTTAACCAGTTCATCAGCAGAAGTTTCAAGAGGCTCCGGACCAAGGTTGCGATAAAAATTCCAATCCTGAAGTTCTTCATTATTAAGAGCACGAACTTCGCCGAATTTACGGGTATCATGAAATTCTATTGAACCACCGTCAGTGAGACCGAAAACGATACGGGTATGTGTTTCGGGAATTGTTTCACCATCATGAGCTAGAACCCGTCCAGTCATTTTAAGATGAAACGTCACATGCAAATCTTCTCCGAGATCCATTATGAGCAACTTGGCACGGCGATGAACGCTGGTAATCTCCTTTCCTGCAACACGGGAAGAAAATACATGCCATGGCATCTTTACACTGCTGTGATTAAGAATTTTAACGGACTCTATGGTCTTGCCGACAAGAGACTTGGCAAGACCACGGGAAATAACTTCAACTTCTGGCAATTCTGGCATTTTATCTTTCCTGGAATATATAATAATTATTTATCTTTCTTCAATCGTGTGAGCTGTCCCATATCAAGATCAAAAACATGTCCCTGCCTGTCTATGGTAAAAATAAGCGGCTTATTTTCTTTATGAGCCATGGCTCCGGCCATATGCATTGCTGAAAGCCTAGATACGGGAATTCCTTGCGCTTTGGCAATGACATCGCCTGGTCTAATTCCCTTTTTATAGGCTTTTTGATCTCTTTTGACTGCGGTAATAACCGCCTGTCCCTGACGCATCTCAATAGTCATCCCCATTCTGCTTTCATATGATGGTGGACAATAAAAAAATGAATCTGCTGCCTTGGGATAAAATTCATCTCCACGCCACGGCATTATGGACATAATTCTGGCTTTTGGATCAAGAATCCTTAACCGGCGCGCAATACCCCAGCTATGCTCAACATGTCCACCTCCGGCAAGAACAATTACCGGATGCCCTGAACGTTTACGAAGACTGACGGACTTTTCAGCCATAGCCGTATCCCACAGAGACTGTACAAGAAAAAAACGCTTAATTTGTACAGGATCAGTTGCATTGCGATGTGCATGCATTGCAAGCACCTTCTTAAGCCCTTCCTCCTGTTCAGGAGCCGGAGGGATTACGACATCAGGCAGCATGGAGCGCTCAGCAGGAGCTAATCCTTCAAGACCTTTTTTATGTATTTCTCTGGTCAGGCTGAAAGGAAAATTGAGTCCGGCAACTGTAAGCTGACGCTTTGCTGCCAGTTCAAAAATTGGCCGGTACATATTAAAGTCATAGCGCCATCCGTTTTCCCAATCCAGTTCTACAGGTAAATCATCAACACCTATCTGTCCCAGATTAAACCGGTTGAGAACATCCTGCTTCCGGGCTGTTACCATTTCAAGACCGATTGCATACTTAGCCTTGCTGCGAGTCAGCCCTTCAATAATTTTATACTGAACCTTATGGTCACAAACACTGTTATGTCCTTCTCCGATAAGAACATAATCAGCATTACCGGCCTTCAGAATAAGTTTATTAAATGGTAGTTTATCGCCGGTTTGATTGAGAAAGTCTCCCGAACATGGCAAAAACGAAACAGCCATGTCAGGCGGTACAACTTTTTTCACACACCCGGCTCCAGCCATAAGAAAAAAAAGTGCGCAAAGAGCCAAAAAGCTCTTTGCGCATTTATTACTGTATTTTTGAACCATGCAGAAACCAGGTTAATCCCAGATTCTTTTATCTTCAATGGGTCTGATCTGCGGAGGCAGAGAGCCTGGAGTCAGCACCTTAAGCATCGGACGAAGTTTGATTTTCTCACGGAACATGTGCAGCAGCTCTTCTTCACGCTTAAAGTTGGAAACCTCGATATTGAGGATCATTTCATCAATACCACCGGGGTTGGTGACTTCAATCTGCCAGCGTTTGACTTCTTCAAAGTGGGCCATAACCTGCTCCACCTGATGAGGATAAACAAACATACCTTTAATACGAGCAGTAGTGTCTACGCGGCCGACAATGTTGCCGAGGCGTGGAGTAGAACGTCCGCAAGCACATGGTGTGCGGTCGATATAGCTCAGATCACCTGTGGCAAGTCTGATAAGGGGATATGTTTTGTTGAATGCAGTGATGACGATTTCGCCAACTTCGCCGTCCTTAAGAGGAATACCTGTATCAGGATGACAGATTTCAACAAATGCCCGGTTAGTAATATGCAGGCCATTTTTATGATAACATTCGTAACCGATACAGCCGACATCAGCTGTTCCGTAGCCCTGACGCATAATCAGGTCGAATTTCTTTTCCAACGAGGAACGGACTTTTTCAGAGAATTTTTCTCCGGTAACAAAAGCAACCTCAAGGTAAAGATCTTTACGCAGGTTGAGACCGGCTTCTTCAGCTTTCTGTGCAAGATGCATAAGATAGCTTGGAGTACCAACATATCCGGTAACTCTCAGCTTCTGCATAATTTCAAGCTGGCTGTTGGTAGAACCAGGACCAGCAGGAATTACTGCACAGTTCAAGTTGCGAAGCGGTTCTTCAAACATAAGACCGGCTGGAGCCAGATGATAGTTGAAGGTTATCTGAGCTACGTCACCGGAACGAAAACCGGCAGCGTAAAAACCTTCAGTCCATCCCCAGTAATCATCAGCACGATCTTCAGGATCGAAAATCGGTCCGGGAGAGAGAAAAACTCGACGCAATTCGCCAAGGTCTTTAGTAAGCAACCCACCAAGACGCGGTCCCATGGACTGCAAAAAGATAAGCTCTTTCTTTTTTAATATGGGTATATGTTTGAGATCGGAAAGGTCTTTAAATTTATCAACCTGGAACTGAGCTCTATCGAAGCGTTTTTTTACATCTTCTGAATAACGGTAGGCATATGTCAGAAGTTCTTTGAGCTGTAACGCACAGTATTGGCGTCTTTCGCCCTCATCAAGAACTTCACGACGACTGAAAATGCCCTCGGTACGATCTTTACGAGTCATTTATAGGTTTCCTCCAAAATTTATTGCCAAGTTAAAAGCGGACTCTTCTCTTAGCTTAAGTAATATATGAAAACAAAACTTATTTGTCAATAATTTTATATTTTATCCAATTATTTCGAGATAATATAACAACAAACAAGGCATAGTTCAATTTTTCAAACTATAATTACACTCATGAATTCTAATATTAAAAACAAAAAAAACAATCTTTTTCATTTTTTTTGTTGACACACATGACCAGTCCAGCTAAACACAACTTCGTTCACACGGGAGGGGCGTTAACTCAGTCGGTAGAGTATCTGCCTTTTAAGCAGAGAGTCGCTGGTTCGAGCCCAGCACGCCCTACCACCGTAGAACACAAAAATTTACCCTTAAGCAGGGTTAATTTTTACAATTGGCGGTCATCAAGTTTTTAAAAAAAGGATTGACTTGTTCTAACAACTCAGTTATACTTGGTAGATCAGCTTTTAAATATATGGGGCGTTAACTCAGTCGGTAGAGTATCTGCCTTTTAAGCAGAGAGTCGCTGGTTCGAGCCCAGCACGCCCTACCATTTAGAAAGAAAGGCATTCAATCGTAAGATTGAGTGCCTTTTCTTGGTTTAGACGCCTTTAAAAAATAAAATAGCCCCCATTGGGTGGACTAGGTAAGATAGCCCCTTCAGGCTCCAACCTTTCACCTGATGGGGAGAGGCATACCATAAGGTTCCTTATGGGGGCTATTTTATAATATAAAATCCAGTTTAAAAACGATCAAAACCATCCTCATCGTTTTCACACTGAGATCGTCCTGAAGACAGCATTCTCTGCTGCATATTTTCCGTTCTAAAAAAACTCATCGCCTGCTGCAACAACTGCCCTTGACGAGAAAGCTCTTCTGATGTTGATGCCATCTCTTCTGAAGCAGAAGCATTCTGCTGAATAACACTATCAAGCTGCTGAATGGCCTTATTAATTTGCATTACACCAGTATTCTGCTCGTTACTTGCTGCCGCAATCTCCTGAACAAGCTCTGTTGTCCTGCGAATACTTGGTACCAACTCCTCAAGCATTCCTCCGGCCTTTTCTGCTACAGCAACAGAAGAAGAGGATAAATCACTTATTTCAGCAGCGGCCACCCCGCTTCGTTCTGCCAATTTACGAACCTCAGCAGCAACTACAGCGAAACCTTTACCATGTTCGCCTGCACGAGCAGCTTCAATCGCAGCGTTAAGAGCAAGCAGGTTTGTTTGCCGGGCAATATCCTCAATAATCATAATTTTCTCAGCAATACTCTTCATCGCCAGTACTGCTTCACCAACAGCCTGAGCACTCTGCCCAGCCTGTTCCTGAGATTTTTCTGCAACACCTTCGGTCTGTATGGCGTTGTCAGCATTCTGCCTGATATTAGAAGCCATTTCTTCCATTGAAGATGAAACTTCCTCAATAGATGCAGCCTGTTCGGTTGCCCCCTGTGACAAGCTTTCAGCAGATGCGGAAAGCTCTTCACTACCGCTGGCAACACTATCAGAAGCATTATTAACATCTGTCACAACACTACGCAGATTACTGACCATATTCCGCATTCCGTCAGCAAGCCTACCAAGCTCATCTTTACGTCTTAGATCAACGTCTGCGCACAGATTACCACCACTAACCTGCGCCACAAATTCAAGCCCCTTCTTAAGAGGGCCAAGAATACCGCCAGCTATAACCCATGCCATAATTATTCCAGCCAGAACAGCTACAAGACTAACAATGATTATGACTTTTCTGGTACTATCAGCTTCATGTAACATCTCTTCATCTTTCATAATATTATCCGCAACAGTAGTGCGGACTTGTGTAAGAATAGACTGAATTTTTTTCAAAGCTGGTAAAGTGACAGAGGCATATATATCAGATGCAGTTGCAAGTTTTTCTAATTTTTCTTTATGCCAGTTAATCAACCCGTCAATTCTGCTTAGTGTTTCCAATGCATTCTTTTCAACGTGCTCAGAAAAATATTTCTGAGCCCCTGCATGATCTCCATTAGCGAGATATTTATCAAGAACTGCAACGGCTTCATGCAGTTTCATGTGCGGCTCAAAAACTTTCTCTAATAAACCTTTAAATTCAGAATTTTCTCGTGCGATATCCTGAACTTCAGAAGAATAAAGCCACTTGCCAAGTCCGCATTTATGAGGATTGCCCTGCACAGTCAGTTTATTAGTTTGAGGATCCATCAGCTGCTTCAAGACCGCTATCATCCAGTTAAGGTGATCCAATTTCTTTTCACGCAGAAAATTACCAAGCTCAGGATCTACCGGCTCATATTTTTCCGCAATTTCAATTGCTGACTTATGAAGTTTAATATGAGGCTCTTCAATCTGTGCCAGAAGAGGTTTTATTTCAGGAACCAGTTTTTCAGCTTCCTTACGTGCATCACTATAATACCATTTACCAAACCCACATTTATGAGCGTCTGTCTGAACATCGAGCGTATTGACATCCTTATCAGTCAAAAGTGTATTGACTTTATTAACCCAATTCAGGTGATCTACAATTTTTTGTACAAAATCAGCACGAAGTCTATTACCTTCAATCACCTCTTCGGCATTTCCTACAATTTGCCCAATCCCCAAGATAGACCACCCCCCCAACAGCATCAGTAATACCAACACAGAACCAAATCCGATTACAAACTTATTAGCCAATCTTATATCTTTCCAGTTCATCTCGCCCCCTTAAATTCCAAAAATAAATATTTACCACAACTAATAATAGATTATTACCTAATTTTTTATTTTATAAAACAAAAAATAATAATAATTTAACACAACATAATATTATCTGCAATATAATATCACCACACATTAAAATAACCTTCTTGACTAGATCTACTAACAGTTATACTGGTAGGACCAGTAGACATTTGGTTTAAGTGTTAAAAAGAAAAAATATCTGCAAAAAAACAGCTAGAAAGATTATGTTTAAGCCTATTAAAAAAGTACGGGTCTCTGAAACAGCAGCAAAGCAACTTGAAGAGCTGATTCAGAACAAAACCTTTACAGAAGGAGAACCCCTCCCTTCCGAACGACATCTCATGAAAGAGCTGCAGGTCGGGCGTGGTTCTATCCGAGAGGCTTTACGTATACTTGAGATCAAAGGCTTCATTGAAACACAGCCGGGAATCGGAGCTTTTGTAAAAAGCTACGAGGGAGATATTTTCAGCCCGCTTTCTACATGGCTGAAAGATAACAATGAGGCTTTGAGCCATTTTTTTGAAGTGCGAGCACTGCTTGAACCCAGTACAGCCCGCATGGCTGCGGAGCGTATTTCAGCAGAAGATTTTGAAGCTCTTCAACGAAACACTGATGAGTTTGCAGCAAGAATTGAAGAAGATGATCTGCCAAGAGCAATTTTAGTGGACGCAGAATTTCACCGTCTACTGGGAAAGGCAACAGGAAACAAAGTCCTTTCATCTATTATGGAAGCTTTATACAAAACTATGATTGAAGGATGGAAGGCTCCACTTAAAATACCGGGACAACCACGTAAAAGCCTGCGTGAGCATATTGAAATACTGGCTGCGATCAAAGATAAAGACGGCGAAAAGGCAGCAAATCTTATGAACGCCCACCTTCAGGAAGCTCTAGAGGGACTGGGTAATGCCGGTCTTAAGGGAAGTAAGCATGTTGATGACTAAAGAACAGGAACATCTCAAACAAATTTTTGCACAAGCCCTTGAAAGTGTTGATCCATACAAAATCATCACCAACAGGATGTCACTTGTAAATGAAGTTCTGACGGTTGTCATGGATGGTGATAATATTGTTGTCGACCTTAAAGAGTTTGAACGCATTGTTGTCATAGGAGCAGGCAAAGCCACTGCCAAAATGGCACTTGCTGTAGAACATATTTTAGGTGATCGAATTGAATCAGGACTTATCTCTGTCAAATATGGACATACAGAAAATCTTCTGCACATAAAGACTATTGAAGCAGCCCATCCTGTTCCTGATAAAAACGGAGTCAAAGCAGCTAGAAAAATAGAAGAACTGGCATGCTCTGCTACAGACAAAACTCTTGTAATCAACTTGATTTCGGGAGGAGGCTCGGCTCTGCTACCATGCCCCATGCATGCTGAAGTTGACGGCGAAAAGATTGAAGTCACACTTGAAGACAAGCAAAATATGACAAAAGCTCTATTGGCTTGCGGTGCAGATATCAGCGAAATAAATTGTATCCGTAAACATCTTTCCAATCTGAAAGGTGGAAGACTGCTGCGCTGTTTACGGCCGGCTCGCAGTCTGAACCTGATTCTTTCAGATGTTGTTGGCGACAACCTTGATACCATCGCATCAGGCATGACCAGCTTTGACCGCAGCACATATTGTGACGCAGTTTCAATCATAGACCATTACGAAATAAGAAATAAAGTTCCGGCCCATGTTATTAAAGCTCTTGAACTTGGCAATAAAGGCAAGTTGATGGAGACCCTCAAGATTGATGAATTCAAAGAAATCCGGGCAGATAATATTTTGATAGGAACAAACAGAGTTGCACTGCTTGGAGCCCGTAATAAAGCAGAAGAACTCGGATACAATGTCCAAATACTTACTTCCCGTTTGCAAGGTGAAGCTTCTAATGCCGCCGATATGCTATGGGCAATTGCTCAGGATGAAAGAGAATGGGAACTGCTGGAGAAAAAGCCTGCCTGCATTATTGTCGGAGGCGAAACAGTTGTAACGCTCAAAGGCAATGGTAAAGGTGGCCGCAATCAGGAAATGGCTCTTAATTTTTTAATGAGGCTCAGTCAGGATACATTGGATGGAAAAGGCATACACTTACTGGCAGCATCAACTGACGGGAATGATGGTCCAACTGACGCCGCCGGAGGATTTTCGGACGCAGCTGTCTTAAAAAAAACCCGTGAAATGGGACTTTCTATAACTGACTACTTAAAAGACAACGACTCCTACCACTTCCTTCAAAAGGTAGGAGCCTTGCATAAAACAGGCCCCACAAACACTAATGTCTGCGACATCCAATTGCTGATAATTAAATAGTGTCAGTGGGTTTTCGCTGAAAAAGAGACCACTGCAGGTCTTCCACTTCCCCAAGTAGTGGTCTCCTTTTCAACTTTGGAGCAAGTCTTCCACTTATATCTGTTAACTCCCAAGTGCAACCTATTCTATCAATTATAATCAGCGCTCACTTCTTGTAATAAATTGCTATGAAGTTTTCAAATTACTTATTAAAAAAACAGGGATGCAATTCTAAATACTGCATCCCTGTTTTCGTATAATTATATTCGACTTCAGTTACTTAAGCATCAAATATAAACAGTCCATCGTTATTAACTACAATAGACTGCGAAGATTTTTACATAACCAATAAATCCATAAATACTTTTATATACTTCCCTGTGAGGCGATTAAATTTTTATCGCTACCTTTAAAACAGTAGTTTCATAACAACTGCTAAATATCTTTAAAGCATTACGAGCATCATTTTATTGTTCCGGTTCATAGAAACATTCAGGCTTTAACGATTTACTTCTCTGCGTTGAAACGGCTGATGGAATATGCTTCCACGCATGCAATGGATTCAAAGGGACACGATTACGAAAATCTACTCTGCAGCCTGTAAACGCGCCAAAATAAGGAGGATAAATCAAACCGTTAGCCTGCTTCCATGGTGTAACTCTTTTCCAGCTCCACATAGGCCCCGGGAGAACTGATCTTGTCATTACAGGACTGTATCCTGAAGCTTTTTTGACCTGTCTACGCATTTCAGAAGGTGAAAACCAGGTAGCATTACGCAAGGTACTTGGAGAGGCCCATGGCCACATTCTGCCATGTGTAAAAAAATATATGGAATGCCTGTTAAGAAAACCTATCAACACTCCTCCTGCAGAAACTCTTGCTGCTTCACTTAACATTGCCGCTGGGTCTGAGCAAAACTCAAGCACGGTCCAAAGTACTGTAAAATCGAACTCATTATCATCAAAAGGAAGAACTTCGCCGTTACATAAATATAGTGAGGCTTTTTTTTCAAGTCGCTTATGTGCAGCATCAAGCATTACCGGAGAATGATCCACTCCAGTCACATCAAATCCACATCCATAAAGATGCTCGAGAAACAGACCTGTTCCACACCCCACTTCAAGTAACTTCCGTTTTCGGCGCGGCCAACCCGAAATAAGATGATCCATAAGCTTTACTTCCTGCTCCAAAGCAAAGCTTCCAGCAGGAGTCTTAAACCATCCTTCAAATTTCTCAGCATCGAATCCGTCCCAGACCATATCTATCACCTTCAGCGCATTAAGCGCAGCTAAGTTACATCTCCATATGGTACAAAGTAATCAGCCTTAAGCAAACGGTCAAACCTTATTGTCTTACTACACAAAGCAATTTTTCAACGAAGAATTTAGGTTAAAAACCCTCCCATTGCTGAAAAAATTATAGAACTCAAACCTTTTCATATATTCTAACCTGAATTATGAGAAATCAATAAAGTATACAAAATAATACAGCAGACATTGAAATCTTATTTCAATGTCTGCTGTATTTAATCTTTCTGACAATAATTAAGGCCGGTTAGTAAAAGAAATAAAATTTCTTAGCGGATCGTTCTGCTAAATCTGGTCAGCTTTCAATTGCCCGCAAGCAGCCTTAATATCCTGCCCCATAGACCTTCGGATAGTGGCAGTAATCTTTTTATCCCAAAGATATTTTTCAAAAGCCAAAACCTGATCTCTTGAAGGAGCTTTATAAAGCGGCTTATCGCCCGGGTTATAAGCTATAAGATTTACCTTACACTTACGATGGCCAAGAAGTTTTACAAGTTGCTTAGCATGCTCAATCGAATCGTTCACACCACCAAGAAGTAAATATTCATAAGTAACCCGTTCGCGCGGCTTGAGCGGAAATTTATCCATGGCTGCGAGTAGATCATTTATATGTGTCTTAGCTGCTTTGGGCATTATCATTTCACGCAACTCCTGAGTGGGAGCATGTAAAGAAATCGCCGGTAAGGTTAAACCTGATTCACCTAGAATTTCAAGCTGCTTAACAAATCCTACAGAGGAAACTGTAATACGGCGTGGAACAAAACTTAGCCCGTCAGGATTATTAAGAGTCTTAAGTGATTTTATCAGGTTATCCAGATTGAGGAGAGGCTCACCCATACCCATGAAAACCAGATTCTTGAGAGGGTTTAAATTTTGCTCTTCCAAATAGTTACGACCAGCAAGCACCTGACCTAAGATTTCGGACATACTCATGTTCCGTTCAAAACCCATAAGACCGGTATTGCAAAATGTGCATGCCATGGCACAACCGACCTGAGTGGACAGACACTGTGTATACCGCCCTTCCATTGGAATCAGCACTGTTTCTACCAGAGCTCCGTCTGCAAGGCGCAGCAAAAGTTTAATTGTCCCATCTTCACTTGTCTGGACAACATCTACCTGAGGATGATTCAGGACAGCCTTTTTTTTAAGATCTTCACGCAGGTTTTTAGCAAGGTTGGTCATGGAATCAAAATCACCTGCCCCCTTCTGCCAGAGCCATTGCCAGATCTGGTCAGTCCTGAACCGTGGGGCTTTAAGCTCCTGAGTAACAAAACTTTCAAGCTCACTATAATCCAGATTCAATATATCAATCATTTATTTCATTCTCATAGTTTTTATATGCACAAAGTAAATACGGTGACTTACCCATTTAACCGTCAAAACATCCATTTCTTCTACTTCAACCATATTCCTCAGCTCAGGAGGCAGATTCGTAATAAACTGTCTGAATTCGCCATAATCATCCGATGATAATAAAAGAATTGCGCTCTTGAAATCAGTATTTTTAAAGTAATTGTAAGGTGGAAATTTTTCCGCATCGGGATGTTCTTTTTTAAAAAGATCAGCTGCAATCTGCGGCGTTGCCAGAGTCTGAAAAATTTCTCTCACACTAACGCTGGAACCGAGCGAGTACATGCACTTCTCACCACTATCAAGCTTTTTAAGGTAATAAACAACATCTGGAAAAGTCTTTATGAAGCGAGGCCTATGCAGGACTAGAGTATCTCCATCAGTCATTTCCATAATTTTATCTGTTACAGCCTGTCCCATAACCGGAAGAGGCCTGTTTTCTTCAAGCGACTTATATGAAGGTAATGCGTTATAATAAAATGGCATTACGGCAACCATAGCAAGAGCCCCACCAATTATGTGAAGAGCCGGGCGCTCTGCCTGCTTGATACTGACAAAAAGCAACACAAGAAAAAATACTGCCAATGCAATAAAAACCGGCAAAACAAATTCCATATATGAATTTAAAACAATGCCGTCTGCCAGATTGGCTGAAATCGAACCAGACCGAAAAGATCGATAACCAAGCAAAGCTGCCATGGAACAAAGCCAGACAAAACCCATCTCAAAAAAAGTACTGTAAGCTTTATCCCGCTTAGCATTAAGAAGCCAATCACAAACTAAAATTGATAGGAGTGGCAAAACAGGCAGCATATAACGATTTGATTTCAGTTTAAAGAGCAAGGTGAAAACCAGCAGATAAACCAAAAACACACACGACATGAATACATATTTCTCATTAAATTTTTCTTTAACAGAACGCCATACACCATAGACCATACCAAAGACATACCCGCCCCACGGAAAGAATAAAACCGTAAGAGTATCAAAGTAAGGATCAAGTCTGGTCAGTTTATCAATGGCTTTTGTACTGCTTGTCGAAGTATTATGGAAGAACTGTCCTATAAGACCTTGAGAATAATCAAATCCACTGCTTGTCCATGCGGCATAAAGCCACAGAAAAAAAGGTATACAGCCAGAAAGAAACCAAAGAAAAAAAACATTCCGGTCAGCCCAGTTTGGAGCAACCAAACCTCTAACATTAAAAGCTGAAACAAAAGTAGCAGATTCATCTGACTCGTGCTTCCTATTAACGTTGTACCTGATCCCGATTGCAAGAGCATATCCTGCCATTGGCAGAAAAGCGAAAGGTCCTTTTGCTAGAACCCCAAGCGCAGTGAGAACAGCTCCGCCCAATAGAGTTCTGCGGGATTTATCTCCAAGATAATGCAGCAGATAGAAATATGTTGCCCAGGTAACGCAACAGGCAAATACGATGTCCACCTTAATCATCACAGCCATAAACTTAAAAAGAATAGAACTTTGCAAAATCATGCCGGCAAGCAGACCTGTTGCAGGACCAAAAAGTTTTCTACCAGTCAGAGCCGTTCCTAACACTATAAGCATGGAACATATTATCGTAGGCATGCGGAGCAAAAGTAAACTGTTACCGCTGAAATCACCTAGAGAAGCCAGCCAGCCAAATGGATACATAACCCAATAAGCCAGAGGAGGCTTTTCCATTCGCGGTAATCCGTCAAACATGGGGGCAAAAAAGTGCCCGCCCTTCAGCATTTCATACACTGCACGGGCATACTTAGGCTCGTCGATATCATAAAAATAATTAAGCCATGTACCATAAAACGAAACTACTGCGGCAAAAAGGAGCAGCAAGCCAAGCAGTACGGGCCATTTTTTTTTGCAAAATAAATCTATATTGGAATCATTATTTTCAAACATTATACTACGTTCCTGATAAGTTAATTAAAAACCCCTCCCATAAAGCAATCCACTACTATCAAAGTTTTTTCGGCAAGTCGAAAGGTGTAGGGCTGGATTAAATCCCAATGATAGGTTACCCGTATAGGTAGAACATATCTCATATATTAAGAGGCTAATATGCGTTTTCATTTTTCAATAAAACTACTTTTCCTATTCACCATTTGTTTAACACTTCCCAGCATTGCATCAGCCTCTGAAACCATTTTAATAAATGATTTTAAGGACCAATCCGGGCACTCCTCCCCTGAATTTAAATTATATTTAGAAAAAACACTTTGCAAAGAAGGATTGAAGTGCGTGAAAAGTACGGATTCTAATATAGACTACCGCTATTCAATTTCTGGACTGATTGAAAAAAGCAAAACAAACACTTCGTTTTCAGCGCTGCTTACCGATAACTTTCATCTGGAACCGGAAGTATTTATAAAGGGAAAACAGATTGGAGGTAAAACATTTGAACCTGCTGCGAAGCAGCTTGCAAAATCAGTAATCAACCTCCTATCCAATCAAGTCATCATGGCTGTTGAAGTTACTGGCGATAACAGACTGACCCCTAATGCCATTATGGCTTTAGCACAAATAGTACCCGGAGAAATAGCTACACCTGAAAAAATAATTGCCGCAAGGGTTATTCTCGAAAATTGCGGTCTTTTTGATCAGGCTCAACTATACCTTACTCCGAGCCGTGCAGGACGTAAGCTGAAAATTTCTGTCAAAGAGAAAGAAATGATCGTCGCTGCCGGGATGCCTGGCCCGGGAAAAAAACTTCTGGATAATATTCTAGGACCGCCAACAATTGATCTTCCTGAATTCCCCGTAAGATCTGGAAATGATAAAAAAGTATACTTAACAGCAAACAGTACTGGCTATCTGGCATTTGAAGCTGACAAAATACTAGCAGAATTCTCATATCCTACAGAAGAATTAAACCCTGAAAGAATAGAAAATCTTGTCACCGTCGCCGGTGCCATAAGGAATAAAATTTATTCTTATGAAAAGGCTAACCTTGATCTAAGTATCATCTTAATGAAAATGTGTTCTTTTTTGGATTCAGAATCCGTCAGAATCATTACCGAAAAGCTACAAAAAGATATGGAGAATGGAAGTACAGACTCCAATATTCTTGAAGATACACTAAATAGAATTGAATTTATTTCTCAAGCATACAATGCAGCACAGGAAACCCAGTTAATACTTGCCTCCAGACTTATTGCCAAACAAATTCATTCACCTATAACACCATGGGTTCTCTACTCCCTTGGTAACCAAGCCATGATAGCTGAAGAAGTAACAAAAGCAGCTCCTCTTCTATCTGGGTCCATTTCTGTATCCTCACTTCCTGTTGCCCCTGAAATGCTGCTGACAACAGCAAAAGCACAATACAGTAATTTGGACAAAACCTTGGGTGATGCCGCATTTGAATTGCTCAGACCATTACTTGCAAAGCCGGACTTAAATGCAAATATACGTATGCAGATTAAAGAACTTGCTCAGAGTGCAGCGCTATGCAAAACCGCTACATCAATATCAGATACAGACCCTCTCGATTTGCAACTTGTAAAAGGAGATGCACTGATACTGCTCGATAGAGCAGATCTTGCAGAACCTCTTTTCCATAAATTACATAGCTCTCATCCTAGCGATGCCAGACCGCTCACAGGATTTGCACGTCTTGCCTTCCAGCGTACAGGCAACCTGCTTTCAGCCCGTCCATATATTGAAAGAGCTGAGCATATGATGCATAAGGACCGGTTTTTCTACGAAACAGCATTAGCTTATCAAATGGAAAGAATTATTGGCGAAGCTCTTCCGACTATACAGATTGATGGACGCAACTCAGAAGAAGCTTCGGCAACACGTTTTATGCTACCAAAAACACTTGAGTATACCGAAGGATATAAAGAATTTAATAAACCACAGGCAATGCTGCTTGAAGCAGGAATTGAAGTGCTCGATAACTGGCTGGCATATCCTGATTTAGAAGATAGACAAGCACTTGGAGCAATATTTAAAAGGACGTCTTTTCTCAAAGAAAAAATGCCACAAGTTCCCTTAATAATATCTGCGAACTATTATTTTTCTGCATACTCGCCTGACAGGGAAGCTGCAAAAATTGCTTTGTGTCCCCCCTTAGAAGGAACAATTGGACTTCAACCAAGACTACTACAGCTTAATATGCTCATAAGAGAAATGGTTACAGCTCCCTCTCCAGAAATAGCTTCTGCTCTTGAATATGCAGCGAGTTCAACTTTTTCAGACGCACGTAGCAGAAGTAAAGTAGTATCTATGCAAGCTGATGCCTATGCAACACTTGGAATCTTCCACAACTCAGCCAAAGAACTGGAAAAAGCAAACTCTTTGTATGAATTGGCCATAGGATTAAGTAATGCAGGGAGCACTGCTCGACTACTAAATAATCAGGGCTGCATTGCTCTTCTTCTCGGTAAAAAAGTTGATGCGGATGATTTATATGATGAAGCCCTGGATAGTAGACCGGCATATCCAGATGTAGTGAATCTCGGAAAGATAATGTCCTCGTTAACTGGAGAAGATCTAGAAAAAGAACTGGTTAATCTTGCTACAAGGACAAAAATAGATAAAGTTCGGTTAGCAGCAACTTCAAAAAAGACAATAAAAAAATCAGCCAAGAACAGCGCTGAACATATTTCACTCATGAAAACAAATATTACCGGAAAAGAAAATGGCCCTGCCCCCATGATGGACGTTCTTCTAAAAGAACATACACTCATGAAAATAGATTATAACAACTACAATGGCCTGCAATTCATTTTCGAATATGAGAGCAACCCATGGTTGCTTACAGCCCCTACAAACACAATTTTACAGGATTAATCTGATGATTCAACTGTAAAATCTAGTTCTTCTGCCATAAGCTTTAATGGTTCTACCCCACCTGTAAGCTTCATAATTTCTACAAGAGTCTCAGCTCCGAGCTTGGCTTTTTTATCTTCCGGATTAACTTCCCGAATCAACGTTTTAGGGCTTTTACCAAGTTTCCTTGCAAGTTCCTCTACCGGGATAGGTCCGTTGATGACAAGTTCCTGAATAGCTTTTTCAATTTTTTCTGACATCTTGATCAGCCTTTATTTTTTTGATTGCCGAAACAATTTTTGCTCTTGTTAACTTAAAACAAATAAACTCTCAACATAGTATATAGTATGTAATCGCTTAGACAGTTCATTTTCATTGGGAAGCCACCTAGTTCATTTCAATTTTTCTGGCATATTTAAGTAAAAAGTTAAATGTCACCAGATTGTAACAAACTCTTAAAAACAACTTATTGCAAAATATTACATTAATCCTTTATTTTTCAACAACTTACATCATAGCATTCTTATTGTAACAAAACTTGACCTAATGTATTTTACATGCTTGTTACTCCTTTGTTACAAAACTGGAGTGTTTTAAGATCTCGGTCAGCAACAAACAGGGGAAGATTTTTGTCCAGCAAATCATTACATATGAAAATCCTTCTTTGGGGTTGGGCAGTTATGCTCTGTTCCCTGATGCTGACTTTTTGGTTTTACTACGAAACAGTTTCTGATGAGCTCATCAGTTCAAGTAGACAGAACACTACCCGATTAATGAAATATGTAAGCTGGAAAGTAAGTCACAGCCCTGAAATTCCCGGAAGCTCTTTTTTTCAAAAAGAAGTTACAACACTGGGCTCACAACTTGGGATCCGTATTACATATATTAAAAACGGTAAGGTTCTTGCCGACTCCGATGTCAAAGAATCCAGACTTCCAGAACTTGACGATCATTCTAATCGTCCAGAAATAATTGCTGCAGAAGCAAGTGGGACAGGCAAAAACATCCGTTACAGCAAAACATTGCAAACCCGCATGCTTTATGTCGCTCAAACTATGGGTAATGACGGAGAACTAATACGTCTTGCTATGCCCTACTCTGTCATCGGTGAAAGGCTGGAACGGGTTAAAATTCACTTTTCAATCCTAATATTTCTAATTGCAGCGGGAACAGCAATCACTCTTAAATTCATCGGCAACCGCACTACAGCAGCGGTTAAAGAAGTTTCCGATACAGCAAGAGCCATTGGAGAGGGAGACTACGACAAACGCATCAGAGTTATTCCCGGCGGAGAATATCAGATGATGGCTGATTCTATCAACACCATGGCCCATAAAATTCAGGACCACATTCACATCATAGAAGATCAACGAAATCAGCTTGATGCAATGTTTGAAAACATGAAAGAAGGCATCATGGTTCTGAATCCGGAGGGAAAAATAGAGTCGGTTAACAACTCTATGATGGAAATAGCGCCTCAGTCCCAAAGCTACAAAGGCAGAATGCCTCTTGAAGTTCTTACTCGGCACGAAATTCAGGACACCGTTGACAATATCCTTAAGCATAAAAATAAAAAGACTTCTGCCTCGCTAATTCTTGATTTGCAGGACGGACGCTCAATGAATGTTACAGTCTGTCCTTATGAAGATCATAAAAACCGACGCAAACTTATTCTTGTTTTTCACGACATCAGTGAAGTTCGCCGCGTTGAAAAAGTCCTTCGTGACTTTGTTTCTAATGCATCACATCAGTTACGAACTCCACTGACGAGTATCAAAGGCTATTCGGAAACTCTTATTGACAATCCTCCTGAAAATAAAAAAATACTGAAACAGTTCCTTGGAACCATTCTAGATAATGCAAACCATATGTCCAAGGTAATAACAGGCATGTTTGCGCTGGCCCGCAGTGAATACTCAGGCAAGAAATTGCGGACTAAGCCAACTGATCTGCAAAAATGCATTACACTTAGTGTCAGCAACTTAAGCGCACAAGCTGCAAAGAAAAAAATTACAATTACAAAAGGTTCTGTCCCTGAAGTCAGGGTCACCGGTACCAGCGAAGGTTTGACCCAGATATTTGACAATCTAATTGAGAACGGCATCAAATATGCCCCGGAAAACAGCAAGATTATGGTTCAGGCAAAACTTGAAGACGGCTTTGTTGTCACCAGCATCTCTGATGAAGGACCGGGTATTGCCGAAACAGATAAAGAAAGAATTTTTGAAAGATTTTTTAAACTGGATGAAAATGCTGTGGAGAATGGAAGTTCTGGTCTTGGATTGGCCCTTTGCCGCAGCCTTGTACGTAACTTTAACGGCGACATCTGGGTTAAAAGCCCTATTGACGCAGACACTGAGACCGGTTCATCATTCTGTGTGAAGCTACCGGTAACAGACGGCTCTTAAAAGCTGTAAATCATTACCAGGTTCTCAACAAGGGGATTATCTCTTATGGATATTTATGATTTGTTTTTTTACCTGTCCCTGTTTGCAGGGTTCATGATGGCTTTTAACCTCGGCGCGAATGATGTGGCTAACTCTATGGCCTCTGCCGTCGGAGCTAAAGCTATAAGTATCAGGCAAGCAGTGCTAATTGCCGGCACACTTAACTTTGTGGGAGCAGTTTTCCTTGGTTCCCATGTGACAGCAACTGTCAGTAAAGGAATTATCAATCCGGCTGCAATAGCAGATCCGAAGATAATGATGATCGGCATGTTTTCAGCATTGCTGGCTGCTGGATTATGGGTTTTGATATCGACTCTGACCGCCCTGCCGGTTTCCTCTACTCACTCGATTGTAGGAAGTATTCTTGGATTCGGTCTTGTAGCAGGGGGGCCTGACGTCGTTAACTGGTTGAAAATGGTTGGAATCGTTATGTCATGGATTATTTCACCATTCTTTGCTGCGATCATTGCCTTTTTAATCTTCACTCACATTAGAAAAACAATTCTCTTCAAAAAAGATTTCATCCATCAGGCACAGAAATGGGCTCCTATATGGATGGGTCTTACAGTTCTTCTAATAGCGCTTTCCTTCCTCTACAAAACCCCGGTCGGAAAAGGACTTCACCTTTCTTTTCTGGGCTCACTCTGCCTGGCTTTTGCTATCGCAGGTGTTGTTTGGTTTTCAGGAAGACTTGCAGTCAACAAACTTGTTGGCAACACAGAGCAAGGCGCTGAAGCAGTTGAAGAAACATTTCGTAAACTTCAAGTTGGAACATCATGTTATGTTGCCCTTTCGCAGGGTGCCAACGATGTGGCCAATGCTATTGGACCAGTTGCAGCTATTTATCTTATTACTAAAGAGCATGTGCTTCTCGCTAAAGCCGATATCCCAATCGGTCTGCTTGTTATGGGCGGACTCGGTATTGCTATAGGTATTTCATTGCTGGGACACAAAGTTATGGCTACAGTTGGTGAAAAGATTACTGTACTGACTAATACAAGAGGCTTTGCTGTTGACTTCGGAGCTGCTACAACGGTATTAGCCGCCTCAAATATGGGCCTACCGGTATCATCTACACACGCCGCAGTAGGTGCTGTTGTCGGTGTTGGTCTTGCAAGAGGTTTTTCCGCAGTTAACTTTAAAATTCTTGGAAAAATTGTTTTGTACTGGGTATTAACTGTTCCCATTGCAGCATTTACGAGTATTACCATTTTCAGCCTGCTTAAATGGGCTTTCATCTGATAAAACAAGGAGAACATTATGCACTTTCGTCTTCCTTTTCTCGGCCTTATTGCGAACAAAGATCCCATGGAAGGGCTGGTTCAACATTATAACAAGATTGCCGAATGCATTCATATTATCAACGATTCTGTAGAATGCTATGTTGCCGGAAACGACACATGCAGAGAGTTCAAAGAACTCATTGAACAGATCGACAAGGTAGAAAGTCAGGCAGATAAAATCAAAAGGTCTATTCGCAATCATCTACCGCACTCTCTTTTCATGGCTGTGGATAAAACACTTTTTTTCAACTATACACGCAGTCAGGACAACGTCCTCGATAATGCTCAGGAAGCGCTGCACTGGCTTGCTATGCGCAAGGTAGCGATACCGGTCGAATATCAGAAAGATCTTATACTGCTCCTTTCTGAGGTCAACGACACGACAACAAGCCTCGGTCCTGCGCTCAAAGCCACAATAGCACTGAATGACGGCAAATCTATTGACCGTGAAGGCACAAAAAATAAATTCAGAAAAGTACGTAAACACTACGCAAAAGCTGTAGAACTTAGAAAAGAACTGACCAACAGAATCTATAATTCAGATATGGATTTTAAAGATATTTATCAGCTTATGCATTTCGTAGATTGCCTTAATGAGATGGCTCATCAGGCTGAAGGATGCGCTGATATTCTGCGGGCAATGATATCAAGATAATATATAAATTTGAGTTCTGTTTAGTCCTCTTATGTTTGTGAATACATATTTTCACAAACTCATGCTTTACCGCATAATACGCTGGTAGCAGTTGATTAAAATTTCAATTGCTACCAGTTTTTTTTTAATTATCCCACGGCATCGAGTATTGAATAATTCAAAAACAAGAAAGCCCGGAATCGGTCGAATGATTCCGGGCTTTCTGCTGATGTTCATGAGACGAGGGTGTAATGGTAAAGCATTAAGGTGTAGACTGTAATTATTTAATGCTTTTTAGAGGAACTAATTAATCATTAAGCTGTTCGTAAACCTTACCGACAAGTTTTTCGCTGGGAGTAAGCGTCTTTTCACCGGGAGTCCACTTTGCAGGGCATGCCTCGGCTGGATGGTCTTTAAGATAAACATTTGCTTCAATTTTACGAACCAGTTCTTGTGCGTTACGGCCAACATTGTAAAAATTAACTTCAGATGAAACCAGAACGCCATCAGGGTTAATAATAAATGTACCGCGAAGAGCCAGTCCTGTATCGTGATCATATACACCGAAGAAATCTGAGACTTCACCGGTTGGATCTGCAGCCATTTTAAACTTTACGTTCTGGAGCAGTCTTTCGTCAGTCTTCCATGCAAGGTGAACAAATTTGGTATCAGTCGAGACTGAAACAACTTCGCACCCGAGTTTTTCCAGCTCTGCATGTTTATCTGCCAGATCAGCTAGTTCTGTCGGGCAGACGAATGTGAAATCTGCTGGGTAAAAGAATAAGACCAGCCACTTACCGGCTTTTTTAACTTCTTCAAATTTCACTTCGCAAAAACCGCAATCGCATGGATCGTATGCTTCCATAACAAACTCAGGAACGGTTTCCCCGATTGCTGCAATAGAAAGAACCTCTTCATAATCTCCGTGATGACAACTCATTTTTTATCTCCTGTGCTTATATAGTTAAAATCAGTATTATCTTTAACATCTTTTTGCCTTGTGTTGAAAGAAGATTAGATAAATCTTTATTTCATGTCAACGATAATCGTAATCTTTATCGATATTTTTTTATTATCTCAATTTTATTAATAAAATTTGTTAACAATCGATGCTAAGAGTAATTGATTTAAGATGTCGTTTTAGGTATTTTCAAAATTCATAACCAATATGGAGAATAATAAATGACCAAACTACATGGATTTATAGAAATATCACGTGAATATCTGACTGAACTTAATGGTGAGGCTGTAATTTACAAACATGCGAAAACAGGTGGACGACTTCTATCTATAATTAACAATGATGAAAATAAAACTTTCGGAATCAGTTTTCGCACCCCTCCTGAAAACAGTACCGGTTTACCCCATATACTTGAGCACTCCGTATTGTGCGGGTCCAGAAAATACCCTGTTAAAGAACCGTTTGTTGAACTTCTTAAATGCTCATTGCAAACATTCCTCAACGCAATGACTTATCCGGATAAAACCGTATACCCTGTTGCAAGTCCCAATGAGCAGGATTTCCGCAACCTCGTCGGAGTATATCTTGACGCTGTTTTCTTTCCTAACCTTACACCGAATACTCTTATGCAGGAAGGCTGGCATTACGTTCCTGAAGATGATGGAAGTCTCAGCTATAAAGGTGTTGTTTTTAACGAAATGAAAGGGGCATATTCATCACCGGACAGCCTGCTATATGAACACACTCAGCATTCACTGTTTCCAGATACTACGTACGGCCTTGACTCAGGTGGAAATCCGGAAGTAATCCCGGACCTTACTTTTGAAGAATTCATGGAATTCCACAGCAAATACTATCATCCATCAAATGCTTATGCATTCTTTTATGGAGACGATGATCCTGAACATCGTCTTGCAATGCTGGATGAGTATTTCTGCCAGTTTGATAAAATTGATCCGCAATCTGAAATAGCCATGCAACCCCCCTTTGATAAGCCTATAGCGCTTGAAAAAAGATACGCTGCTTCTGATGAAGGTGGTCAAAAGGCTATGGTTACAGTAAACTTCGGAATAGAGCAGGATCGAGATGCGATGTCTGATCTTGAACTTAACGTACTGGAAGAGATACTTATCGGTCTGCCATCCTCTCCGCTACGTAAAGCATTGAATGATTCGGGTATGGGTGAAGATCTTGCAGGTGTAGGACTTGAAAATGAACTCCGCCAGCTATACTTCTCCACGGGTCTCAAAGGCATAGATAAGGAAGATGCACAAAAAGTTGAAGAACTTATCTTTGCAACTTTAAAAGAGCTTGCTGCCCAAGGTGTCGCGCAAGAAGATATTGATGCAGCAGTTAATACCATTGAATTTCATCTGCGTGAAAACAATACCGGATCATACCCCCGTGGTCTTTCTGTTATGATCAGTGCAATGACCTCATGGCTCTATGATGGACACCCTCTTGAGTACATTCGCTATGAAAAACCGCTGGAAGATATCAAAGCTAAAATTGAAAAAGGTGAGAAAATTTTTGAATCCCTGATTGAAAAAATCTTCTTAAATAATAATTATCGTACAAGTGTACTGATGGTCCCAGATAGTGAAGTAGGTCCAGCCAGTGAGGCTCGCGAAAAGGATAAACTGGAAAAAGCTCGTAGCGCAATGGATGATCAGGAATATGCTGCAGCAGTCAGCAAGGCCAGAGAACTTCAGGAAGAACAGGAAGCGCCGGACTCACCTGAAGATTTGGATACAATCCCGCGCCTGCAAATTTCAGATCTCGATAAACATGGAAAAGAAATAGTTTGCGAAGAAAAAGAACAATTACTTTTCCATGATATAGACACCAACGGAATCACATATCTAGACCTCGCATTTGATTTTGCAGGTCTTGAGGATAGATTGATCCCATACCTGCCCATATTTGGACGGGCATTGACCCAGACAGGAACCCAATCTACAGACTTTGTCACCATGACCAGACGCATGGCTGCCAAAACAGGTGGAATATCACCTACCACAATTGTTTCAGCCCATCATGCCTCTGAAGAAACCTGCACCCGCTTTGTACTGCGAGGCAAAGCAACAGCTGAACGGACAACTGATCTGCTGGATATCATCAGTGAACTTCTACTTGAGGCTTCACTTGATAATAAAGATCGTATCCGCCAGATTGTACTCGAAGCCAAAGCACGCAAAGAACAATCACTCATCCCTTCCGGTCATATCATCGCGGCAACACGCATGAAAGCACGCTTCAACGAAGCTGGATTCATCAATGAACTTATGAACGGTATCACAGGACTTGAATTCCTGCGCAACCTTGCAGAGCGTGTTGACAATGATTTTGAATCTGTAGTTGCTGACCTTGAAACAATAAGATCGGTAATACTTAATCAGGCAAACCTGCTTTCTAATGTCACTCTTGATGGAAAATCATTTGGGAATATTGAAACAGCTATCGCTGATATGGTGGGCAACCTTCCTGCTGGAACCCACAGCAAAGCGACACGTAACATGCATTCCTTTTCAAAAGCAGAAGGACTCTGCATCCCGGCTCAGGTCAACTATGTTGCCAAGGGTGCAAATGTCTTTGAGCACGGCTACCAATATTCAGGAGCTGCTCATGTTATCAGTCGTTATCTGCGTACCGGATACCTGTGGGATAAAGTACGCGTGCAAGGCGGAGCCTATGGATCATTTTCAATGTTCGACCGTACTTCCGGCAGCCTGAGCTTTGTTTCATATCGTGACCCGAATCTGAACCGTACTATCCAGACTTATGATGGTGTCGGCGAATACCTGAACAGTATCGAAGTAAACAATGATGAGCTGGAAAAAGCTGTTCTGGGTGGAATAGGCGAAATTGACGACTACATGCTTCCAGATGCCAAAGGTTATACCTCAATGGTACGCTATCTCTGCGGAGAAGATGCTAAATTCAGACAGTCCATCCGTGAGCAGGTACTCAGCTGCAGTGAGCATGATTTCCGTAACTTTGCAGAGGCAGCCAAAACTGTTGCAAAACATGGCGATATTGTAGTCCTCGGCAGTAAAAAAGCTATGCAGGAATCAGGACGAGAATTTGATCTGGTTGATGTTCTGTAATGAGAAACTAGTTAAAATTAAAAACCCCGGGCATACAAATGTCCGGGGTTTTAGCATAAGCTTCCTTACGCAAAGGGATTGGTGTAATTAAAACTACACGTAATCCCCCCTGTTAAATTTAATCTGTTCGGTCACTGCCATGACTTCTAATTCACTGACAATTGAACCCAGTTCGGGATTCTCGCTTGCTACGCCGGGCCAGTCTTTCTTGAGTGAATCAACACCACCTTGAATACCTTCAAGAGTACTGTATGCCTGCTTCAGACCGCCTTCAGAAGCGGTACCTACCTGCTGTGCGTAATTCTCAAAATCTCCGAAAAGTTTTTCAACTTTGCCTACAAATTCACCTTCACTGACCTGCGCACTTTGCACTGGAGCAGTCTGCTGCACCTGCAGCATGGGGTTCATGGCATGAAGACCAGGCACTGGAGGTGCTGCAACAGACTTATTTTTTTCGCCCTGCTGCACTTCCTGATTAAGAAATTCTCCAAATGCCGCCCCGTCAACCTTCTTTGCCTTATTACTTTGCTGCTGTTGCTGCTGTTGTAAGGCTTCAATCTGTTCAGGACTTATCTTCATATTTTACTCCTCAGCCTTTGGTTTCACGGCATATCATGCAATGACCTTGCCAAAGTCTAGACTTTAAAGCAATAGACTGAAATAATTGTCATTATACTAAAAACAAGGTCGGAAAAAAATTCCTTAATTAACCATAAAGAAAAATAAAATAGAATTTTTTTCCACCTGTACAATAAATCATAAGAAAATGCTTGTCCATGCTATCTAGTTTGGGATAATATTTGATATAAGAGTAGTTAAATACGCTTTTTCAATACACAACTTTGAAATAAGGAGGATAATATGGTTGATATAAAAAAGATTTTGTGTGCAGTTGACTTTTCCGAGCACAGCCCTGTTGTTGCTGACTATGCAAGTACACTTGCAAAGAAGATGGGGGCCGAGATCATGTGCCTGTATGTTGCTCCTTCGTTGGACCAGTATGTAGGGTTTCATGTACCACCCAGCTCAATCGAAAACTTTGTAGGTGAAATAGTTACAGGTGCCGACTCATCGATGGAAAGCTTCATTGATGACAATTTCAAAGATGTAAGTGTAAGCGGTAAGGTTGTTACTGGATATGCTGCTGAAGAAATACTCAGCATTGCAAAAAACGAAAACACAGATCTGATTGTAATGGGAACTCATGGCCGTGCAGGTATTGATCGCATTCTATTCGGTTCTGTCGCTGAAAAGGTAGTCAAGGCTGCCAACTGCCCTGTTCTGACCGTGAGACCTACCTAAAAAAGACTCAGGCTTGCCCCCTGGCTTAAAGAGTCCTCCACTTCAATATGAAGTGGAGGACTTACTTTTGCATATTAGTATTTAAGTCAAACCAGTTATAAATCACCTATTCTTATAAGAGCTTTTTGACAAATCCCATATTCCCAACTACTAAATTTGCTGCAACCCCGATAAATTCAGAATGAAACTATTCAAATGCCCCTCGGGGAAATTCACCACCATAAGAGGATCACAGCATGTCCGCCATCAAAGTCCGTCCTGATGTGATGGAAACTAAGCCCTATGTTCCGGGACTTACCATCGAGGAAATAAAAGAAAAATACGGTCTGGATACCGTTATTAAACTTGCCAGCAACGAAAACCCCCTTGGTGCATCTCCAATTGCTCAAAAAGCCATTATTAGCCATGCACCATATATTTTCCGCTATCCTCAGAACGGCAATCCCCGCTTGAATAAAGCAATTGCAAAGCGCATTGGAGTTGATGAAAAATGTATCATCAGCGGTAACGGATCGGACGAGGTTATTGACCTTCTCCTGCGCGTCAAAGCTCAGCCGGGGCAGGATGAAGTGCTGACTTACGAATCATGCTTCAGCATGTACAGACTTATGTCCAGACTATGTGGTATCAGTTTCAGACAGGTCCCCCGCGATGCCGGTCATAAGCAGCCGCTCAAAGCTCTTGCTGCTGCGGTAACAGATAAAACAGCAATTGTTTTTATAACTACACCGGATAATCCTACAGGTCTGGCTGTTCCAGCCCGTGAACTGCGTGAAATCGCATCATTAATTCCTGCACAGACCATTTTGGCAATTGATGAAGCATACATTGATTTTGCTACTCCGGCGAAAGAATATGACATGCTTTCAATGCTGAATGAATTTCCCAATATCGTATTACTGCGCACATTTTCCAAAGCATACGGTCTGGCTGGAATGCGCATAGGTTACGGTATCATGAGCCCAGAACTTGCTGATTATATCAGCCGATCCCGCGCTCCATTCACCGTAAGCATTCTTGCTGAAGAAGCTGCTGTTGCTGTGCTTAGTGACGAAGCATTCTATCAGAAAACACTTGATGTAGTGCAGCGCGGAAGGAAATTATTCACAGACGAGCTTAGAGCAATAGGCTGTGAAGTCCTTGATTCTCAAGCTAATTTCATTATGTTCAAACCAACACGTAATGCAGCTGAAGTCTTTGATGAACTTCTCAAACGAGGAATTATCGTACGCCCTCTAAAAAGTTTCGGTCTTGCCGACTACATCAGAGTTAATATGGGCACTGACTATGAAAATAAAATTTTTCTAAAAACACTTAAGGAGCTGCTTTAATGTCTGCGCCTTTTATTATTACTCTCGACGGTCCAGCAGGTGTGGGCAAATCAACTCTTGCCAGGCGTCTAGCTGATCATTTTGAAATTGCCTACCTTGATACCGGAGCCATGTTCAGAGCTACAGCATGGAAACTTGGCAAAGGAGCATGGGACTGGAAAAATGAAACTATTGAAGCCGCTTTGCAAAATCTTGAATTCACCCTTTCCGGCAGCGGAAGCAATTCGACTTTAAGTCTCAACGGAATCGCACTTACAAATGAAATCCGTACAGAGAATGTCGGCATGTGGGCTTCAAATATGGCCAAAATCACTGCGGTAAGAAATTTTCAGAAAACAGCACAGCGAAATATCGGAACAACTACATCATTGGTTGCTGAAGGCCGGGACATGGGTACAGTCATTTTCACGCAAGCTCCCTGTAAATTCTTTCTTGATGCTGACCTTAAAGAACGTGCCCGCAGACGTTTCAACCAGCTCGAAGAAATGGGAAAACCTGCCGAACTGGATGAACTTATTGAACAGATTAAAGCCAGAGATGATCAGGACCGCAATCGCAAAGTTGCACCGTTAAAACCTGCCGAAGACGCAATAATTGTCGATACAACCAAGCTTGATATCAACGGGGTTTTTGAACGTCTTGTTTCAGAAACAGAAAAAAAGCATTTATAAAAATATTTTTAATACTCAATGTATCTGGCCGCTTGGAAGAATAACCCAGCGGCCATGTTTTTTGTAACCCGATGTTCACTTGACATTAAACCACCTGCAACTACCTACTTAAATCATGAACTATCAAATAGCCAAAGCGGAGCATTCCGTTAAATTGTCTTCTGTTTTAAAAGAAATCTTTCCAGAACCGATGGCACCAATTGCAACGGTTTTCAACGATGAACTGGCTGCTTCTTTCTACAATGCAGACTCAACCAGACTGGCTCACATGCGTCAGGCCTGCCGTACAGCCAAAAGAATAGTCTCACAAATGAACTATGACAAAGAGCTTTCTGACAAGATCATCATTGCAGCACTTTTTCATGACATAGGCTACTCAGAAAAGCTCGCGAAAACAGGTTTTCATCCACTTGATGGGGCAGCATATCTGGCCCACTGCGGTGCTCCTGAAGATGTAATAGAAGCAGTGTTGTGGCATTCCAGCACCCCCCTTGAGATTCAAAATCTACCTGAAATTAAAGTGTACTACGATAAATTCCCTGTGCCGGACTTAGAAAATATTCTTATACGCACGGTATGTTATTGTGACTTCAGGACATCTCCGCTGGGCGAATCATTTTCTTTCGGTCAGCGTATTGTTGAACTTAAAAATAGATTCGGCACTGGAAGTATTGCTCCGGCAATCGCCAAAAAAACTCTCCCAGCCGCAAGAAAGGATCAGGATTATTTGGCCAGAAATATCACCCAGAATCGTAATGCCCCGTTGCCATGGATTTTCTGCGATATTGATGGAACCCTTATTGAGCCGGGCAATATAATTGATGAGATTTCAGCTAATGCTATTGAGAGATTCAGAAGTGCCGGTGGAAAATTTTCTCTGGTTACAGGAAAGCACCTGATCAGCATACCTGAACTGATAGAAATTGTGGGCAGTGAAAATGCTCACGCCGGAGTCAACGGCTCGTTGATTAACCGTAGCGGAGATCTTTCTCTCCACGGAACAACCATCGCACAATGCAAGTCAATTGAAGAAACATTGCTTGAAGCTGGAATCCATTATGCAACCTATGTCACAGACGGAATTTGGACCAGGTCAGACCTTCTTAAAGCTGAGTTAGATGCTTTTACACTTGTGGGTGAGACACTTCCCCAAAAAGGCCTTACACCTGAAAAAAAAGGTGTAATCAAAGTATTAACCTTCTCACACCGCAATAAAATTGAACAATGTAAATTTGTACGTAAGCTTGCAGAGAAGCATGGCCTTAGCTGCGTACGAACAGCAGAAGAATTTCTTGAAATAGGGCCGGCAAAACATGGTAAACACTCTGCTGCAATGCAGATTATGAAAGAAATAGGCTGGCCGGATCTCAATAGCATTGCAATTGGAGACAGCGAAAATGATCTGACTATGTTCGGTCATGCAGGACTGAGTGCCGCTGTGGCCAATGCAGCTCCCGAAGTTCTCCCTGCTGCGGACTTACATATCCCTTCATGTCAGGACCATGGGGTTGCAAAACTGCTGGATGAACTTGTCGAATCATCTAAAGACGGTTACTGGTCTATCCCCCGAAAATGGCTGGTGCAGCATTAAATCTTTTACTTAATTTAGTTATGCATTTGGCATACCTGAAAAAGATTCTTTTATCAAAAAAAAGCCCCGAAATATCAATTTCGGGGCTTTAACTTATTCTTAAAAACAGAATTTAGGAAGTCAATCCGTGAATGGAATCACGTACCCAGAATTGCATATCAAAATTTTTGGTAATATCTTCTTTAATTTTGTTTAGTGCAGCTTTTTCCATATCGTGAATACGAATAAAAACTTGCCGCATATTATCCTGTTCCGGCTCATAAGAGGTCAGAATGGACATGACACGGGCGTTGCTTGCTTTCAGGTATTCCAGAACTTCATTCAGTGAACCGGGATCGTTTGAAAGGGTAAGCCCTATCTGTATGCCACCATCCATGACGCCGGTGATCTGAATGAGCACCTTGAAAACATCAGTATCGGTGATGATACCAACGCATTTGTTATCAGCATCTACAACCGGTATGCCGCCAATATTTTTACTTTCCATCAAAACGGCAGCTTTCTCAACAGTATCTTCAACAGTCACAGTAATGACCTTGCGGGACATTATATCTTTTACCTTAATTTCAGAGAGCAGGTAATACAGCTCATGCATATCAAGTGTAGTAGCTTTTGAAGGTGAGGCTTCTTTAATATCACGATCAGAGATAATACCAACCAGTACGCCTTCATCATCAACAATAGGCAACCGGTGTATATCATTATCCTTCATAAGCTTGGCAGCTTTCATCATGGAACGATCATGAGTAAGAGTAATGACTTTTTCTGTCATCCAGTTCTTGACGAGCATATGGAACCTCCTGAAATTAGGCTGCCTGTGATGGCCTTGCCTTTAGTGTTTATATTAACAGACCTGTTTAAATAATCTAATTTATGTTCGTTTGGTGTTCAAACTCTTTATTTTCCTACTTATAGGATTATATAATCTAATCTCTATGGTCAATCTTCGCGAGAATAAAAATCACTCGGATAACATAATATGGTCAGAATATTATTCTATCTGTTAAAATACTACATTTTTGAAGGTTATAGTTTACGATTTACGTATAAAAAGACCTCTCGCAAGATCTGGGTTTTCAGACCGAAGCACAGCCTGTGTACCGGAATGAACAGTGTCTCGATATTCTCCGTTTGGAGCTTCGAAGCTGTAAGCTCCATGCTCCAAAACAGGACGCTTAAGACCGGGAAGGATTATTTCAACGTTAGAGTCGTCCTCCCAACGTGATTTCACTGAAACCAGCCAGCTATCTATTCCTTTGCGTTCAAGTATTCTGGCAACAACAGGTTTGCGCTCTTCTGCAGATGGGGGCTGTGCAATAACACTCGGCCCTGACCCCTTAAAAAAGGCAGTGGTTAACGGACGTGTAGCGGTATTGGTAAGTTCTGCCATAGCTGTTTCTGGAAGAGACCTGCCCTGCTTGGCGGTATCAATAACTGTGCGATATACATCAGCTACCTGTGCAATATAGGAAGAACTTTTAGTCCGCCCTTCAATTTTAAGAGAAGAAATACCAAGCTTCGTCAGCATACGCACATAATGAACAAGGCAGAGATCTTCAGCGGCAAAAAATTCAGTATGTCCATCATGCTCTACAGCTTCCCATACATCCTGCCCGGGACGAGTCTTTTCTTCTACCCGCATCCCTGTAGCCTTATATTCAAACCGGCATGGATGGGTGCAACGCCCCATGTTGGCAGAACGATCATTAAGCCAAGCACTTAGCATACAGCGTCCCGAAATAGCCATGCACATGGCTCCATGAACAAACATCTCAAGTTCCATATCCGGACATTTGGAAGCAATATCAGCAACATCAGCAGCAGAAAGTTCTCTGGCCAGATTAACTCTTACCGCTCCGAAATTTTTCCAGAACTTCGCTGCTTCACTATTCCCGGTGTTAGCCTGAGTACTGATATGCACTGGAACTTCAGGGAGATATTCAGAAGCAAGCATCAGAACTCCCGGATCGGCAATAATTAATCCGTCCGGAGGACAAGCAGCCAGTTTCTCAAGATCAGCGCGAACCATATCGAGACTCTTTTCTTTAGGATAGGCGTTGATACAAAAGTAAGCCTGAACATTATTGTTCCGAGTGAGTTCAAAAGCAGTAGAAAGCTCTTCCCACTGAAAGCCGGCTCCACCAGAACGAAGATTTAAACCACCGGCGCCAAGATAAACAGCATCAGCACCATATATTACAGCGGTTTCTAGTTTTTCCATGTTCCCGGCAGGACAAAGCAATTCCGGCATTTCGCGCAAAATAGGTCTGGAATATTCGGGATTGTCAGATTTATTTTCAGTAATAGTTTTATTCATAATTATGTTGGGCAAAAAATTAAATTTTGAGTCCCTTGGACTGCCTGAAGGATTTAAGATCGTCAAGCACGCTATGGTGGACAAAAAGTTTTCCCATACCTTTTCCAAGGCTTATATCAGGCTTCACGTAACCGTGAAAATCAGATCCGCCACTTGCGAGCAGATCATATTTTCGAGCCAGTTTCTTGCAAAACCCGACCATCTCAATAGAATGAGAGCTGTAGTACACCTCTATTCCTTCAAGGCCAAGCTGTTTAAGCCTTCCTACCTCACTGTCCAGCACCACTTCATCAGAGCTGATCAGATAAGGGTGGGCCAATATAGGGGTTGCATCGGTTGAACGTAACAGCTCAAAAGCCTGACTAGCTGAGATGTTATCCTTTGGAATATAAGCCTTACCATTTTTTCCCAGATATTTTTTGAAAGCTTCTTCAAAATTATCAACAAGACCCTTGGCAACCATTATTCGAGCCATATGCGGCCTGCCGATCGTTCCGGTTGCCTGCTCCTGAACATCTTCCATAGAAATATCCAGACCAAGTTTCTGCAAATTTGAAATCATGCCCTCATTGCGGGCGATGCGTCTGTTTCGAACTTCTTTAAAGGCTTTCTTCAAAACTTCAGAGTACGGATTAACCCAAAGTCCCACGATATGAAGGACTCCGACATCTGTCGCCACACTGAGTTCGCAACCCGGAATAACCTCAACCCCGCATTTAACTCCGGCTTCCATGGCCGCGGGAAGCCCTGCCATCGTGTCATGGTCAGTAATAGCAATGGCTGCAAGCCCGGATTCTTTCGCGGCTTTAACAAGCTCAACAGGATTAAGAGTTCCATCAGATGCAGTGGAATGTGTATGAAGATCAATTGCGGGCATATCATTCTCCAGAAAAAAGATGTTCTTGTATATATAATCATCTTTCCCAAAGTGGAAACTACGGGGTTGAGGAATTTGTTTTCTATAGTTATAGGATAGTGATCAGTCGATGTGCAAGGAGTACCTTCTATGACTCTCAATAAAGAATTAGTTGAAATTCTGGTCTGCCCTAAATGTAAGGGTGAACTTGATCTTCTAAGTGGTGAAACCGGACTTAAATGCGCTGCGTGTAACGTTATATATCCGGTGAAAGATGAGATTCCCATTATGCTCGTGGATGAGGCAATCCCGGCAGATAAATGGGAAAAAAATTAGACTTTATAATATTATTAAACAAAGCGGATTTTAAACCATAAAGGTTTGCCGCGCACACAAGGAGTTTCCATGTCCCAAGCCAAAGACGGTGACAAAATCCGAGTTCACTACGCCGGTTCACTCGAAGACGGTACAGAATTTGATTCCTCTTATAAAAGGGGAGAACCTCTTGAGATTGTTCTCGGTCAGGGAATGTTGATTAAGGGTTTTGAAAATGCTGTCGTAGGTCTCGCAGTAGGAGAAAAAGTAAAGGCTACAATCAGCCCTGAAGAAGGATACGGTCCTTACCACGAAGAGCACACCTTTGAAGTTGACCGCAACCAGATTCCACCCGAGATCAATCCAGAAGTGGGCATGATGCTTCAGGTTAATACCGACCAGGGTGTTACCAACGTTACTATCAAATCTGTAACCGATGAGCAGGTTGTTCTCGACGGAAACCACCCTCTCGCCGGTCAGACCATGATTTTTGAGATTGAACTGGTTGAAATTCTTTAGTTCATGATTCCAAGAAAGACTCACCTCTTTCTTGAAAAGAAAAATCATCTACTCCCCTGCAAGATTATCTTGCAGGGGAGTTTTTTATTGTAAAACAGAAAATTAACTAAAAAATGACTTAAATTTCATCAAAAGAATATTTACGAATTATTGACAACTCAAATTGAATATATATTTTTTAACAAACAAAATAATGCAGGAGGTTTTATATGGTCATCGATTTTGGTTCTTTCTATAATTTCCCATATGAATTTGATAAAATATTTCATGATGTCTTTAATCCTCATCATTATAGAAGGGGAAAAGCTTCATATCCACCTCTCAACATAGGTGAAGATGAAAACAAAATTTTTATCAGGGCAGAGGTTCCAGGAATTAGCATTGATGATGTTGAAATAACAATTACTGCTAAGGATCTTGTAATAAAAGGTGAACGTAAATTACCTGAAGGACGCTATTTCAGACAGGAAAGGCCTTCAGGAATCTTTCAAAGAATTGTTTCCATCAATACACCAGTAGACGCAAACAACGTAACGGCCTCAATTAAAGATGGGATTTTAACTATCGTTCTACCTAAATCAGAGGCTTCAAGACCTAAAAAAGTCGATATTGCAATTGGATAAGGGAGGTTTAGTATGAGTATTGAATATCAGAATGATGAGACAAAACTTGAAAAATTCAGCCCGTCAACCGACATCGTAGAAAGTGAACATGGTTTTTTCATGTACATGGACTTACCCGGAGTTTGCCGTGAGGCACTTACAATTGATCTCGATGAAAACACTCTGATAATATCCGCAAAATCAGCAACAACACTGGCTGATGATGAAAAATATATTGACCAAGAGTTTTCTGATGGTGAGTACAGTCGCAGATTTACTATTGCAGACGTTGTTGATCGTGAAAATATTAAAGCAAATTTGAAAGACGGAGTTCTGGAACTTTTTCTGCCTAAGAAGCAGGAAGTCAAACCCCGCAAAATTGAAATTACAAGCGGTTAATTTTATTAACGTCGCTTTTAAATCAGGAAAGTCCCTGAATTCAGGGTCTTTCCTGATTTCCAATCATAAAAAACTCAGTGCTACTTAACACCTTTTTCATTTAAGAACTCTCCCAACTTTTTATCAGTTTTCAGGATATGTTCACGCAGCCAGTCTGCAAGATATTTAAAAATTTTGACAGGCTCTACTCCACTGGCGCTGCTATCCAGAATATTATTAGAAGAAGCAGCCTTGATCATAAAATCATTATGCTGAAGCTTGTGCTCATTTGAAAAAGGGTAATCATATTGGAGCATCATTTTTTCTTCAGTTGCAAAGTGGATCATTGCATATCTGCGCATCTCATCCACCAGCTCAATCATAACCTTTTCTTCTTCCATATTTTCAACAGAATCATAAGCCCTGTTAATCATAGCAAGAAGTTGCTTATGCTCATCATCAATACTCCTGACCCCTACAGAATATCCGTCTTTCCATGATAAAATAGGCATAATCACTCCTTAAATTTGATACAGCGTATATATTCCAGTCCACCAATTCAAGAAAATTAAATGAAAGAAATACCGACATGCTGCGATACAATGAACTCTACAGCAACTAGTAATATTTTTAACGGGATTATATTTGCCCGCTAATAGCGTTTCTGGTAAACGGCATTAAACCCAATGAAGGAGGAATATCAGTAATGAAAAATATTAAAATATTTATGGTTGCAGCTCTTTTTTGTGCTGCTTTTTTTGCCGGAACATTTGCTAATGCAGAAAATTCCAAAGTTTTTGTTAAACTTCAGACAAATAAGGGGAACATAGTACTTGAACTTGATAAAGCAAAAGCCCCTATAACCGTTGCCAACTTTTTACAATATGTAAATGAAGGCCATTATGATGGAACAATTTTTCATCGTGTTATTGATGGCTTTATGATTCAAGGTGGTAACTTTGATATAAATATGCAGAAACGCCCCACTCACCCAGAGATTGAAAATGAAGCCCGCAACGGACTATATAACGATAAATATACTATTGCCATGGCCCGCACTGACGATCCTCATTCTGCGTCAGATCAATTCTTTATAAATACTAAGGATAACAACTTCCTTAATTTCAAAGCTCCAAGAGGAGCTGAATGGGGATATGCTGTCTTCGGGAAAGTCATCGGCGGTAAAAAAGTTGTTGATAAAATCGGAAAATCAGTAACTTTCAATAAAGGCGGCTATAGCGACGTACCGGTTAAGCCTATAATCATAATCAAAGCAGAAGAAGTTAAACAATAATCTTTATTTTTAACTCTTTAATTCCAAAAAGATAAAACCCCGTTTCAGAAAATTCCGAAACGGGGTTTATTTTATTCAGACTTAAAGAATGATGCGTTATGCACAGCACTTTTTATATTTTTTGCCACTGCCGCATGGACAGGGGTCATTGCGTCCTACTTTTTTATCTTTTTTAATTGGCATCGGGGGTACAATATCGCCGTCCACGTACAGCCAATTTCCATCTCTTTTTTCAAAGCGACTTGCTTCATGATGGGTGTGGATTGCACCCTGCTGCCTGAATTTGGCGATGAACTCCACATCACCGGTTTCGTCTTCGGGCTGGCCTTTGGAAGTTGAAACAATAGTCAGACCGAGCCATGTGGATGTTTCAGCCCAAGTTTTAACCTGTGCTTCATCATAATCATGCTTGCTTTCAGGAGCTAAGGTATCTCCAAGATATGCAACCTGCTGAACTGCAAACGCAGTGTAGCGGGAACGCATGAGTGCTTCAGCAGTAGGTGCAGGCTCTTTTCCAGTGATGTAAGGCTCACAGCAATTTTCATATGTATTGCCGCTGCCGCAGGGACATTCATTCATGTTTCTAGACTCCAAATAAGTTTTATCGTGCCCTTAACGCTTTAAAAGCTACGGCCTAGTGATTGCCGCAGGACTCGTGATCATCGCATACAACGGCTGAGTCGGAAAGTGTTCCGGCTGCCCACTGTGCAACTGTTTCTTTCAATTCACCACCGCATCCGCGGATAACCTGAATACCGCTGTTCTGCAAGAGATTCACAGCGCCCTGTCCCATGTTACCGGCCAGCATCACGCTGACACCTTTTTCTGCAAGAACTGGAACAATATTGGATTTACATCCGCAACCGGGGGGAGGGGTGAGTTTTTCTTCATCAATAATATTCTTAGATTCATCCAATGTGTAAATAGTGAACGCTTCACAATGTCCGAAGTGTCCGTCAACCTGCCCGTCTCTTGAGGGAAGTGCAATTTTCATTTAATAACTCCTTAAAAAATATAAGAACGATGCAGACCCATTGCACCGGACCTAAGACTAACGTACGCCATATACGCGATTAAAAAACAGAACAATCCAACCGAAAGCTATGATAAGTATCACATCCACATTGTCCATACCCGAAAATGAAATAAGTTTCATCACCAGCCGCAGCTCAGGCCCCGGTGGTCAACATGTAAACAAGACATCATCTAAAGTGACTCTTGTATTTAATATTCAGGATTCACAGAATCTTACTGAATTTCAAAAAAAAAGAATTACAGGTCGCTTGAAAAATAGAATCAATTCCAGAGGCGAGTTACAACTTTCCTGTGAAGAGCACCGCAGCCAGTTCCGAAATAAAGAAACGGTTCTGGAACGGTTCGCAAATGTTCTTGCAGAGGCTCTTAAACCGGTCAGGCAGAGACATAAAACCAGAGTGCCACTTTCATCTAAAAGAAAAAGAGTCAATGGAAAGAAAAAACGATCAGATGTAAAAAAGAATCGATCAAAACCCGAATATTAAAGTTTCATAAAAAAGGTAGATACCGGAGAAAATAACCGGTATCTACCCTCTCTAAAAACATTTCATAAAACAAGTAATCCTGCCCGGATAAACTACTTGGTTTGCAAAAGCCTTTCTCCAGCCTCAACAGAACTGGTCACCCATACATTACCGCCGATTATAGAGCCTTCACCGATAGTAACCCGTCCAAGAATAGTTGCTCCAGAATAGACAATCACATTATCTTCCACAATTGGATGGCGTGCAATGCCCTTGATCAGGTTGCCTGAATCATCCTGCGGAAAGCTTTTCGCCCCAAGAGTTACCCCCTGATACAGGCGGACATTTTTGCCTATAATACAGGTTTCACCAATTACGGTTCCAGTACCATGATCGATGAAAAAATGTTCTCCTATCTGCGCACCGGGGTGAATATCAATTCCAGTTTTGGAGTGAGCCATTTCTCCGATAATACGCGGAATCAGATCAACCTTTAACTTATAAAGCTCGTGAGCTATACGGTGATGTGTAAGAGCGGTGATGCTAGGGTAGCAGAAAATTGTTTCTCCCGGACTTTTGGATGCAGGATCACCAATATACGCGGCTTGAACATCCGTTGCCAGCAGACGACGCATTTCAGGCAGTGAAGCCATAAATTCGGAAGCGACAAGCTTGGCATTATCTTCACAGTCAGTGCAGGTAAGTTCATCTGATTTACAGAAAAAACAATGACCACGCAAAATCTGTTCTACAAGTATACGGTAGGCAACATCAAGATTGCCACCGATATGATAGCGCATAGTCTCCGGACGAATCTCTGAGTTGCCAAAATAACCGGGAAAAAGGACTGCCTGCAAACGTTCAACCAACTCACCAAGAGACTCAAGTGAAGGCATTGGTCTGTCATGTTCAGGCATATGGTATACTGATTGATATGACTCTTTCTCACAAAGGGCTTCCACTACTTCCGCCAACAAAGGACTGCCTATCTTGCTAACCATTATACTTATCCTTAATCCTTGAAAAGTGCAGTACTCAAATAACGCTCCCCTGTATCGGGAACAATAAATACCACCAGCTTATCTTTATTTTCTTCACGTTTTGCAACTTCAATTGCCGCACAGGCTGCTGCTCCGGCAGATATTCCGCACAAAATACCCTCTTCCTGAATAAGTCTGCGCGCCATTGCCAGAGATTCTTCATCCGCAACTTTATAAACTTCATCAATAATCTCTGTTTCAAGGACATCAGGCACAAAACCTGCGCCAATTCCTTGAATACCATGCGGGCCGGCACTTCCACCGGAAAGAACAGGAGACTTTGCAGGTTCAACTGCAATCACCTTTATTTCAGAATTACGTTTCTTCAGCTCCTCACCTACACCGGTAATTGTTCCACCGGTGCCGACACCTGCAATAAAAATGTCTATCTTACCGTCTGTGTCTTCCCATATTTCATTAACGGTGTAGTTACGATGTGCGAGCGGATTATCAGTATTAGCAAACTGCATAGGTAAAAAAACGGAGTGATCATTTTCCGCTATCTCTTTCGCTTTATTAACTGCACCGGTCATACCCTTCGCGGCAGGAGTAAGCACCAATTCAGCCCCAAAACCTTTGAGTAGATCCTTGCGTTCCTGGCTCATTGATTCAGGCATGGTTAAAATGAGTTTATACCCTTTGACCGCACAGACAAAAGCCAACCCGATTCCGGTATTACCGCTTGTAGGTTCTACAATGGTAGCACCGGCCTGAATAGCTCCCCTCTTCTCGGCCTCCTCAATCATAGAAACACCGATACGGTCTTTTACAGAAGAACAAGGATTAAAAAATTCAAGCTTGGCAACGACCTGAGCCTTACAGCCTTCGCTGACCTTATTCAACCTGACCAGTGGGGTCCCCCCCACCAAAGAAATCATAGAATTATGAATTTTCATTTATTTACCTCCGGCAGATCTGTGAAGACCAAAGTATAAGGAAAACAATCCTGAAATGCTTTAGTCAGAAAGGGAATATTCCAGCGAAAGACAATCTACAAAGAATTGGTCTACGCTTTTACCCCCACTTAATAAAGTGAGTCTGAATTGCTAATTCCCAATAAAAAATAAGGACGGGAATTTATTATTAATAATATCCCGTCCATTAAAAGCAACTAGTTGCCGATAATCTTAATTAATAAGATCTAATGGGCGTGACTGTCAGCCCAGTCCAAACCTTCATCACCACGACGAAACGGAGACATCTGACGCAACCTGCTGATGACAGGGGGGAGTTCCTTAAGCACGATGTCTATATCCGCATCAGTGTTGTATACAGATAATGAAAAACGTAATGAGCCGTGGGCATAAGTAAACGGTACTCCCATGGCTCTCAAAACATGTGAAGGTTCAAGGGATCCGGAAGTACAGGCAGATCCGGAACTGGCACAGATACCGAACTGGTCAAGCATGAGCAGCATGGCCTCGCCTTCAATAAACTTGAAAGCAATAGAGAGGGTATTGGGAAGCCTCTGTTCCGTGTCTCCGTTGATAATGGAATCCGGAATAGCGGACATAAGCCCTTTTCCAAGGCGATCACGCAGAGCCCGTACACGGGTGTTCTCCTCCTCAATATGCTTTACAGCAAGCTCCATTGCAGTTCCAAGGCCTACAATACCTGAAAGATTCTCAGTACCTCCCCTGCGACCGCTTTCCTGATGTCCTCCGAGCATAAATGGACGAAAAGGAGTATTGCGGCGCAAAAACATTACACCTACTCCCTTGGGGGCATGAATCTTGTGTCCGGATAGAGCAAGATAATCAACGGGCAGTTTCTTGAGATCAATGGGTATTTTACCTACAGCTTGTACTGCATCGGTATGAAAAAGAACATTATGCTCCTTGGCTATGTCCACCATCTCTTCAATGGGAGAAATTACTCCTGACTCATTATTTGCATACATTACAGACACAAGAGCGGTATCGGGCCTGATCGCTGCCCGGTACTGCTCAAGATCAAAATGTCCCTTGGAATCAACACCGAGGTAAGTAACTGCGTAGCCCTTGCGTTCATAGTGCTTGGCAACATTAAGTACTGCTGGATGTTCTACACGGGTGGTAATAATATGCCTCTTCTCAGGCTGAGATTCGAGAGCTGAGAAAATAGAAGTATTATCACTCTCGGTTCCGCAAGAGGTAAAAATAATTTCATCAGGATCACACCCGAGTCCGGCGGCAACCTTTTCACGGGCCTGAGACAGGTACAATCCTGAACGGCCTCCAAGTCCATGCATAGAAGAAGGATTACCATACTCTTCGCCCAGTAAAGGCAACATAGCTTCTCGCACCTCAGGTGCTACCATAGTTGTGGCATTGTTATCGAGGTAAACAGAATTCATGCTAGGCCTCCCGCACAGTTATAGCTTCTTCAACAGTTTCCTTAAGTCTGCGTTCAACAAACCCCTTAAGAGTATGCCCGCTGGAAGGACAACCGACACACGATCCGCGCAAAGAAACAATAACCTCAGTACCTTCAATGTCGATAAGTTCGATATCCCCGCCGTCCTTGTGGAGAGATGGACGAATTTCTTCTTCAATAGTCTTGGTTACAAGCTGAAACCGCTTGAGATTTGTCAGCTTAGCAGGCTTTTCCTGAACAGAAGCAGGTTCAGCAATCTTTCCAGTGCGAACTTCAGTAATAATCTCCTGAATACGGCCATGACACTCTTCACAACCTCCTCCAGCCTTGGTGAAGTTGGTAACTTCATCAAGAGTAGTCAGATTATTTTCAAGAACGGCACGCTTAATCTGTAGATCAGTTACGCCAAAACACTTACAGACTATTTCCCCCTCAGGCGCAGGGGCAGCATCAAGGCCACGATACTTACGGATAGCATCCTCAAGAGCTTCCTGTCCCATGACGGAACAGTGCATCTTTTCCTTCGGCAAACCACCAAGGGCCTCAGCAATCTCCTTATTAGAAACGTTTTCAGCTTCCTCTATTGTCATGCCTTTGATCATTTCAGTTAGGATGGAACTCGATGCGATCGCGCTTGCACATCCAAAAGTTTGAAACTTCGCATCTTCAATACGTCCATCCTCATCAATCTTGAGGAACAAACGCAAGGCATCCCCGCAGGATAAGGACCCTACTTCGCCCACAGCATCAGCGTTTTCGATAGTTCCTGCATTCTTAGGGTCCAAAAAATGTTCTCTTACCTTATCTGTATATTCCCACATAATATCCTCCGCATCCCCGTGGAGGGGGTGAACTTGATTTTAATTACGGCCCAATATCAAGACCATGTTTATTATTAAAATATACGCACTTCTCATATATTGTGAAGAAAAATTACTTTTTAATATGGTCAGCACTTAATTTTCATACCTTTTTAGTATGATTTATTTTACGCTCAAAGCCATTCTTCTGCAAGAATTATATACCTGCACAGTATTATTTAGGTCCTATAAGCAAATTTTCAAGGGGTATGGCATTAAAAAGATTCTTTTTAATGCCATACCCAACAAAAATCCTGTTCTTCTATACAGCGGCATATGTCTGTGCCTGAAGCTTACCGGTAAGCACATCCTGGCCACCCCGCCCCATGACTTCCATCTCTTCAAGACCTGTAACAACGTGAACTGGAGCAATAAACCCAACAAGATCATCAACAGCACGAACTAACATATTACTTCTTGCAAGCCCCCCGGTAAGGATGATTGCACCAATTGGACTTTTGGATTTATCCCCTTTCATAAGAGCTGGAATGAAAGAGCATATATACTTGCTGATATTGTAGGTAAGTGCATCAAAAACAAATTTAGCTTCCTTATCACCATTCTTTATACGGGATTCAACCTCCCGCAAATCATTTGTCCCAAGCAAAGCGAGCAAACCGCAACCGGAAGTTATGGTCTTACGCATTTCCGCAAATGAATATGTGCCAGCTTCAATCAGATCAAGGACAGGAAGAATAGGCAAGGTACCTGATCTCTCTGGACTGAACGGCCCCTCCCCATCAAGAGCATTTGTAACATCAATGATTTTCCCATTACGATGTGCACCTATGGACATGCCCCCCCCCATGTGAGTGACAATAAATTTACTCTTATCGTAATCTACGCCGAGTTTTTCAGCCACACTCCGAGCAACACCTCGCTGGCTCAAGGCATGAAAAGCAGTGCGTCTTTTGATTTCAGGCAGCCCCGTCACCTTTGCAACAGGGTCCATCTCATCCGTAACAACGGGGTCCATAATCATGGATGGAACGCCCCATTTTCCCGCAAGTTCACTGGCAATGATCGCACCTAGATTGCAGGCATGCGCTCCGTATCTTGAACTGCCAAGATCGGATATCATATCACTGTTTATAGAATACGGACCTCCTGGAATAGGTCTCAGCAAGCCACCACGCCCGACAATCATGTCCGGCAACTTCTGCTTAATCTCACCTTTAATCAGATCCAATACAGCAGCAATGCGGAAATCCTTCTGATCCATTACAGTTGAATATGCATCTATACTTTCCCGCGAATGACTCAGTTCAGCGTCAAAACATATTTTATCATTACTGAAAATTGCAACCTTAGTGGAAGTAGCCCCGGGATTAATTATTAAAATTCTGAAAGCCATTAACTATCTCCATAAAAACTGTTCAAAACTTCCCCGACATTATGTGCTAAAAAGCAAAAAAACTAAAGTCTGCTATACTCTCTGTACCTGCTGCTGAAACTGGCATATAATTTACCGTGTCTGTTTGATGGAAAAGAGCTTAAAACTCTACATTTAAAATCTATTATAATGCTTTCTTTACACGTTGCTATAAACCAAATAACAAACAGTATTGCAAATCGATAAACAACAGAACAGGCGGTTCTTTATGACATTAAAAGTTGTTCCTATAAATACTCTCACAGCTACCCGCAGAAAAATACTTCACGCTGCTTACAAGTGTGCAGCAAAATATGGATTCAACAAACTGAATATAGACGAAATTGCATTGAAAGCAGGCGTTTCACGTAAAATACTTTACAGTTACTTCAACGGGCTTGAAAATATGATGGCAGAACTGGGAGGATCAGGTATTTACTGGCCTACCACAGAAGAGTTGCTTGCAAATGCCCCTTCAGAATTTCCAGATATAGAACCTGAAAAACAGGTCGGGGCTTTTTTTATCGCCCTTCGTCGAACTCTTGAAACAAGACCGGATACTCTGCGTCTGCTGACATGGGAAATGCTGGAACGGGGTCCAGTTTCAGATGAACTGGAGGACGTTAGAGTCAGAACGGCTCTGGAGTTCTTCGAACACATGAACCAGGATGTTCCCGATGATGTAGACCTTGCCGCAGCCGTTGCTCTGCTTGGAGGAGGTATTTCCTATCTTGCCATCCGATCACTTAATACTAAAACATTTGGCGGAGTAAGCTTGCAAGATGAAGTCGGTTGGAACCGTATGGAAAAAGCGATGCATCAAATGCTGCGCGGCCTTCTCTACCATGACGGTGAATAGCTCTAGCGACGCAGCCTGAAAAACATTACCAGAGGCGATGATACAACCATAATCAGCATAGCAGGCTCAGATGGTAAAACCTGCTGCACTCCTATGCATACACCAAGCACAATAAGAAACCATGGCAACCAGCCCTCAACATACACCTGTCCAATGGGTCCAAAAACAAGACAGAGAAGACAACCAACCCAAAGTTCTCCTGGTTTTGTTCTGCGCAACCTTAGTCCAAGCCAGATAGGAAAAACAGTAGCCCCCACCACTAAAATCAAAGCAATGATTTCATTAAAACCCAAATTAGTCACAAGACTCCCCCAAAATACGTTTTTGTTGCCAAATCCAGCAGATCAATATCAACGCAGGTTTTCTACAAATGACAGGATCAAGATTAATATAATATTATCTCCAACTATATACAACATAAAGAAACTCTCCCACGCTTCACATCAAAGAAACAGCATTTGACCCATTGATCAAAGAATATTAAAACATCTGCCAAGCGGGCAACTATAAAACCTAAACTGTGCCAGCGAGGGGACATGAAAGGTAAAAACAAAAAAGACGCAATCTTATATGCTGCGCAAGAGACATTTGGTCGATATGGCTATGCAGGTACCACTGTAAAAATGATCTCTGAACGCGCAGGAGTGGCTTTCGGACTGGTTTCACATTACTTCGGCAGCAAAGAAGAACTGTTTGTCACAGCCGGAGTTGCTCTGGTTGATGATCTTATGGAATACTTGAACGAAGAAATGCGAAGAGCAAAATCGGGAATTGAAGGGATACAACTTTTCATGAAAAGTTATCTCAGCTACACCTTGCAACATCGTAATACCTTCCCAGTTCTGTTACGTTGCTCTCCATTTTCCGATGTGCAAATAGACATGGACCGCACTAAAATATCAATAAAGTTCCAACAACTACTGAATATAATCAGAGAATGTGTAGAACGAGGAATTGAAGACGGTTCTATCAGAGATATATCGATTGATGATACTACTACAATTGTCTATTCAAATATTGTCGGTACAGTCAGAACTCGTTTCCTCTCTCCATATGATTTACCGAACCTATACGAAGAAACAACAGAATTCGTAGTCCGTAGCATTAAATCAAGAGATTAAAAATCTTTTTTATTCAAAACCGTCCGAATCACTCTGAACGGTTTTGAATATAAATAACTGCACTTAACACTTTTTACATCTTCCATCCTGTCTATATGAAAGTAAAAATCAAGCATCTGGTGTTTAAATCTGGAATAACTTTATTGATCCTGCTTACTATGGTCTCAGTACTGTCTGTTTCCCAAAAAGCACAAGCCCATCCACATGTATTTGTTGACTGCTCACTTACCTTTGAATTTGATGCAGATGGATTAAAAGGGATACGCCAGAAATGGTGGTTTGATGAAATGTTTGCAACTATGATTCTTGGTGACTTTGACCAGAATCACGACAATATACTCACCCCGCAGGAAGCGAAAGAATTGGAACAAGGTGCTTTTATCAATCTGAAGAACTTTGACTATTTCACACACATATACGTAGATGGATTGCCTATCAAATCCGTCGATGCCACTGAGTTTAAACCTACAATTGAAGACTCAACCCTTGTTTACAATTTTTTTGTTCCCCTTAAAATTTCCAAAGATAAACGCAAGCATGTCGCAATGGTCGCCATCTATGATGAAAGCTTTTACACTTCTTTTCAGATGGATCCCAAAAATAAACTTGCGAACCAGCCAGCCGGTTATACTACCACCCTCAATCTGGAACCTGTACCTGATATGGCCTACTTTCATAGCCAAATTATCCCGGAAGCAGTTATATTCACCATGCTCCCCCAATAAGAAACATGAGAAACATCACCATCGACATACTGCTGTTAATGACCTTTGCATTGGCTAGCTTAACTTTCGTGGCTAAAGCCCAATGTGCCACCAATCCTTTTTTAACAAAACAAAATCAGGATCATAGCCAAACCCAATCCTCCATAGAAAAATCATCCCGTTTTGCTGTAAAAACTCGGAGCAGCAAAAATTCTGCAGGACTTTATGAAGAAGTTCTGACCAGAATAACGCTAATACAAAAGGAAATCAGAACAAAGCTGACTGGTTTTGCAAAAAATATTAAGATAAATCCCTTTGGAAAATCTCTCTGGCTGTTTATGTCATTTGCCTTTGCCTACGGGATAGTACACGCCGTAGGCCCTGGTCACGGAAAGTCGGTTGTTTGCGCATATTTTATTTCTCGCGGCGGTTCTATGCTGGCTGCCTCACTTATGTCATGGGTAATAACCCTTGTACATGTCGGATCAGCAGCCTTTGCTGTCTCTCTTGCCTATCTTTTTTTCAGCAGTGGCATGTCTGGATTTGAAAGTTTCAACTATCACCTTCAGACTGGCAGTTACGCATTAGTAGCCTTAATTGGAGTATGGCTTGTTATCGGGGCTATGCGCTCTTTCGCTCGTAACGGCACACAGCGGTGTTGTCAGCCTCACCAACAGGATTCTTTTAAAGAAATTATAACTGTTGCTTTTTTTACGGGGATTGTACCCTGCCCCGGAGCTGCAATTATACTTGTCTACACACTGTCAACAGGAATACTCTGGGCTGGACTTATTGCTATGTTTTTTCTTGCCACAGGAATGGCAGTAACCACTTCACTGTTCGCATTTACAGCTGCCAAAACCCGCTGTATTTTGGACAAGACTGCATCCAATAAACTTACACGTCTTTATTCAATTTTTGCTCTTACAGGTGCTCTGGTTATTATGTTTTTCGGGGCCATTATGCTCGCAGCCCATCTTAGCTAAAAACATCTTCTCTCCATAATTAAAACTCTTTTCATGACAGAATGACTCTTTAATGCTATAAAATATATAAGTCTTAATTTTATAACCAGTAGGCTATGACTTATACACTTATTCCTAAAAATAGCATCATTATTTCAATCAGTTGAAATAACTTATGGATATTAATGCCTGGAGAGTTGTGAACAATGATAAATCTTGCTGGCTATGAAGATATAATCTCCATATATGAAAGTTCTGAGATAATTTTATATAGAGCTGTACGTGAATACGATAATTTACCAGTCCTTATAAAATACCCTAAATCGGAATTTCCTTCTCTTCGAACTCTTGCTGGATTAAAAAATGAATTTTCTGTTTCACAAGAAATGGCCAATACAGGAGTAATTAAAGCCATAGCTCTTCACCACACTGACAATTCACTCGCTTTGATACTTGAAGATAAAGGCTACCAACCCCTTAAGCATTTCGTTGATAATGATCTGCCGGACATGCGTCATAAAATTAGAATTGCAATTAACATAATTAAATCATTAAAAAAAATACATTCATCCGATTATATTCACCGAAATATTCGTCCTGACAGCGTTTTGGTTTCACCTGACTTTCAAGAAGTAGCTCTAACAAATCTTCAACACACCAGCATAATCTCCGACGTAAATTCTTTTTCTCCTACAATGCATATTGCAGATCACAATATAGCATATATTTCGCCTGAACAAAGTGGACGGGTCAGCGGTGACCTTGATCGCCGATCTGACTATTATTCCCTTGGAGTAACTCTATACGAAATGTTTACCGGAAGATTGCCGTTCATTGCAGATGATGCTTTGGAACTTATCCACAATCATCTTGCAGTTGAACCGATGCCTCCACACATGCTTAATCCTGATGTTCCACAATATATTTCAAAAGTTATTTTAAAGCTGATGAATAAGAATCCGGGGGACAGATACCAGTCTGGATATGGTATTATTCAAGATCTGAAAACATGTTTAAAACTTTTTAAAAGTAATGATCCACAAGACAGTTTCTCCGTAGGAAAGCAGGATATTTCTGACTCATTTACACTTTCAAGCAGATTGTTTGGAAGAAAAACAGAAAAAGATATCCTCCTTGATTCGTATAAAAAAACATCACTTGGAAACGGTGAAATTGTTATGGTCTGCGGAGAGCCTGGCTGCGGAAAAACATCCCTTGTACGCTCAATTAGTAAACATGTGTTCCAAGATCGTGGTGAATTTATTTCAGGTAAGTTCGATCAGTTCCAACGTAACCGCCCCTACAGCGCAATTATTCAAGCATTTCAAGAATTACTAAAAAAAAGATTAAGCAGCCCAGCACCGGTTATTGATGCTTGGAAAAAACGTATCACTGACGTTCTTAGACAAAACACAGGCCTAATAACAGAAATGATACCTGAAATTGAACAACTCATAGGTAAACAGATTCAGCCTCCTGAGCTGGGATCGGCAAAAGCACGAAACAGGTTTAATCTGACTTTCAAAAATTTTGTAAAAGTTTTTCCAAGCATGGACAAACCTCTTGTTCTGTTCCTTGATGATCTCCAATGGGCTGATCATTCATCAATAGAGCTTATAAAGCGCCTTTTTGAAGACCAAGACTCCCCATATCTCATGCTTATCTGTGCATATCGCACTGGTCAATCCCTTGATGCTGACTTGCGCAGACTGCTTACTGAAATTGAAAAAATGCCTAACAGCAAAACCATAACTCTGGACAAACTAAAGCTTGGACAAGTTCATGGGTTTATAAGCAGAACTTTGCGCACAGAAAGAAAGCGGACTGCTGATCTTGCTGGTCTCGTATATACCAGGACTGGTGGTAACCCTTTATTTGTTCGTGAATACTTACGCAATCTATACCGAAGTGGATTCATAAAATTTAATTATTTAAAATCCATATGGGAGTGGGATTTAAAAAAGATCAAAGAGATATCTGTGGATGGAAATATTGTTGAGCTCATGGCAGATAAGATCATGACACAACCTTTTGAAGTCCAGGAAATCATGAAGACAGCATCATGTATCGGCAGTAAATTTGACCTCCGCCTGCTTATTGAAGTGACAGATATGCCTGAAGAGATTGTCATCCATTTCATAGACATTGCTGTACAGGAAGGGTTGATTGTATCTGAAAATGCTGTTCATTTAACCATATCCGACTCAACTCCACCCAACATACCTCAATATCTGTCTTTTATGCATGACAGGCTACAGCATGCCTCTTATTCCATGTTAACAACAGAAGAGAAAAAAGACCTGCACCTCAAAATAGGGAGGGCAATGCTTGGCATATACAATGATATAGAGATCAAAGATATGATCTTTGAAATTTCAGCACAATACAGTTTCAACATCAAAGCAATCGCCCAAGCTGAAGAGCAGGAATTAGTTTTAAATATTTTTATTCAAACAGCAAAAAAAGCGAAGAACAGTGCTGCATTTGAGATGGCAGGACAATACCTGGAATTAGCTTCACAGCTAATTGGCAAAAACAGCTGGATAAACCATTACCAAAGAACCTTAGACCTATACCTGGACTGGTTTGAATGTGATTTCCATCTTGGAAATACTACGCACTCAGCCGAAATATTTCAAAATATCATTAAACATGCTGCGAATAGAAGTGATATTGTACGAGCTAACACTATAAAAATGCTACTTTATTTTGATCAAGGAAGATATCACGAGTCTGTTAAAATAGGACTCGAGATGCTTAGCATGTATAAAATAAATATACCGACCTCACCAAGTAAATCATCAATATACATAAGCCTGATTAAAACCAGAATTCTACTTGGCAACAAAAAAGCTGAAGAACTGTTAAAGGTTCCAGATATGGACAGTAAAGAGAATCAAGAGATTATGAATCTTTTAATGTACACCATTGCACCAGCGTATATGTTCAATAAAAAACTTGTTTTTTTGATGACTTTAAAAATTATACGCCTCTCTCTTAAATACGGAAATGCTCCATCTTCAGCATTCGGCTATATGTTTTATGCAATGTTCCTGGCTGCAAAATATTTCTCATTTGATAAGTCAAAAGAATTCTCTAAACTTGCTGTGGAACTTAACAAATATTTTAACAACCCCGAACTTGAAACCAAAATTAATTTACTGCGTGGAAGTATGCATGACCATTGGCATGTACCACTAGCCAGGAGCATCAACGTTCTTGAAATGGCTTTTCAAAGCGGGATGCTGTACGGAGACAACTCCTATGCGAGATATTCTGCATATTTTACAGTATACTACAAGTTTCTACAGGGATATTCCATAGCGGAAGTCTATCGTTCAGCAGGTAAATTTTCTAATTTCATTAATAAAAGTAATAATAATCTTAGTTCCGGCAACCTCAGTCTTGCTCTGCAAATGTGTAAAAGCCTTGAAGGAAAAACATTCACTCCCGGGCATCTCGATGATGACAATTTTCAAGAGGTACGGATGCTCGGTATGGCCAGAGAGACTGGTTCTGAGGTAGTTGAAGCGTGGACTAAAATATCAAAAATAATAACTCTTTCATACTTTTCATATCACACAAAGGCGTTAGAATATATTGATCAAATTTATGAGAGTATAGAGCAGACTCTATTCGGAATGTATATCATTCCTGTTTTTCATTTTTTCAGTATTATAAATATGTCTGCCGTATATTCTGACACGCCAGCTCAAATTCAAAAAAAATATTTTAGCCGTATAAAAAAGTCCCTCATGAAACTTGAGAAATGGGAACGTAATTGTCCGGAAAATTTTAAACATTTGTATATTCTTTCAAAAGCTGAGTTTTCACGATTGACCGGAAATTTAAACGGAGCAATTTTTCTTTATGAAGAAGCTATACGCAGCAGCGAAAAGATTGGTTCGCACAGCTATTCCGGACTGGCCTGCGAACTTGCTTCCAAATTCCACTTTTCAATTGGAGGCAAAAGATCCGGGCTAGCGTTGCTTAGTGAAGCCTGTCAGTATTATCGTCAGTGGGGAGCAACTGCAAAAGTTAAAAGACTTATTGATGATCACCGCCTTTTACAAACTGATACTGCAGCACCATTTGCTCTAACTGAACGAAATCAAGCTATTAATTCATCCAAAAGCAACTATTCACTTGATATATCTACTGTAGTAAAAGCCTCTCAGGCTATCTCTGGTGAAATTGTTCTAAACAGGCTTTTAGATAAGCTCATGCGTATCGTTATTGAAAATGCAGGAGCTCAGAAGGCAACACTTCTACTCACCAACAAAAATAGCCTTGAACTTACAGCTCATGCATTTGTTTCCAAGCACGGTGTAACAACACGTGTTAACCCTACGGACAATCGAGATCTATATTGTATAAGTATTGTAAATTATGTTCTTCGCTCAAAAGACAATATAGTCTTGCGGGATGCAGGATCGCAAGGTCCCTTCACTATAGACAGCTACATTATCAGAACCAAACCTAAATCAATTCTGGCTATGCCTGTTGTTAATCAGCAGCTTATGCGCGGAGTCCTTTATCTTGAAAACAACCTCAGCCCCGGAGTTTTTACAGAAGACCGTCTTGAAGTTTTGAACCTTCTTTGCTCACAGGCTGCAATTTCTATTCAGAATGCACGGCTCTATTCCGAGTTAAGAGATTCTGAAACCCAACACAGAACTTTGCTTGAAAGCATCAATGTAGGTGTATTTCGTGCAGGCGCAGATATTGACGGTGAACTGCAAAAAGGAAATCGGGCTCTTGCAGAAATGTTCGGCTACAATAATTGGAATGAATTCAAATCAACGCCCATGCGCTCTCTCTATGTAGACCACAAAATACATCAGGCAATTCTTAACGAATTGGTGGCAGGAAAAGTCATACGTGACATGGAAATAAACATGCGCCAACGCGATGGCACACCAATATGGATTAGCATGACAGCCACCATGCATGAAGACAATAACGAAAGAGAAAACTGCATTGAAGGCGTACTTGAAAATATTACCGAAAAAAGAAAAACCCGTGAGCTGGAGCGGGCAAAAGTTGCAGCAGATGCGGCCAATAAAGCAAAAAGTGATTTTCTGGCAAGTATGAGCCATGAAATTCGTACCCCCATGAACGCAATTCTCGGTATGGCAGAGATGCTTTGGGAATCAAAGCTTAGCAAAGTACAACGGAACTATGTTAAACTTTTTAAGAATGCCGGAGAAAATCTTCTCTTACTTATTAATGACATTCTGGACCTCTCTAAAATTGAAGCAGGTCAAATTGACATTGAGAAAATAGACTTCAAACTGGAAGATCTTTTCGAAGAAATCGGATCAATCTTTGCTTTAAGAGCTCAAAGCAAAAAGATAGCGTTCTGCTGGTATATTGATCCAGATATTCCTCAAATAGTAACCGGAGATCCGACCCGACTCAGACAGGTAATAGTAAACCTTGTCGGGAATGCCCTTAAGTTTACTGATGCAGGAACAATTACTTTCGATGCGCAGCTGACTGACACAGGATTTCTTCGTGTTCTTATCAAAGACTCCGGTGTAGGTATCCCTACCCAAAAAATGAATACTATCTTTGATACATTTTCTCAGGCAGATTCATCAACCACACGTAATTTCGGAGGAACAGGGCTGGGCCTTTCCATCTGTAACAGCATGGTTAAGAGTATGGGGGGAGGAATATACGTAAGCAGTGAAAAAGGAAAAGGGTCAACTTTCGCATTTACTGTCAAAACTGATTTTCCAGTACAACCTAAAATTCAACAAATATTAAAAGGATCAACCATTTTAATGGTAGACCAAAAAACTATTTGTCGTGAATTTCTTTGTCAAAGTCTGACCGATGTAGGTGCAAAAATTTATTCAGCTGAAAATATTACGCAGGCATCAACTTATGCTGCTGAAATATCTCTTGCACAATCAGATAATAAAATTCTCTTAATCGGTAGCCCTTCAGGTGATGATGATTGTTTTGAAATGCTTAAAAAACTTAAAAAAAATTTATGTTCAGACTGGAAAATTATTCTGATAATGGATTCCAGGCCACAGCCTAGAGCAACAACCAGAGCAAAACAGCTTGGAGCATCATTTGTTCACAGGCCCGTGCATCCAATCGCGATTGTTGAGGAAATTAAGTATTCAAGAATAGATTTCAGCAACCTGAAAGGAGCCGACAACGAAGATGACAGTAACGACGCTCATGTTGAAAAAAATATACCAAAAACAAAGGATAAGAAACACGTCCTTCTTGTGGAAGACTCAGAAGACAATAGAATAGTTATTAATCTTTTCCTTAAAAAGACTCCTTATCAACTCTCGTACGCAGAGAATGGCAAAGAAGGTTTGGAGAAATACATTGCCGGAAATTATGACATCATTCTGATGGATATTCAGATGCCTGTCATGGACGGATACGAAGCAACCAAAGCAATCAGGGAATATGAAAAAGAAAACAATAAAATTGAAACCCCTATACTGGCTCTTACAGCAAATGCTTTTCAGGAAGATGCTCAGCGCTGTATTGAATGCGGGTGTACAGCACATATGGCTAAACCCGTAAAAAAGAAAAAGCTACTACATGCTTTAGAAAAAAATCTGCCCCCTATTTCTGATGACGAGCAATCACCAGCGACGGGTTAAAACAGACTTCCATGCTCCTGAAATGTTCTCACTATAACCAGAACCTACAGCCTCTAGAGGCGTCATTGTGCCCAAAAGTCTTATTGCAAATGGTTTCATAAGTCGTAACGGATAATTTTCATCTTCAAGCTGAAAAGAATTATCCCTATTAAGTTCTGTCAACATTTCCGTTGAGCTGCGCCCGACCAGTACTGCTTCAGGAAAAAAACCAGCCTTTGACGTCTGCTCAGCAAGCCCGTCAAATAATGTCTTGCAAATAAATATAAAGTCTTCTTTCCAAAGACTGCGTCCAACGCTGGGTAGAGTTTCATTGCTGACAAAATGTAATTCCTTACTCTCCAAAAAACCGTAACTTTCAACCTTCTTTGCATCTGCAACAATTACATTTCCCAACCCCATTTTTCCCAGCACTGTATTCGTGCGCTCTGCAACAATCTGATTTCTTTCTATTCCAACCAGTGAAACAGCATTAAAACCATTTCGACGCGCCTGCACGCTCATAGCAAGCATCAAAATACCTGTGCCGGAACCAATATCAAGTCCGGTGAAAACCTCTCCCCCCAAATGGGGTCTAGACTCAGCAATCGCTTTAAAAATATGAGCACTTTTAGGTAAATCAGCCAGCATGCATAAAGCAAATCCGTATGAAAGCAACTCTTGACGCAAGGCAAGGCAATTTTCCAAAACATCACTGCCAAGGCGCCTATGAACAAACTGATCAAAAAGCAGTGAAATATCTCGCAAATCAAGCACTGACTCATGAGACCCTGGATAAACATAAGTATGAAAAAATTTAACCAAAATATTCATTAAAATAGGCCCGTCTAAATCCAAATCAGGATTACCGGCCTGCTCAAGATCAGAAATAAGTGAAGTTTTACGGTATAATTCAACAGGAATAACCGACTCAGACATGGGAGGACGTTGCAACAATTTCAGGCTGGCTTTCTGTATCATTTTTCTTATCCTACTCTGCATTTTGGACAAAATGTAAACACATATACTATATAACCTGTTTTACAATCTAATGCCACTGGGCAAAAAAATATCGATAGAATATAAGCAGGCATTCTCAAGAATAAAATTACATTTTCAGGAGACTCCGTTTAAATGAATCCAAATAAAAATGCAAAATTTATTCTTTTATGATGCTCTGCCATTAAACTTGCACTTGACCTTTGCGCCAATCCTGATACGCACTTTCCAGCACTTGCTGTAAACGGACCTCTTTTTTACTACTTAGATTGAGCAATATGCTTCAACGTCTTTTACAGCATCAATTAAACTAAAAATTAATCCCGCTATTACAGGAAATATATCAATGTCTGAAAATATCGATATCAATATCAAGAAAGAAGTTGAACGCAGAAGAACTTTCGGCATCATCAGTCACCCAGATGCAGGTAAAACAACACTTACTGAAAAACTTCTTCTTTATGGCGGAGCTATTCAGATGGCCGGAACAGTTAAATCCCGTAAAGCAAACCGCCATGCAACATCTGACTGGATGGCAATGGAACAGGAGCGCGGAATTTCCGTAACAACTTCTGTTATGAAGTTTAATTACCATAATTATGAAATTAACCTTCTTGATACTCCCGGTCACCAGGACTTCTCCGAAGATACATATCGAGTACTTACCGCAGTAGACTCCGCTCTTATGGTAATTGACTGTGCCAAGGGCGTTGAGACCCAAACCAAAAAGCTCATGGAAGTCTGCCGGATGCGTGATACTCCCATCATCACCTTCATCAATAAGATGGACCGTGAGGGAATCGATCCATTTGATTTGCTGCAAGACATTGAAGACACATTGCAAATAGAATGTGCGCCCTTAAGCTGGCCCATCGGTATGGGGTCTGATTTTAAAGGGACATACAATATTTACAAAGGAGAGCTGCATCTCTTTTCTGCCATTCACGGCGGGGCCATCCAGAAAGGAGAGGTTATTAAAGATCTGAGCAGCTCCAGACTTGACGAACTGCTTGGTGATCAGGCTGAGCAACTCCGTGAAGAATTGGAATTACTTGAAGGAGCAGGCTACCCCTTTGATAAAGAACGGTATCTTGCAGGTAAACAGACTCCGGTCTTTTTCGGTAGTGCCATTAATAACTTTGGTGTGCAGGAAATGCTGGATTCTTTTGTTGAGCTGGCCCCGTATCCACGTCCAAGAGCAACTACAACTCGTGAAGTTTCGCCTTTTGAAAAAGACTTTTCAGCGGTGGCATTTAAGATTCAAGCAAATATGGATCCAGCTCACCGTGACCGCATTGCATTCATGCGCATTTGCTCCGGTAAATTTACCCGCGGAATGAAAGTGCAGCACCATCGCATTGGTAAAGAAGTACAGATTGCCAATGCCACAATATTTATGGCTCAGGACCGTACAGGGGTCGAAGTGGCGTTTCCAGGAGATATTATAGGTGTACACAACCACGGAACCATAAAAATCGGCGACACTTTTACCTCCACCAAAGAAGAATTGAAATTTACAGGCATCCCTAACTTTGCACCGGAGCATTTCCGAAGGGTGATTCTTAAAGATCCGCTTAAAAGCAAGCAGCTCAATAAAGGATTACATCAGCTTGCCGAAGAAGGCGCTGTGCAGCTTTTTAAACCACTTGGTAACAATGACAATATCCTTGGTGCAGTCGGAATGCTGCAGTTTGATGTTATCATCTCACGCCTTAAAGATGAGTACAGTGTCAGTGCATTGTATGAACCGGTTGAATATCATACAGCCCGCTGGCTGCACTCCGATGACATCAGAGAACTTGATGGCATCAAAAAACGCTATCCTCGCTTTGTAGCTCTTGACGGTGATGAAAACTTAACTTTTCTTGCACCAAGTCAATGGCGCTTACAGCAGGCTGAAGAAGAATGGCCAAAAATTGAATTTCGTAAAACAAGGGAACATCAATAATCTATCAAAACACGAATGTGCTTAATTTGTAACATAGGGTTGACGAACCCTTCATAGACTAATATCCAAGAGCAGATCAATTAAAGCTTCTGGTCGGAGCGGCGCTGAGCATGGAGGTCTTAAGTCCTTAAGCATTTATCGCAAAAACTGACCGGGCTATAATTAGTTGTGAATAAACGACAAATTAATATCCTGCCCGCCCGTGATTTTTCAGGCCTATTTTCCTGAAGCATCACGGGCCGGTAGGAACTATCTGTTACTAATTGTAACAGTATATTTTCAACAATTACCGGAACTTTTTCATATTTATGCAATTACCTGAAAAGTATAAAAGAAAATTTACAAAAGCAGAAATAAATGAACTTCCCCTGCGCCAGTACGATGGCCCTATCAAACTAATTGATACTGAAGAGGATGTTCCTGCAGCAATTGGGGAAATAAGCAAGTGCAATCTGCTGGGATTTGATACAGAAACCCGACCTGTTTTTCGTAAGGGTGTCTCATACCCACCATCACTTATCCAACTCGCAACTGAAGATTGCGTATATCTGCTTCACCTTAATCATATTTCCCTGTCAGAAAGAATTAAAGAACTTCTCTCCTCGGCTGATATAATTAAAACAGGCGTAGCTGTGATCAATGATGTAAAGGAACTACGTCAAGTTTCTCAATTTGAAGACAATGGTTTTGTGGACCTCGGTGATCTTGCCAGATCCCTTGAAATGCAAACAAATGGACTTCGCAACCTTGCTGCCAATTTACTTGATTTTCGGATTTCAAAAGGCGTCCAATGCTCAAACTGGGGACGCAAGGAACTTACTCCACAACAAATAATCTATGCTGCAACAGATGCATGGGTAAGTCGTGAAATCTACCTCAAGTTTCATGAGCTGGGTATTTTATAAATATCACTAGACTAAAAGCATTAACAAATAATCCGTTCATCTGGATAAACCGGACAAGGTGAAATATAATGAATACCAGAACTATTTTAAGCACTATCCTTATTCTTATCTTTACAGCCATGCCCGTAATGGCTCAAGAGGACTGCTCCTCCATATTTAAGACAGAACTTGAAAGTGTTCCAGGTATCAAAGCGGTTGTTCAAGATCAAAATGGCTTCTTGACCATATTAAATTCTGATAACAAAACAGATGTCATTAAGGCTGTCTCAGCAATTAAAAACCTGCGTAAATCCAATCAGGTAAAGCAATGCGACTTTTCAGGAGTTGCAGTTGTAATAATGGACAGTAATTTTGAACTTACCAAAAGTGCAACTTCAACCCTTAATAAAACCAAAATCAGCAAGCTGCTCTATAAGTATATTTACGCCCTAAGCCCTGTCGAAGTAGAAGAAAACCTTCATGGCTATGAAAAACTTTCTGAACTTTCTCCACAAAACAGATACTATGCTGAGCGTATTAAGCATTATACAAAACGAATTAATCTGATTAAGAGCAGAAATAATTTTATCACCAAATGCCTTAGCGAAATTCGCAAAAATAAAAATATTGCTGACCTTAAAATAAAAAAAGATTTCTATCTGTTCATAACGGAAACAGAAACACCGCTTGCCAGTGCTGAAAAATTCCTTAACAAAATGGCGAAATCAACACCTAAGCCGGATAAAGACCTCTGCATTATTTCCTACAGTAAAAATCTCGAAAAAAAGGAAACCAGTTGTCCAGCAGAGTACGAGAACGACCTTGCAAATAATGAGGAAGAACTCCTTATGCATCATGTTCAGTCCATTCCAAGCTATAAAATTCAAGAGAACATCAACGGCTATGCTGCGTTGAAAAAGCTGAATCCTAGCTCTACACTATACACTGGAAAGTATGAGGCATATAAAGCTAAACAAAAAATATTTGACAAATTTGTGCACATTAAAACAGCCGCAGGTAACAATATATTTACCAAGACCAATCCCAAAGGCTCAATCCTTTTTGCCACAATAAATAACAACGCTGTTAATGGAAAATCAAAATCTACTAATAAAAGACTGTTTGAGACCTTGGCATCATACTATCAGCGAGCAGGCAGTCCCTATCCAAAGTGTGTACTTAAAAATACTTCCGGTGAGACTCTTGGGATTATCAGCTGTAATAAAAATGGATGTAATTTCAAACAATAAGACCCATCATACTGAACTAACTAATTTATACAATTCACTATAGAATAAGGGCAAAATTGATTAATCAATTTTGCCCTTATTTATTTTTACATTGATACCCTGTTTATAATTCTCAAGTTGTCACAAGAAAATATATAACTCCTACCAAAACCAGACTTACAGCCCGTAAACCCTGATTATATAAAATAAGCTTAAAAGCCATCTTACTTCTGAATATCCCGGCATAATAAGGTAGTTGGTGGCGGATGGCCCGCATAGGGGTTGAAAGAATATTACCTACCATCAAAGCAAGAACAATATCGCGAGGTTCAAGCGTACCGGCTCCAAGTAATGAACCTGCCGCGGCAAGACCTGCCGTAAACTCAGCTACTAGACTAAAAGCAATTACGCCAAATATTTTAGGATTTAACCATGAAAGAAAAGTCAGGTGTTCACTTAGATAAGTCTGAAAAGAAGCAAAAAAACCATAATGTCGCAAAAAGAAAAAAGCTACATATATAGGTATAGTAATATAAATGACTCTAGGTAACCTTCTCTTCAGACGCTTTAATGCTTTAGCCAATATATCGCTAAAAGAAGCGGACTCATTCTCTTTAAGTTTACTTAATACATTGCCACAGCAGGTATCTTCAGGGAGTGAAAACCGTCCCCAGAGAACAATTGCCCCGGTCCTTACGAAAGCAGCAAGTAAAGTAAGGCCAACATAAATAAATGCCACACTGCCTATAAACGGAGCAGCGATAAAAAATACCGTGGGCATATGCAGAAAATAGGTTGGCAGACTGTTAAAAAGGTTTGAAATTACCAGCTCCCGATCAGAGATTTCACCTTTTTCATAAGCCTCAGAAAGCATAGAGTTTGCGGCCACGCCTGAAAAAAAGGCCAAAGCAAAACTCGCCCCGCTTATATCTTTAAGCCTACCGGCCCTGATAAGCGGGGTTGCAACTCTCCCCATAGCCCTAGTCCACCTCAGCCCCTCTACAATATTTCCTACCAAGAGTCCTAGACTGATAAATAAAATTAGCCTGATTAATGGCCAGCCCAGTTCGCTCCAAAGAACTTCAGGAGAAAAAGACAATTAAACCTACTTTGTTTTCCATGTATCTGTTTTGGTAATACTTAAATCAGAATCACGATTTTTAACAACTCCGGCAGCCACTAACTCTTCAAGCGCACTATTAAAATCAACCTCTTCTCCACTCCACTTTTCAATGCAGCTATGGACAGTAATTCCTTCAGTGCTTGCTTTACAATTTTTTTCAGCATCAATTTTGCTTCCAGCCATTCCCTCAATAAGCAAAAAGAGTGACACTGCTTCAACAGACAATCCAAGATCAAAAATAGATTTTGCCATAAGATTCCTCCAGATTTAAAAATATGCTTTCAAGAAAGTATACTTGAACAGTTACAAGTGCCAGTGAAAAAACATACAACTTTCCCCGAAATATTTTTAATCAAATAGGCATAAAACGGGTAAACACTTTGAAAAAAAGTATCTACCCGTCATTCTGAATCTTATTTAATGGACTTTCTTTAGTACGAAGAAACTCTAAAAACTAAGTTCTTTCTTTTAGCATAGTCCTGAACAATTTGAGCTCACTTTCAGCCATATTGCTGAAATTAGCTGGTGCCGGAAATTCACATTTCTCAACCTCGTCAACGTACTTCTTGATTGCAGCAATGCTTTCACCTCGAAGCTGTGCATACTTTTTAACAAACATAGGAACAAAGCGATCAAAAAGCCCCAGAATATCGTGATAAACCAGTACCTGCCCATCTGTATGCAGTCCTGCCCCGATTCCAATCACGGGGATTGACAGGCGTTCAGCTATTTCCTGCGCAACTTCGCTAGGTACAGCTTCAAGAACAATTGAAAAACACCCTGCATTTTCTAACGCAAGAGCTTCATCAACAAGAGCGCAAGCTGATCTTGCATTTTTTCCCTGCGCTTTAAAGCCTCCGAACCGTGCCACATGTTGCGGTGTCAAACCGATATGGCCCTGCACAGGGATACCGGAATCAACTATAGCCCTGACATGCTCCAGAAAAGGAAAACCACCTTCGAGCTTAACTGCCCGTGCTCCTGTTCTACTTAAAAACCTGCCCGCATTCTCAACTGCCATTGAGACCGATGACTGATAAGACATAAAAGGCATATCACCTACGATAAGTGCCCTGCTTACACCACGCGAAACAGCTGCTGTGTGGTGCAGCATATCATCCATAGTTACAGCTAAAGTATCATCATATCCGAGAACAACCATACCGAGTGAATCTCCCACAAGAATCATGTCGACTCCGGCTTCATCAGCAATCTGCCCTGAAGGATAATCATAGGCGGTCACCATAGAAATTTTGCGCTGCCCTTTAAGGGCCAGGATATCTGGTGCTGTTACTTTTTTCATTTTATTTCCTTATAAGTTAAGTCTGCTAAACATGTCAGCTTTTAAGCCGGAGAGTGCATAAGAAGTGCGATATGAGCAGTTGAGATGGGAATCGTCAACCCTAGTGAAAAATTTGTCATTGTACACGGCTTAATCAAAAAAGACTGGTATTAAATATAACACCATGAAGATTACAATTTCACCTATCAATTTATTCAGGATATATCCCTTTACCTTTTAAAAAATCTCAAAAAAAGATAGGATAAAGTATTCATCATATAACCACATACCGGTAAAAATTTAAAAGTAAATATACCCTTATAAAAACACTTACACTCCACAATAATGAAAAGATATCTCCCCCTATACATCAACATACTGAGTATGTTTATTTTCCTTGCAAGTATGATTGTATTTAGTGTTGTTTCATACGGATATATAAGAAACTCAGACATTGCCCTCTTATCTGCAAAACAACTGATACGGCAGACAGGTTCATCAATCGGAGAAAAAACGCAACGTATATTTGATACTGCTTTTATGACAGCCAATACCTATGTTTCGTTCCCCGAAATTGGGGAGAAAGCATCACTTCACTCACACCCGATGAGCAATGTTTTTTTTAAATTTTTACAAGAAAATCCTGATTTTACTTCTGTCTACATGGGTTTCTCTGACGGTGACTTTTTTCTTATCTCATCTCTACGGGGGCGGGAAGCTATGAAAAAACAAAAACATATTCCTGATTATGCGCTCTGGTATACTCAGACAATAGGTCACCTTCCTGACGGGACCAGATATGAACTGACCAAATACCTTGATAAAGGGCTTTGTATTATAGGATCTCAATCCAGTATAAATGTAAAATATGACCCGAGAAATAGATCTTGGTTTAAAAATGCAGAAACTACAGATGTAGCAGTTTTAAGTGATGTATACGTCTTTGCACTCGCGGAAGAGCCGGGACTGACAGTATCAAAGCGCTTTGACAGTGAAGTGTCAGGAGTGCTTGGAGTAGATTTATCCTTGGCAAATATATCAAACTTCATGAAGAAAGAACAAGTCGGCAAGGAATGTGAAATAATAATTTTTGAAAATTCTGGAGAATTATACGGCTATCAAGATCTTGAGAAGCTTACTTCCAGTATATACTGGAATAGTGACAAAACAATAAAAACAGTTACTGTATCAGGCCTTAAAAAGAATGTTCTCAACTCACTGGTAAGAAGTACAAAAGAAAATAATATAAATGATTTTCAAACTCAGCATCTTGTAGTAGACGATGTTTCCTATATATCTCTGATCGACCCCCTTCCTACAGAATACGGTAAAAAGCTGTTTCTTGCCATCGCCGTTCCTGAAAGATTCTTTACTGGCCCTATTGCAATAATAGGAAAACAAACTCTTCTTGTTTCCCTTGGTATATTAATTATATTTCTCCCTATTATCTTTATTGCAGCCAAAAGACTTAGTCTTCCCCTAAAAATATTAACTGAAGAAGTTAAGAAAATTCAAGACTTTAAGCTTGAGACACCGATAATGATCAAATCAAATATAATTGAAATACGAGATCTTTCCAATGCAACAGAAACAATGCGGGAGACCCTCAATGCATTCGGAAGTTATATCCCCAGACCGCTGGTTGAATCTATGATAGTAAACAAAATCACTCCTAAACTTGGGGGAAGAAGGCAACGACTTACCATCATGTTCACCGACATACAGGATTTTACATCCATCTCTGAAAATATGTCTCCGGAAAAACTTATGCGGAGCATCACCAGCTACCTGAAAACAATGGGGCAAGCTGTTTTAAATAACGATGGAACAATTGATAAGTATATAGGTGACTCCATCATGGCCTTCTGGAATGCTCCGGTAGCAAATACTTTACACGCTCAATTGAGCTGCCTGGCAGCATTACAATGCCGTGACCTACTGAAAAAATTTAATTCTGAATGCAAAAACAATAATGAACCTGTGTTATTAACAAGATTTGGGATTCATACAGGGGATGCAATTGTCGGAAATATTGGGTCATCTGACAGAATGGATTATACAGCCATCGGAGCATCCGTAAATATTGCCTCCCGTTTGGAAGGCCTGAATAAATTCTTCGGGACTGAAATTCTGGTAAGTGAAACCACCATGAAAGAAACAGGAGATATCTTCCAATTTCGTTTTGCGGGGAAGGTCGTTCCTAAAGGGACATCTGTAGCGCTCGGAGTATATGAACTACTTGGTACGCGGTGCGATTCTTCAAAAGAGTTTGAACCATACGCAGTTGCTCCTTTAGTGGTAACACAAGTGAATGAATGGGAATTTGCCTTTGCAGCATTACTACGTGGCGAGTTTTATAAATCAGCCTCAGCCCTGTCCTCATACATTGAAAAGTATGGTCCGGATTCACTGGTTAACTACTACCTGACTCTAGCACAAAAATATGTATCCAATCCGCCAGATGAGTCCTGGTTGGGGGAGATAGTTTTCGATGCAAAATAAAAAAAGATTCTTTAGAACATTTTATGCAATACGAATGGTTACAATATGTATTTTACTTACATGCAGTCTTGCCAAGACCTCATATGCCTCAACATCAATCGTTTTCTGGACAACAGAAATTGAACCATCAAGACAGGCTGTTATCAAATATCTGGCCCAGGCTTTCATGATCTTTAATCCAGATATTAGTATCAGCATCAGAGGAGTTGAAGAAAACAATATCGCAAAGGTCTTGAAGCAGGCTATAAAGTCACACGAAAGCCCTGATGTAATCAGCTGTGCATCTGACCTGATCATATCTTTTTGCTATAATGGATGGATGAATTGTCCCGGAACAAAACTTGTTATTAATAATATAGGTAAAAATATTTTTTTTCCCGGAGCTTTAAACAAGCTTCAACTTTCTAACAAAGAGTACTGTGGCATTCCTTTCAATGGCTGGGTGCAAGGAATTTGGTACCGCAGAGACTGGTTTAAAAAAAATGGTTTAGACCCCCCAGATAGCTGGGAAAATATTTTAAAGGCAGCAAAGACACTACATAAGCCGGAAATAGGACAATACGGAATACTAATCGGCACCCGAAGTGATGCATATGCAGAACAAATTTTTACCCACCTTGCACTTTCAGCTGGAGTGAAAGAATTTTCTAAAAATGGAGAAGTGACCTTTGACTCACCGGAAACAGTCAAAACTTTAAAATTTTACAAAGAATTATCAAGTTACTCACCCCCAGGGCCACAATGGTGGAGAGGAAGGGATTATTATCTTCAGGGCAAACTTGCCATGATGTTCTACTCTACTTTCATCATGGATGACCTTGCAATTCCTTCAATCGCAGCCAACTCACTTACGGGAGATAATTTCAATGAATTGACCGGAGCAGAATATGATTACAGTTTACTAAAAAATACAGGGATGATCTCAAGCATAAAAGGGACACGTAAAGCCGGATTCGGAGTTGTTCATGCCTTGGGACTCCTAAAAAGCGGTAATAGAAATAAAGAAGCGGCAGCGGCAAGATTCGTGAATTTCCTTTTCAGAAAGGATGCATACATAACATGGCTGCACATGGTCCCAGGAGGAATGCTGCCTGTATTGAAAGGTATTACAGAAGATGATGCATTTTACAGAGATGCTCAGGGTGTTTTCCATAAATATTCGCGGCAGCGGGCTAAAGCAATAGTTTCCGGTTTTGACTCGCTGAAAAGCTTCAGTTTTACTGATGGAGTGCTTATTCCCAAGGCTGCCCACTCATCAGCAGAATGCATAATAATGAATATGGTCGACGAAGCCTTGAATAAAAATATACCAATTAAGCAAGCCGTATCAAATGCTGCTCTAAAAATGAAAAAGATATCTGCCGCACGGTAACCACTTTGCAATAAGAAAAGCCCGGATGAAGCCGGGCTTAAAAAGATGTATCATAAATAAAAATCTATACGTCCTGCATTACCCAGATCACCCGTCCTACGACATATTTTTCCTGATCTTCAACAGCAATATACTGCTCAGGATGTTTATCGTCTTCAGGGCGCAGAATAAAACGTGAATTTTCAGGATCAAAGAAAACTCTACGAATAACTACACCCTGATGAGGAACATGTACTGCGTAAATATCTCCAGCCATGAGTCTTCTTTGCGTATCATCAATTCCAGCAAAAGCATCTCTCCTGATAGCAGGCTCCATGGAAGAACCTTCAACCTTAAGTACGATCAGAGATGTTCTGTAAAAAGTTTCCGGTATATTCAGTTCAGAAATCTGCTGTGGCTTCCATGTATCAGCACTGACATCTTCTCCGGCCATTGAAGAAACCGGTACAATCCTGCCTCTGGACTGGATTTGACCATACTGCGCGGTTGTCTCGCTTAAAATAGTATCAGCAGCTATTTTTCCTTTATCCGGTTTAAGATAAACAGGCTCAATCCCGTCAGACAACCACTCAGGATTTAGGCCGTGAGTTCTGTAAAGTTTGACATACCATTCAGCGGGAATAGAGCTCCGCCTTTTTGCATCAGAGATGCTGGACTGACGTATATTGAGAATTTCGGCAAGCTGAACTTGAGTCCTGGTGCCGGTAGCCTTTTTAATTCTTTCCAAGCTTTCATCAAACCATTTTGACACGCCCTAACCTCCTGAGAAAATTCTGTGCAAATAAATCAAGATAAAGTAATTATGCTAAAAATTAGCTGAGAGAAAATGCACCCATCATTTCCCGTTGAACAACTCTTGAATAGAAATACCCTGTAGCGCTTTTAGCATGAAATCCTATAGCAGCAAAGGACTTATACAATGCATCTTAATACAGTAGAAAACACCTGTATTGCAACTTATGTAAATTATTTTACCAACAAGGCCTAATCACATAACCATATAATGCATATACACTATATTAAATACATACTACACGTATTATTTATAACAATATTACAAATAGCAATATAGCTTAATAAATATAAAGTTCAAAATTAATAACCTTGCTTCAACACTCAACAGCGAAAAAACGAACATGACTTAAACAGTGCCCTATGTAAGCTTTTCTTACCAACGAAAGCAAGAACACATATAGTATACAAAGATTCCACTCATCTTCGATAACTGCCAATTATAAACTATAAAATTAATGATCACCAAAAGGAAGAATGAAGTAAAAATTGTTGCCTCCATCATGAGGCTCATAACCGACTTCACCACCATGCAACTCTACAACCTGACGGACAAAGAAGAGTCCATGACCTGAGCCATACTCATTGCCCACATTTGCACTTCGAAATCCGGCCTGAAATAGTTTTTCTCGATCACATTCAGGCAGGTGGGTACCGGTAGTAAAGACATTAAGTTTAAGGCCATCCCAACCATTTTTAAAATAATCAGGGATTATATCCCACCCATAAGCTGTAAATTTATCTTCCCTGCCGTCCCCTATTGTCGCTTTCCGAGTATACTTGACCGCATTGGAAAAGAGGTTGGCATAAACCTGAGAAATAAGGCCGATATCAGCAATAATCCGAACTTCTTGATCTGGAACTCCGCCCATACTGACATCAAGCCTTATCCCGCGATCTTCAAAACGTGAACGATAGCGCTCTAATTGAGGCTCAATAATCTGCTTCAAAAGATTACACGGCCGCTTTTCAACTATATATCGTCCTTCCTCAAAATGTTGGCGCCGTAGCAATGTTTCCAGAAAAAGGCTGGTTTGCTCGTAATGGCTGTGTATTTCATTAAACTGAGAAACGAGCCCTAAATACATTAGTTCAAGACTAGAACGAATCTGCTCCGGAGTCATTTTATCTATCTCCAGTTCAAGCAATCGTATATTTTCAATTCTATCCCGCAACCTGTTATAAAATAACTTAAAATACATATTTGGAACTATAACATTATGCCCGACATCTTTAACCAGATTTCGAACAAAACCAAGATGCTCCTGTCCTTTGCGACGCATCAGCTTACTGTGCAGTTGAAACCCTACTCGATTGACATATTTTTCAAAAAATAAAGACTGATGAGGATAAAGATTTTTAATCTCATACAATTCAAAACAACCGATAACCTCTCCGGCGGGTTTGAATGGAAGCTGATCAACCAACTCAATATTACCGCGAATGGGAACAAAAAGATGTCCCGATTTATACGTTTTTTCCAAAGGTATTGAAGTGCATACAGGCCCTTTTGTTTCAGTACGCCCCACAGGAACAAACTCGTCCGGACCTATAGCAAGATAAAGTCTGCATTCATAATCAAATAAAAATTTTGGAACAGCAGTACAGACAGCAAAAAAATCTTCAAGTGTGTCAAATTCTTGAGCTAGATCAAAAAAAATCATTAAAGCTCGCTTCTCTGTAGCTGAAAAGCTGTAATCCTTATAGTCATCCAATTTTTCATGGATACGCCTCTTAATGGACAGCAATCTTTCCGGACTGATATCGGCCGACAGATGTACTCCTTCCCCAAGCATATCAGCAAGTTTATCAGAATATACGTCTGCGCTCTTTTTTATGTTTTCCATGATGTTTCCTTGAATATTCTACAAGAGTTACTGATTACACCATACGGACCGTAGCAAAAAGGAGCAAGCTGAAAGCATATTTTTTCACCCCGGACAATGTTTACTGCGCACTAATTTTATGAGAGAGTCCGCCATCATCTCTACCACGGAAGAAACATGCCCGAAATTATACTTATCCAAATATCCGGCGAGGACAAAGCCGGCCTGACTTCTGCTCTTACAGAAGTACTGGCTGGCTATGGTATTGATATCCTTGATATCGGCCAAAGTGTCATACACAATCAGCTTATCCTGGGTATACTCATACATATCCCACAGGAATCCGAATCAGCACCAGTACTTAAAGATATCATGTTCAAGGGTTATGAACTAGGCGTTAATGTAAAATTTAAACCTATTGAAAGTGATAAATATATGGACTGGGTGAATGCGCAGGGAAAACCCAGACATATTATCACCCTAGTCGCGCGTAAAGCAAGCGGCACAGCAATTTCAAAGGTAGCGAATATAGTAGCTGAGAACGGCCTGAACATTGATATGATACATCGTCTTTCAGGACGAATACCTATGAACGGTGAACTTATCCCCAGACAGGCATGTGTTGAATTTTCAGTACGCGGCACGCCCCAAAATCTGGATCTCATGCGCTCCAGCTTTCTGACTATGGCTACAGAAGAACAGGTAGATATTGCATTACAGGAAGACAATGTATTCCGACGCAATAGACGGCTTGTTGCCTTTGACATGGACTCTACCCTTATACAGGCCGAAGTCATTGATGAACTCGCTAAGGCAGCCGGTTCCGGAGATCTGGTCAGCAGCATCACGGAGTCTGCTATGCGGGGGGAAATAGATTTTCAGGAAAGCTTACGCCAGAGGCTTGCCACTTTAAAAGGACTTGATGAATCTGTTATGGTCGAAATAGCTCAGAATCTTCCTATCACTGAAGGAGCAGAACGACTTATCTCCAACCTTAAGAAATTTGGGTACAAAACAGCTATTATTTCAGGTGGATTCACTTATTTTGGAGAGAAACTGCAAGAACGCCTTGGTGTTGATTATGTGTATGCCAACAGACTTGAAATTAAAGACGGCAAACTTACTGGAGGAGTCATAGGTGATATCGTGGACGGCCCTAAGAAAGCTGAATTACTCCGCAAAATAGCTGAAAAAGAACAGATCAGTCTACAACAGGCTATTGCTGTCGGTGACGGGGCAAATGACCTGCCAATGCTATCTATTGCCGGTCTAGGAATTGCTTTTCATGCCAAGCCCAAAGTCAAAAAAGATGCCCGGCAATCCATATCCCACTTCGGACTGGACTCTATCCTTTATCTCATCGGATTGCGTGACAGAGAAATGGACTAACATCACCTGTAATTATAAAAACCAAAAGGTAGCCACAGACAAAAATGTCAGTGGCTACCTTTTTTATTATCACATTTATTTAAAAAAATAATAATTCGGAAGCAATCTATTTATTGGCAGGAGCTGATTTAGGTGGAAATACGAGCAAGGTAACCCGCCGATTACGTTTTTGATTTTCAGGAATACTCTTACCATTTTCATCTGTATTAGGATACATCGGCGCTGTATCAGCCATCCCGAGAACCTTAATTCTTTTTTTGCTGAAACCATTCTTAAGAAGATAACGGGCAACAGCACTAGCTCTGGCCGAAGATAGTTCCCAGTTAGACGGGAATTGCTTGGAGTGCATAGGGATATTATCTGAATGCCCTTCAACAACAATATCGTAGGGAGACTTTGCCAGCGTGGGAACAATCTGGTTAAGCACCTTGATAGCCGGTGGAGTCAAGTCGGCTTTTCCGCTTTTGAAAAAGAACTCTCCTTTAAGAATAATGGCAACAGAATCAGGGCGCATTTTAATTTTAAGAGCATCTGTCTCTCTCCCCACAAGGCGTGACATCTCAATCTGCATCTCAAAGATATTACGCTGATCTTTGCTGACAGACATTCTTGCAATAGGAGCTCCGTCAGGGGTTCTACCTTTAACCTCAACCCCCATTGCCTCAGCAAGTGATTCAGAAACATCTTTATATTTATTCTGATCAACGTCTGCGATAGTAAGAAGCAATACAAAAAAACAAAGCAAAAGAGTCATCATATCGGCCAGAGTAAGGGCCCAGCCCCCTTCTTCTCCACCCTGTGCAGGCTTTTTCAACTGAAAATTGTCTGCCATAGTCCCTCCAGTTACTTCTTGGCCTTAACAGTGGCCCACTTACGGGGAGGCAGATAGCCTTTAAGCTTATCCATCACAATTGCTGAAGGGGTCTTATCTTTGATGAAAAGAATACCATCGCGAATTACCTGCATAAGCAATGTGATTTCGTCGATACGCTTTTCAACTTTGATGGCAATAGGCATGAACAGCATATTTGAAAAAAGAGCTCCGTAAAGAGTCGTTGTCAGTGCCGTAGCCATAGCCGGTCCGATAGCCGCAATATCAGCCCCCATACCCTGCATCATAGCAATAAGACCTATAAGAGTTCCGATGATACCAAAAGCCGGAGACAGGGTGGACATAGTACGATAAATACCCGCTGCACTGTACTCCTGTTCATGATACTGCTGAATACGGTTATCAAGGATCTCCTTAATTTCCTCTTTGGAATATCCATCCACAAGCATCTGCAACCCTTCACGTAAAAATTCATTTTCAATCTTTTTAAGGTTGCCTTCCAGGTGCTCTTCACCTTTTGCTGCGACCTGTTTGGACAGACCGACAATAACATTGATATAATTTTCAAGCGGAAGTTCATCTGCGCCCATGGCCATCATGAAAACTTTAAGTACACGCATGACTTCACGCAACGGATAACAGATAAAAGTAGAAGCAATCGTTCCACCACCTACGATGGCAATACCGGGTAGATTAATAAATACATCTACTGAATCAGTTGAGGTATATGTTGCCACCATAAGGATAGCTATACCAAAAAAAATACCTATTATAGTTGCTATGTTCACTTAGTTTCTCCCCCTTTAATCTCCCTGACCATTTGAAACAATTCGTTTACAGCATCTTCGGCATCAGATTCATCTACGTGCTCCCTGACTTCATCCTGAACAACTTTGGCTATTTTCTTTGCAAGATTTGATAAAATTTTCTTCCGGGCATCTTCCTCGGCAACACTCATCAACAGACCAAGCTTATGATAACCTAAGCGAGTAAATACTTCCTTTAAGGTAGCGTTGTCCACATATACAATATCTTCAATATCTTCCAATTCAGAAATTTCTTTCTTCTTTTTAGTAACCTTACTAAAATAGTCGGGCTCTTTTTCAGAAGCCCAAGCACTGACCTTGTTCCTATCAAACATAAACATAGTTTCAGGAAAATCTTCCTGTCCTATTTTCTTATAAAGCACCTTTGGGTCACTACCAAGCATATCTGCAATCTCATAGATATCTACTATTTGCAGTTCAGAAACAGAAGAATAGGCTGTCTGTTGCAGTTCTTTGAAGAGGTTTGTAGTTACTTCAACAAAATTTACAGGATCTGCAATCTGAATAAACCGGTCCGGAAATGCTTTTCCGGTACGCAGGTCACTGACTTCAATAATTTTCAAACTCTTAAGTTTATTTATAACAATATCTATTTCAGACTGAGAAACAAGAATAATACCTCGAACAGTCTTACAAAATTTGCTGTACTCCAGACCAAGATCATGATTGCGCTCTTTTCTGGCCAGATCCTTGGGCATACATGTATGAGTCTGATAGGCAAGATCTAAAATCCTACAAATACTAGTAAAATTATTCATATGCCCCTTAGGAGAGATCATCTCTCCCGTACGGGCCAAACGCTTAACCAATAAGCGGGTCATATATTGAATTGTTCTCGGGCATTGATCCAAAAGTTTCAAAATAATCTGGTCAGTCAGTACAACAAGGTCACAATATTCAGCGGCCTCGGCATTGGCAGAACGGTCTCCTTTAGCAATAATCCCCATTTCACCAAAAATTTCCCCCTCACCCAACTTTGCAAGGATTATCTTCTCATTATTCTGGATCTTGAAAATATTCACCGCGCCCTTTTTAATCATATAGGCAACGGAACTCTCTTGTCCTTCTTTGAAAATTTCCTGTCCCCGGTAAAAGGACTTAACATTAGGACTGCTGGCCCCCATTTAAAAACTCCTCAGTACTGCCCTGTTCCGCTAAATGAATATAAAAAATCCGCCATAGTGCTTGCTCGAGCTTCAGACATCACTATTCGACAAATCAACTGGTTACGCTTCTACAAATCTCATATTTCTAAGTCTTAATATATCTTAGTTCATAATAAAGGACAATACTCCATAAAATAACCTTTATAAATAGCGAAATAATTTTAAAAAAAAGAATCACTTCGCCGTATATTCCAATGATTGTATCACCTGAAACAACAGCAGAACAGCTTTTATAATAAAGTAAATGAAAGAACTTATCGACTTGCTTCCAAAAAACTTTAACCTTACTCCATATTAACCTGTTCCGAAGAAATACAAATATTGATATGTTAGTATAACTTCATAAGAACTCCAGCTAATTAAAAGACCCTTTTAACTTTGGAAAATATAATGAGCACTGAATTAAATCTCTTACTTGGGCATTTGGCTGTTGTCGGCGGCTTTTCGCTGGCTGCAATACTGGTCTTATCCATTTTGCGAAAACAAAAAACTTCATCGGCAGCCTTTGCATGGATTATGGCTATCTTCTTCGCCCCGTATATCGGAGTCCCCTTTTATTTAATTTTCGGTGGACGTAAGCTCAAACGAGATGCCCACACCAAAAAAGATATACATCTTGAAGTGCAGGAAACAGTTCCCAGAGAAGAGGCCGATCCCATTGACAGTCTGCTTCGCGAGTATGGCATCCCCGGAGCTACGGTAGGAAATGATGTTCGCTTGTGTCCGACTGGAATTGATATATATAATGAATTGGTCAGCTTAATTGAAAATGCTGAGCATCAAATACTAATTACCACTTTCATATTATCGCGCGATGATGTTGGAAAAGATATTGTCCAACGCCTTGCACGAAAAGTTGCCGCAGGAGTAACAGTACGGTTACTTCTTGATGATATCGGATCAATGTTTACTACGCGTCGTTTTTTAAAAAAACTTATCGACAACGGTGGAAAGGTTGCCTACTTCATGCCCCTGTTCAGAGCTCCTTTTCATGGAAAGACCAACCTGCGCAACCATCGCAAAATAGCTATTGCCGATCAGAAAATAGTACTTGCCGGCGGAACCAATATTGCAAATGAATATATAGGCCCCAAAGAATGTGAAGAGCGCTGGACAGATCTTTCATTTGTACTTCAAGGACCTGCTGTACGCCATTATCTTGAAGTTTTTCAGTCTGACTGGCTTTTTGCAGCCGGTGAGAAAGTAAACATCATCCCACCATGCACGTCTGAAACTCCTGTTAAAGGTGATGGTATCGTGCAGATTGTTCCATCTGGACCGGACGTGCCGCGAGACCCCGTTCATGACGCTCTGCTTACTGCGGCCTATACTGCAGAAAAAAGACTATGGTTTGTCACACCATATTATGTACCCGATGAGGCATTGGCACAGGCTCTCAGGCTGGCAGCTCAGCGCGGTGTTGATGTTCAAGTTGTCATCCCGGCTAAATCTAACCATAAGCTTGCTGACTTAGCCCGCGGAACTCATTTGCGAGAACTGAATGAACGCGGTGGAAAAATTATTAAATACCCGCATATGGTTCACGCCAAAGTAGTTGTCGTTGACGACAGACTTTCCGTTGTAGGTTCAGCAAATATGGATATGCGCAGCCTGTTTCTCAACTATGAAATAGTCATGTTCTCATATTCAAAACCAGAAATAGAGCAAGTTCATAATTGGGTTAAAAATTTGATGATGGAAAGCACGAAAGGAGTTCAACCGGTTGGATTCGTCCGTGATACCGTTGAAGGGATAGCCCGCCTGATGGCCCCACTCTTATAAGCAGGATCAACAAACAATCCGGATTGACCCTACATAACCAGAGCTCTACATATGATAACAGATTAAATGTTTGGCTCAGGCCTGTTTATACAATAATTAGCATGTGGTGCATTTTATTATATGAAAAAAATACTATTGATTATGACATTCACGCTTATTGCGACTTTAGGATTTGCTGCAAGTTGCTTTGCATGGGGCCCCGGCGTTCATATGGCTATAGGAAATGCACTGCTGGCGAATCCCGATGTTCTTCCTGCCGCAGTGGCACGCCTTCTTTTAACCAACTCAGCCATTTTTCTATATGGATGTTTAAGTGCCGATATTTTTATAGGCAAAGGAAGTAAGGCGAAACGTAAACACAGCCATAACTGGAAAACAGGGTTTGCTCTGCTTAATGAAGCAACTGAACCACATCTTGAAGCTTATTCCCTTGGCTATCTGTCACATCTTGCTGCCGATATCATCGCTCATAACTACTATGTACCCAACCTCATGCATCAAGCTCCTGCTGGAGGCAGATTAAGCCATGTTTATATAGAAATGCTGGCTGATGATCAGGCCAATTGGTCTGCGCAGCAGGCTACAAAAATTTTCAGGCAGGCCAATGGAGAGGCGGACCTAAACTTACGTAAACACATGGATGCAAAAAAACTAAGTTTTTTCCTGAAAAAAAGCGTTTTTCATCAAACCATCGGTTTACTGGAATATAAGACTGTCACCCGTTCACTAAACTTTTCAAAAAAAGTCATTCCGGCATATCAGAATGACTATCTGCACTCTGCCCTGGACTATTCGTACCGGGTTGTTGTTGATATGCTGCAAGACCCAAATAACGCTGTCGCACTTAATTTCGACCCTATAGGCAGTAAGAATATCGGCATAGCCACATATGAAAATAGCTGGCGCAACGCACTAAAACGTCCCACTCCTTTTTCACTTAGCTTTAAAATAGATCCGCAGATAATAGAACTGCCACAAAAAAACGGTGTATCCCTTTTATTCAAGACTCCCCAGAAGAGATCATCTTATGCTTCATCCTTGTGAGAGGACAATTAAAATTTTCCCACAACTGATTTAAATAACCTTAAGTCTCGGCTTATTTTTTTGTTTTTTTACAATTCGAAAAAATTATCAGCCCCTAATCAGAATTAAATTCTAAACACAGCTGCAGAACAGAGCTAAAATTGCCATTTTTTTTAACACCTGCGAACTTATTTCTGATAAAAGTCACTTAAACATCAATTATGCATATTCATAGTACCTTTCATATTGTACGACTGTAACTTTTGAAAAATTAATCTTATAAGTACGAATACTGCATTAATACTGCACAAATACAACATAGAAATATATTTTTTTATCTAAAAGTAACAAAGTAGATCCATTAATTTTTAATTTCTAGCTCATGTTAACGCATGCATTAAAATTTACAAAATTGGTAAACTTTTATATCTAAAAATATTTAATTCTTTATTTTCAATTATATACATATTCAATTTATGTTTCAATATTGTAAATGTGTCTACTCACGGACACACTTGAGAAAAATTTCACCAACGTATTGATCATGAAATCAACGGTGTCTGAATTCTGACACATATAACTTATGGACTTTATCACTATATCACAAATGATTGATTTATATAGTATAATTTACAAACAACTGTACTGAACATTATTTGCTATGCATTTCCATTTTTTACATTACTTACTGTTGACTTGCATCTAACTCGGGCATAGTTGGGAATCAAGAACAACGCAAATCAAACCAATTTTTTTGGAGGAATATAATATGTACGCAATCGGAACCATCAAGGCTTGGGCCGCTACCCGCGCAGCACGTAACGACAGCGAAATGCACCACAGCTTCCATGCCGTGCTGACTATTGCAACTCTCGGTCTCTGGCTTCCAGTCTGGACCGTTGCAGCTATCCGCTCAGGTAAGCGCAGTCGTGCAGCAATGAGAAGCTCTCTTGTAGACCTGCGTCACATAGAGCGCCTTGAAATATCCCCTGAATATCGTCGTCAGCTTGCACGTATGTCCTAATTAAGGCTTAAGGCATTGGGATTTTTAACAACTCCCACTGCCATCAAACTATACTTCTTCCAAGCCCTGTGCTCGATAATATCGGGTACAGGGCTTTTCTGTTTCCATGTAGCATTAACATCCTTTGCCATAGTACTTTCATTCTGATATTTTCTCCCAAACAATGGAGCGTACCCATGAAAAAACTATTCATATTCATATTACTGTCTGTCCTGTTATGTGGTTGCCAGCCTAAAATGAATCTTTTCCCTGACGGAACAGATCCACTACTAGAACAAACTCTTCAAGGGGAAGGCCCTGATAAAGTTCTTGTTATCACAGTAGCCGGAACTATTTCAGATGAAGGTAAACGTGGACTTTTCGGAACAGAGCCAAGTATTGTTCAAGAGGTATCTTCCAGACTGAAACTTGCTGAAAAAGATGTGTCTATTAAGGCCCTTGTTATCAAAATAAACTCCCCAGGCGGAACTGTTACAGCAAGCGATATTCTGTATAATGAGATTATGCTTTTCAAAGAAAAGACCGGAGCGAAGGTTGTTGTATCCATGATGGATATCGCTGCTTCAGGAGGTTATTATATAAGCCTGCCTGCAGACACAATAATGGCACACCCGACGACCCTGACAGGATCAATCGGGGTAATTTTCATTCGCCCCAAAATTGACGGATTGATGGATAAAATTGGTATTTCGGTTGAAGTATCCAAGTCCGGTCGCAATAAAGATATGGGCTTTCCTTTTAAACCGGACACAGTTGAACAAAAACAGATCATCGACGAAATCATCAAAAATTATGCAAATCGTTTTCAAGCACTTGTAAAGAAACATCGTTCTATATCTGATAAAAAGCTCCAAAAAATATTTACAGCACAAGTATTTAGTGCTGAAGGAGCAAAAAAAGCCGGGCTTATAGACAATCTGGGTTATCTGACGGACGCAGTTGAAAAAGCATGTGAACTTGCAGGAATACCTAAGAATTCAAAAGTAATCGCCTATAAACGTAAATCCTATCCTAATGACACATTATATAACTCAGCGTCATCAAAGGTTTTTAATCCTGCTCTCATAAATATTGATACAGGTAATCTATTACCACCAAGCGCAGGTTTTCATTATCTCTGGATGCCTGCAGTACATTAATCATAACCTGACAGCTTTGCTTTCCTAAAAAAAAAATGTATGAACTGCACGTTTGCCCATCCGGCAACAAAAATTAACCGGAGGACGATTTGAAAAGAACCTGCCTGCTTTTAAGCCTTACCATGCTTATTTCATTTGCTTTTCTTGCCGGTTGTACTCAGGAAACTCAAAACCGCATAGGCCGTTCTATTCAAAACTGGACCGGCGTCTCCGGAGTTCTTGAAGTCTATTCCGGTGGCAAGCTTGTTAAGCGTTTCATCAAAATAGATAAGCTTTCAACTGCATCAGGTACCAAAGAAAGAATACAGCGTCCTTACAGATTTGGGTACGGCGTCCTTGACGCCAACCAGAATGGCAAAGCAGATCCTAATGAAAAGAAGGTCTACTTTGAATTCAGTGACTACTCAACAAACTATGTCTTTTTTGAAGACCCTGACATAAAAGAATAATTATTTAAGCCGGACCAAATGGTCCGGCATTTTTTTGCCTATGAAAAAATGCATCAAAGCGGCTAGAGCCGTTACAATGACAGATTGTGAAGATCTGATTAAAGATTTTGCCCTGATCCATGACGGGGACCGGATTCTGAAAACAGGAGTTTGGTCTGACCTCAAAAAGGACTTTTCCGGTAAAGTTACAGATATGGGAGATGTAACAATTGTCCCTGGTCTGATTAATTCTCATATTCACCTCGAACTGTCCCATCTCAAAGATAAGACAGTAGAGGGACAAGGATTTACCAGCTGGGTTAAATCACTTCTGTCTAATCCGCTCTATGAGCTGGAAGAGAAAGCGATATGCTGTGCGCTGCAATTTATGCTTGAAAACGGAACTGTTTTCTGCGCAGATATTTCAACCCGTAATTGTGCTCAGATAGCTTCAATTATGGATAATTCTGGAATCGGTTTTTATGCCTTTTGCGAAGCTATTGGCCTGCATACCCCATCTGCAAAATCTAAATTTTTCCCTAATAAAAAATTCCGCAATGGACATACTGCCGGAGCCGGACATTCACTATACTCGACCTCTCCTGAACTTTTGCAGGCAGTAAAAAATGCTGACAATGACGCAGGAATGCCTTTCTCCATTCATCTTGCTGAGAATGTTGAGGAAGACGAAATTATCGCACATGGAACTGGAGAATTTGCCGCTATGCTCAAAAGGGCCGGGATGCTTGCCGACTGCGGTAACAAAGGGCTGACACCGGTAGAATATGCCGACTCAATCACTCTGCTTGATGAAACGACCCTTGCCATCCATTGTGTAAAAATTTCAGAAAAAGACATTCAAATACTTGCTGACCGCAAGGTGAATGTCTGCCTATGTCCACGCTCCAATAAATATATTGGAGAAGGACGGGCACCATGGGAAAAAATTATATCATCAGGTATTAATACCTGTCTGGGGACAGACAGTATTGCTTCAAACTACGATCTTAATATGTGGAACGAGCTGGAGTACCTGCTGAAAAACATTGAAAAGCCCATAAGCGGTCATAAAGCCTTATCACTGGTTACGAGCAATAGTGCCAAGGCACTTAAGATAGATGAATTATACGGATCTCTTGAAGAGGGTAAAAAGGCGGTATTTGCTACCGTTCCCGCCCATCTTGAAGATCTTTTGTTCTAATAACTTTTTTCAGCCTTACTCCATGAAGGCTGCACAAAGAGGTTTTTATGGAATGGCAGCATAAAGATTTGCTGGATATTACACAGCTCAGTAAAATGGAAGTACAGCATGTTTTTGAAACAGCTACATATTTTCAGGAAATTAACTCCCGTCCGGTTAAAAAAGTACCAACATTGAAAGGCCATAGCGTGGTCCTTTTTTTTGCTGAACCGAGCACAAGAACTAAAGTTTCATTTGATATGGCCGGAAAAAGACTTTCCTGCGATACCTTCTCACTTGCAAAAAGCTCAAGCAGTCTGACTAAGGGGGAAACCTTAAAAGACACTGCACTGACTTTACAAGCAATGAATCCGGACGGTATTGTTCTGCGCCACTGGGCCAGCGGAGCAGCCTCTTTTCTTGCTGAACGCCTTGATTGCAGCGTAATCAACGCTGGGGACGGTCGTCATGCCCACCCCACTCAGGCTCTACTTGATGGATTTACCCTTTATCAGGAATGGGGCTCCCTTGAGGGAAAAACGGTCCTCATCCTCGGAGATATTGCTCACAGCCGAGTGGCCAGATCCAACGTGATCATGCTGACCATGATGGGTGCAAATGTACGTTTATGCGGACCACGCACTCTACTGCCTAATTATCTTAAGAACTGGCCTGTAAAAGTATACTCAGATATTAATGAAGCGTCTAAAGGAGTTGATGCCATTATGTGTCTGCGTTTACAGCTTGAACGCCAGCAGGCAGGCCTTCTGCCGGACACCCGTGAATATTCAAAATACTTCGGGCTGGGCTATGGGCAAATAGAACTTGCAGCCCCTGACGTTAAAATAATGCACCCCGGCCCTGTCAATCGCGGGGTTGAAATTTCATCTGAACTAGCTGACAGCCCGGCAAGTCTCATACTTGATCAGGTTGCAAGCGGTGTCGCGACCCGCATGGCCCTGCTTTACCTTTATCTAACCCGTAAGAATAACTAAGGAGGATTCACCATGACAAATCCAGAGCTGGTAATCCGCAAAGCGGTATGGAAAGGTGAAGAAGTCGATCTTCTCGTTTTGAAAGGTAAAATTTTAGATGTGATCCCATCCAGCGATGCTATGTATGAGGGCGCTGAAGTAGTTGCAGCCCGTGGTCTGCTGCTAATGCCTAGCCTGACTGATGTTCATGCTCACCTGCGTGAACCCGGATTTGAATATAAAGAAGATATTGCCTCAGGCCTGAAAGCAGCTGTTCACGGTGGTTTCTCAAACATCATGTGCATGGCTAACACTGATCCAGTCAATGATAACAGCGTGATCACAGATGAAATGATCGCCAAAGCCCGAAAGGCATTCCCTGAAGGCGGCCCAAGGCTGTTCCCAATCGGAGCTTTGACCAAGCATCTTGAAGGGTCTGAACTGGCTCCTATGCATGAACTTGCCGAAGCAGGATGTGTTGCATTTTCCAATGATGGTGTCCCTGTAAAAAACAGTGAAATATTCCGACGTGCAATGGAGTATGCCTCAGATACAGGGAAACCGGTTATTGATCACTGTGAAGACCCCTACCTTGAACCGGCTGCAGGAGTTAATGAAGGTATGACTTCAAGTCTGCTGGGACTTGCCGGACAGCCTGATGTGGCGGAAGCTTCGCAGGTTGCCCGTGATGTATTACTGGCGGAATATCTTGATATGCATATCCATCTGGCCCATATCTCGTGCCGTAAATCAGTTGACCTCATTGCCTGGGCAAAAAAACGCGGAGTAAAGGTAACTGCTGAAACCTGTCCTCATTACCTCCTGCTGACTGAAGAAGCGCTCCAGGGATACGGAACAGACACTAAAGTCAACCCGCCTCTTCGCACTGATGATGATGTAAATGCTTTATTTTCCGGTATCAAAGACGGTACAATTGATATGTTTGCAACTGATCATGCCCCGCATGCTGCTCATGAAAAAGAAGTTGAGTTTATGATTGCCCCCTGTGGAATATCAGGTCTTGATACTGCCCTGCCACTCACATGGTCATTGGTTGCGGACGGTAAAATCAGTTTTGACGATTTTATTAGAATGTGGACAACATCCCCTTGTGAAATATTTGATCTGCCACTGAATAATTTCAAGAAGGGAGACCCAGCTGATTTCTTCCTCTTTGATCCTACTGAAGAATGGACACTCAGCCCTGAAAATATGCATTCTAAAGGAAAAAACACTCCTTTCATGGGACAAACCCTGAAAGGACGTGTCATAAGCCATTTCCTTAGCGGAAAAAAAATAGTATGACCTCTTTAACAGGTAGCGTATAAGACTGTTAAATACGGTAAAGATTAATAAATTTACATAGTTGATCTATATCTGCTTTATTTTAAGCAGACTGTTTATTTTTGATAAGGAGATTTTAATGAGCGAACCTTTCAAGGACGCGGTGGGTATCTGCAAAACCATCATGCGTAACGGCTATGATGCTTACATCATCAATGAAAGACTTCAAAAGTTAACCATTGAGGATAAGGGAAAAGAGATTGAACTGGACATTTCCACCGAGCTTGATTTCAAAGGCTTGTCCAAACTCTTTCCAAACATCCAGCCCTCTGAAAAGAGCGGAGTTGCGGCTGTACTGAATGAAGGTGGCAGCGTCTTCCTTTTTTACACATCCGAAGCCAGCAACTCTTCACACCCTGAGGAATGCATTTCCCGCATGACTCCAAGGCTTCTCAAGGTATTGGAAAAACAACATAAAATACCTTTATCTGCAGCATGTCCATACATTCCAAAAGCTAAAGATAACTATGAAGGATTTGCAGAGCTTTCAAGTGGTGAAGTCTGCCTTCTCGGTATTCCAGACCAGACTCTGAAAAAAGATTATCTCATGGGAATCAGGGCGTTGCGCTTTGCTGCCAACTATAACCTGCCCATCGAAACAAACACGAAAATAGCTATCATCAGATCTTGCAAGCGTATACTTGATTACGTTCCGGTTCGTGAGATTATGGATGAATGGCGAAAAGTTGAAGCTGAAAACATGTATGTTTTCGTTGCCTTACTTTTTGAAACCATGATCCTGCACGGCCTTATCCCTGAAGTAGCGGCACTTTCCCGCCTGACTCAGGTGAAGAACAGTAAGACAGGTGAAACAGAGGATGTATTCCACCACACTCTGGATGTAATGCGTCTATACCCTGAGGAACTTCCCTATGACTGGTTCGGCGTCGTTGCGTGCCTTTTCCATGATGTTGGTAAGTTATATACAGCTGAAGAAGTAGAAGGAAGCTGGCAGTTCCTTCAGCATCATCGCGTCGGAGCCAATGCAACAAGAAAGATTCTGACCCGTCTTAACTTCCCTCAGGAAGATGTAGACCTCATCTGTGATCTTGTCCGCAATCATATGCGTTTCCACTTCATGCTCACTGACAAAGGTATCAGAAAATTCAAAGCAATTGATGAATACCCTCGTCTTATCGAAATGGTCCGCGCTGACATTAAAGCCCGCGATACCACCTACAAGGAATTCAACCACAACCTCAAAATGCTTGAGCGTGCAGATATTCCTGAAGAAGCACTTGATCCGTTCCTTAACGGTAATGAGATCATGCAGCATACCGGTCTAAAACCAGGACCTGTAGTAGGTATTATCCGTGAAACCCTGCTGAAAGCTCAGATTGCAGGTGATGTAAGCACCATGGATGAAGCCATTGAATTCGTTATTGATCAGGCCAAAAAATCCTAATCTACCGAATTAACAATATCAAAAAAATCCCCAGTATGTTTTCATGCCGGGGATTTTTTTTACAACCAATCTAAAATAACAATTTATAATTAAAAATTACTTACCAAAATATTTCCCATAAATATCAGATTACTACATTTCACAAAGACCTTCTTCCATGTCGTTACGAAGATGTCCCTGTCCGGTGGATTCGAGTACTGCACGCCAATAATCAGAGCGAATATTAAGTTTCTTACGTTTGGTCGTCACAAGCTCAAGTGGCAAGTGAACGTATCTGGCCTGAAGCCTACTTACGACCATCCCTGTTTTCCCAGCCATAGCGGCATGAACCGCATGCTGGCCTAAGAATCCACAATAAACACAATCATTTGCATTAGCTGGAACCGAGCGAATAATGTAGCTGGGGTCAATAAATTTTAAGGTAAACTCTTTACCAACATCACGAAAATGATCCTTGATTCTACGAATGATCAAAGTGCAGATATCGCATAGAACAGGGTTACCTGATGCATCTTTTTCACCGGTATATTCACATTGCTCCTGCCCGGCCCCTTCAGCACACACAATCACAGCATGCTGGCGTTCATCAAGTCTTTTCTCCAGTGAACGGAGAAGCCCGAATTCACCGTCAAACTCAAACGGGTGTTCCGGAACGAGAACAAAGTTAACATCTTTTAATGCAAGGGTTGCCTGTGCGGCGATAAAACCGGACTCACGCCCCATAAGCTTGACAAGACCAATGCCGTTGACAACCCCCAGAGACTCTACGTGTGCAGACTGAATTGCCTCGGTAGCCTTATCTACCGCAGTATCGAACCCAAAAGATTTGGTCACAAAATTAATATCATTATCAATAGTTTTTGGCACACCGATAATAGAAATTTTAATTTTACGTTTTGTGATCTCGGTAACAATTCTTTTGGCTGCTCGCATGGTACCGTCACCACCGATCATAAACAAGACTGAGATATTCATCCTCTCTAAAGCATCAACAATCTCTTCTGCATCCTGAGGACCTCTGGAGGAACCAAGAATGGTACCGCCAAACTGGTGTATGTTGGCAACTTTTTCGGCCGTCAATTCAACTACATCATGCCCGTACTTGGGAATAAAACCCTGTAATCCGAACTTAATGCCGAGTACAGACGGGACCTTATAAAGATAGTGTGCTTCAAGGACAATTGAACGGATCACATCATTCAAACCGGGACAAAGCCCCCCGCATGTGACAATTGCACATTTAGTCTTTGAAGGGTCAAAATATGTAAAAGCGCGCGGACCTGCCTTTTCAAATTCCTGATAAACTGAATTACCGACAGATGAATCCATTTCCTCTTCTGCCAGGTTAACAAGTGTCCTTTCCTGATCATCAAGAAAAACACATCTTTTAAGCGGCGAAGGAATTTTGGCTTTTCCAAGTACTGGAATCTCAATCTCGGTAATAATAGCGTCTTTATTTTTTGTAGTCTTTCTCGGCACGTTAAACCTCCTGTGGAAAAATTCTTCCACCAGTCAAAATATAAAAAATCTATCTAATCTTCCCCTCAACGAGTGGAACCCATTGAGCCGGTTTATCAGCCAAAATAGTTTCTCTGATAGGCAGTTCCATGGGATGAGGATTCTTTTTTGCATAATTGCCAGCTAACTCCCACCATAAATAGAACCCCTTCCCTTCTATATACCGGCTATAGAGCATCTGCGATCCTTTTTGGCATACGGGATCATATAAACGAAAAGAACTCCTTCCTACCGTGTAGACACCCTTTTTCGGTGATATCATTTTCCAGTCATCAGTATCAATTTCAATATTTTTTTTGCCATCCAAGGTACTATAGTATCTGGTTTCTCCATCAAGGTCACGAACTCTAAGCAACTTTTCTTTTACAGATTGGGAAACAATAAACATAGGCCGTCCAAGATGTTCAGTGATTTTCCAGCGGTCTACGCCTGTGGAATATACCAAAACACCATTCTGCTCATAGATCCAAGAGGGTTCCTGCTTTAATGCTTCTGTCTTTTTTACTATTGAACGCTTACTTAAATCCCAATATATTTCTTTGCCATCCTCGATAGACAGACATACTACGTACCCTGACATTCTGACAGAAACAAAAGGTCCACCGGGGACTAGATCTGCGGACAATGGTGAATGATTCTTCATACCCCATTTAATTATTTTACCCGAGGCTTCAATAGCTACCAAGACCCCCTGTCCAGGTGTAAAACCAAGATAAAGAGGGGTCCCCTCCATAATAGATATTTCTTTTAACGGTCCGGTAACCGGTCCGCACAACAGTCCATTAAAACTGTCTATGAGCGCCATCCAGTCACCCGTACGGGAAACAGACATCATCTTCACAGGACCGTGTTCAACCGGTATATCACCGGGAATTCTAGTACACTTTTCAAGGTCGTATACGTATAGCTTTTCACCCAGTTTAGAGGTAGCAGCCAGAGTAGGACTACCGGGACCATAACCGACACTCTCTGCACCGCCTCCTCCCGGTAACTTCAATTTGCTGCACTTATATTTGCTCCAGACACGTATACTTCCATCATTAAGAGCTGCTGCAAGTCCCTCCTCGTTTCCTGCATATGATGAAACTCCTCCTGCAATAATAGGCACAGCCTTTTCACGCTTAACTGAAATATACAGTTTGTCTTCAAGTCCTTCTAAAGGGGGATCATAAAGTTTCGCAGCGCTGACATATTCACTGCCCATGAGCTTTGAGACATAATCTTTAAGTGACCTGGTTGTTCCTTTATTTAGCTGTCTAGGAACATCAATATAGAATTCTCCGACTCTTTCACGAGACGCAGCCTTAAGTTCCATGGGTTGTGCTGCAATAACAGCAATAGTAAGTATCATGGCTGAAATATTCAAATATCTTAAAATCATCCTTTTATCCCTTGGATTTATTACTATGTAAGGTTATGCGTTCGACGATGCTTTTATAATAAGTATCTTCCTCGTCAATGGAAATTTTCATACCCCGAGAATTCTTTACCCTTTCAAGAAGAAGATTAACCTTCTGGATTTGTTTATAACGCTCTTTTTCATCTTCCATATGTTCAAGCAAATCAAGGGCAGAATGGATATCTTTTCTGAGTTGCATTTCAGGAGGCAGATATCCAGCATTTTTTAAGGCCTTATATGCCATACGTAAATCAGGAGGAATCATGGAATCATCTTCGTATTCGATAGGTCTTCCAGAGCAGGAAAGATTCTCAAAATCACCTTTGTGCTCTGCTTCTTTAATTTTGGCTTCTGCTATTGCATGTATAAAATACATATCTCATTCTATTTTTGGGATAACTGAGCGTGATCAAGCCCGTCTATCCAGATTATGGTTTTGTTCATGAGTGACTCCACAGCAGAATTTGCGGCGGCAGCAAGACTATTACCGTCAATTGATTTTACAGGAGCAGATGCATCTATCAATTTCCGGGATAACAAAATTTTACCGCTGCTATCCCATAGAGAATACCTCACTGCTACAGTAAACTCATCCTTTGTGCCTTGTTGTAATTCAAAAGAGGTTATCACGCCGGAGAGGACAAGCGACCGTTCAATTCCCGGCCGGTATGGTGTAACAACTTCATAATTATCCAAACAATTTAATGCCGGCCCCGCTATCACATCGAATATTTCTGCCGGAGTTCCTTCCCAGCTCCATCTATAATTTGGATTTAGAACGGAGCCTACAGCAAAAATTACAGTTTCACGATCAAGCGAAGGCAAGCTTGTATACCGCTTGATAATCATCTTCGGTGCATGTGATTTAACTTTTTCACAATTAGAACCGCTTTTAATTCCATCTCCTATACGCAGATAGGATGGCTCAATTGATTTTCCACCAAAACATCCACCTGCAAACACAACAAATATTATTAAAATTAAAATGTTCTTATTCATCTGAAGCCCCTTTAGGCGGGTTGAACACCTGCCACGGACGTTCACGAAGAGATCTTGCCAGTCGATTCATTTCACGCGAAAGCCTGTTTATATTAACAAGGATCATTTCCAACTCTTCCTGATCATATTCCATGTTTCTGCTAAGGTCTTTTGTCAGTACTTCTATACCGTCTACAGCCCGAACGACCTGCCCATCAACATTAAGCAAAGTCTTACTCAGATTTCCTTCAAGAGCTAAGAGAACATCTTCTATCTTTTGCAATGTGTCTGCAACCTCAGCCGTTAACAGTGTGATACTTTTTGAACCGGTATGCATCGCTGACGCCCCGGTTCTGGAAAGATTTTTCCATTCTTTACCAAATGAAACTAACGTTGCATTTGTTTGTGACAAAAGCGCAGGAGCCATTTCAAGACTTTTTTCGATGTTAGACATGTTTTTATCAGAAAAGAGCTTCTCAAAGCCTCTTACAGCCTTTTCGAGTTGTGGAACCAGTTTGGCTATGGATTTCCCCATTTCAGCAGCCACATCATTCATGCTCATAAAAATTGCAGCAGGAATCTGCGCTCCAATCGGTAATTTTTGGCCGGCCTCTCCATTAAGCTGCAATAAAATATAGTTATCACCAACCAGCCCTTTCTGGGTAACTGTGGCCACTGTCCCTTCGTAGAGAGGAAAGTCTTCATCAATATTAATTATTACAGATATTTTACCGGGATTAGACGGTTCAACTTCTATTGACTTAACCTTCCCGATACTCAGTCCTGCGTATTTAACAGGACGTCCTGACGTAAGGTCCTTCACATTATGAAATAAAATTTTATATTGAGAATAGTTTGAAAAAAAATCATGTCCTCCAAGGAAGATAATAAAAAGACCAAGCACAATCATTCCCGCAACAGCGGCCAAAGCGGCTTTGATAATATCTTTTGCAGAACTGCGGGGATTTAGTACCATAAACTTCTCCCAAGCTTAAACTCTACTTCGAAACATTACTGCCCGTTCCATATTATCATCAAGCTTAGTAGGCCTGCGTTCCAGAAAATTGATAATATATGGATCATCAGAATTACGCAGTCCTTCAAGATCACCTTGATAAAGACACATATTTTTATGCAATACTACAACGAAGTCGGCAATATTAAAAAGGCTGTCCAGATCATGAGTAACAACTATAGTTGTTACATTAAAAGTTTCTTTGAGCTTTAAGATCAACTGATCAAGATCAGCGGCTGTTATCGGGTCCAGACCGGAAGAAGGTTCATCACAAAGCAATGTGGTAGGGTCCATAACCATTGCTCGTGCAAGCCCTGCTCTTTTGCGCATGCCTCCTGAGAGCTGGCTCGGAAAATAGTGAATGAAATCTCCAAGTCCCACCATGCGTAACTTCATCATCACAACTTCTTCAATTATTGAATCAGGCAGCTCAGTATGCTCCTGTAATGGAAGAGCAACATTTTCGCCTAAAGTAAGTGACCCCAGCATTGCGCCATCCTGAAACAACACTCCCATACGAGTCCTGATTTTAGTATAAGCCTGCTCATCACTTAAATCTGTAAGATTTGTTTTTCCTAAAAATATTTCTCCAGATACAGGAGTATTAAGCCCAAGTATATGACGCAGAAGAGTTGATTTACCACAACCTGAACCACCTAAAATAACACTTATTTTACCTGCTGGAAGAACTGCACTCAAGTTTTCCATCAAAACTTTACCCGGATAACCGAGGCTTAATTCTTTGAGGATTATGTCCTGAGCAAGTCTTGATGATTTCATGATTGATCACCTGAATATAAAATTAAGAGCTGTAAAAAATAGATCCAATAAAATTATCATAAAAATTGATATTACCACAGAATTCGTTGTTTTACGACCAACATCAGCTGCTCCTTCACGCGCCAGAAATCCTTGCCAACACCCAATAACGGTAATTGCAACAGCAAAACCGACACTTTTAACTAATCCAGCCAATACGTCATGCAGTTGCAAAAACTCTACTGAATTATTGAAATATGTAGTTTCGTTGATACCAAGAGCAACGGCAGAAAATACTCCACCAGAAAAAATTCCAATGAAATCAGACCAGATAGTCAGACAGGGAACCATAATCAGCATAGCAATCAATTTGGGAACAACAAGAAAACGGACGGGTTCGATACCCATAACTTCAAGGGCATCAATTTCTTCTGAAATCTGCATGGTCGCAATTTCAGCAGTAAAGGCGGCACCGGAACGTCCAGTGACAATAATAGCTGTAAGTAAGGGCCCAAGCTCGCGGATAATGGTCACCCCGACGAGATTGGCTACGTAGCTTATAGCTCCTACTTTTTCCAGCTGCTGTGCAGATTGCAGAGCCAGAATGATTCCCGTACAGGCAGAAATAACACTTACAATGGGAATTGAATCTGCCCCGACTTGAGCCAAATCACGGAAAAGACGTTTTCGATAAAAAGATTTTTTTTTACCCGATCTTAGACGCAAGCATGCCATTAATCTTGAGATCATCCATGCGAGCACCTGCAATCCGTTCATATAACCGTACTCCCAGTCTATTTATGAAGCACTATTTCATCCCGAATAAAGATTTAACTTGAGTGAGATTGAGCAACCTATCCACTTGATCAGTTACGGCTATTATTTTTACACTTCTGCCGTCTTTATCAAGTATTTTTCTGAGCTCAATTAAAGAGGCCAGCCCTGAACTATCAAGATATTCCAATTCAGAAAGATCAACCTGAACAAGGCCGGATGTTTTACTTACAAAATTATGCATTTCATCTCTGAGTTCAGGTGTTCCTGTAAAATCAACCTCACCCGTTATCTTGATCAGCACTTCCTCAATAGAGGATTCAAATTTCCAGCCTACCCCCATATGCGCTCCTTACTAAAATTTTAAACCAGTCATGATCGAAAAATCTCAACAACTGTTGTATCATCATTGGGAGGAGTTTCTCCACGCCACCCAGAAACTGCTTTCAGCAATTCTTCACCAAGTGGAGGGTCGCCGGCTCCTTGTAAGGTATTAACAAGCCGCTCTTCTCCAAAAAATTCACCATCAGCTCTTCGTGCTTCATCAACACCATCAGTAACAATGATCATAGACTGACCTTTTTCAAGCACAAACTCAGTAGTTCCAAAATCCCCGTCATCCAGAATTCCAACGGGTAAACCAAAAGGTCTTTCAACTTCTGTAACTACGCCATTATCTACAAGTAAAGGGGCAGGATGTCCTGCAACTGCATACTCACACCTTCCACTTTCAGGGTGGTAGCGAAAAAGAACCATAGTAGCAAAAACTTCACCATTCATGAACTCCCATGCTCCTGCATTTACCGACTTAAGCATATCACCGGGAGTTTTCTCATTTAACGCTTCAGCTCTGATACGGGTCCACAGTGCAGACATGATCAAAGCTGCAGGCAACCCTTTACCAGCTACATCTGCAACATAAATATACCAGCTTCCGTCAGAGTTCGGTATAAAATCATAAAGATCTCCTCCTACAAACTGAGCAGGAACCGAACTCCCCCAGATATAATTACCATTGTCAAGCTCAGGCTGTTTAGGATTAAACTGCTTTTGAATTCGAGAGGCCGCTTCTAGCTGCGTTTCAAACTTCAGCTGATTCAGTCTCTGAACCAAAAGTTCAGATCTAACCAAAGCAACACCTGCAAGATGACCGAAGCTTTCTAATAATTCCTGATCTTCAACAACAAAACACTCTTTATCAATCGAATTTAAAACCTGAACAACACCGAGCAATTTTTCTTTATGAATAATTGGTACACATAGTATACACCTAGTTTTAAAGCCTGTCTTCTCATCTGCAACTTTTGAAAAACGATTATCATTCTGCGCATCAGTAACATTAACTGACTTTTTATTCTCAGCAACCCACCCGGCAATGCCCTGTCCCAGAGGTAGTTCAAATCCGGTCTTGAGCTCCTTCATTTTTTCTTCGCCCAGTACATCATTCATAGCCAAGGCGAAACGCAGTACATTCTTTTCCTCCTCATACAACATGATAGACGAAGCTTCAGCACCAGTTACATCCTGAGCCAACCTCAGTAACTGCGGAAGCAAATCTGTTAGAGAATCAATGCTCGCCAGAACCTCATTCGCCCGAATCAGCTGTTTTAGTCTACCCGCCTGACTGCTCAATTTCCACTCCCGCTCTTGTACCCAATTAACAATATGTTATTTTAACTCATGCCTGAATAGGATAATGTTATTAAATACAAATTAAATACTAGGATGATTCACTCCAGTTATTAACCTCTGGCTTAGGCCAGTCACGAACAGCTTCTGCCAACTCTTCAACAGTTACTGTTGCAGCTCCAACCTGACCGACCACAATCCCCGCAGCATAATTTGCAAGTATAGCTGAAGTAAGTGGATCAAGACCTGATGCCAGTCCTAGTCCAAGCGTTGCGATCACAGTATCACCAGCACCTGTCACATCAAAGACCTTACGGGCAAAAGTAGGGACATGCTTAACCACATTACTGGACTCAAAAAAAGCCATACCATCCCCACCCAGCGTGATAAGCAGATGAGTAGGGCTGAGACGGTCGAATAATCTGCGTCCAGCTTCAAGCACATCCGCCTTATTATTTACAGCCATTGATGCGCCCTCCCCAGCTTCTTTTGAGTTAGGAGTGAGCATTGTGACAGATTTGTAGCGATCATAATTAACCGTCTTGGGATCAACAAGAACATGAGGCTTATGCTGTTTCTTTTCAAGTAGCTCCCAAAAACGGGCAAAAAACTTTTCAGAAAGAGCCCCTTTCCCATAATCAGAAAGAATCACAACTTTAAAATCACAAATTTCTTTTTCAAGAAAAAGAAACAATTCATCCAATAAGGCATCAGAAAAATCAGAGTTTTTCTCACGGTCCACTCTGACCATTTGCTGATTATGAGCCATAACGCGTGTTTTCTTAGTAGTCGGCCTGTCATCAGCATTTTGCAAATAACACTTTATTCCAGATTCAGAGCAAAGACGATTAAAAAGCCGCCCCTCCTCATCTGCCCCCACAAATCCAATGAGATGAGGTTCACCACCAAGCGAAACAATATTACAAGCAACATTCCCTGCTCCGCCAAGGAGGTATTTTTCCTCTGTAACCTGCACAACTGGAACGGGAGCTTCAGGAGAAATCCTATCAACGGAACCTATCACATAATGATCAAGCATGACATCACCAATGATCAAAACTTTCTGCCCCTGAAGACTTGGGAGCACACTCAATATTTTTTTATCCATTTTTTAATTGTTCCTGTTACACCTATTCTATGAACGCAGCTCAAGAATGGCCACAAGCCGTTCAAGCTCTTCTTCAGATGAAAAATTAATTGTCATTTTACCCTTGTTGTGAGATCCGCTAAAAACAATTTTCGTCTCAAGAGCAGATTCAAGCCGCCCTTTAATTCTTTCTAAATTTTCATCTTTAGATTTGGGTTCTTTCTTTTTGGGCTTAGCTTTTACTTCGTCACCAGAGAGTGGCATTTTCGGAAGTTTGCCATTTTCCTTAAAATACGAAGCAGCTCCTTCAGCCTGACGCACAGACAAACCTTCTGACATGATAAGCTGAAACAACTCTTCACGGACTGCGTCATCTGCCACAGCCATTAATGCCCGGCCATGACCTGCAGATATTTTGCTCTCCCCGATAGCCCCCTGAATAGATTCTGAGAGAGTCAGTAAGCGCATTGAATTGGACAGAGCTGAGCGGCTTTTCCCAACCTGTCTTGCTAATTGTTCCTGGCTGAGTCCAAATTTTGAAATCAACTCCTGATATCCAGAAGCTTCTTCTATGGGGTTTAAATCTTCGCGCTGCAGGTTCTCGATTAAGGCAATGGCCATGCTTTCAAGATCTGTCATGTCACGAATTACCGCAGGAATTTCATCCAGCCCTGCAAGCTTTGAAGCTCGAAGGCGGCGTTCACCGGCAACCAGCTCAAAACGATCTTTACGTCCAGCAACCGGCCTGACCAAAACAGGCTGTAAAACACCTTTTGCTCGAATTGATTCCGATAAATCTTTTAAAGCCTCGGCAGAAAATTCTTTACGCGGCTGATTTGGATTAGCCACAATCATGTCAATTTTAATTTGACGGGCATCAATAGCATTTTCATTATGATTTATACCAGAAACACCTGTACTGGATTGTGCGCCGCCAAGAAGGGCATCCAAGCCTCTTCCTAAACCGCCTGTTACACCTGCCATATTTATCTCCTTATATTTAACCTCCGCATGGGGAGGAACATAAATTTCCTTTGACTTGCCAGCAACCGTGATTAATGTATGCCTACACCATTTACAAATATAACGTCGGAGGCAACATGTCTAAAAACGATGATAGTCTTACAGAACTTTTCGACAAAGAAGGAAACCAGATAGGGGTCCTTATCAGTGCTGACTTATGGGCCCAAATAAAACCCCATATTAAGCAGTTCATTCCCTCTGAAGCACCTAAAGAACGTCCTGAACCTATCAAGGACTGGGAAATACTTAAAGAGTATTGGGATTTCCCCTACCCTGTTGATACTGATGTGCACTGTGAGCATTGCGGTACACGTACAGAGAACTGGGAGACAGACACTCCCCGCAAATTTAAACTTGCTTCCTGCAATCTGGGAGGATTGGTCTCTTTTAAATGCCAGCAATGTAATGCACGTATCGTCAAAAAACATTTCAAAAATGAAATTACGGTTGAATGCACCCCTTACATTGATGAAAAAAGCAAAAATATGGAAGCACGCTACTAGACCTGAAATAAATGAATCAATAAGGCCGACTTTGTAAAAAGTCGGCCTTTTCTTTTACTGCTGATCAAGCTCCGCATGTTTCTTCACAACTTCTTGTGCAAGATTCAAGTATGCAAGAGCACCATTTGATTTTGCATCATAAGATATCGCTGGTTTACCAAAACTAGGAGCCTCTGAGAGACGAACATTTCTTGGAATAATCGTCTCAAAAAGTCTATCAGGAAAAGCCTTTCGAACTTCATTTTTAACCTGACGAGCTAAACGGTTGCGGCGATCATACATAGTAAGTACCACGCCAAGGACCGACAAATCAGGATTCAATCTTTTCTTCACAAGCTCAAAGGTCATTAAAAGCTGAGCCATTCCTTCAAGGGCATAGTATTCTGTCTGCAATGGAACTAAAAGTTCTTTCGCTGCGCATAGTGCATTTACAGTTAGAAGCCCCAAAGAAGGAGGACAATCGAATATGATGTAATCATAATCTTCATCGACTTTCTCAATTAAATCTCTCAAATAGTACTCTCGACCGATCTTATCAATCAATTCAATCTCAGCACCTACCAAGTTCTGACTGGCAGGCATAAGAGAAAGAAACGGAATATCTGTTTGGTATATTGCGTCATTGACTCTGTCCGGTTCGAAAAGCACGGAATAAACATTTTCTCTTGAGTCACCTGGATAAAAACCCAGTCCGCTAGAACCGTTACCCTGAGGGTCACAATCCACGAGTAGGACTTTTTTCTCCATCACAGCCAAAGAGGCTGATAAATTGATGGACGTAGTTGTCTTACCTACTCCACCTTTCTGATTGGCTACTACTATTCTTTTTGCCACTTGAAACCACCTTGTTCATGAGATTTCAATTTTTTCATGTTTCACGTGAAACATTTATATTGATTTGACACAAAAACATCTTTGCCAAAGCTAGACTGAAAAAAAGTTTAAATCAAGGACACAGTGCAAGTTTACGGCCCCAATATAAAAATAATCATGCGAAGATCACATAAACAATAACAAATATAAGACTCTAAAATAATTTATAATTATATAATAAATCGAGCTTTGACAGCAAAAAAAAGGGCCGCAAAAAATGCGGCCCTTGAATTGGAAAAGATAAAATTAAACTTTATAATAATCTCTGTACCATTTCACGAATTTCTCAATTCCTTCTTCAACAGTGGTACAAGGCTTAAATCCAATGTCACTCATAAGGTTCTCAACGTTTGCATATGTTGAAGGGACATCTCCAGCCTGAAGAGGCATCATATTCTTTTCAGCTTTCTTTCCGATACAATCTTCAAGGACCTCAATATAACGCATAAGCTCAGTAGGCTGATTATTTCCTATGTTATAAATACGAAATGGAGCAGGACTTGTGCCGGGATCAGGAGCATCACCAGACCAATCTAGATTAGGTGTGGCTGGCTTCTTTAATACTCGGACGACCCCTTCAACAATATCATCAATATATGTGAAATCACGAAGCATTTTACCATGGTTGAACACATTAATCGGCTCATCCGCAAAAATAGCTTTAGTAAAAAGGAATAAAGCCATATCTGGCCTTCCCCATGGACCGTATACAGTAAAAAATCTAAGCCCGGTTGTAGGGATATTAAAAAGATGACTGTATGAATGAGCCATCAATTCGTTAGATTTTTTAGTAGCTGCGTACATACTGATAGGGTGATCGACATTATCATGAACGCTGAATGGCATTGAAGTATTAAGCCCGTAAACGGAACTTGAAGATGCGTACACAAGATGCTCCACACCGTTATGACGACACCCTTCAAGAATATTCATATAGCCGACTACGTTGGAATCCACATAAGCCTGAGGATTTTCCAAAGAATAGCGGACGCCTGCCTGCGCAGCTAAGTTAACAACATGAGTAAACTTCTCTTCTTGAAAAAGTTTCTCCATAGCAGAGCGGTCTGCCATATCCATGTAAGCGAAAGTAAATTTATCATTACCTTCAATTTGCTTAAGACGATTTTTCTTAACATTTACATCATAGTAATCATTAAGGATATCGAGGCCAACTACTTCATGACCTTCAGAAAGAAGACGCTTTGAAAGGTGAAAGCCGATAAATCCGGCTGCCCCTGTTACTAAAACTTTCATTCTTTATTGCTCTCTTGGACGTTTTTTTCTATTACCTCCCCCCCGCCGGCAATCGGTGCCAATGCTTTTATTAAATCAAGGGGAAGCGGAATTATAGTGGAAGATTTACCTTCAGCAGACATCTCACGAAGTGTCTGCAAATATCTTAATTGCAAAGCTTCTGGGTGAGCTGAAATAATTGCTGCGGCTTGTGAAAGTTTTTCTGAAGCTTGGAATTCACCTAAAGCATTAATAACCTTAGCACGACGCTCACGCTCTGCTTCGGCCTGCTTAGCCATAGCCCTCTGCATTTCTTGTGGCAAATCAATATATTTAAGCTCAACAGTGCTAACCTTTATGCCCCATGGATCAGTATGAGTATCAAGAATTTCTTGGATTTCATTGTTTACTTTTTCACGCTGGGAAAGGATCTCGTCAAGCTCGACGCCTCCACATACGCTACGCAAGGTAGTTTGTGCAAGCTGAGAAGTGGCAAACATAAAATCTTCAACTTCTAAAATAGCCTTGATCGGGTCTGTTACACGAAAATATACAACAGCATTAACCTTGATACTAACGTTATCTCTAGTGATAACATCCTGATTAGGTACATCTAAGGTCATAATTCTCAGAGTAACTCTGGTCAGCTTATCAATCACGGGAATCAAGATTATCAGACCGGGACCTTTAGCTTTTATTACCCTTCCAAGCCTGAAAATCACACCTCGCTCATACTCGTTCAAGACTTTCAGAGAAGTGATCACAAAAAATATAGCAAAGAAAAGAATCGGTAATAGATAAGTCATATTGCCTCCATATTTAAAGGTTATGATCATGATATTCAATGACCTTTAAGGTCAGCCCTGTTATCTGAGTAACCCTTACTTTGGAACCACGCTCAAATATAACATTTTCATCTGAAACGGCATTCCATATTTCACCCCGAACACGCACCTTAAGACGGCCATTTTTAAAGCTTAGAACCTCGGCCTCTAATCCAATAAGGGATTCTATTCCAGAATGGAGTCTACCTCGTTGAGATTTTGTAACTAAATATATCAGCAACCCTGCAAGAAAAGAAAATGAAACAACTGTACCTATAATAATTTCAACTGGTATGCCCTGCATCTCAGCTCCTCTAAAAAGTATTAGAGAACCAACAAAAAGGCTGACAATTGCTGAAATACTCAACAGACCATAACTGATTATAAAGATCTCAAGTATAAACAGGACTCCGGACAGGAGAATTAAAAGTAAACCTGCGGCATTAGTAGGCAAAATAGACAAAGCATAAAGTGAAGTCAAAAAACAAAAACCTCCAACAACACCTGGAAAGATTGCTCCAGGATGAGACAATTCAAAAAATAATCCTAAAATACCGCCAATCAGCAGATAGTATGCAACTTGAGGGTCAAGCAGCCATGATAATACAGAATACCTCAATCCGGGTTTATAAGTTTCAACATGCAAATTTTTTTTAGAAAATCTAATCTTTTGTTCGTGAATTAAAACACCTTTTGCTCCTAGCTGCTCAAGAAAATCATCCTGCGATGTTGCCAAAAAATTTATCACATTTAAAGCTGCAGCCTCCTGAGCGTTCAAACTGACTCCATCCTCAACTGCCGAGGCATACCAATCATAATTACGGTCTCTCTTGCGCGCAATCCCCTTGATCAGACTGACCAGATCACTCTTGACCTTCTTGTTCATGGTCTTCGGAAGATCATCACCAGAAGCGGTCACAGGAGAAGCTGCCCCCAAAGTTGTCCCGGGAGACATCGCTGCCACCTGAGATGCCGCCACAAGAAATGCTCCAGCAGATGCAGCATGAGCACCATCAGGACCGACCCAAATGCAAACAGGTATTTCACTATTCATGATCAGTTTAACCATATCGCGCATGGACGAACTAAGTCCACCGGGAGTATCAAGCCTGATCAAAATCAAATCATGATCACCATCACCTGCCTGCTCAACAATATTTTCAAGAAGACTTACCTGAGCAGGGCTAATACTCCCAACAACTTCGGTTGATAATACTCTGAATTTTTCATTGGCAAAAGAGTGCAACGAACTCAATAAAATAGTTATTGAAATAAAAAAGAGAAACCGGAAAATTCGATATGTACAAGTCATGATATTCTCCGCGAAGTAAAATTTTCTATATAATGACACTTCACGGAGAATAAATAAACAATAGATAAATTTATTGATACTAGAAAAGAGGAAGGCGGAGCAAAGAGATACAAAGAAGCTGTTGTTCTTCAGCTGGAAGAGTTTTCAAAAAATCAGGATCTTGCAACATAACAATCTGCACATCATTAACATGGGCTGAAGCAGCATTAGCAGGAGCTTCATTCGCGATAATAGACCGGGTCTGATCACCGAAGCATGCTACAAACTTTACATCATAATCTTTTACCCCTTTCCAAAAAATATCTGCCCTGTTCTCAAAGGTATTGCCATCCCACGTAGTACAGGGCCAAAAAGAAATTGCTCCTTTAGGCAGCCCCATGTACCCGATAAGAGACTGAAATAATTTACGGCGTTCAGCATCAGCCTGACCGGATAAATCCTGCCCAAGTTGAGAATAAGTCCAGAATATTTGAAGCCGCGAAGTAACGCGGGAAGCAATAGTACTCCATGGAGCAGGCCAGGAAGAAGCATCTGGTATACATCTTTCTTGATTCTGTGAAGGTTTACTCCGAGGAGGAATACGAGACGGTTTGGCTGCAGGTGTAGGCTGATGAAAACTACTTTTGGGTTCTACTGAAACAGACGGTTGTCCAGTACGGCCCTGTTGCTGGCTGCTGCCCCCCACATCACGAGTACGAGATGTGGCAGTAGGAAGATTCCTTTTTTGCAAAGAACCTGCGTTTTCTAACTGAGTTATTTCAGGAAGAGCTTCTTTAAAAATAAATTGCAACCCGTTTTGATACCACGGCCTTGCACTTTCAAGGACATTTAATTCTGCAGAAGGAGATCCCATATACGCCACGCTATTTCTGTTTTTGGAAGATTAGGCCATTCTTCATTGCGCCCTGCCCTGTCCAGCACATAGACTGAATTTGTAGAAGACTCAAATCCAGCCCCGGGCAGATTAATGGGGTTGGCAATGATAAGATCCAAATTCTTCTTCTCAAGTTTACTCTTGGCAGATTCGCGGATATTTGAAGTTTCTGCAGCAAAGCCGACTAACTCCTGATCATCACGTTTCATACTCCCAATAGTTTTTAGAATATCAGGATTAGTATCAAATTCTACAGAAAGATTTTCTCGACCGGACTTTTTAAACTTACCTTCACCATGAGGAATAGGCTTAAAATCGGCTACAGCAGCAGTTAAGCACCCGGTTGTACATTCAGGCCAGAGAGCAGTTGCAGCATCAAACATTTCCCGAGCAGTATCAACTTTAATCACGTTCATATCTTCAGGGAACCACCAATTAACAGGGCCTGATATAACGGTAACCTTTGCCCCTCGCAGCCATGCCGCCATGGCAATACTTGCCCCCATAAGTCCAGATGATGGATTTGACCAGAAGCGCACAGCATCCCACTTCTCACGGGTCGGCCCAAGAGTTATAAGTACATGCTTACCGCACATATCATCAGGAGATACAGCCCGTAATCCATGGACATAAATAGACTCAAGGGAAGCAAGACGACCTTTACCGTGATCTCCACATGCAACATCACCACAGTCGGGCCCGATAAATTCCACCCCTCTCTCAGCAAGGACTGCACAATTATGCTTTGTGGCAGGAGCATTCCACATATTGGGGTTCATTGCGGGAGCAACCAGCTTAGGACCGTTAAACGCTAAGGCCTGACACGAAAGCATATCATCAGCAAGCCCGTGGGTCATACGGGCGAGGATTGAGGCTGTTGCCGGACAAATTACCATAGCATCAGCAGCCTGCCCGGGCTCAAGGTGACCAAAAGTGTCATCCACAGTAGGAAACATTTTTTGCCAGACTTTAAAAGCACCAAGGGCCTCAAAACTGAGGCCCTTGATAAATTCCTGCGCTCCGTCGGTCAGGGTTACACTGACTTCTATTCCGGCCTTGCGGTACATACGCAGCAAGTCCAAAGACTTATATGCTGCAATAGATCCACAAACGCCAAGATGGATACGTTTTCCTAAAAAGCAGTCAAAATTTATATGTTCATTCATTATTTAATCGTCTGTTCGAGTACGCCACCCGCCTCAGGGACAGCACCGGATTTCATTTCAACAGCATAAATTTCTACTTCAGTGTTGTAAGAGCCATCAAAAATTCTAATTGTACAGCTCTTGTATGGCTTCTCAAAAGTGAGAGCAGATACAGTAGAAGTAAATGCACTGACCAGCGACCAGTTATCTTTACCCATCTGATTTTTGAAAAAATCAATTACGCTCTGATTCTCTACATGTCCTTTAAGAACAATTTTTCCATATTTGAAAAGCTGTCCATCTGCAACATAAGACTGATCAGGAACCCTGCTTAATTCGTTCGGAACAGCAATATCGTCAAATTCAGTGTACGGAACGAATTCTTCATAACTCTCAGAAGCACTGGAAGATGCAACCACAGGTGTATCAGAACTTGTATTAGTGGTAGTAATACAACCTGTCAAAGCAACGAAAAGAGCGGACACCAAAATAATTTTAATGTAAGTTTTCATATTTAATCCTCCGATTTTAATGCCAATGCATATTAAATTTTAGCCGGCCAATACCGGACGTTAGATATATTCTTTGTCACGGGTAGAATCTATATAGAGGATAATCTCTATATCTTCTAGACTTTTTCTACAGTCATGGTCACAAAAATCAAATGTACTGCCCTAACCATTAAGGCGCTTAATTTTATCTAAGAAATATTTTTCCATATCACGACGGTCCTTGCGCAAACGCATAAGTTCAGCTTCCATCACTTCCAGTTTATTACGCAATCCACTATTTTCTTGGGATAATTCAGATGTAGCAACTTCAAGTTCAATATCTTTCTGTTCAAGAGCATTTGTCCGTTCGTCATATTCTTCGGTAAGCGAGCGGATATCAAGCTGAGGAAGAGCCTTGATTTTTTTCTGACTGCGGGCAAGAAGAACAAAAGCTTTTTTGAGCTTATAAATATCTTCGCGCTGCTCTTCTATGATTGACTTCTGATCAGCAATAACTTCAAGTGACTTGCTCATCTTATCCATCATTTCAGTAAAAGCTCCGCTGAGCTCGGCCTGAATATTCATGGCAGGCTGAGCTGGAACAGCTCTTTCAGAAGGGCTTATTTCGATAGTGCGCGGATATTCAGAACGAAGCTGCTCTTCTATTTCTGTGGTGACCATGCCATCATTATAAAGAGTTACGATTCGCTTAAATATTTCTACGGCTGATTCAGGGTACTTGGTAACCCGACCCATTTTTTTACTGGAAAGAAAATCTTTAAACAGAGACGCATAACGTCTGGCTGTTGGAGCGGGAATCATTGTGATTTTGGATATTTCTGCGACTGATAACCATTTCATAGTTGTAACCCGAATTTCTTGATCAACGTGACAATCAAGCCTTCTGCTTGACCTTGCAATCAAAGCTTAACACTTTAATTGTAAACCTTAAGCTAGTTTGTTGAAAGATTCTTACCAGATTATCACCAATAATGAAAACTGAAAATATGAAGATAAAAAACGAAGACTATTTTTTGCAGAGTTATAACTTTGAGCTACCGGAAAAACAAATTGCTCAATGTCCAGCTGTAATGCGCCATGGATCAAAACTCATGGTGCTAGATCAAAAGACCGGTGAAACGGAGATTAAATCTTTTATAGATATAGTTGATCTGTTACCGGATGGAGCACTGCTGGTGGCAAACAATTCAAAAGTTATCCCGGCACGCATCTTTGGTAAAAAGCCTACCGGAGGACGGGTAGAATTTTTATTGCTTACCCCCCTGCCGCTTATAGAACCATCTGAATCAGAAGGAATAAAAAAAGCTATAGCAAAAGGTTTGTTGCGAGCATCTAAAAGCCCGAAAACAGGTGATACAGTAGTCTTTGAATGCGGTATGAAAATTACCGTTCTAGGCAAAGGTAAGTTCGGCTTATCCGAAGTAGAACTTGAATGGAAAGGTGATCTTAAGACAATTTTCGAAACATGCGGAAATATCCCTCTTCCACCATACATACACCGCGCTGCGGATGAAACAGATAACGAAAGATACCAGACCCTTTACGCATGTGATGAAAAAGCCGGCTCTGTTGCAGCCCCCACGGCTGGACTTCATTTCTCTGAAGAAATCAACAGCAGGCTGAAAGCCAAAGGAATTGAACGTGTCGAAGTCACTTTATATGTCGGATACGGTACATTCAGCCCGGTACGGGCCGAAGATATCCGTGATCACGAAATGCACGCAGAGTACATTGAACTGCCGGAGGAGACAGCTAAAGCCGTCATTAAGGCTAAAAAAGAGGGACGACCAGTAATAGCGGTAGGAACGACCTCGGCACGAACCTTAGAAGGAGCTTTCCAGCAGACAGGTAAGATTTGCGAATTTAAAGGAGAAACGAGTATATTCATCTATCCCGGCTTTGAATTTAAAGTTGTTGATCGTATGATTACAAATTTCCATTTGCCAGAATCATCACTTGTCATTATGATTTCAGCTCTCGCAGGTAGAGAAAATGTGTTAGCTGCCTACAAAAGAGCCGTGGATAATCAATTCAGATTCTTCTCTTACGGTGATTCCATGTATATCAAATAAATTAATAACAACTTATCACCGTCATTATTAATGAAAAATTTGCACCTAAGAGCAAATAATTATACATTGTCTCCCAGTTGCTACATTTTTATCATATGCTATTCACAAAATAAAGACGCACATGGTCCCAGCCCGTTGATATAACGGGCTTTTCTGTCACAGTAACAGGAGTTTAGGATGTCACGAGTAGAATTTTTGGATGAACGGTGTAAGGGCTGCCTGCTCTGTACCACCGTATGTCCAAAGCAAATCATAAGGCAATCCGACCGGTTCAACCAGCATGGATATAAAGTTGCTGAAGTTGCGGCAGAGGATATGGAAAAGTGTACCGGATGTACATCCTGTGCACTGATTTGTCCGGACATTGCTATCCGGGTTTTCAAAACTAAAAAAGCCAAAGGAGCACAGGATGGCTAAGAACGGCGAAAAGCTTTTTATTAAAGGCAACGAAGCCATATCTCGCGGAGCCATTGCAGCCGGTCTCAAGTGCTACTTCGGTTATCCGATCACTCCGCAGAATGATATTCCTGAATATATGTCCGCAGCTCTTCCCGCAGCAGGCGGAGAATTTGTGCAGGCCGAAAGTGAAGTTGCCGCAGCCAATATGCTCATAGGCTCAGCCTCATGCGGTGTAAGGTGTATGACTTCATCCTCTAGCCCCGGTGTTTCTTTGAAACAGGAAGCGATCTCCTATCTGGCAGGAAGCCAGCTGCCGGCAGTTATTGTTAATATGTCTCGAGGTGGACCGGGCCTTGGTGATATCGGCCCCAGTCAGGGCGATTATTTTCAGTCCACGAAAGGCGGCGGTCACGGTGACTATAGAACTCTTGTTCTGGCCCCGGGAACCTGTCAGGAAGCATATGATCTGATCATTGAAGCTTTTGACCTTGCATTCAAATACCGCAACCCGGTCATGATTCTTGGTGATGCCATTATCGGTCAGATGAAAGAACCCGTTATTACTTGGACTCCAGAAGAAAAAGCCCACGATGAAGGCCTTAACTGGCGCATTGAAGGAGCTGAAGGTCGTGATCATCGCATCATCAAATCACTGTTTTTAAGTGAAGGTTCTTTAGCAGAACATAACAAAACACTGCAGGACAAATATGATGATATGGCAAAGCACACCAAGCAGGAACTTTTCGAAACAGAAGATGCTGAACTTATCGTAGTTGCCTACGGTTCCATCGGACGTATTGTTAAGAGCACAATTAGAAAAATGCGTGCTCAGGGTCATAAAGTCGGTCTTTTCCGTCCTATCACCCTTTACCCCTTTCCTTCCCAGGAACTTAAGAGTCTTGCGGAACAGGGTAAAAAATTCCTGACTATTGAACATAACCTCGGTCAGATGGTTGAAGACGTACGTCTTTCCATTCGTACCATTAGAGACAGTGATTTCTTCGGCTTCATGCCCGGAAACCTGCCTACCCCCGACGACTTCGAGGAGCCAATCCTCAAAAGCCTTGGAGGGAAATAGATATGAGCGAACAAGAAATTCTGGCCTTTGACAAGGCTGACGCTATTGTTGATGTTCCAACTCACTACTGCCCAGGCTGCCAGCACGGAGTTGCCCAGAGATTGGCAGGTGAACTGCTCTCTGAAATGGGACTGACTGAAAACACACTTCTGGTGACATCTATCGGTTGTTCTGTGTTTCTTTACAATTACCTAAAAGTTGATAGCGTTGAAGCACCGCATGGCCGTGCTCCAGCAGTTGCAACAGGCGTTAAGAGAGCCCGTGGAGACAAATTTGTTCTCTCCTATCAGGGAGACGGTGACCTTGCTTCCATCGGCATGGCTGAAATTATGCACTGTGCCAACCGTGGTGAGAAAGTTTCCATCATTTTCGTAAACAACACAGTTTACGGAATGACCGGTGGTCAGATGGCTCCCACTACACTCGAAGGACAGAAGACAACAACATCCCCAGCCGGACGTAATCCAGCTAAAGAAGGTCTTCCTATCCGCATGGCTGAAATTATCGGCCAGCTGGGCGGAACTGCATACTCAGCCCGCGTGGCTCTTAACAATGTGAAAAACATTCGTAAGGCCAAAAAGGCTATGAAAAAAGCTTTTGAAGTTCAGCAGGCCGGTCTTGGATTCGGTTTTGTTGAGCTGCTGGCTACCTGCCCGACGAACTGGAGAATGACCCCGATACAGGCGAATGAAAGGATCGAAAATGAGATGATCCCTTACTTCCCTCTGGGTGTATATAAAGACGTAACGGCGGAGGACTAAGATGAGCAAATACCTCGACAGCATCATTGCAGGATTCGGTGGACAGGGCGTCATGCTCATCGGTAATCTGCTGGCATATGCCGGTATGAATGCCGGACTGAATGTAACTTACATTCCGGTTTACGGCCCCGAAATGCGTGGCGGAACCGCCAACTGTACAGTTGTACTCTCTGATGAAGAAATAGGTTCTCCGATCATTCGCAGTCCACATAGCCTTATTATTATGAACAGACCATCTCTGGATAAGTTTCAGCCTATGTTGATAGATAACGGCGTCCAGATCGTTAACTCATCCCTCATTGATAATGAACTGGTTGAAACTGACCGTATCAAATCATATTTAGTACCATGCAATGACATTGCAGATAAACTCGGTAATACACGTATGGCTAACATGGTTGCTCTGGGAGCATTTATCAAAGCTACCGGAATCATGGATCTGAAAGCTGTAATTGATTCTCTGGAAAACGTAATCTCAGCACACTACAGCCACCTGATACCCAAAAATGCTGAAGCTCTGCAGGCTGGAGCTGACGCCATCTAGCCTTATACCTCCAGCTTCAAACTGGAATTGAATAAGACTATTAAGGCCCGTACAGTATCTGTACGGGCTTTTTGATGACTCTTTACTAAAATAATTTTAACAATACTTTCCCCACATACGCAGCAAGACTCATAGACTTATGAAGAACAGTAGATTTAAGTTAAATTAACTTTAATTTTAAGCAATTAATTTTAAAAAAATGACATACACTCTACAATGGACCACAAATCGAATGTAGGAGGCAAATATGAGCGTTTTCATACCTGAGAGGTTATTCGGAATAATTGGACACCCACTTGGACATACCATGAGCCCCCGACTTCACAATTGGGCATTTGAACAATACAAGATTCCAGCCGTATACATGACTTGGCCAACCGCTCCTGAGAAAGTAAAAAATTTCATGCAAAGTTTTCGCAATCTGCCAATATCAGGTGCAAGCGTTACAATTCCTCACAAATTATCTGTAATAAACTACATTGATCAACTAACACCACGTGCGAAAGCAGTAGGAGCAGTAAATACACTATACTGGCGAAATGATCATATCGTAGGAGACAATACAGATACAGCAGGAGTATCCGAGCCTCTTAGACCACACTGTTCTCAAGTAAAAAAAGCTCTCTTGATCGGTGCCGGTGGAGCAGCCCGCGCCGCTATTTACGGACTTAAAAGTTTAAATATAAAGGAAATATTTATTACAAACCGTACTAAATCAAAAGCTGATGATCTCGCTAAAGAATTTAAAATATCAGTAATTGATTGGGATAATCGCGGAGATCAGCACTTTGATCTTATTGTAAACTCTACCGCACTGGGAATGTCCGGAAAATTTGAGAAGATCAACCCAATGATCATGGCTGAGCAGGACTCAAATACTATCATCTATGACTTAGTCTATAACCCTCTTGAAACAGCTTTAATTAAGGAAGCGACAGAAAAGGGATGCACAATAATTCACGGCATTGAAATGTTCCTGCACCAGGGTATTGAACAATTTAAAATCTGGACCGGCAAAAACATAGAGCCGCAAGCAGCCCGTCATTTATTGATGAAGCATTTATAATAAATTATAGATTTAAAAAAACTCGTCTGTTTAATGCTTAAAAAGGGTAGAAAGTGAAAATTAAATTTCACCATCTACCCTTTTTTAATATCTAAAAAACTTTATATTTAAACTTATTTGATCACAGGCAACACAACGAGAACTCTAACCAATAAAAATAGATTTAACATTAACAAACTCACGGATACCGTAAGTAGAGAGTTCACGTCCGTAACCGGAATTTTTAATACCGCCAAAAGGTAAAGGAGGACGGCTGCTGACGCGACCATTGACATAAACAAGACCAGCCTCAATCTGCCGCGCAAGTTTAAGACCTCTTTCCACGTCTTGTGTCCAGACAGACCCACCCAGCCCAAAAGAACTATCATTGGCCATTTGCATTGCCTGCTCATCATTTTCAGCACGAAATATCATAGCTACAGGACCAAAAAATTCTTCCCTGCTGACCTCAGAATCAAAGGGGATGTCACGTATAATTGTAGGAGGATAAAAAGCCCCAGCTCCATCAGGGATAACACCTCCCAATTCGAGCTTACCCCCAGCAGCAACAGCACGATCAACCTGATTTTGCAGGTCACTTCTGAACTCGATGGAAGCCATAGGTCCCATAACAGTCTCGTCATCAAATGGATCAGATGGCTTTACAGACTCCATATTAACTTTAAGCTTCTGAACAAATGACTCGTATACGTCCTTATGAACAATAAAGCGTTTAGCTGCAATGCACGCCTGTCCGGCATTTGAACAGCGTGAAGTAGCCCCTGTCAATGCAGCTTCATCGAGATCCGCATCTGCCAAAACTACAAATGCATCACTCCCCCCAAGCTCCATAACACTTCTTTTGAGTCGCGAGCCTGCTACAGCGGCTACTTTCCGCCCGGCGCTCTCACTGCCTGTAAGACAGACACCTATGACAGAATCATGATTAAGTACACTTTCAACCTGTCCAGTACCTATTAGAAGAGTTCTGAACACATTGTCAGGGAACAAACTTTTCTTAAATACTTCCTCTATAGCCAATGCACACTGAGGGACGTTTGAAGCATGCTTGAGAACCATTGTATTGCCTGCCATGAGTGTTGGAATAGCAATACGCAAAACCTGCCAGACAGGATAATTCCACGGCATTACAGCAAGAACAGTTCCTAAGGGAGCGTAATCGACATAAGCCTGCATTCCATCGACAAAATAGGGTTCACTTGTAAGCATGGACTCACCATGTTCAGCATAGTATTCGCAGACAGTTGCAGACTTTAACACTTCTGCTCTGCCAGAGCTTAAAGGCTTACCCATTTCCGTAGCCATCAGAAATGCAAATTCATCAGCACTGCTGCGCAAGACTTCAGCCATACTTTTTAAACAATCAGATCGATAAGAAAAAGTTGAATTTCTCCAGTCAGTAAAAGCTGAATGCACTGCTGAAACAACTTCAATTGTCCGTACAGGAGTCCACTCATCAAATTCTTTTTCAACCTTTCCAGTTGCAGGGTTGGTACTTTGAATAGCCATTATAAAACCATAACCTTGTTAAATTAATTGTGAGACTTTCAAAACATAGGTCTGTCTTAATAATCATTGTGAAAAAGACTTCTTTGCTAGAAAAAACAGCAAAAGTAAAAAAGAAAAAAGGCGGCTATTTAATAAATAACCGCCTGAAGTGATCAAATTAAGCCACTAAATTTATCTGACGTAAACCTTGAGCTTATCTCCTGGGCGAAGAATGCTCTTGGAATTCAAGCTGTTCCACCTCATTAGAGATGAGACTTTTACTCCGAACCTACGTGCAATCTTCCAAAGATTATCACCACGTCGTACGCTATAATTTACAAGCTCCTGCTTAACATTCTCAGCTTTGGCAATGGACTTTGCAGTCCTGCGGGCTGAGTTGTCAGGAATATACAGCTTTTGGCCTATTTTAAGCTTTGAAGAATAAAGACCATTAGCTCTCTTAAGGGTATTCACACTTACTTTATAACGACTGGCAATATCCCAGAGAGTATCTCCTGAACGAACCCTATAGTTGGCACGATTTTGGGCTGTACGACGAGTTTTACTCTTTCTTGCAGTGTATATCGCAGTTTTAGAGCCTTTCCCCGGAATCATAATAAAGCGACCGGGTCTAATAATATTACTTTTACGATTATTAACAGACTTAAGAACAGCTACCGGAACACCATAGCGGTGTGCTATGCGGTACCATGAATCTCCACTACGAATTTTGTACCGTTTATACCCAGCAAACGGACGCGCCCCTGGAGATTCAAGATAGTCAGCTGCGTCAGCCATAACCCGCTCAGGTAAGTAGGCATTAATAATCCCATCCGGCGGACTTACCTGCCTGCGAAAATGTGGATTCAACTTGTTAAATTCACTCCACTTCATGCCACATGCCTTAGCAAGGGCAAGAAGGTCGGTTCCACCCGGAACTTTAACTGTTTCAACCTTAATACCATTGGCCCAGTTAATATTGTCAAATCCGAGCTCATCAAGGTTTTTAAAGATCTTAGATATAGCGATAAACTTGGGTACGTAGTTTTTGGTCTCAGCCCTAAGTCTATAACGCCTGCTAAGTTTATAATTATTCTTAGTTAAATCGAAAAAATTGTCACAACCAGTCTTTTTCAGTGCGCGACCAATTTTGCCTTCACCGGCATTATACGCAGCAAGAGCAAGATGCCAGTCACCGAACATTTCATGAAGAACGCCCAAATACTTTACAGCAGCCTGAGTAGATTTATATGGATCACGGCGCTCATCAACCCACCAGTCAACCCGTAGTCCGTACTTACGACCTGTATATGGCATGAACTGCCACATTCCTGCAGCACCAACACGAGAATACGCCCATGCATTGTATCCGCTTTCAGCGAAAGGCAGCATGGCAAGATCCTGAGGCATATTGTTTTCAGAAAGAACCTGACGGACATATGGCAGAAAAGGTTCGGAACGTTTAAGCCAGCGATCAAATGTTTTACGGGCCTTATGAGTGAAAAAACCAAAATACTGCTGTACTTCTTTAGTATCATGCTCATCAAGATTGAAATAAATCCCGTTGCTGGATAACAGGGCTTTCTGCTCTTCAGGTGTAAGTGTTTCTGATTCCTGCGGAGCGGCTTCAAGTTCAGGATCGAGTGGCTCTACACCGGAATCAGCAACATCCTGATCTACTTTTTTTTCACTGTTATCAGCAGTCAGTACCGGAGTATCACATATTTCATTCTCAGCAACAGTAGCCCCTTTCGGCGCACAGCCAGCAAAAAATGCAAAAATAACCAAAAGAACAATTAACCGGAGCGAATTCGGCATCTTCGACCCCTTGACGCCATTGGCGACAGTCGTTTTGAATTTATCCATATAAATTTTAGAAAAAGTATAGATTTTAGTTGTTTATTTGTGAAATTTATTCACAACATGTTATAAATAAAGAATTTTAAGTATATTACTTTTAAGGGTACAAACTTAAGTAGAGCTATCCTAAACTAGAACGGTTTGCAATAGTAAACCAAAAGTAATAGGTTGCCGAAAACGGCTTAGCCACAAGGCTTTTACCCGTTTTAAAGATGAGGTCAACCGACACGTTTACTTCTATTGAATTTTAGATTTGTTGTAACAATGCTTATTAATTGCCCAATTCAAAGAAGCGAATTAACCCCATTTTATTTGATGCACTGGAATAAATATTAATTAACATATTTATCCAATTAGCATTTTTTCATATTTTTTAAGTATAAGGTAAAATTAGATGAAAAAAGATAGTAGAGAAGACGACAATACCATCATAGCAGGCCGTAATCCTGTCCAGGAGCTGCTTTTAGAAGCTCCGGAAAAGATTGACATGCTTTACTTGCAGAAAGGGCGTCAGGACAAGAATTTCGAAAGAACAATTCAGCGCTGCAAAAAATTTGGAATAAAATATAAAATTACAGATAAAATCGAACTGAACCGTGTATACGCCGGTAATCATCAGGGTGTCATCGCCAAAGTAGCTGCAATGTCATATACTGAATTTGATGATATGCTGGAAAATTTATCTGAAGCACCACTGCCGCTGCTTATTGTCCTTGATCAGGTCCAAGACCCGGGCAACATCGGTGTACTTGCCCGCTCACTCTATGCGCTCGGCGGGGCAGGAATAGTTACAGCCCGTCACGGTGGAGCTTTCCTCGGTCCTGCTGCAGTAAAATCAAGTGCTGGGGCTTTGACCCGTCTACCTGTAGCAAGAGTTGCGAACATAGCTCAATCACTAGATAAAGCTCTTGATATGGGAATTAATATCTATGGCGCCGGGCTGGCCGAAGATTCATCTTCAGCATACACAGCAGATATTCATCTTCCAGCAATACTTGTACTCGGTAATGAAGAAAAAGGTATTCGTTTCAACGTAGAAAAACGTTGCCAGAAAATGATACATATTCCCTTTCGACGGGATTTCGACTCTTTGAATGTAGCTCAGGCTGGAGCGATGCTTATCGGCGAATTCTCAAGAAGAAACTCGTAATATCCTTCCTAATTATACATGAGAATATCCCTGTAGGAAAAACCTGCAGGGATTTTTTATATTAAGTGAATTTAAATAAATTTATTTAATATAATTAGGCAAATTCAAAAATATATTTCGCGTAAAATCGATCATCTTATCCATAATCCAAGGAAAGGCAAAAAGCAGCGCAATAAACATTGAAACAATTTTCGGCACAAAAGTAAGCGTCATTTCCTGAATCTGAGTAGCGGCCTGAATAACTGAAACAAAAATACCGACCACTAACCCGACTCCCAACATGGGGAGAGCAAGTGTCAAAGCCAGTTCAATAGACTGCTTAGCAAATCCGATTACAAATTCAGGAGTCATAAAAGTGCCTCCAGAGGCTCTCTGCGGAAACAAAAATTTAATAAGCTTCGCGTAAAGTTTAATTATCTAACTCAGGTAAGATAACAGTTCTAAATCAACAATATCAAATAAAATTTATTAAATTATTACTTCACGCCACTTAAAACTAAAACCCGAGATACGAAACAAACTCTTAAATAGATTTCAGCTCCCATAGACGGACTAATCCTCTATTCACCAGTCGCACTAATACTAGGTCACTGAAAAGTGTTGACGATAGACCCTGTCAAAAGTGTCCACCCATCAACCATGATAAAAAGTAATATTTTGAATGGCAGCGACACCATAGCAGGTGGCAGCATCATCATACCCATGGCAAGCAGGATACTTGCGATAACCATATCTAGAATGAGAAAAGGTATGTAAATAAGAAAACCAATGGTAAATCCAGTTTTAAGCTCGCTGATAGTGTAAGCGGCAATAAGGAGCATCGTATTTACATCCTCTTTTGTCTCAGGCCGCTTTTCACCCGTAATAGAATAAAAAATTGAAAGGTCTTTCTCTCGGGTATGCTTAAAAAGGAACTTACGAACAGGAATCTGTGCCTTATCCAAGGCCTCAGAAAAACCTATATCCTCATTGAGGTAAGGCTGAAGTGCTGTGTCATTAATGGCTTTACCTGTAGGCATCATAATGACCACGGTCATGAAAATGGCAAGAGAAGCCAGAATCTGGTTGGGCGGCATCTGCTGCGTGCCCATAGCTTGGCGTAAAAAATGAAAAACAATGATAATTCTGGTAAATGAGGTCATAGTCAGCATAATTGACGGTGCCATACCCAGAACAGTAAGCAGAAAAAGAATTTCAAGCAGTTTAGAGACCTGCTCAGGCTCTGACTGCCCTGCGGCAAGATTCAGAGTGAGGGTCGGTATAGTCTGATCCTGTGCAAAAACAATCGCCGGTAGAACCAGCAAAAGCACTGCACTAAGAGTCAGAAGAGCCGGTATTTTCTTTTTCAAGATATCCGGCAAATTCGCTTTTATTCTTAACATTCCCTTCATCCCTTGCATGAAGCAAAGTTATTCTGTCGTGAGTGATGCCAACTACCATTTCCCGATCACGGTATTTTATCACTGTGATATTCTGACGAGGTCCCAGGGGGAGCCTTTCAACAATTTGCAAATCGCCCTTTCTCGCACCGGGAAAAGAGCCACCAATATTAAATCGGCGCAAAAAATAATAAGCAAGCAACAGCATTGCCAAAATAAAAAAAAGTGCCCCGGACATCTTAAGAACTGACCCCACCCCGGCGTCAGGAACAAGTGGGACAACATCTGTTGCGTTAAGCAAGGTGTTTCACCCTTTCAATAGGACTGATGATATCAGTAAGCCTTATACCGAATTTCTCATTAATTACGACAGCCTCACCACGTGCAACAAGCTTTCCGTTAACATAGATTTCGAGAGGTTCACCAGCAAGCTTAGTTAACTCTACAACAGAGCCTGTACCAAGTTGAAGCAGCTCATTAATAAGCATTTTAGCACGCCCAAGCTCAGCTGAAACATCAAGTGGAATATCAAGAATAAAGTCTAGATCACGTCTGGAACCATCATGGCGAGGATTCTTAGCTTCATTGGTGAGGTCCTTGAAATCGGCATCGCGGGTTTGAGTACGGAGAAATTCCTGCTCTTTTTCTTTGCGGATATCGTCTCCGGTATCTTCAGCAAGTGCAGCAGCCCACTCATCTGCCAGTCCGTCGTCTCCACCGCCTCCGGCTCCTGCCCCCAAAAGATCATCTCCACCGGCATCACCGGACTCTGACAAAGCAGCAGCCCACTCATCTGCAAGGTCATCATCACTGGAACCGGCATCACCGGACTCTGACAAAGCAGCAGCCCATTCATCTGCAAGGTCATCATCTCCACCGGAGCCAAGATCTTCACCTAGAGGATCACTACCGTCAGAGTCATCAGTCAGTGCATCAGCCCACTCCTGTGCAAGTTTGTCCTGATCAAGATCATCTGATATCATTGCAGCTTACCTCCGACTATGTTCATCCCGTTATCCATAAAAATTGATTTTGCAGAGCAAAAAGACATAAAAACGACACTCCAACGGTCTATCTAGCAAAATCCATGCTACTGAATAACCATATCGGTAAAATATACCTGTAAAACTTTTGACCCACCCATAATCTGATTCAGCCGGTCAACAATTTCCTTCTTCAAAAGAATCTTGTTCTCCATACTGGAAAGGTCCTGAAATGTCTTGCTGGAAAGCAGCAGTATCAAAGTATCTTTAACCATAGGTTCTTTTTTCGACAATTCAGCTGAAGCTTCTTCACTGACAACTTCAACATCAATGCCAAGTTTAAGGTATCGACGTCCTAACGGATCTGCAAGGTTGACAACAAACACAGGTAAAGTCACGTTGAAACCGCTACCTGGCAATGGTGCGGCATCAGGGTCAACTGCTTTCGCTTCATCCGCAGCAACTTCAGCTGCATCCTCAGGCGGGGCAGCAAAAAACTTCTGATAGGCAAAAAATCCACCTCCACCAAGTGCACCCAGAAGCACAAGCAGTATAATCCACTTAACTAAGCCACCTTTTTTTTTCGGTTCTTCGCTACTTTCGTCAGCCATGTGTATCAAACCTCTTTAGTTATAATATCCTAGTATCCACCCATATGGGGAGTTGTTTTTATCAGTATCTCAACGCGTCTATTCTGATTGCGTCCCTCTGGACTAATATTACTATATAACGGGAACATCGGACCATAAGCAGATACACTCAACCGCTCGTTAGCAATACCCTGCTTAACAAAATATGTCAGTACCGCCATTGCCCTGTCACCGGAAAGCTGAAAATTTGAAAGACTCATTCCACCTACATTATCAGTGTATCCTGAAACATTCACATCAGCCGTCCCAAGATAATCAAGCACCGGAACAAATTGGTAAAGCAGCATTTTAGCACTATCATCAAGCTCCGACTTTCCTAATGGAAACATTAGCTTATCAGTCAGTACAAGAGCAACTCCCTCCGGCTTTGCCAGAACTTTAAGATTTTCATTAAGAGTAGCCCGATCCATCTCTGGAGGCAGTACATCATCTGGAAAGAGTAAATCTTTAATTCTGTTCTGTCTCTCCAAAACTTCCCATGGTCTTTCAAGAAATTCGCTGACCAGCTTAACCTTAGCTGTAACCCTACCGGAGCCACGTTTATCTAGAAAACCAAGCTCAGCAGGCATTATGGTAACCCTCGTGATAAAACTATGGTCCATGGAAGCCATACTTAGCAAGAGCACAAAAAAAGTCAAAAGCAAGGTCACCAGATCAGAAAATGTGACCAGCCATGCTCCTCCCGGATCTGCTGGTTTTTTTACTTTATCACGCCCCATATCTTTCCATCACTGTTTTTGCTGACCGGCACCGCCGGTCCCTTCAATGGGAAACTCAAAACCGTCAAATTTAAAAGAATCATCTTTACGCTTAGGAGGCTGATACTCTTTAACTTCACGCGCAATATCAGCACTTCTTTTATCAAGCACAAGATCAACTCTGCGATTCATCTTACGCCCTTCAGCATCGTTATTTGTGTAACGTGGCCTGAATTTTCCAAAAGCTTCAAGTTTGAGCATTTCTGGGTTCATCCCACTTCTGACAAGGTAATTATAAACCGCAAGCGAACGACTAAGCGAGATCTTCCATGAGATATCAGGAATCAGGTTCTTGTCTTCAACCCTATAATCCTCTCCAAGTTCATCACGTAAAATAGAAGTGTGTCCGGCTATAAGCACTGGATGCTTGACCCGCTTGAGAATTGGAAGAATTGTATCAAGTATTTTAGCACCCTTAACAGACACGGCAGTACTGTCTGGAGTGAAAAGTACATCAGCCCCAATGGAAAGAATCTGCACAAATCGATTGGACTCAAAGCGCAAATCTTCTTCTGCAAATTCCCAAAGAAGGGGCTTTATCGGTTCAAGATCAGACTGAACCTCCATTGGCCCAACCTCGACAGTACGGCGGGAATCTCCATGAGATAGGACATCATACCCTCTGCTGCCGAAACCAAAGGTTCCTATAATAGAACCAAGAACAACCAGTTTACGCCGCTCATCAACAACAGACATGCTTACAAGCAGAACAAAAAAGGTAAGCATCAAGGTCATAAGATCACTGAAAGTAATCAGCCATAACGGCTGACCTTCCGGTTCTTCTGGCTTTTTCTGTCTACCCATGCACTCCCCCGCTCACCTGCCTGACCGCAGAATTAGTCTGTTATTTTACGTATTTTAGGCGGTAAAAAGCTATTCAACTTCTCTTCGATGATCTTGGGGTTTTCTCCTTTGGAAATAGAAATAATTCCTTCCATAACCATTTCACGCAGCAGGACTTCCTCCTTACTACGTGTTTTCAGTTTTCCGGACATAGGTGTGAAAACGAGGTTGGCGAGAATAGCTCCATATAACGTTGTCAGCAATGCAACGGCCATAGCAGGACCGATTGTACTTGGGTCACTCATTGTCTGAAGCATCTGAACCAGACCGATAACAGTACCGATCATACCCATTGCAGGAGCAAAATCAGCAAAAATTTTTAATATTTCAGCCCCGGTCTCATGCCGGTTCTCAAGGTACTGAATTTCGGTTTCAAGGATCTCCTGGATAACCTGCGGCTCAAGACCATCAACTGTTAGCTGAAGTCCTTTACGAAGAAAATCGTCTTCAATTGATTTCAATGCTGGTTCGAGAGAAAGGATACCTTCGCGACGGGCACGATTGGCAAAATCCATAAACTTATCAATAATATCCTGAGGAGATTCAAGAGTTGAAAAAAATGTCTTTTTAATAACTCCGACTACACCGACAACATGTCCCATCGGGTAGTTAACAAGCGAAGCTCCTATAGTCCCGCCCACAACAATAAGCAGTGAAGGAACAGATATAAAAATACCCAAGGGACTTCCGACAAGAATAGCCGCAAGTACCAGCCCGAATGAAAGAACTATCCCTATGACTGTACCCAGATCCATTCAATCCGCCTGTGGGTAAGTTTATGAATCTAAAAAATCAGATTCAAATTAATTACAAAGCCCAGTCTAAACAAGCGTTCATAAACAGCCTGATTCTACTCAGGCTGTCACACTTTAATTATATCCAGGCCTTTGCCCAAAGATCTTTGTTCCAACTCTGACCATTGTGGAACCTTCCTCAATAGCCACCCGATAGTCTCCAGTCATGCCCATGGATAACTCAGGAAGTTTTATTCCGAAAAGCTTCTCCATCCCCTCAGCAAGCATACGTAATCTTGCAAAATAAGGTCTGGCTCCTTCCGCATCATCGAAAAAAGGAGGCAGAGCCATGAGACCCTTGAGATTTAAATTCTCAAGTTCCATTATCTCTTCAACAAATGCAGGCAGCTGCTCTTCACCTACTCCGCACTTTTGACCTTCACACGCGGTATTAACCTGAATAAATACATTCTGAACAACACCAAGTGACTCAGCTTTTTTATTCAACAACACAGCAAGCTTAGATGAATCTACGCTATGCACTGCACTGAATTTTCCAGCTACATACTTAGCTTTCTTTGACTGCAAACCGCCAATGAAATGCCAATCGATATCAAGGCCAGACAATTCTTCCTGCTTTGCTAGTGCTTCCTGCACATAGGACTCACCAAATGAGCGATGCCCTGCTCGATACAAAATTTCAATATCAGAGGCAGCATGTAGCTTAGATACAGCCAAAAGCTTTACTTCATCAGGTTTACGGCCAGCCCGTGCAGTAGCATTCAGCACTTCATCTTTAACCTCTGCAATATTTTCAATCAGCTCTTTTTCCCTATTACTCATCTTCTTACCACCGCATTTTTCAAACGGCCTATACTAAAATTCGGTTGATTATATAAATTTCTTTAATAAAAAGAAAACAAAAGAACAAGAAACCATCCTAAACAGGTTATTCACCCAGTCCGAGTGACCGCAAAAAACCAACATCTTCGGTCCAGCCTTCACGGACTTTCACCCAGATTTCCAGCATAACCTTCATCTCCAACATCTCTTCAAGTTCTTTACGTGCCTGTGTACCGATTTTCTTTAAATTCTGTCCACCCTTACCAATAATCATGCCCTTATGGTTTTTCTTGGTAGTGTAGATGATAGCCCCGATATTTACGATACCTCTCTCAGGCTCCTCATTCCAGAATTCAATCTCAACAGCTGTAGAATATGGAAGTTCCTGTTGCAAGCTCATAAAAAGTTTTTCACGAACAGTTTCAGCGGCCATAAAACGCATCGGGACAGTTGAAACCTGATCTTCAGGAAACATCGGAGCCCCTTCAGGAAGGCTTTCAACTACTTTTGAAAGCAGAACATCAGCACCTTCCCCTTTAAGGGCAGACACAGGAAAAAACTCAGCTTCAGGCCAGAGCTCCTGAGCTTTCTGCATAACAGGAAGAAGTTTCGCCTTATCTTTAACTTTATCGACCTTATTGACTGCCACAAAAAGTGGACGACCGGAATGATTAACAGGCTTAATTATAGGGGCAAGCTCCTGCTCCATCAGGTGAGGCTTCAAAGAATAGAGAGCTGCATCAAATAAAACAACAATAGCGTTGGAACTCCCAAGAGCTTCCCATGCAGAATCAAGCAGAAATCTGTTCATTTTGCCACGCATGCGATGAATACCCGGTGTATCCAGAAAGACAACCTGCGCATCATCGTTACTCAAAATACCGCTGATGCGGTTACGAGTAGTCTGCGGTTTAGGAGATACAATGGCAACCTTCTGCCCCAGAAAGTAATTCATAAGAGTTGACTTGCCAGCATTAGGCGGACCGATTAACGCCACCCAGCCAAATTTATATTCAGACATTTTTATTAATTCCTTTAAATTTTAACTTCATATTATTAAAACAGATTACATTAGATATATCTGCATGTTACACAACATAAGAAATAAACATGCTATACGCAATATGCTTTGGGCAGTTTAAATAGCAATGGGAACAAATCACACAGCCTTTATATTAGACACATCTATAATCTCAGCTGCTCAAAAATGTGTTCTCCTACCGGCAAGCATTCAAATGCGAAACTACACGAAAAATGGCTATGACGCCAATTGGGATAATCAGCAATGCTTAATGAAAAGCTTAATTAATGGCAAAACCCTTTCCGAGCAACCTCGGAAAGGGTTAATTAATCAATTTGTGATATTAGAAAAAGTCTAACTTACTTCTAGCCACGGCAAATACTTGTTACCTGACAATAAGTTATGCCTCATCATCCTCTCTAGTATAACCACATCCCTTTTCGGGACATGCAATATGAGCCCCTTTAGCCTTAGTGGTCTTTTTGACCAGCACGGGGTGATCACATTTAGGACACGGTCCATCAATAGGAGGGTACCAGACAGCATAATCGCAATCAGGATACTGATCACAAGAGTAAAAAATCTTTCCTCTGCGAGAACTTTTTTCGACCAGCTCACCCTTACATCCTTCACGCGGACATTTAACTCCGGTAGAGAACGGTTTGGCATGCTTACAATCAGGATAATTAGAACAAGCGATAAAACGGCTTCCGGTACGGGCATGCTTAATTATAAGCTCCCCGTCTTTACAGTCAGGACATTTACCAACCTTCATAGCTTCAGGCACTTCAACAACTTTGACTTTGCCATCGTCGTCACGCTCAAAATTCTTGATGTTGCGGCAATCAGGGTATCCGGAGCAACCTAAAAATTCACCCCGGCTTGAGCGTTTGATCGTCATAGGAGAACCGCACTTTTCACAAGTAATACCTGTATCTTCGACAGGTTGTTCTTCTAGAATGACAATCTTACCCTTTTCATCACGAGTAAAATTTACAATACTTTTACAGTCAGGATAATTGGAGCAACCTAAGAATTCTCCTGTACGGCCAAATTTAATGACCATTGGCGAATTACATTTATCACAGGTAATGCCGGTATCTTCCCCACCCTTCTTCATCTCTTTTGATGCTGTCTCCAAAGTGGGATAAAAACCACCTACAAAATCCTTCATGAGCGAGGTCCACTCGATATTGCCTTCAGCAACATCATCAAGCTGCTTTTCCATAGCAGCAGTGAACCCAACATCCATAAGTTCTTTGAAATGCTCACTCAGCTGGTTGCTTACAACAAATCCAAGCTCTGTAGGTATAAATTTCTTTTCTTCAAGAGTAACATAGCTACGATCCTGAATTGTGGAAATAATAGATGCGTAAGTTGAAGGACGGCCGATACCTTTTTCTTCAAGCTCCCGGACAAGGGATGCTTCAGAATAACGGGCTGGAGGCTGAGTAAACTTCTGCTCACTTTCCAGCTTGTTAACCTTAAGCACTTCGCCTTTCTCAAGCTTAGGAAGTTCAATCAGCTTTTCATCACCGGTTTTACCGGTCACACGCATAAAACCGGGAAAAAGTAATCTTTCCCCCTTGGAACGCCAAACGGTATTCTTTGCATTGATAGTAACGACTGTATCCCAAAACCTGGCAGGAGCCATCTGAGAAGCAATAAAACGGCTCCAGATTAGCTTGTAAAGCTTAAACTGATCTGCTGGCAGAAATGCTTTTACGTCTTCAGGCTGAATATTAGCATCAACAGGTCTGATAGCTTCGTGCGCATCCTGAGCGCTACCCTTAGATTTGTATGACATGGGCTTAGCAGGATAAAACTCCTTACCATATTTATCTAAGATGAGTGCTTTTGCAGTGTCGCGGGCTTCATCAGCAATACGAACAGAGTCAGTACGCATATAAGTGATGAGCGCAGTTGTTCCTTTGTCACCAAACTCAACACCTTCATATAAACGCTGAGCAACAGTCATTGTCCGCTTTGCAGAATAACCAAGCCGGCGGTTGGCGTCCTGCTGCAGAGTGGATGTAATATAAGGAGGAAGCGGATTACGTTTGCGCTCTTTTTCAGTAAGGTCGGTTATCTCGAACGGAGCACCTTTTAAGGAGCCTTCCAGGGCTTCAGCTTCATCAGCGGAACCAATCTCAGCCTTATTACCATCAACCTTCCAGAGATCGGCAATAAAAGGTGGTGGATTGCTACCTTCCAAATGAACCTTGAACAGCCAGTACTCCTCAGGAATAAAAGCCCGTCTGGCTTTTTCCCTTTCAACTACAAGCTTAAGTGCTACAGATTGTACACGCCCGGCAGAGATACCTCTTTTAACTTTTTTCCAAAGAATAGGAGAAATTTTGTACCCGACTAAACGGTCCAGTATACGACGGGCCTGTTGAGAATCAAAAAGCTGCTCGTTGAGAGGCTTAGGATGCTTCAGCGCTTCTTTTACGGCACGGGCAGTAATTTCGTTAAACTGAATACGGCTGATATTTTGGTTAACTTCTTTAATAATAGCCGCAACATGCCACCCAATAGCCTCCCCTTCACGGTCGGGGTCAGGTGCCAGATAAACGTGGTCAGCCTTAGCTGCCGCTTTTTTCAGCTTACTTACTACATCCTCTTTACCGGGGATAACTTGATATTGGGGGGTAAAATCACCGTCTTCATCAACTCCTAGCTTGTTTTTTGGCAGGTCACGCACATGACCGACAGACGCAGCCACCTGATAGTTCTTGCCAAGGAACTTGCTAATAGTCTTCACCTTTGCCGGGGACTCAACAACAATCAAATCTTTGCTCATAGTTTGGAGCCTATAACCATCAAGAGGACACTATGCAACTATAAAAAGTGCATACAGGAAGCTTTTCAGCGGGCAAAATCCCTAAGGACAACCAAGTAAGATTATTTTTAAACCACTAAATAATCAGGAAGAAATGCATTTTTTTAATGCTGCTAAATTTTTTTGTAAAATTTTTATTTCACTTTCATCACGAGCGGCCAATTCCAGTTTTTTTGCATTGACCGTCACTTCAGGTAATCCGAAAGTTCGAGCTGACCCAGCTATGGCATGAGCCCCCTTATATAGTTTAACCAGTTCAACATCTGAACCTGATAATTCATATGCTGACAGATATGCCTCAAGCTCAGCAAGTCTGTCACCAAGGGCAGCAGCGTATTTTTTATTCAGCTCAATAAGCTGCTTCTCAAAACTTTTCAAAGTACCCCCACATCAGTCAGTTGCGGACACTTTTCATTACCTATTACTTATAATTCAAAAAAAGATGCCCGCATTTAATTAATGCGGGCATCATACATTTAACTCTTATTTATGCAACTTCTTACAACGTCAGCTTCGTTTGGAGCTATTCATCAGCAGATAACCACTGCCTATTATCACAAGCGATATAGCTAAGAAGTGTATAAACATATCCTTCTGGATAGCACCCCAGATAATATAAAGAGATCCTGCACCGGCGAGCATAGGGCAGATAAATCTGCTGATACTTCCCAGATCGGTGAAGGTTTTCATTACCCAGATATAAATAGATATATAAATCACATAAATAAATGCGATAGGAAGTTCAGATATATCCATGAACTGTCCCCACCAGCCATTAAAATTTCCATACCAGACAACCAGCCACATACAGGAAAGAAAATAACCTATAAGAGCAGAATTAATAGTACTATTTGTTTTGGGGTTAACTTTACTGAAAAACTTGGCCTTAGGACCAAGATTTCTTGAAGCTATGGAATACATTCCGCGAGCTGACCCCATAATCAAACCGTTAAGTGTCCCAAGACAAGAAATAATAACAAAAACAGTAAGAATAGTACCACTCAGCTTACTGAAAATAAGAGAAATAACCATAACAGGTGCAGCGTCACCTTCAGTAAGGACCTGATCGTTCGTAAGCACACCGGAAATCCCCATGTAGTACAACATGTAGATAGCCATAACTACAATGGTACCGACAACAAGAGCCCTCGGCAGGGTTCGTTTTGCATCTTTAAGCTCTGCATTGATAACGGTAGCAATGATCCAGCCTTCATATGCAAAGGCTGTTGACAGAGTAGCAACAGCAAGCCCACCACCGCTGCTCGAAACACTTTGAGCAGCGTGTACAAAATTTTGCATAGTCTGCCCACTAATAAGACCGGCAACTCCCCCAACAACGGCAACAAGACCAAGAGGAATCAGTTTTATCACTGTTGATGTGACCTGCCACTTTCCTGCAAGCACAGGAGAAAAGTAGTTCAACAAAAAGAAACCTGTAAGGTAAAAAAACGAAATCGGCCATACACCCTGTTTAAGTCCCAATAATCCAACAGTATAGTTAGCTGAAACCCATGCCAAAACGGCAACAAGAGTAGGGTAATAAATAAAAGTAAGAAACCAGGCGACTAAATATCCGGCTTTTTCCCCATAAGCTTCTTCAAAATAATCAACCACACCGTTAACTTTCTCAATACGTGTTGCAATATTTGCAAAAACAAATGCTGTTACAACCATAATTAAGCCACCGATAATCCACGCAGTCAGCGCAGTTGTCAGGCTGCCACCAGCAGCATTAAGAACATCATCGGCCTTAAAAAAAACACCGGAACCTATTACAATTCCGACCACCATTGCAGTAGCAGTCCAAAATCCATATTTCTTCTCTAAATTTTCCATCCCTGACTTCACCCCTTTCATACTACTTTCAAAAATTTTCTCCGTATTTCAAAAACATATGCATCATTAAAAAGTTACATACGAAAAAAAACCTCAACACTTAAACGGCGCAATTAGACATACCTAAAAGATTACTGCGGCAGATACATATGAAAATTTGTCACACTGCTCGCATAATAAGGCACAAACAAATCTCTTTGCGCCCATATTTTAATCATGTCCAGATTTTTTTGCCCTTTTTGTCAAAAAATTAAATTGATGTAAAGAAATTGTGCATATGAAAATTTTAAACCTATTTTCATGATCAAAAACATGATTTGCATACAAAATCATAGCTAAAGCCATTTTATTTTTAATAACTATAACTGTATCAAAATAAAGTTTTTAAGCTATTTGGATTTAAAATATTAAAGACTTTGTAACCTTAATTTTTAGCTACCAAACCAATACGGGCTGTTGATGGAATTAAATTCCAACAACAGCCCGTACAAAGCTAATTCGCTGTAATAAAGACAAAATACTATTTACCTAAAATCAAACTGTTGTTGACGATGTTTACGCTTTTCTTTCCATTCCATAAATCCCATAAGCAAATCCCACTCAACCGGAATTATAAAGAGAGTCAGAAAAGTAGCAGTACACAGTCCGGTTACAAAGGTTGAAGCCATTGCACCCCATACCAGTGAATAAGAAGGGAACCCTATAGCCATTGGTAACAATCCAAGTGTCGTAGTCAAAGTTGTAAGTAAAATAGGTCTTAGCCTGATACGTACCCCTTCACGCAAAGCATCTTTACGATTCATGCCCTCCTTATAAAGCCTGTTCATAAAATCAAGCAGAACAAGAGAATCATTAACCACCACACCTGTAACCCCGACAGTAGCAATAAAACTATTCACGGTAAAAATAGTTTGAGAAAAAAATGTTCCCAAAATAACACCGGTAAGAGAAAAGACTACTGCAGACAGTATAATCACCGGCTGAGCGTAAGATTGAAACTGAGTTGCCAGAATCAAATAAATCAACATAATTGCGATTAAAAAAGCATATATTAAAGATGTATATGACTTTCTAGTTGACTCATATTCTCCGGAAAAGTTTATTGTAGCACCTGGAAATTCACTCCGTACAGACTCATAAAACTTCTGAACACGATTTACAGCTGCAGGTGATGAAAGCTTTGATCCAGGCTTAATATTCGCTGTTATAGTTACTGCGCGTTGACTCATAAAACGGTTAAACTGCCCCGGTTCCATGTAAATAGAAACATTACAAATATCACCAAGTCGCACAGGACTTTCGTTGTGTTCAAGCACTGGAATTGAAAGGGCATCTTCAGGGTTATCTAAAAATTCAGGGTCAACTTTAAGCCGCAAATCAACGTCCTCATCAGCAAGTCTGAATTTACCAACAAACCGTCCGTCCAATACAGCCCCTGATAATGACGCAATCTGTTTAGGAGTCAGGCCGTACTCAGCAACCCTGCTATTGATCGGTTTAAACCTGAAAATACGGTTAGGGGTTCCATCATCGGTGGATAAATTGACTAAGTGTGGGCCTAACTCTTTGTTTTCCTGAATAAATTTCATTATCGCAGCAGATAACCCTTGTACGGATAAATGATCCTGACCAAGAATCCGCACGTTGATATCCTTACCAGCAGGTGGACCGTCCTTTTCTGGACGCACTCTGAAAGTCCAGCCGTCTTCGTCATACTTTTTGAGAGCATTGCGTATAAAATCAAGATGCTTACCTGGATCATTTTCAGGTGCATCGGAAAAAATCTGTTTATTTTTTGCTGGCATTTCAACCACAATATTTCCCAGATTGCTTCCGTGTACCGTCTCATAATCTTCATTTAAATAGAATCCGGCAAAAGCCGTAGCAGACTTAGTCATCCCGGGTCCCATTTTTTCCATAAAAACAGAAATCCGTTTAAGCTTATCAGAAGTAACTTCAATAGGTGTTGCAACCGGTCCTTCTAATTCAATATAATATAAAGAGTAGTCATCTGGAAAAAACTTGATTTTAATAAGCGGAATTGTGCCGGAAATGGACACTCCCAAAATAATCATAGCAATAACAAATGCCCCGAATACGGCTGTCAGTGAGATAAACCTGAAACGCATCACTATACAAAGAAGTCTATCTGTCCAGCGCCTGAGAGGTTGCATGAAAACAGGTTCACGAGTGAATTTTTCTCTATTCTGGATTAATTTATCTGCCCCCGGCCAATCAAGAAAATGTGGAGGAAGGATCAGCAGACATTCAATAAGAGAAGCCACTAGAGCAAATGTTACAGCTTTAGGCACCTGTGCAAAAAATTCTCCGGTAGAGCCGCTCATTATCAGCATAGGTAAAAAAGCAGCAACAGTTGTTGCTGTGGCAGAAATAACAGGCAAAAAAACTTCCGACGTACCGTCAATAACGGCCTCTTTAAGATTTTTCCCCTCCTGAACATGACGGAAAATATTCTCAACGACAACAATGGCATCATCCACGATAATCCCACTGACCAAAACAAAAGAAAACAAAGTAATCTGGTTAAGAGAACTTCCGGTCAGTTTCATGATGATCATAGTGACCAGAAATGCAAAAGGTACTCCGATAGTAGTCAACATGGCATTTCTAATGCCCATAAACAGATATATAACTATAAAAACCAGGACAATACCTACAAGAAGATTCATTCCCAAAGTGTTGATCGCATCGTCAATATGAAGACGCTGATCATTAGTCAGGATCAGCTTTACGCCCTCCTGTTCCAGCATATCCTTGAAAGAAGCTGTAATGGCTTCAACATCTTCTGCAATGGTCACGGCATTACCGTCTTCAGATTTAACGATCTTCAAAGTAACTGCGTTCTGACCGTTAATCGAAGTGATCACCTGCGGGTCACGATACGCAACCCGACCATCACTCATAACATCTCCGACAGTTACAAATGAACCATCACCATCCATTCTCACAATGGTATCGGCAATCTCTTCACGGGTTCGAAAACGTTCGTCAACAACAATGACATATTCGCCGCTGTTGGAAACAAAATCCCCCGCAGGAATAGAAACATTAGCATTTTCAAGTGCGCGAGCCACGTCATCAAAAGTCAGCCTAAAACGGATAAGCTTATGCGGATCAAGATTTAGATGAAATTCACGGGTATATTCGCCTTCAACCTCTACTTCATTAACTCCGGTAATTTTACGCAGCTGAACTTTCATTTCATCAGCCATCATTGCCAAAGCCCTGTTTGCACGATCACCAGCTAAGCAAACCCTGATTGCCGGTAACCATTCATTTACATTAATCTCAGTAAAAGTCGGAGGGTCCATTTCACGAGGCAAATCATTCTGGATAGATAAAACTTTAAACCTGAGTTCATCATAACTCTTTGCATAATCAGTATCATCAATAAACTTCACCAGGATACTGGACCGTTCACGAAAAGAGCGTGACCTGATATATTCTACGTTTTCAAGATCATCCAACGCATCTTCAATTTTCTTAGTCACAAGAGCTTCAACGTCAGATGGAGAAGCCCCTGGTAAAAAAGCATTAATAATGACCTTACCCATGTGAACGTTAGGGTAACGTTCAATAGGTAAATCGGTCATACTGAATATACCAACCACCATAAGCAGAATAAAAATAATATTAATAAAAACTGTCTGCTTAAGTGTGAATCGCATCAAACCTTTCATGCCATGCCTCCGACATAATTCCAGAGAACCTATAGGAAGGCCCTCCTAAGGATTAAATCATTTTGAACTGATAGTTCTAATGCTGCACTATCCTGCGACATTAAAGGTCGTTGTCCCGATGCCCTTAAAACAATACAGAATAATAACAGTCTAACTTTTGATATTAATAGGTAAATTTTAAGAATCGTCCCATAACAGCCATGAAAGTCATTAACGATTTCCTCTGCCTCTTTTTTCCGATCCAGCAAAGTTTATTTTGATTAATATGAAATAGAAATATTTCAGAAAAAGACTAATAAAAATACCGTTAAGGATTCAATAAAAATTCTTCTCCAGCTTTTACTGCTCTTGAGGAAACTCTTAATTTACCCTCACTGGCTTCGCCAAGGATAAGAACTTTTACCCTAACTCCATCAGGACGCACAATGAAGTTATCATCATAGGCTTTGACCAAAGATGAGACAGGAACAACTACAGCCCCTCCCGGGTCAGGCATTTCTAAATTCAATTCTGTACGCAGCCCACCCCTGAAATTAAATGTGGCTTTGCTTATTTCAAAATCAACTTCAACTTTACGGGTCTCAGGGTCAAAATCTGGCGAAATTCGTTCCAATTTAGCTGGGACAGTTATTCCAAGGTCTGGTAGAATAAACGTTAGCGATGATTTTATACTCTGCACTTTTTCAAGTTCTTTAATCGTCAGTGCGTAAGGAACTAAAAGAGTTTTAAAATTACCAAGCTCAGCAATTTTCTCACCTTTAGTTACCCATTCTCCCGGTTCTATATAACGCTTGATCACCCGCCATCCAGACGGAGCTCGTAAATTATAGCGCCGTAAATGCTCCCGGTTGACGTTAAGCTTTAACTGGATTGAGCGAAGTAGTGATTCAGCACTTTTCAAATTACGTATATGAAGATCGAGTTCCGACTGAGCTGCTGTATTCTTCTTAACCAGTTTAACATAACGCTCAGCCTCTTTGCTGTAATAGTTGACATCTGACTGCAAACGATCTCTATCTGCAACCAACTGAGCAATTTCAAGCTTGATAAAAGTTGGGTCAAGTTTAGCTAATTTACCATCAGAACCGATTATATCTCCGACATCAGCGTAAACATTTATACACATAGCCGATTCTTCACTGACCAAAGTCATACTGACACGCGGCCTCGTAAACCCTGTAAGAGTGATCAACCTTGATGCAGCTGTGGCTTTAAATGTCTTAGCATTACCAGCTGAGGCAATATCTGTTGAAACACAAATAGCAAAACTTGTAATAAACACAGCCAAGTATATAACTCTATAAAACATCGTTTTAATTTTCATCAATGCCCACACTATTGTATACTGTTACAAATAACATAAATTAAACAGAACTTTAGTAATCACAGTAACTCACTACTCAATTCAGTTATGCTTTCCATAATCAAATGTACTCGCACTGTAAATGCTGACCATACAAAAAACCGATTCAATCATTCTGATTGAATCGGCAAAATAAAAAAAATCTTAGAATTGTAATAGATGGCAGAAGTACTGCTATGACTGCCCATTAACCGATAGCAACTTATCCTGTTTCTGCATCTCAGAAGGAATAATTATTCTTATACAAGTTTCATTAGCAGAATCTGATGTTTTCATGGTCAAATCATAATGCATAGTATCTGCCATTAACTTTGCCGAGTATGTTCCAATTCCAGTGCCTAACCGTTTTCCTTCTGTAACAAACTTTTGAAAAAAATTATCCCTGATCTGTTGCGGAACAACTCCTTTATTACAAATATTAATAGCAGATATGCCTATACTAAAGAATTCAATCCGAACAACTTCACCAGCAGAAGAAGCTTCAATTGCGTTGATAATAAGTCCAGACATTAAAGAATAAACAAGGCGTTCCTCTCCATAAACAAACATTTTTGAGTTTTCATCTGTTTTATTATTATTCAGAAATGTCTCAATACCTACTTTACAGGTTGAAGACTTAGAACAACTCTGTTCTATAACTTGTCTGGCTACGCCCAAAATATCGACCTTTATCGGTGAATACTCATACTCACCTTTCTCCATTTTGAACATATCAAGGGACAGATCAATCATATGAAGCATATTGTGGCCGGAATCTTCAATCACCTTGATTAAATGTCTTTGCTCATCGGTAAGATTATCATCCATCAATAACAACCCCGGCAAACCTATGATTCCATTTAAAGGAGTCTTAAGATCATGTCGCATAATAAGATCAATATCATTTTTAAGACATTCCAAATCCTTCCTGTCGTTAATATCCTCTTTAACAGCCACATAACTGACAATTTCACCTTTATTATATACCGGCGAAATTGAAGCCGACTCCCAATATAAAGAACCATCCTTTTTCTTATTAAGAAGTTCAGAACGCCATGTTTCCCCGCGACTGACTGTTTCCCACATTCCTTTATAAAACTCGTCATCATGCTTACCGGATTTCAAAATACGTGGGTTTTGCCCCAGAGCCTCTTCCCGGCTATATCCAGTTTCCACTGAAAAATAAGGATTCACATATGTGATAGCGCCAGTAATGTCGGTTACGACGACAGAAACCGGAGCATTTTCAATTGCGCGGGTCAAAACCTTGAGTTTTTCTTCACCGCTTTTTCTCGCAGTCACATCAATTGCGATTCCTTCAAAAACAGATTCATTTCTTTCAAAATTAAAAGTCGTATATGAAATAATGGTAAGAAAATGCTCAGTTCCGTCAGAATGTATATATGATAATTCATACTCAGCAGTATCTTTCTTGCCGGAAATAATTTCATCTTTGTTCTTAGCGGCCTTTTCTAAAGAGTCAGAAGTCCATGGAACAAGATCAACACACTTAGATCCTATGAATTTCTCTGCCGCCCCATAACCAAGAAGTTCAACACCTTTACTTAGATTGATAAATTCACCACTAATCGTATGGGAGAAAAAAAAGAACCTGTCACTAAGCCGATCACTGATATGATCAAATCTCTCATTACTTTCACGCAACCCGTTTTCAAACATTTTACGTTTTGTAATATCAAGTACTACTCCATATGCACGGACGGTCTCTCCATACTTATCGTACTCAAATCCACCCTTCACACTTACATACCGTACTTCTCCGCTAGGCCTGATCACTCTGTGATCAAATATATAATTTTCTTTGTTTTCCATTGCACGGGTGTATAGATCCCGGACTTTTCTTCTATCATCAGGATGAACCCGTTTTAAAAAACTTTTCTGAGATGCTATATACTCTTCATCTACTCCAAAAATTTTATAAATCTCACTGGACCACCAAACTATACCGGTACAAATATCTAAATTCCAATTACCAAGACCGGAAATAGACTGAGCTTCGCAAAGCATCGCTCTGGTTGTCTCAATTTCATCATTTTTATTACTTATTTTATACACAGCGATGAAAATAGTCACCGCAATAAAAATCATAAATAAATTAACCAAGATAAATTCAGTACTGAAAAGAAACCATCCTAAAGCAGGAAGAACAAAAAAATCCAGCACCAACACGATTAAGATGGTTAGTACGACATATCTTAAAATTTTAATTGCTGTTTTATTTAACATTATGGATACAAATAATTAAAGGGAGTATGTTGTGACATTTGAATAATGCTTAAACTCAACTATATGCACAGCTAAAACACATCATGCTACAACAATAAAGTAATGCTGCAAGGACTATATTACGGTTTAGTATTGGCACTATTTACCGGGCATTGTAAGTTTAAAGGACAACTGCGCAAAACCAGAAAGCCTAAAACTCCTGCCACGGAAGAAGCCGCCAAAATACTGAACTTGGCATCTGCAATAAAAGGAGAACTGGCATCCCATGCAAGGGTTGCAATAAATATGGACATGGTAAAACCTATTCCGGCCAACAACGATGCTCCGACAAAATGGCCGGGAACAAGAGACTTCGGCATATCTGCCACACCAATCCGGATAGCAATCCAGCTGGCTGAACATATACCAACAGCCTTGCCTACTATAAGACCGAAAAATATCCCCAGACTTACCGGATGAAACACATCAATCCCACCACCATCACTGCTGAAATTGATTCCAGCATTAGCAAGAGCAAAAATAGGCATAATCCCAAAAGCAACAAAGTAATGCAGATTATCTTCAATCCTTTTAAGCGGAGGTGAAGCCATAAGCACATTCTTGTTCATAGAGCCAAGAGCTGAAAGCATTTCCTTATTTGAAAGTGTAACCTTACTTTTTCCTCCTCCAAAATCATAATCGGTAAGATGTTTTTGCATTGAGCCAATAAAATCACCGCAACATATTTTTGTGGTCGCTGGAATAGACATAGCTGCGAGTACACCTGCAACGGTCGCATGAACACCGCTTTTAAGAAATGCAAGCCACATAAGAATTCCAAAAAGAAGATAAGGTGTAGGCGACCTGACACCGGCCCTGTTAAGCAAGAGCATACAAACAAAAAACAAAAGCCCCAGCCCTATTATCCATAAAGAAACACCAGATGAATAGAAAACAGCGATCACAAGAATTGCGCCAATATCGTCGACAATGGCTACAGCTGTTAGAAATATTTTAAGACTTAACGGAACTCTGTCACCTAGCATTGAAAGAACTCCAAGAGAAAAAGCAATATCGGTTGCCATAGGAATTCCCCATCCATGCACAGAAGGAGTTCCTATATTAAAAACGGCATAAACAAGAGCGGGAACAACCATACCTCCAACAGCAGCAAAAATAGGTAATGATGCCTGCCGAAAAGAATTAAGCTCTCCTACAAGAATCTCACGCTTTATCTCTAGCCCGACCAAAAAGAAAAAAACAGCCATCAGACCATCATTAATCCAGAGAATTGCCGGTTTGGAAAGAATAAATTCACCAACTCCAACTGTAAGAGGAGCATTCTTAAAAGCCTCATACAGATACCCCCATGGGGAATTAGCCCAGACTAGAGCAATAATTGTCGTAATGATAAGTACCAAGCCACCGGATGATTCAATATGGACGAACTCATAAAAAGGCTGCATCATTTTATCAATGATGTGTGAATCATCTCTTGTTAAAACTTTTGCCTTACCCATTGTAGCTCCCTGTTTTTGAGTGCAATAATAAGTTATTCTGAATAAAACACATTATTATTTCAATTAAAAATGTATTTGTATTAACTTTTATCTTGGATATACCGAAAATATTCAGATTTCTATTTTTTTAATTATATAATTTTTTAAAAAACATTTTCCCAATATACCTGAAATGAGCAAAATTCCAATGAACACTAAAATACAACCAGCCAAATGGGTCCAATGCAATTCTTCCCCAAGCACCAGTGAAGAGAGACATACCGCTGTAACAGGCATTATCCCGGTAAAAATTCCGGCAATTGAAGCCTGCACATGTATAATCCCGGCAAACCAGAGCAGATAAGCCAGCGCTGTTACGACTAATCCATAATACACAAGAGCCAACCATGACTGTTCCTGAACAATATTAAGATCAGTTGTCATAAATTCATACACTCCTGATGGCAAAAACCAGAAAAAACCTAGTAACGAAATCAGCGTAGTTACTGCGAGTGGCGATAAAGGTTCTTTCACCCATTTACGTAAAACCAGAAAAAGTGACTCTGCTAACACAGCTCCCAAAACAAGTAAGAAACCGTACATATTACCAACCCCAGAACCACCGCTTGCTCCTGTACTTAAAACCATGACCCCGGCAATGGAAAAACAGATTCCAGCTATTGTTAAACCTGAAAGCTTATCCTTAAACAATCCCCAGCCGAGTACCCCCATGAATGCTGGAGTTGTACTGGTAATAATCCCGGCAGAAGCTGGGCTTATATATTTAAGCCCATATAACAGACAGACAGTAAAAAGAAATGAACCACAAAAGGACTGTAGGACTAAAACTCCACAACTTAATCGAGACAGTCTTGGCAATCCGCCTTCCTTAAAAAATAAAATCGGTAGCATCACTAATGATGCCAGCGCAAAGCGCATAGCTGAAGATAAAAATACGGGCAGACTTTCCACCATTATTTTACCAGCCACAACAGAGCTGCCCACAATAAACATAGCTAGAGAAAGATTAATATACTCTTTTAACATTCGATTACTCCTTTTATATTGAGCTCGAAACTAAGCAAAAGAGGTATTAACTGTTTTGGATAAAATTGCGGTATTTGCCGGGAGTTATTCCGAACTGCTTACGAAACTGACGAGTAAAATGACTTTGATCATAAAAACCGCATCTTGATGCGATATCTGCAAGGCGGTCAGAACCGCTGAGCATAGCTTTAGCCCTATTGACTCTGACTTGACTAAGATAGGCATGCGGAGTGATACCGATTTCTTTCTCAAAAACACGGATAAAATGAAAATGGCTGAGGTTACCAAGTGACGAAATTTCTTCAAGGCTCATATCCAAGCTAAAACTGTCCTCCATAAAATCACGGGCAAGTTTTACCGCTCTATGCTCATTACCAATATCAGGCCATGACTCTGTTTCATCTGCATGACGTGAAATCCAGTCTATGAGCAGACTAAGCAGAAGAGATTCTTTTTCAAGAGACGAGGCATGATCCGCATTAATAGTACGATGCACATAAGCAATATCTTGAGCAAGTAAACTATCATCCAGTACCCCATCCCGAAAATTTGGTTGCACTGGCTTAGTTGTAATCTCAGCGGTTAAATTAAAAAGAATTTCAGGAGAAAGATAAAACATACGATATGACCATCCTTCATCTGAAACAGCATGACCATCATGAACTTCACCGGGAACAACCATGTTAATCATACCCTGCGGTGCAACGAGATCAGATCCGCGATACCTGAATTCTATGGCCCCTTTTTCAATAATGCCGACAGCATAATCTTCATGCATATGTTTAGAAAATCTCTGGGTAACATAGCGTGCATGCAGCATTTCTATCACACCATTCATAAACGAAACTTTCCTATAGGATACAGCCTCGTTGCAACTGCTATCATCTGACTTATAAACCGCCATCAAATCAGTCTCCAGCATCTTTAAAAAATCAGAAAAACTTAAAATCCGGAAAATCAATTAATGATTTTCCGGATTTTAAGAAAATACTGAACTTATATCCCAAAAGCATACACCGTATTTATTCTACTGGTTGGCATGCGCTTCTTTAATTCTGGCGGTAAGGTATACTTTGGAGTCGGCATCATCAGCATCAAAGCAATGCCCATCTTCTCCAAGCAGGCCACCAGGAACAAGATCCCCAAGCTCGTCAGGATCGGTAATACAGTCACCGAAAAAACAAACTGAAAGCCAGCGCTCAGTTGGGTCGTCATCAATGACATCGACCATTACATAAAGAGGCCATTTAGACTGGGATGTTTTAACACCACGCATAGAGTAAGTAACGCCGGGCCGAGCATGAAATTCTATTTTAGTATCACTTAGTGATTCCAGAAGATTTTTGAATTCAATGAAAAGATCTTTAACCCCTGCAGTATCAATATCCCACTCGGAAATAAATTTTTCAAGTTCCATTATAAAACTCCTTGTTATTATTTTTACTTCCTAGGCCGGGCAAAAAATAAAATCCCCCACAGCCTACAAATTTAACTGATATCTTAATGGATATGGCATGTTTCTGTCACTAAATTGAAATATTCATACTCCTATGATCAAATATGGGCAATGGGGATTTGACATTAACCTTCGATCCAATGTAGGAGACTGTATTCGTAACGGTAATCAACAAATTATGGATGCAGTTAATGAAATCAGCGCAAGATATTTTTACTGAGTATCTGTCTAAACAGAGACTGAAAATGACTCCTCAAAGAAAAACTATTATTGAAGTTTTTCTTGCTGAGGAAAGTCATATTTCTTCTGAAGAACTGTACAATCTGATCCGAACCGAAGATTCCTCCATCGGGCAGGCAACTGTTTACCGTACCCTGAAACTTCTTGCCGAATCCGGCATTGCCAAAGCTGTAGATTTCAATGACGGTGTTATCCGCTATGAGCATAAGTATGGCCATGAGCATCATGACCATCTTGTTTGCGAGCATTGCGGCAAAACCATCGAAGCTGTCGATCCTGAGATTGAACATTTACAGGAAAAACTCGCAAAAAAGCATGGTTTCGTGCTTACTCATCATGAAATGTATCTCTTCGGCGTCTGCAAGGAGTGCCAGGAAAAAAGCGAATAATACGCAGATATTTCCTTACACACACTTAAAAGCGCCGCCTGAATACAGACGGCGCTTTTTTTGTCTCTAGGAAATCAATATATAGGCAAGTGGCTGGAACAAACTCCAATAGACGAACTTTAAAATGCGGCCAGCAAAATGCGGCCACCCTAAAACAGAGGATTGTATGATCAAGCCTGATTTTAAAAAAATGAACGGTCTAATACCGGCTATCGCACAGGATGCCGAAACAGGCGAAGTCCTGATGATGGCATACATGAATGAAGAAGCGTGGAACAAAACGCTTGAAACAGGCGATGCCCATTACTGGAGCAGGAGCCGCAACACCCTCTGGCACAAGGGCGGCACATCAGGTCATGTACAGAAAATTAAGTCCATCAAAATCGACTGCGATGATGACACACTTGTTCTTCTTATAGACCAGATCGGTGGAGCTGCATGTCATAAAGGCTATAGAAGTTGTTTTTTTCGTGAACTTAAGGACGGCGAAGTAATTGAATGCTCGCCAATGGTTTTTGACCCTAAGGAGGTATATAAATAATGTCTGATACACTCAAAATCGGTCTTCCAAAAGGCTCCCTGCAAGATTCAACAATCAAACTTTTCGCTAAATCCGGCTGGAAAATAAATCTGCACCACAGAAACTATTTTCCTGATGTCAACGACGAAGAACTTAACATCTCCATGTGCCGTGCACAGGAAATGGCAAAGTACGTTGAAGACGGTATTTTAGATGCCGGAATGACAGGAAAAGACTGGATTCTTGAAAACAACTCTGATGTAGTTGAAGTTTCAAACCTGGTATACTCCAAGGTAAGTAACCGTCCTGCACGCTGGATTCTGGCTGTTGCCGGAGATTCTCCCTACATGAAACCTGAAGACCTCGCCGGCAAAAAAGTTGCTACCGAACTTCTAGGAGTTACCAAAAGATACTTTGAAGAAAAAGGTATCGATGTTGAAGTTTTCTACTCCTGGGGTGCAACTGAAGCAAAGGTCGTTGAAGGTCTTTGCGACGCAATTGTTGAAGTTACCGAAACAGGTACAACCATTAAAGCCCACGGCCTGCGCATCATTGATGAGGTAATGCAGACCAACACCATACTGCTTGCCAACAAAGAAGCGTGGGAAAATCCATGGAAGCGCAAAAAGATTGAGAATATCAATCTTCTTCTGCAAGGTGCGCTCAAAGCTGAAAAAATGGTCGGCTTGAAAATGAATATGCCCAAAAATGCCCTGGAAAAAGCAATGAACATGCTGCCCAGCCTTAACTCACCTACCGTATCAGATCTATCTGATGTCAACTGGGTTTCCGTTGAAATCATGGTTGAAGAAATTGCGGTTCGTGAGCTCATCCCGCAATTAATGGATTTGGGAGTAGAAGGCATCATAGAATATCCGCTTAATAAAGTTATTTAAATATTCATTATGGGCAGCATACAGCGGCCCTGTGAAGTACGGAGAGGGGAACATCTTAAAAGGTTTCCCTCTCCGTAAATTTCAATAAGATTCGCCCATGCTCTATCATCATAAATGCCTACCCCTGTTTTCTCTCCAACACACCATTTTGCTTTTTATTAAAGAAAGATTTAATGAAACTAATCTTTAGCAAATAATTAAAAAACGCATCAGAATACTGCCCCTGCCAGTCGCAGCGGCTAACACATGGTACCCATGTTCAAACTACTACTGTTCATAGCAATACTGTTTCTAATCTTCGGATACCGTAAGAGACAAAAGGTCAAAGGAGGAGTCAATATCAACACTCTTCTACTGGCAGTTCTCGTAGTGCTTTTCATCATTTCAATGCTCACCCGCTTCCAAAACTAGCCCAAATATAAATTATTATCGTAAATATATTATGATATATAAATCAATATCAAATCAAATCGTCTCTTATCGATTTAATTTGATAGCAAGTAAGATTTACGGTCAAAAAGAACGCACCACAAAAACAGTGAATACTATTTTAAGCATTTCAACTGACAAATATATATTTCATCGACAATGAATTCTGTAAGCCATAGCCAGATATAAAGAATCATCCAACAATTCAAAATTAAAAAATATTTTGCTGGCCAGGATAAAGCGGCAATATTGTAAAATTTGCAATGTATATCAATACGGATTTTAGTGCTGCTGTTCGCGGTAAAAAGCACCTTGAAACAGCACATTTATCGATAACTATAAATAAGATAATATATTTATTTTAAATAAAAAATAACATTCTTTATATTAAATATTTTAAATAAAAATTATGTTTAAAATTCTGATTGATTTATCATGCCGGAGGTGGGTAACATACATATCTAACATATAGTGACTCCACTCACTATTATATGAACTCTGGTTTAATGACCTCTGTTTTAAGATCGGTTGCTGCTGTAATTACCGCAGCAACCGATTGATCTTTTCATCCTGAATCTCATTTATTCAGGATAAACTAAATTTTCATTAGTCATGTTATCCAGAATCTGATCATAATATTTTCCAGCTTCCCTTTTTGCTGTGGATAAATCCATCAAAGTATGATTACCGCACTCTACAGCACTTGCCCCGGGGATATCTCCTTCAAACTCAGCTGCGAATTCAAAGAATTCTTTTATTAATTCAACAACATCTTTTGATTCGAAATCACCGGCCAGCAACAAATAGAATCCAGTCAGACATCCCATAGGACCGAAATAGATTATTTTATCACCGAATTTTTTGTGATTACGAAGAAAAGTAGCCCCTATATGCTCGAGCGTATGAGCAGCGGCGCAATCAAGAGCTGGCTCGTTATCAGGTTCCTTCATACGCAAGTCAAAAGTAGTGATGGTTTCAGCATGAATTCTATCCTTACGCGAAACATATACTCCACGTAGCAATCTTGTATGATCAATTTTAAAACTTTCAATCTTATTCATTCATAACTCCTTAATAAGTATATTTAGTAAAAGGCTACCAAGAAGATTGGTATAGAATAAAAAACTCAATTACATATTATCAAGCATTGAAAGAACAATGCCTACGGAATTAGCAGCGGCTCTTTCCAGACATTTTTCGTATACAGCAGAACTTCCTTCTTCACGTACTTTATCAGAAATAGAACGTATTAAAATGAAAGGTATATTGAACAGAAACCCTGTCTGGGCAATTGCAGCACCTTCCATTTCAACAGCCATTACGTCAGGAAATTTATCAATAATATGGCTAACCTGCTGTTCGGTATGTACAAAGGAGTCACCGGATAAAATGGCCCCTTGATGGATTTTAATACTGCCGTTAATCCATGCTTTTTCTGCAAGACCAAGCAGCATTTTATCTGCTTCATAAGAGGCTGGCATATGCGGTATCTGACCAAGTTCATAATCAAAAGCAGTTGCATCGGCATCGTAATGGCGGACCTCTGACGAAATTACTATATCGCCTATGCGGATCTCTTCAGGAAAGCCTCCTGCCACACCGGTGTTAATCAGATAGTCCGGCTTAAATTTATCCAAAAGCAGGGTAGTCCCTACAGCAGCATTAACTTTTCCAATTCCGCATAAAAACAAAGCAACCTCTACACCGTTAATAAACCCTGTATAGTAGGTAAACTGTCCAAAATGAGTATCTTCACGCTGCTCAAGCCTATCCACAAGAAGGGCAAGCTCTTCTTTCATAGCCGCAATTATTCCTATCTTCACTTTCTTAATCCTCAGTTCCGGTTTTGACGGAATATCCGTCGAAGTTGTTGCTTTATTATTAATGAATTTGTAGTTAGTAAAATTAATAGTTATACTGTTTTTGATTAGTAAAACTTACTAAAAAGAGAGTTACTCATTGATGTTACCGGATTTAAACAGACTTAAGATATTTTATCATATTTTTAATGAAAAAAGCAGCACTGAAGCAGCAAAGCTTCTGCACATAACTCAGTCCGGGGTTAGTCAGCATTTAAAAAAATTAGAAGAAGAACTGCAAACTGCATTATTTACGAGAGTTAATCGCAGACTGATTCCTACAGCAGCTGGAACAAAGCTGTATGAAGTTGTTAAAACGTTTATGCTTGATCTCGAACATGGTGTGCGACAGCTCAATGAGACATCTGAAAGACCGTCAGGAAAGTTACGTATCGGCACACCTTACGAATTCGGAAAAAAATATATCCCCAAAATATTCGCATCATTCCATAGAATGTACCCGGCTGCTTCGCTGCAACTGGAACTTGGAGATCCCAAAATACTTTTTTCCATGGTTTCTGAAGGCCAGCTGGATTTTGCATACATAGATATTTTACCGATCATGATGGATACCCCCGGAGGGATTTCCGCTTATACAATAGAACCGGTCGCCACAGAAGAATTCGTTCTGGCCTGTTCCCGTAATTTTTATCAGCAACGCGTAGGTAGAGCCAGCTACAAGCCCCTGACGAACCTTGAGTACATAGGGTATAAAACAGACACAGCTCTCTTTAAAAGCTGGTTTAAATTACACTTTGAAACAGAGCCTTCCTCTCTAAACCTAGCTTTCACCGCTGACAGTGCTGAAGCAATCATTGCTGCAATCGAAGAAGGAATAGGCCTTGGAATTACGGTCAGCCATCTTATGCATCAAAAGATAGCATCAGGAACAATTGTAGCTATACGCCCGACACCAAAAAAACTGCAAAACACAATCGCGTGTGTACAGTTTAAAAACAAAGAAATAACAATTACTGAGAAAGTTTTTCAAGAGCATCTAAGAAACGAATTGAATAAAAACTATGCCATGCTTGATCTGACATAACTTCCTAAAATAATTTTAAATAAAATCAAAAAATTATAAGCCGAATTGATTTAAAAATTGTCTTTCAGACTAAAACTTAAAAGGTCCGCTGAAAAAACATTTCTCAGCGGACCTTAGTGATTCTACAAAAACAATCTTAAATTATTTACCGTTCATAGACTCCAGCACTTTATAGAGAGCTTGAGTTCCTAGCTCTTCATAACCAAGAGCCATTGCAGCAATATAAAACTGATTGACCAGCGCCAGACCGGGAAGAGACAACTTCATACGCTTGGCTTCATCAAGAGCAATACCCATATCTTTCACAAAATGTTTTATAAAAAAACCGGGATTAAAATCGCCATCAGCAATACGGCGTCCAAGATTATTTATAGACCATGATCCAGCTGCCCCGGAGCCTATGACATCGATAACTTCATTTAGGTCCATTCCAGCCTTATATGAATAAAGAAGCGACTCCACTACACCTATCATTGTTCCGGCAATAAGAATCTGGTTACACATTTTCGTATGCTGTCCGGCTCCGGATTTACCCATCAGACGGATGTTACTGCCCATTATTTCAAAAAGATCTTTTACTTCATCAAAAACGCTCTGTTCACCACCAACCATGATTGCCAGAGTTGCGTTACGGGCACCGAGATCACCACCTGAAACCGGAGCATCAAGAGCCATGACCCCTTTGGCTGAAGCTTCACTTGATATACGCTCAGCAAGAGCCGGCTCCGAAGTAGTCATGTCTACAATAATCTTACCGGATTTCGCATTGGCAAGAACTCCATCCTCGCCAAGTATTGTCTGCTCGACATCACTTGGGTAACCGACAATTGTAAAAATAATATCTGCATTTTTAGCAACTTCTGCAGGAGAATCACACCAAACGGCTCCTTCCGCTATAAGGTGCCCGGCTTTAGATTTAGTACGATTGTATACAAATGCTTCATTGCCTGCTTTAAGCAGATGCATACACATAGACCCGCCCATAACACCTGTTCCGATCCAACCTATTCTTCTGCCCATTATAAAACCCTCATACGAAGTTTAAAACTTTAGTAACAAAGTTAACATCTTATATCATAACAATATTTACCCAGTAAACACCCTGCCATGACTTCCAACAATAACCTATTGATATAGCGCGTAAAAAGTTGCTCCAACCATCAGTACAACCATAGAAATGTTTACAGAATAAAGTACGGCTTTTGAACTGAGCATTTTCATAAAGGTTTCACCTGCAACACACCACAGACTTTGAAAGAAAGCTGCACAACAGGTAAATGTTGCAGCAAATATGACCACTTCAAAAAACCTTGGAGCTGATGGGTCTACAAATTGGCTGAATGCAGAGATAGCCATTGCATAACATTTAGGATTCAGCGGATGGACCAATAGCCCCTCTGTAAATTTAAATGCTGGTTTTTCAGTTGGAGACAACTCATGCATCCGCAATATTTTCACAGCAAGATATAAAATATATATGACACCAGCTATCCTAAATATTCCAGCCAAAACAGGGGATGATTCAAATAATTCACCAAGCCCCATAAAGACCAGTATATCTGTCAGCATGCCTCCAGTCACAGCTCCGGCTAAAAATGGAATAGACCTTTTAAAACCAACAGATTGCCCCAATGCCATAGATGCTAAATTTGCCGGCCCCGGCGTACCAACCATAACAATTGCAAAAATAAAAAAAGGCCAAAAATTATCCTGCATTAGAACTCCCCTCCCTATAACCTCTCAAGGCTAATTAAATTGTATGCAAAAATATTTACAATTGTATTCATATTCTTGACATTGTATGTAGTCAATGTGATTATTGTATGCATGACAAAATGGAAGCCAGAACTGACCAATGAGAATGTCCCCAAGTATAAAAGTCTAGCTGACGCAATTGAACGTGACATTTTTTCCGGCAAACTCAGGCCCGGTGATAAACTGCCCACACACCGAGACCTTGCTGATGATCTGAAGATCAACGTGAGCACGATAACCAGAGGGTATGCTGAAGCGGAGAAACGAGGACTGATATCCGGTACGGTTGGACGCGGGACATACGTGGCTTCTGACGCGGCAACATACTCTTCGATGGTCTCGTTTGAACCATATGCACCGGGCATGATAGAGCTTGGTCTGGCCAACACTCTTTATGATCTTGATCCAGATATTAATGAAGGGATGAAAAAGCTCTTCAGACGCAAAAACATAAATAATTTTTTACGCTACACAGATCCTAATGGCCTGCCTGAACACAGAGAAGTCGGGGTAGAATGGATCAAACGATACGGATTAAATGTATCTCCTGATGAAGTATTGGTCTGTTCTGGAAGCCAGCACGCACTTACATGCAGCCTCATCTCTCTTTTCCGGCCGGGGGATAAAATTGCTACTGACTGTTTAACCTATCCCGGTATGAAAACTCTGTCGGCAATGTTTGGAATCAAGCTAGTCCCCATCGCTATGGATGAGCATGGAATGATTCCTGAAGCTTTAGATACCGCTTGCCGGAGAGACAGAATAAGCGGTGTATACCTTATCCCCAGCGCCCAAAATCCCACAACTGTGTGCATGCCGATAGCAAGACGTGAAAAAATAGCCATGGTCGTCCGTAATCATAACCTGATCATAATCGAAGATGACGCATATAATTTGACCGTAGAAAATTCTACGCCGCCTGTTGCTGCATTTGCCAAAGAAAATAGTGTACACATTGCCGGAATTTCAAAAATGTTTGTAGCAGGACTGCGTGTGGCATTTATATCGGCGGCAAAAGATAAATGCGAAAAACTGGCTCATGGCATTTTAAATACTGTCTGGATGACTCCGTCATTAAACGCAGAACTAGTCTGCCAATGGATTAAAGACGGCACAGCAGATAAAACAATTAAACTAAAACGGAGAGCGGCCCATAAAAGATACAACGGGGTTAGAGATTTGTTAGAAGATCTTGATGTAAAAGGCAGCTCAACAAGTTTTTTTCTGTGGCTGAGACTCCCAGAGCAGTGGAAAGGATATATGCTTGAAAGTAGGGCTCGCAAAGCCGGTATCAATATTTTCTGCGCAGAAAAATTTGCTGTGGGAGATACAGCTGTGCCGTCCATGGCAAGATTATCTCTGAGCGGAACTAAAAATATAGATGAATTACGATATGGACTTGATCTCCTGCGTAAGATCATACTTAATTAACTGTGAATTAAATAAGCTTCTTTTTTAATATCTTAAAACACAATCTTGCCAAATGAAGGCTAAGCAAGATACTTTATTTTATGGGACACATAATTGGAAAAGACATTTATCGCAAACTAGGTGAAAAAATAGATAACACCACTGTACGTATGCCATGGTCAAAATCACTGTATGAGATGCTTAAAGCCCTCTACACTGAGGCTGAAGCTGATTTAATTGTACGTATGCCATATCGCCCTTCGCCCATCGAGCGTATTTCCAAACTTACGAACATGCCGCCCCGAACTTTAAAGCCCATGCTTGAATCCATGTGTTTTAAAGGACTGATCTGTGACCTGTGGGAGAAAGATCACTACGAATATATGATCAGTCCTTTCATTATTGGTTTTTTTGAATTCAGCATGATGCGTACTCAAGGTGAACTTGATTCCAAAAAGTGGGCTGAACTTTTTCATAATTATATGTTCGGTGATAAAGATTTTTTAAAAGCCAACTTCGGTGACGGACAACAGATATCAGTCATGCGCGCACTTCCCCATGAAGAAACTATCCGCGATGTGGATCATGTTGAAATTCTGGACTATGAAAAAGCATCCGCATTGGTTGAAAACCAGGATTTATTTGCCGTAGGTCTATGCTCATGCAGACATGAAAAAATGCATCAGGGTAAACAAGGTTGCGATGTAACTCTTGAAACATGCACCTCCATGGGTGATGCTGCAAAATTTTTGATCCGTAATAAATTCGCCAGAGAAATATCACGCTCTGAAATGAATGATATTATGGCCCGGTCTAAAGAAATGGGGTTCACCATTACCACTGATAATGTCAAAGAAAATGCCGGTTTTTTATGCCATTGCTGTGGCTGCTGCTGTAATCTTATGAATGGTATCAAATACTCCGGTTATCCGGGCATACTGGTCTCTTCCTCATTTATTGCAGAAATAAATTTTGATGACTGCAATGGCTGTGGCCTATGCGCAAAAGCCTGCCCCATTGATGCCATTTCAATTCATAAAAAGGATAAAAAAGACCCATCTGAAAAGACCGTTCGGTATGCTGTTATTGATAAAGAGATTTGCCTTGGCTGCGGAGTCTGCGCACTTAAATGCAAAACAAGCGCTCTTATAATGGATAAACGCAAACAGCGTGTAATACATCCAGAAGACAGCTTTGAGCGGGTTATTTTACAATCTCTAGAGCGTGGAACCTTACAAAACCTGATTTTTGATAATCCTAACAGCCGCAGCGAAAATTTTATGCGATCACTTCTTGGCGGTTTTTTAAAACTATCCCCTGTAAAAAAGGGACTGATGAGCGATGCACTGCGATCTCGTTTTTTAAATATCCTCAAGTCCGGAACTTCAAAATAGATACACAAGAATTTTTTATGTCTTTTTTGGCATAGATTGCTTTATACTTCATGACGGCCTTGCTATGCTCACATACATAACAGCAAATTGTTATTTATGATGATCTTATCTTAATAGTATTTATCTTATACAATCTTGATTGAGAGGTATTTTTATCTGTATAACTGGACAAAAAAATATTTAGATATTTCTAACAACCAGCATAGTTATTTTACAGATATAATATATGGATAAACAATGAAGGATATACACAGACTTTTGAAGCAACAACTGAAACGTCACCTGAATAAAGATTTTAACAATCTAGAGGGACCGCTTTTAAATTTTGTTAAATCTATTAATGACACTTATATCAATGCTGAAGAATCCAGGTTAACACTTGAAACATCACTTGGACTTAATTCTGAAGAATCAAACAAGATAAAATTAAATCTCACTGGATTACTTGGTAATCTTGAAAAGAAAGTTGTAGAGAGAACTGCAGAGCTTGAATTTTCAAAAGAAGCTCTTAAACGCAGTGAACAAAGACTGAGACTTTTATATGAAGCTGCTCCCGTCGGAATTTTTCAATCATACCCAAATGGCCGCTATCTTTACACCAACAAACGCCTCGCAAAAATGTATGGATATGAAAGTCCTGCTGACTTAATTAAAAATATAAAATCAATACCTCACGAGATATATACTGACCCGCAAGAAAGAGAGTGGGTCCATGCACAGCTTCGTGAAGAAGGACGTCTGGTTGGTTATGAAACCCGCAGAAAAAGGAAAGACGGTTCTATTTTCTGGGCTTCATTGAGCGTACAGGCACAACTTAGTTCATCGTCAAATAAAATCACCCACTATGATGGCGTAGTAATAGATATCTCCACACGTAAAGAAGCAGAAAAAAAACTGCATCTTGCTAAAAAAGCAGCTGAAGATGCCAATCAGGCAAAATCAATGTTCCTTGCGAATATGAGTCATGAGATACGCACACCTTTGAATGGTATCATAGGTCTGGCAGAAATTATGCTTAATACATCTCTTGATGACCAGCAGCAAAAGTTCATGAGACAACTTAAACACTCATCTTATTCACTTCTCAGTGTGCTGAATGATATTCTCGACTTTTCAAAGATAGAGGCTAAAAAACTAGCCATTGATAAAGCACCGGTTCATATCCGTGAACTGATTTCTGAATGCTCACGTCTGGCAAATGTTCAGGCCCAGCAAAAGGGCCTGACGTTACTTTTTAAAATAAATTCATCAGTACCAGAAATAGTTGAAGGTGATAGTGACAGGTTACGGCAGGTTATTCTAAATCTCACATCCAATGCCATCAAGTTTACTGAATCTGGAGAAATTTTAATTGAAGCAAGGTTTGAAAATAATCAAAACGAATTTGGTACACTTAAATGCAGCGTTAAAGATACCGGACCTGGCATTCCAGAAGATAAACGAGAATCTGTTTTCCATGCTTTTGAACAACTTGATGGGTCACTGACCCGTTCTCGCGGTGGAACAGGGCTTGGCTTATCTATCAGCTACCAACTCATTTCGCTTATGGGAGGTAATCTCGAATGTGACAGTGAGCTAGGTAAAGGAAGCACATTTTATTTCTCTGTTCCTGCACGAATAATAAAAGAAAATTACGACTTGGCCCTTGCTATAGAAAGTATGAATCTCTCGGGCATGAGAATGCTTGTGGCAGATTCAAATAACGCCAGCAGATCAATTATACATGAAATTCTTGAAGGATGGGGTGTAAAAGTATCCGAAGCGGGAAATGCACAATTTGCTTACGCAAGAATTGAACTGTCAAAAGAAATAAAAAAGCCTTATCAAGTCATTATCTGTGACATAGAAACGCTCGCCATGAACGATTTTAATCCAGAGATCGTAAAAGATAAATTGGGAGACAGCGCTCTTGTTTTGATGGTTGATGAAGTTAATAAACAAATGGTTCCCTCAAATAAACTGGCATACGTATATAAGCCAGTAAGCCCTTCTGATTTGTATACAGCTATTATGCAGGCACTATCTGATGATAGTGTGATTCAGGAAAGAGCAGAAAATAAAAAAACTATTTTCAAATCACTAAGTCCGAAAAGAATTCTTCTAGTGGAAGATACTCCATTAAATCAGCATGTGGCCAAGCATATGATAGAAACATGGGGACACCAACTAGTTATTGCTGAAAACGGACAAGAAGGATTTGAAGCTTTTATTTCAGATAATTTTGATATTGTACTTATGGACATACAAATGCCTGTCATGGACGGCCTTGAAGCGACAAGACATATCCGTTCATATGAAGAAAAACAGGGATTACCGCATATCCCAATTCTGGCAATGACTGCTCATGCATTAAAAGGAGATGCCGAAAACTGTCTCCAGGCAGGCATGGATGACTACATTTCTAAACCTATCAATTGGAAGTTTCTTTTTTCTAGAATTGAGCAATATGACTCTACGCTTGTTTCTGAAAAATTTTGTATTCTAAAAAATAAAGAGCATGAACCTTTTTCTCATATGGAATCTTTTAATCAAGACCAGAATAAGACAAACTTTGTTCCAACCATTGATAATCTCATGCCTAAATTTAATGATGACATAAATTTTCTATCTGATATGATTAAACTTCTCATAGAAGAAATTCCAAAGAGAATAGATAAAATAGAAAAAGGGATAATTAGCAAAGATAAATCTAAAATTGAAATCAATACCCACTCCCTAAAAAGCATGCTTGGTAATTTTGGAAAGAATGAAGCCTATTTCACAACAATTAAAATTGAAAAAGCAGCTAAAAAAGGTGATCTTGAAACAATAAAAGAACTGCACAATCTCCTTAAACAAAACGTATCAAAATTGATAGATCAACTTAATAACCTTACAATATAAAACATATTTTTATTATCAAAATTGCTCTCATATATGATTCCATCAAAAGTTTATACATTCACCAAGTATAAAACTATGAATCAGCTAAGCTAATAATTTTCGTAATTTTAATATCTATACAGCAATATTCGTAAAATAATAAACATATCATAAAAAAATGTCGAATTCGAAAAAAATGTTCATAATCGAACATGGCTTAGCGTGATTTTTTAGTAAAATGTTTGAAAGTGGTCATTTTTTGCATGCATTATTTTTTTTTCTCTGTTAGATTCCAATTAACATGTTAAGATGTTATGGCTAGACATTCAGGACTCCTTTCAGGTGATGGGTCCCTTCAGTAATCATAAAACAAGGCAGGTATGAGAAATGGGTGCAACCAGACTCTACAAGGCGATTTTTGAAATTACCAGAGCTGTCAACTCCAGCCTGGAGCCGGAAAAAGTTCTTCACAATATTGCAGAAAAAGTAGCAACTGTGATGGAATTGAAAGGGTGTTTCATCAGGCTGCTTGACCGCAAAGGCGAAACGCTGCTGGCTGATGCTTCTTACGGACTCAGTGAACGTTATGAACAGAAAGGTCCAGTTGAGGTTTCAAAAAGTCGTCTGGATCAGGAAGTTCTTGAAGGTAAAATTGTAAATATCTCTGATGTTCGCAGTGATGACCGTTTCCAGTACCCCGAAGAAGCTGCAAAAGAAGGTCTCGTTTCTCTAGTAGTTCTTCCTCTTACCGCACGCGGTAAAAAAGTCATCGGTGTACTTCGTGTATACTCCAGCGAGCTTCGCGAATTTTCCGAAGAAGAACTCGACTTTTTGAAATGTGTAGCAGACCTTTCCGGTCTTGCCCTTGAAAACGCTCGTATGTTTCATGCTCTTAAACGTGCAAGTGAACTTGCTAACGATTACATCTACCGGGTTGACGATTAACCCGCTCCTTTTGTGAGGATATATAAATGAGTAAAGTAAAAGTCGGTATTAATGGTTTTGGTCGTATTGGACGTCAGGTCCTCAAAACTATCTGGGAAAGACATCGTGATACTGTTGATATCGTAGCTATCAATGATCTTTTCGATATTGAAACAAATGCAGCCCTCTGCGCAAGAGATACCAACTACGGAAAATTTCCTCCTGAAATCAGGGTTGAAGGAAACACCATGCATGTTGGATCTGATTTCACTATCAAAAACTTCGCAGAACGTGACCCCAAACGTATCCCCTGGGGTGAATGCGGTGTTGATATTGTTATCGAGTGTACCGGTATTTTCCGTACTGGACCAACAGCATCTCAGCACCTTGAAGGTGGAGCTAAAAAAGTTATCATCTCTGCTCCGGCGAAAGAAGAAGATATTACTGTTGTAATGGGTGTAAACCACACTGATTACGATCCTAAAAAACACAACATTGTTTCTAACGCTTCTTGTACAACCAACTGCCTCGCACCGGTTGTTAAGGTTATGCATGAAAAATTCGGTATTGCAAAAGGTGTGATGACCACAGTTCACTCCTATACCAATGACCAGCGCATTCTTGACCAGCCTCATAAAGACCTGCGCCGTGCCCGTGCAGCTGCGTGTAACATGATCCCGACATCCACCGGCGCAGCTAAAGCTGTTGCTCTGGTTATTCCAGAAATGGCCGGACGTTTCGAAGGTTACTCTGTTCGTGTTCCTACACCCACTGTATCTCTTGTAGACTTCGTAGCAGTACTGGAAAAAGACACAACAACCGAAGAACTCAAAGCGGTACTTAAAGCTGCTTCTGAAGGTGAACTCAAAGGAATCCTCGGCTACTCTGAAGATCCTCTTGTTTCTTCAGACTTTATTGCTGATTCCCGTTCCAGTATCGTAGAAGCTGATTTTACTGTTGTACAGAGCGGTAACCTCGCCAAAGTCTACTCCTGGTATGACAACGAATGGGGCTACTCCTGCCGCCTTGCTGATCTTGTTGATTACATGGCTAAGTGCGGTTTCTAAAAGAATAATAAGGTTTGAGAATACAGAACTTTTAGTCAGGTAGTGGATTGGACCCGGCTTTAAAGTAATTCTTAAGATTTAAAAAGCCGATGGAACTTGACAGTAAGTCAGGTTCCATCGGCTTCTTTTATTTATATCTAAATAAAAAAGACTTCGTTATCTAATCTACTTACCTGTTATTTTATATTTTTTAAGTTTATATTGCAGCAGGCTTTTTGAAATTCCCAGCATATCAGCTGCATCAACTTTTATAAAATGACTGTGCACCAACGCGCGACGCACAAGGGTAGCTTCAATTTTATCAAGGGTATCAGCCAGATTAAGCTTTGTAGGAAGAAGATCTACTGCACTTTTAAACTGTGCCTCTTCATCTTTAATTTCAGATGGTAGATCTTCAGTATTAATTACATTTCCTGAGGTAAGCACAACGCACCGTTCAACAACATTCTGAAGCTGACGTACATTACCCGGCCACTCATACGCAGTCATGTAATCCATAGCTGAAGGTGAAAAACCTTCAAAAACCTTACTGTTGTCAGCAGCGTATTTGACAAGAAAATGATCTACAAGAAAAGGAATATCTTCACGGCGCTCACGCAGCGGAGGCATTTCAATACTTACGACGTTTAACCTGTAATATAGGTCCTCCCTGAAATCCCCTTTTTCAACTGCTTCCTTAAGATTCTTATTTGTTGCTGCAACAATGCGGATATCAACCTTGATAGTATCAATCCCACCAACTCGCTCAATAGTTCTTTCCTGTAAAACACGTAATAGTTTTACCTGCATATCATGTGACAGCTCACCAATCTCATCAAGAAAAAGTGTGCCCTGATCAGCAGCCTCAAAACGCCCTCTTTTACGCGCTACAGCTCCTGTAAACGACCCCTTTTCATGTCCGAAAAGTTCGCTTTCAAGAACCCCTGTATTAAATGCCATGCAGTTAACTGAAACAAATGGTTTATCACAGCGAGGTGAAGCCTGATGAATAGCTTGCGCAACTAATTCCTTACCAGTCCCAGATTCACCGGTTACCAGCACTGTAGAACTTCCAGGAGCAGCCTTGCTGATCATATCAAAGACATGCATCATAGGCTTAGAACGGCCGATTATATTGCTTGGGGAATAACGATCTTTAATCTGCTCACGGAGCTGTCTGTTTTCCTGTTGAGCTTTAGCAAACTGTGCTGCCTTGGTAACTGAGAGCAGAAGTTCTTCATTGGCAAACGGTTTAGTAATATAATCAAAAGCTCCAATTTTCATGGCTTCAACAGCTGATTCTATTGATCCGAATGCAGTCATTATAATGACTGGTATATAAGGAAAATTCTTTTTCACATGCTCAAGTACATCCTGTCCTGTAAGCTTAGGCATTTTCATATCTGTTATGACAAGATCAACTTCCGACTCATCAAGATATGCCAGCCCTGTTTCCGGATCAGAAAGAGCCGTAATAGTATAACCCTCATCTGAAAGCATCGCTTCCAAAATAAGGAGGTAGTTTTGTTCATCATCAAGTATAAGAATATTTGCAGCCATATTTGTATCCAGTAATTAACAATCTTTTTTTGCAGGTAAGAAAACTTTAATAAGCGCTCCACCATCGGAGTTATTTCCAATAATGAACTTTCCGTTATGGCTTTCCACAATATTAGTTACAATGGCAAGTCCCAAACCGGTTCCACTGTCTTTTGTAGTAAAGAAAGGATCCTTTACCTTATCAATAACGGACGGAGAGAAGCCTGGACCTGTATCGGAAAAAACTACGTTGATCCCGCCTTTAGTTTCTTCTAAAGATACAGAAATAGATCCATCTTTTTCTATTGCCTGCACTGCATTACCAATTAAATTGTAAAATGCACGGTAAAGCAAATCCTCGTCACCGCATATTTGATATCCATGGATATAATTACGCTCCAGCTCAATATTGCTCTCTTTGCATTTTGATTCCATAAACATAAATATTTTATCAATTAAATCTGCTGGATCAATTGCAACTAACGAAATCTTACGAGGTCTGGCATAATCAAGAAAATCACTTACAGTCCGACTAAGTCTTTTACACTCTTCATGAATAGCAATTAAGATTTTAGAGTTAACTTGGTCGCTGTCATTCATCCGTTTAATAAGCAATTCTGAACTGGAACGAATAATTCCCAGTGGGTTCCTGATTTCATGGGCTACCCCTGATACCATTCGACCGATGCTGGCCAACTTTTCACTCTGGTTAAGTTCTTTTTCAAACTGTTGGCGCTCTTTCATGCGCTGTGCATTAATTATATCTGCACGCCTGATAATTGCCATGATAGTCGCAAACAAAATCAATGCTGAAAAACTGGAAGTAAACAAAATAAGGCGCTCAAAATTAATTACAGACTGATAATCATCAGTAATATCCTGAGTTATAACCATTACCCCCATGATAACATTTTCATCAATATTTAAACTTTTCTCAGAACGCAGGGGGTAAACTATCTGAAGCAGCATTGTTCCGGGGCGCATATGCAAATCAAAAAGCAGTCCCAAAGTAGATTTTTTACTTATAAACTCATATCTTGGTTCACCACTTTTAAAAACTTTTTTTATAAACTCTCCACCCAAATCATCTTTACCAATAGTATCTGCATCAGTTGAATAAGATATAATCAGTCCCGGGTCATATATCCTTACTTCATTAACTTTAAAGCTGTGCACCGTTGAACGCACAACTTGATCAAGACGATCCATCTGTTCTTTATTTTTCAACCCTATCTTACCGTAACCAATAATAGTCGGTAAAATGAAACGTCTATATATCTGATGGTTAAGATTCTCAGCCTGCAATAAAGCAAACTCTTTCTGTTTTTCCAAAAGAGTCTCGTCAGCATGTTTTGCCAGAAAAACAGAAAGCCCCAGACTACTACCTATAATAACTATTAGTAGAGTCCACGAAAGCAGCTTAACAAGCTGAAATGATTTAATCTGTAAATCTTGCTGATCTTGATTCTTTTGATCCAAGTAAAGCCTCCTGCAGGATTGGGCCGAGTTTATGTTTAGTATTTCAAGCCATTTTATAAAAAGCTTAAAATGCATAATATTTTTGAACTGGTTAATGGATATTCGTGCCTTAAAGAAAAGATGTAGTAAAGAGGTATTAAATACAAATTCTGACAAAGATATTTTTGAAGAAGGAGAAAGTTCAGCTGAACTTTCCCCTTCATATAATCATCCAGTATTCTAAAATCCCTGTTCTTCCCGGTTAGTAGCAAGAAAGTCATCAAGACTTTTTTTCTCGCTATCCAGACCTGAAGCTCCCAGTCTTGCTTTTGCAAGTAATTTACCCATTTCGACAGCCGGCTGATCTATAGGATTAATATCCATGAGCCAACCGGTAAAGATTGTTGCTGCCATAAGCAATCCCATAAGCCTTCCTGCTGTTTCTTCAGAATCATCAGTCATCTTCATTTCGACGAGAGGAACACTATTTGCTGAAAGAGCCATCTTGGTTCCTAACCCTTCAGCATGAATTAATTCACCAAAAGTTTTACCTTTCAAATATGAAAATTTATTCGGAATTTCATTAGGAAATGGACAGCCTATAGGCAATGAAGGACAAGTAAGGAACAAGCATGCTTTGTTGCGTGGTCCATCAAGAAACATCTGGTTAACAGAATGCTGGTCCGTTGCTCCGGTTGCAGGAATCGGCTGACTTCCTTTCCCTTCTTTACCGAGACTTTCAGCCCAGAGCTGAGCAAACCACTGCCCGAAGCAAGCCCATTGTGGAACGTAAGAAAAAAAGATCAGCTCATTATATCCACTATCCATAAGAGCCGCACCCCAGCATGCCAATTTGAATGAAGGATGATTACTGAGAGAATCTGCATTGAGATCTGCTGATGCAAGAGGTGAAAGCACTGCTGAAGCACCTTCAACAAGCAAGCGATAATCAATGCCTAGAAACATTGCAGGTAATAGGCCTACGGCCGAAAGTATGGAATAACGGCCCCCCAGATTATCGGGAACCTCAAGGGTACGTATAGAAAGTTCATCAGCCTGTTCACGCAAAAATCCATTTTTCTTATCAGTTATGAAAAATGTATTTTTGTTCCAACTGTCTCCAAGAACTTCCTTCATTTTCTCACGAACTATTAAATACTGACTGATAGTCTCAATTGTCCCGCCGGATTTAGAGATAACTACAACCAAAGTTTTTTCTAATGGAAGTTTTTCAAGGTAGGAGTCTAGAGTTTTAGAACAAACATTGTCCCCTATCCAAAGCCAGGGACCTTCGTGGCAGGGTTGATCCTGTTGCGGGAAAAAAGCTTTCTGCAATGCCCGGGCACCAAGAGCTGACCCTCCAATACCAAGTAAAAGCATGTGATCGAATTGTTTGACGTAACCTTCCAGACCATCCAGTTCATGAAGCAGTTCTGCCATATAAGGCATGGAGCAGAAAGGGAGCTTACCGTCAGAAACTTCTCCGCAAAATCTTGCGGCAAGACTTCCCGCGGAATCTGATTTTGCTTCTGAATCAATTTTTTCAAACCAACTGTCAGTCCAATCAAGAATATTAGCAGCCATATTCGATCTCCATATATTTATGGTTTTTACATCCCCGCCGGAAAAGAAAATATTTCCGGCAGGGGATATAATTTTTTATCTTATCAAATATGACTATCTTTACGTAATTTTTATTTGTTCATCAACATATTCCCGATTTTTCCAAGTGACGTTTTAAGGACTTCGTCGTCAACGGCATAAGAAAAACGGATACAACGGTCATCTCCGAAGGCAGATCCTGGAACGAGAGCAATTCCAACTTCTTCAAGAATTTTAGTACACATTGATGCTGAATCAGGTGTTTCTTCGGTGTAGAAGTTTTCAAGTACCGGGAAAAGATAAAATGCTCCATCCGGTTTTGGGCAGACAACACCGGGCCATGAAGTAATAATTTCATGAGCAATATCTCTACGTCTGTGGAAAACATCACGCATTTCATCAATAAAATCCCATGAACCATCAAAAGCGGCAATAGCGGCTTTCTGAGCCATGGTATTTACGTTTGATGTCGACTGTCCCTGAATTTTAACCATTGCTTTTACCAGATCAGGATGGGCAAGAGCAGTACCTACACGCCATCCGGTCATACAGAAGCTTTTAGATAAAGCACCTACAATAGCTACGTCTTCAGGATTTTTCTCCCAAAAAGTAGAAAGTGTTGAATACTCTGCCGGAGCGTAAACAAGACGGTCATAAACTTCATCTGAAACAATAAATATTCCCTTACTCTTAGCCCAGTTGGCAATTTCATCAAGATGTGCCTGAGGGTAGTGCCCACCAGTAGGGTTTGACGGAGTATTAATAACAAGGAGCTTTGTTCTTTCAGTACAACATGCTTCAAGATCCTTGATTTGAGCAAGAAATCCTGATTCAGCAGTAGTTGGGACAATAACAGGAACGCCATCTGCCAACTCTACCATTGCAGGATAACTTACCCAGTAAGGAGCAGGGATCAGGACTTCATCACCCTGATCAATAAGAGCCATAAAAAGGTTATACAATGACTGCTTGCCACCGTTACTGATAATTGTATTATCAGCGGTAGCTTTAACTCCGTAAAATCTACCATAATAATCAGCTACGGCCCTACGTAGTTCTGGGAGACCCGGAACAGCTGTATACCGATGAAAACCATCGTCAACAGCCTTTTTCATGGCTTCACATACATGCTGAGGAGTTGGAAAATCAGGTTCACCAACCGCTAAGCTGACAATTTCCTTTCCCTGTGCACGCAACTCCTGAGCTTTGGCGTTCACAGCCAGTGTTGCGGACGGTTTAGCTCTCATAAGTCTTTTAGAAATTTTCATATCTCTTTCCTGCTGCTTGAGTTATATGTTACTCCCTAGGCCATCGACACCACATAAGCATACACAAGTACAAGGTATTTCAATGAGTTATAACTGAATTATGAAGTGATACATAGGATACATGCAAATTCAGGTTTGATAGATTGTTCATAATAAACAGATTTCCATGCGCACTGAAAACCAGAAATAAAACATACTTAAGTGTATGATAAATATTTGATTTTTTAATTGCTGCAAAGAAAAAGACTGTTTTGAAACGATCTATTAGTATTCCGGTATATGCTTTAATTAGGAACCTAAATGAAAACACGGCGAACGTAAATCTTTCTATGGTAGGTATCTCACTTTCCACTGCATTTTTTATATCATTACCTTAAGTATAATTAAAAAATTACTTAAATAAAAAACTGGGCTGATAAACTTTTTTGCAAATGAACCGCTCCCCTGCTACAACCTCAAACGAGGAGATTAATTACATGTACAGATTTCTTATTTTATCAACTCTTCTATTCAGTCTTATCGGTTGCTCAACTGTTATGATAGACGGAGATGTTACATCGGATCAGGGAACTGATCTTGGACCGGTTCATATGGAAACTTTTAAAAATCGCGGGTTGAAAAAATATTCCATCAGAGCTGAATTTCCTGACGAAACTGTTTTTAAAGGCGAAATAAATTTCGGTGAGAAGACAACTACTCTGTTTACTGACAATGGAGTCAGCATGAAGTGCGACTTTGAAATGAATACCCCTGAAGGGTATTTTGAAAATGGCGGAACAGGTGTCTGCACCACATCTGATGGTCAAAAACTCAAAGTAAAATTCTAGACTAGAATAGGTATTTAATGATCCGGCTAAACCGCCTGTCATATAATTTCGGCTCAAACTGGGCGTTAAAAGACATATCTCTGCATATCAGCAAAGGTGAATTTATCTTTCTAACCGGTCATTCAGGAGCAGGAAAGACAACACTTATGCGTCTTTTATACGGGGCATTACCCGTTCAGAGAGGACAAGCTACTGTCGCTGGATATGATCTTCACAGCATTAAAAAAAAGAACATTCCTATGCTCCGCCGCGAACTGGGAGTTGTTTTTCAGGATTTTAAAATTCTGCCGAACCGTTCAGTTTATGAAAATGTATCACTTGCCCTGACTGTACGCAGCATGCCGAAATCAATTATAGATAAAAGAGTCCGGGCCATTATTCGTGCCCTTGGACTTGAAAATAAAAGTTATACCGTATGTAAACGCCTTTCAGGCGGTGAACAGCAGCGCGTAGCCATTGCCAGAGCCATGGTTGTTAACCCAAAACTTATTCTTGCTGACGAACCAACCGGAAACCTTGATTTTGAGCTGTCAATGCATCTTATGGACGTATTTAAACAGTTCAATACCCATGGAACAACAATTATAATGGCTACCCACAGCAGAGAAATACTGCGCTGTGTTCCTGATGCAAAAGTTGTCCACCTTGAAGATGGACAACTTTGTGAACCTCCCGAATATATACTTTCGGAGCTGTGTCGATGTTAGCGCTTTTTTTCAGGCTCATAGGAAGAGGCATACGTGATATGGGCCTGCATCCGTGGGCTAACTTTTTCACCCTGATTGCTGTAACCATGGTCTCATTGCTGGCAGGGCTGTTCATGCTTACATTACATAATGTAAATCAGGAACTCCTCAAATCCAAAGGACAGGTAGAAATACAAATTTTCTGGAAAGCAGGTTCTCCACTTGAGGAAATTAAAAAGCAATGGGCTGATCTTGAAACAACGAAAGGTCTAGTAGATATTCGTAAATTTACCCCTGAATCAGCTTTAAAACATCTTTCAGCAGCACTCAGCGATTCTAATAATTTAGCATGGCTGAGTCAAAATAATAACCCGCTTCCGCCAACAGCTTTACTCTCATTTTCTGTTGAGCAAGGAGTTAAAAATGATAGATGGGCTGCAAATTTATTACATAAGCTAAAAGAACTTCCCTTTGTGGATAAGGTTCATTATAATCCTTTACAAATTGATCTGGCACGTGGTTGGATTAACCTCACCCAATCAATAGTCTGGCCCATAATAGGTTTTCTCGGCCTAGTAGTGGCTCTCGTCGTCGGCAATACCATGCGCCTATCCTTAATGACCCGGCACGATGAAATAGAGATTCTTTACCTTGTGGGTGCTAAGCAATGGTTTATCAGACTTCCCCTTCTTACAGGAGGAGCAATTTTAGGGCTGTTCGGAAGTTCGATAGCTCTAGGTTCACTATATGCTGCGCAACTTATTTTCACAGATATTCTGAATTTTCCACCGCTCTTTATGAAGCTGACTTTTCTGCCTCCGGAACAATGCGCCATACTTATCGGAGCTGTTACGTTGATTGGAATGTTCAGCAGCTTTGTTGCTGTAAAAAAATAGTTTTATTCAAAACAAATTTATATAATTTAACTCAACCCCAACCCAAAAATCATTGGGATTCTTAAACCCTTTTATAAAAGGGTTTAAGCCAGCCGGCAGGCTCGTCCAAGGCTCACCTCTGCCAAATATGTATAGTACTGTACTATCTGTTCCAGACAGTTGAAGCCAGGACAAAAAACCATCCCGGATTACATCCCAAAAAAAAGGACCAATCATGAGAAGTAAAAAAATGACAGGAGGGCTCGAAAAAGCCCCGCATCGTTCTTTGCTTTACGCACTGGGCATGTCCAAAGATGAAGTTAGCCGTCCGCTTATCGGAGTATGTAATTCTGCTAACGAAATTATTCCCGGCCACGTCCATCTTGATATTATCACTAGAGCAGTAAAAGACGGCGTCCGTCTTGCCGGCGGTGTTCCAATGGAATTTCCGGCAATCGGAGTCTGCGACGGTTTAGCAATGAACCATGCAGGGATGCGTTATTCACTGCCTAGCCGTGAAATTATAGCTGACTCGATTGAAATCATGGCTACAGCACATCCTTTTGATGCACTGGTGTTAATCCCAAACTGCGATAAAATCGTACCGGGTATGCTGATGGCAGCTCTTCGCCTGAACATACCTACTATCATTGTCAGTGGCGGAGCTATGCTGGCCGGTCGCAAAGATGGTAAAAAAGTTGACCTTATTACTGTCTTTGAAGGTGTTGGACAGGTTAAATCAGGCAACATGACTGAAGATGAACTTTCTGTTCTTGAGCAAAGTGCCTGCCCCACATGTGGTTCCTGTTCCGGCATGTTCACTGCAAATTCTATGAACTGTCTGTCAGAAACTATAGGTCTGGCGCTTCCTGGTAACGGTACTATTCCAGCTGTTATGGCTGCCCGTACACGTCTTGCAAAAGAAGCCGGAGCACAGATCATGACCTTGCTGGAAAAAGATATCAAGCCACGAGATATTGTAACTGAAAAAAGTCTCAAAAATGCAGTTACCATGGATATGGCTCTTGGTTGTTCCACCAATACGGTACTGCATCTGCCTGCAATTTTCAGCGAAGCAGGTCTTAAATTAGATCTCACTGTATTCGATAAAATAAGTCGCAGCACACCTAACCTATGCAAACTTTCTCCTGCAGGCCCTCATCATATTGAAGATTTGAACAGTGCTGGCGGTATTCAGGGTGTTATGGCTGAGCTGGCTAAAACTGGACGTATTGAGCTGGATTCACTTACCGTCACAGGAAAAACTGTCGGTGAAAATCTAAAATCACTTAATGCAGGGGTAACTAATCATGAAATAGTTCGCCCTGTTGATGATCCATACAGCAATGAAGGCGGTATCGCGGTTCTCTTTGGTAATATTGCTGAAGATGGTTGTGTTGTAAAACAGTCTGCGGTTGCGCCTGAAATGATGAAGAGAACCTGTAACGCCAAAGTCTACAATTCTGAAGAAGATGCTGTTGAAGCAATTCTCGGTAAACAGATAGTTAAAGGCGATGCTGTTGTGATACTTTATGAAGGTCCAAAAGGCGGACCGGGTATGCGTGAAATGCTTACCCCTACTTCTGCCATTGCAGGAATGGGACTTGGCGCAGATGTGGCACTGATAACCGATGGACGTTTCAGCGGCGGGACACGCGGAGCAGCTATAGGCCATGTTTCGCCCGAAGCAGCATCCGGTGGTGCAATCGGCTTAGTTCAGACAGGTGATGTCATAGAAATAGATATTCCTGCAAGAACCATCAATTTAATGATTGATGATGATGAATTCAAACGCCGTAAAGCAGAATTCAAACCAATCGAAAAGGAAATGCCCACAGCTTTCCTTAAACGTTACAGCCAGAATGTAACTTCTGCCTCCACTGGTGCTGTTTATAAAAAATAATTATTGTTTAAAATATATCAGGTGGATTCAGATATGAAGCTTTTAGAATAGCTTTTCAGCTTTTCTACTATCAGCTGATTTTGTACCACATATACCGCGGGTCAATCAGATAAATTCTCTGAATGATCCGCGCTTTTTATTAATCAAAGTTCAGTTTACAAATTTAATTCTCCCCCATAAAATACTAAAAGTTTTTGGAACCCTTAACTCAGAAATTAAGTATCTAAAAACATTATTTTCTAAAAGATTCTAAGCATGTATACTGCATTCACTCTCCGGCAACTACGCCAGAAGATTAAAAGAGGAAAATAAAATGTCAAAAGTATATTTCTGGAATTTACGCACAAGCCGTAAATCTCCGCATGCATTAAAAATGAAAAAATTACTCAAGGAGTCAGGTTTAAACGCTATCGTTGATCCCGGAAATCTTGTTGCGTTGAAAGTCCATTTTGGCGAAAGCGGAAACACAGGTTATTTAAATGCACTGAACTTGCGTCCTATTGTAGAGTTTCTAAAGAAAGCAGGTGCTAAACCTTTTTTCACAGATACCAGTACATTATATGTAGGAGATCGCGGAGAGTCTGTTTCTCATGGTCTGCTTGCGGCAAGACATGGATATGATCCCAATGTAATAGGAGCCCCTGTTTTATTTGCAGATGGTCTAAGAGGCGAATATGAAACCACCATTCCTTATACAGGAAACCATATTTCAGAAGCTCACGTCGGTGGAATGTTTATGGAATCAGATATGCTTGTTACACTAAATCATGTGAAAGGACATGGACTTGCAGGGTACGGTGGGGCAATCAAAAACGTAGGTATGGGCTGTGCCTCTAAAAAAGGTAAAATGCATATACACTTATCCACAGGCCCCAAACTTAAACCTGAACATTGTACGGGATGTGGTGTGTGTATCTCTGAATGCGCTGCCGGAGCACTTGATCTGGATGATGACGGCCATATTCTGATGAACGGAAAATGTACCGGATGCGGACGTTGTTTCCTATCCTGCCGCTACAATGCAATTACGATTGATTGGCAACGTGATGTAAACGAGTTTACTAAACGTCTTATTGAATACAACAAAGCAATTCTACATCGACTGAAACGCCCGGCTATGCATATCAATTTTTTAATGAATATTACTCCTGATTGTGACTGTCATGGATATAGCGATGCACCTATTTGTCCTGATCTAGGCGTAATGATTTCATCTGATCCCGTCGCTATAGATCAGGCTTCACTTGATATGATAAACGCTGCCCCGCCCCTGTATCCAAGTCGCCTTCCTGAAGGACTAGGCCCCGGTGATGATAAATTTAAAGCTCTGACCCCGGAAACACCTGAAAATTTTGGACTCAAATATGCTGAAGAAATAGGTCTTGGATCAAGAAATTATAAATTAGTAACTATTTAAAATAATTAAGGTGAAGGTTTATAAATTGATTAATCCATTTATAAACCTTCACCTTATTAATTCTTAGTACGTTAAAACAATAAACTTAAAAATTATTGCAAAGACAACTCATACTCCATTTAGATGAATGCCCATAAGTAATATTCAACTAAATTAATTAGATAAGATTATCCCGCCTTAATATTTTCATAAGCTCTGCACAGTTTTCTGCTACAAAATCTGGTTTTTCCGCAATTAAATCTTGAATAGACATACGCCCTGTTGCCACTCCAGCTGTAAGTGCTCCAGCCCGTTTTCCCGTTTCAATATCCATAGGATGATCTCCAACCATGAGAGTATCGGCGGCGTCTATATTTATAATTTCTAAAGCCTTTAACAAATGCTCAGGATGAGGTTTAACGTTCTCCACATCTTCACGGGAAAGAAAGCAACTTGAAAGTGTATCAATTTCAGGAACTAATTTACGCACAGCAGATGCTGTATTTCTGGTAATAATTCCGGTATGAATTCCTGCATTTTTAAGACTGCTTAGTATTTCACAAGTAAATGGAAAAAGATTTCCATTACTGGCTGCTTCAAGTTCCATGCTGATAATCAAAAAACGGCAACGGGTATGGAATTCTTTACCAAGATCAGGATCATTTTTGGAAAGACAATCAGCCACAAAATCAACCCATTCCAAAGCTGGAAGATCATTATTTTGAGGTAACGGGTCCAAAAAAGCACTACCAAGCGCTCTGAGCCTTTTTTTCATCTCATTGAAATCGATTGTTAATTCGGCTAATGTTCCATCAAAATCAAATACTATTGCTTTTATCTTTTTCATTTTTAAATATATTTTCTAAGGTCTTGCTTGCCCAAGTGTGTTTCTAAAGTTATTAAAATATAGCTCAATTCAAGCACATACTACGGTTTTAACAGTTTTCAGGAGTCCACGTGTCCGGTAAATATGATGTCATCATTGCAGGAGGAGGTCCAGCAGGCTCAACATCCGCCTGCATACTCGCCCAGAAAGGTTATAAAGTTGCAATTATTGATAAAGCAAAATTCCCCAGAAAGAAGCTATGTGGAGGTCTTATTACCTACAAGACAACTAAGATTCTGGAAAAAATTTTTAACTGTGATGTCGACTGTCTACGTGATCAGGGCATTATAAATTTTGAATCAGCTGAATATTCTATTAATTACCGTGATCACAAAATTCGTGATGCTGCGTCCACAATACCTTTCCGCTTCGTAGACAGGGTAGATTTTGATTACTTTCTTCTTCAAAAAGCTGCAAATGCCGGAGCACACATTTTTACAGAAGAAGAAATTATAGCCTGTAATTATAAGGATGCGGAAATTAAGACAAAGTCAAACCGTATTTACAAAGGAAAATATCTGATTGGAGCTGATGGTGTTAACTCCACAATTCGTAAATTTCTTCCATATGATAAAGAAAAATGGAAGGCTAATATGGCATCAACAATCGAAATAATATTTGATGCCAAAGATTATCCCCGAGAAGTAACAAAACCGGAATTATATATAGGACATCTGCGAGCAGGATATATCTGGGTTTTCCCGGCCAAAGGAAAAGTTGTAACCGGAATCGGTGCTCTTAACCGCTGCACAACAAATTTTAAGAGAACTTACATGGATTTCCTTAAATCTCAAGGAATAGCAAATCCAGAATCTATTCCTATGAAAGGATACCCTCTTCCATATGGTAATTACATGAAAAATCCTTGTTTCGGCAGAACTATTCTAGCTGGAGATGCAGCTGGAATAGTCGAACCTCTTTTTGGGGAAGGTATTTTTTATGCTCTTCAAACTGGAAGATACTTAGCAGAATCAATTGCTCGCGGAATAATGGAAAATAAAAATCCTGAACAATTCTATTTAGAGCGTCTTAATAAATATGTATTCCCGGAACTTCAATACTCCAACAGACTGCGATGGACTCTCTTTTACTCCCAAAGATTACTCAAACATATGTCTTTTAAAATAGCATTTAAATCAATGCCCAAACTTCTGGCTGATATGGTGCACGGAGTAAGATCATATAAATTTTTATTAAAAAAAGAATGGGATTAATATTTTTACTGCAATATTCTAAGATTTAACCTGTGATATAAGCATGCCGCACAACATAAGTCCGCAACCGATGACACCTTGAACGGTGAGCATTTCACCTAGCAATAACCATCCTGCAAGTGCTGCAAAAACAGACTCAAGGCTTAGAATTATTGCCGCATGAGCTGGTTTGGCATCCTGTTGAGCAATAACCTGTAAAGTATAAGCAACTCCAACAGACATTAAACCACCATAAAGAATTGGAATTGCTCCACCCAATATACCGGATGAAGTTACATCTTCAAATATAAATGCACCAATAAAACTAAAAATAGAACACACTGCAAACTGACCGCTGGCAAATTTAACAGGATCAACCTTGGTAGATAAAAGAGAAATAACAATAACGTGACCAGCCCAGAAAAAAGCACTGCATAGAACCAAAAAATCACCGAATTCTATATGAAAGCCTTCATTTACAGAAAGCAGATACATACCAATTATAGCCAAGAAAGCCCCAATCCAAGTAGCTAATCCTGTTTTTTGTTTAAAAAACAATCCAAAAACAGGAACAAAAACAACATAAAGACCGGTAATGAATCCCGCATTTCCAGCTGTTGTATAAACCAGCCCCCACTGCTGAAGTGTAGAGCCAAGAAATAAAGCCATCCCAGCAATAACACATCCTTTTATAAAACTTATCTTGTTAATCTCCTGATAAGTTCCATCTTTCTTTTTTTCCTTATCCAGGCGGTAAATAAGTGGAAGTAATGCAGCTGCCCCCAATGCGAAGCGAACAGCATTAAAAGTAAGCGGACCGACATAATCCATCCCAACTCTCTGAGCTACAAATGCAGCTCCCCAGATAATCGCTGTAATAAGTAAAAGAATATCCGCTTTAAAACTCTTGCTATTCATAAATAACAGACTCCTGCTGACCATCAGTAGATAAAATAAATTTTTATAAATTTAAACAGAGGTGGAATTTATTAATTTTCGTGTGTCTTTTTTCATTTACAAAAAAATTATGATAAACAGGAAAGTCATTTCAAAATATAATTTTTTTAGCAACAACTCATTTATTAACTTAAAAATATTTGATCAAAAAAATCCGCTGAAAGACAGTCTTTCAGCGGATTTTTATCATGTTATATTGTCATAAAAATTATTCTGATTCTATTTTTTCCACAGGCTCAGATAACAGGAAATCACCTTTTTCAATCCATGACTTCAGCTTGTCTGCAATTTCTAAAGACATCACATGACTGGTCATTGGTACTGTCGGAATATCTTTACCATTCAGGTTGATAGATCCTGACTTAAGTTCTTCCATAGTGACATGAGCAAGAATCTGGCCGACTCCATTAGGATAGTCATAACCATAATCCTTTACAGGAACTTGAATATCAGCATCACTTACACCTGTATACCAAGCCATTTCCTCATTGAGAATCGGTATCGGTATACCTACACCAACTGAAGAAGTACAACCGTAACCAGTCATACTAATACCCCGGAAATAACGTGGGTCCATTCCTTCAAGATCTCCCTTAAGCATGAGAGTTCCTGCAGGAGTTAATGGAATACCGCGCTCATTACGCTGTGGATTTTTAACATGCTGAGTTCCAGCTCCAATAACATAACCCTGAGTACCACAGAGAAAAATACGTGTTCCCATACCTATGGTCTTCAAATAAGGGTCATTAAAAAGTGGCGATAACTGCCCCGCTGTAGCAAAGTTGGCATTGCGCTGGTTAGGTTTAAGCGGTCCCATATAGGTATAGATGGTCCGACTGGTCATATTTACTGCGCAATTATAGTTCTGATAACAATTGCGTGGATTCATCATAACTGCGTTAGGCAGATCTTTTAGCGAAATATCTTTCTCTATTTCACGACGCGGATAGCAGTCTGTACCGTAAGCCTTTGCTTTAAGACGAACAGTCTTTCCGGCAATAAGATCCTCAATTACATGTCCACCACCATAAACAAAACGTCCTGGATGAACTTTGTTAAGAGGATCATCCTCAGCAGGCTCTGTAACGCCTAGATATGAGTCTACAGCTGCAAGACCAGCATAACATGGAACATTGTTCAGCCAGACCTGTGAAGTCTTCATAAGAGGCGGAACCTGCCCTATATTAAACATCATCCCCGAAGAACACATCGGGGAAAAAGTCCCGGTAGTAACAACATCTATTTCTTTAGCTGCTTCAACTTTACCTTTGGTACGGACGATATCGACCATTTCCTCAGCGTTGACTACTACAGCCTTACCTTTCTTAATCCGCTCGTTGATTTCTTTAATTGTCTTGTTGACTTCAAAGGTTTTGGCCATTGAAAAGACTCCATTTGGTGTATTGTTAAGATTACTGCTCAAACAGTTTTCCACAGCCCGTTCGAAAAGGATTGGAAACTAAAAATTTATACTGTTTCTGATGGCCTGTACAGGTGAACGAAGATTGTGGCTTAAATGGGCTCTGAATGCAATTTTATTTTTTTTCCGACACAAAGAGTATTCTCAAAAGTAAAAACGATTTGAGAGTGAATCTATCTTGGCTAAAGCTATATTTTAATGTATAAGAACCATTGGTCGTGGGGGTAATATTTATTATCATTTTTTTATATTTTTTATACTTTAATTTCAAACACTTAAAACACCCCTTTTAAAAAAACAATTCACGTGAAAGAAGCACTTAGAAATCATCTTTTAAATTCATGTTCAGATGCAGAGTTGATACGCTGGTTTGATCCCATCAACATCGACATTTCTGATGAAAACGGAGAAGTAATTGTCACTTTTCCGCATCCTTTTTTTGGACAGTGGTTCAAATCAAGTATTCAGGACCGCTTTGAAGAACAGCTTGGCCTTTTCCTTGGGAACGGTTTTTATGTTTCATATTCGAACAACGGTTCATCAGGAACAGTCTTAAAAGAAAAAGTAACCAGTTCCAAAAAAATAGATTTTCCTTTTGGGCATAATTTTACATTTGAAAATTTTCTCATCAGCAAAAAAAACTATTTTCCACTGGCTTCAGCTAAAGAAGTAACCAGATCAGATAATGTTACCTTCAACCCTTTTGTTATTTGTGGCAAAAGCGGTTCAGGTAAGTCTCATCTTCTTAAAGCCATCGCCAATGAGATAAGCAAAAAAATTAATCGTGACAAAATATTTTTAGGTAATGTTGACGACGTTCAAAACATGTATTCCGTTCGATTTGGGGGGGATACGATACGCGCCAGAAATCATTTCTTTGACTACGAATATTTATTTTTGGACGATCTTAAACAATTACAGAAGTATGAACATCTGCAACAGGAATTAATATCCATTTTCAACAATTTCTATGAAAATGGAAAGCAAATGGTTTTCAGTTGCAGTGACAAACTGGCATCATACGATTTTCTGGATAAAAACCTGAAATCACGTTTGGAATGGGGACTTATTGTCACTTTGAAACTCCCTGATCTTGAGATCAGAGCAAGTTATGTTCAAAAACAATGTAAACTGAAAAAACTTCCACTTAGCAAAGATCAAATACTAACTCTTTCGCAAAGATTTCAAGATTTTAGATATCTACAGGGTATCATAATTAAACTTTCTGCCTTCCGTGAGCTTGTGCGTAAAAACATGGATGACAAAGATTTTGAACATATTTTAAGCAATACAGAAGAGAAAGCAGATGAATCACTTACACCCGAGTATGTGATTGAGTCTGTTGCAACCCATTTCAACCTTAAACCGTCCGACCTTACAGGTAGTAAACGGCATAAGATGATTGCCCACGCACGGCAGATCTCCATGTATCTTTGCCGAGAACTTTTAGGAATATCCTACCCTGCACTTGGAAGGGCTTTTGGAGGAAAAGACCACTCAACTGTTCTTTATTCAGTTAAAAAAATACAAGAATTACAGAGTGATGATAGGGTTTTGAAAAGGGTGTTGATAGATTTGAAGAATAAGTGTCTCTTACGTGTCTAAAAGTAGACAAGCGCAAAAAGCTGCGCAAAGTGTCACTAATTAACAACATGTTTTGACCATAATTTATACATAAATTTAAGTATGTTATCACACTAAGAAACATACGAACCGACCATATTAATAATACAAGGAGAATATATATGTATTTAAAGGTGAATAGGGATGAAGTGATCGAAGGGTTGCAGAAGTCTGCCAGCATTATTCCCGCCAAAACAGGTGCTGCATATCTGCGTACTATTTGGCTGAAAAGTGAAGGCGGAAATCTGCGCATCATGTCCACTGATTCCAATTTGGAATTCTGCGGGACATATCCAGCTGAAATTTTGGAAGAGGGTCTTGCAGGAGTTCAGGGACGCGCCTTTTATGATCTGGTACGTAAACTTCCTTCAGGTGAACTTGCTATTAAGAGTGATTCTGATGGATCTTCGATTCTTGTGGAACAGGGATCAAGAAAATACAAACTTCCTGTAAATGACCCTACATGGTTTCAGAAATTTTCTGATTTTCCATCTGAAGGAGCTGTATTCTGGTCTGGAGATTTTCTTCTTGAGATGATTGAAAGAGTTGCCTTTTGCATTAGTGATGAGGACAGTATGGAAGCTATTGCTTGTATGAACATTGTCCCAGCTGCTGATGAGGGGGGTAAGTTTGTGGAAGCATGCGGTTTAAACGGTCATCAGTTCGCACGCCTTAAGTTTATTAACGATGATATCCATGCAATTCTTCCAGAAGAAGGCATTCTCATACAGAAAAAATATCTGGCTGAACTTAAAAAATGGCTGACTGATGATGAAATTGAAATGAGTCTCAGCGAAAAAAGGCTTTTCTTTAAGACCGCAGATGGTAAGGAAAATTTCAGCCTGCCATTGAGTTACTATCAGTATCCCAATTATAAAAATTTTCTTTCAAAACTTAATGACGATGACGTTTCCCGTATGAAAGTAGCAAAATCAGAGCTTTCCAGTGCTCTGGACCGTATTTCTATTTTTAATACAGATTCAAACCGTTGTGCTTCATTCATGTTTAATCCCGGTGAGCTGGTTCTTTTCTCACAAGGGCAGGAAGTAGGTACTGCTACTGAATCAATGGAAATTGATTTTTCAGGTGAAATGGAACGTATCGCATTCCCTACTAAGAACCTTATTGAGATCCTCGGACATTTTCAGTCCGGAAACATCAGTTTTACCCTGACCGGATCAGAAGCACCTTGCGGTGTGACTGGTGATGAAGATAATGAATATCTTGTAATTGTCATGCCTATGAAGGTTCAGGAAGAGACTTACTATAGTGAGGAAGACGTTTAATGGCTCAGAATAATGATCAATATAATGCGGATTCGATTACGGTCCTTGAAGGCCTTGCCGCAGTTAGAAAAAGACCTGCCATGTATATCGGTTCAACTGATACCAGAGGTCTTCATCATCTTGTTTACGAAGTAGTTGATAACTCCATTGATGAAGCAATGGGCGGTTATTGTACCAAGGTAAAAATCAATCTGCACATGGACAACAGTATTACCGTATCTGACAACGGACGCGGTATCCCTGTTGATATTCATCCTAAAGAAAAAAAACCGGCACTTGAAATTGTTATGACTGTACTGCATGCCGGTGGTAAATTTGATAACGATGCTTATAAAGTGTCCGGTGGTCTTCACGGTGTCGGCGTTTCCTGCGTAAACGCTCTCTCTGAGTCTCTTGAGGCTACAGTTCGACGCGAGGGTAAGACTTATCGCCAAAGTTACGTTAGAGGGGTTCCTCAGGGGCCTCTGGAGTGTATTGGTGACGCAGTTACTACCGGTACTACAATCCGTTTTCGTCCTGATGAAGAAATTTTTGAGACAAATCAGTTTGAATTCAACATTCTTAAAAAACGTTTTCGGGAGCTGGCTTACCTGAATAAAGGTCTTGAACTTGAATTTCTTGATGAAAGAACAAATGAAAAAGTCAGCTTCAAAGCTGAAGGCGGTATCATCTCCTTTGTTGAAGATTTGAACAAAGGACAAAGTACAGTAAGTGAAGTTATTTACGCAGAGTCTGAAACCGAAAACGTAATTACTGAACTTGCTATTCAATACAATACTTCATTCAAGGAAAACACTAATACATTTGCCAATAATATCCGTACCATTGAAGGCGGAACACATTTGGCTGGTTTTAAAGCTGCACTAACCAGAGCGATCAATACTTATATTCAGAATTCAGATCTTCCTAAAAAGCTTAAGCATAAGCTGTCAGGTGATGATGTTCGTGAGGGATTGACCGCTGTTATCAGTGTCAAACTACCTGATCCGCAGTTTGAAGGACAGACTAAGACCAAACTTGGTAACTCTGAGATGGTCGGTATTGTATCCGGAATGGTTTATGACAAGCTTTCTTCATATTTTCAGGAGAATCCAAAAGACGCAAAATGCATCATCGAAAAAGTTGTTGATGCTGCCAGAGCAAGAGAAGCTGCCCGTAAAGCACGTGATCTTGTCCGCCGTAAGGGTGCTCTTTCAGACCATTCACTTCCTGGGAAATTGGCAGACTGCCAGTCAAAAGATCCTTCTGAAAGTGAACTGTTCATTGTTGAGGGTGATTCAGCGGGGGGGTCTGCTAAACAGGGACGTAACCCAAAACATCAGGCTATTCTTCCTCTGCGTGGTAAAATCCTGAATGTTGAAAAAACACGTTTTGACAAGATGCTCGGCAACAAAGAAATCCGTGCGCTTATCACTGCTATGGGGATTGGAATAGGTCAGGAGGAAGGTGAAAAGGATTTCGATAAGCTCAGATATCATAAAGTTGTTATTATGACTGATGCTGATGTTGACGGATCACACATTCGTACCCTGCTACTTACTTTCTTTTTTAGACAGTATGAAGAACTTATTCAGCGCGGACATCTCTATATTGCACAGCCTCCTCTTTATCGTATTGCCAAAGGTAAATATGAAAAGTTTATAAAAGATGATTCTGAGTTGTATTCCCTTCTTATTGAAAGGGTTGCAAAAGATGTCACTATTAACAGTGCCAATGGTAAAGAATACCATCTTGAGACTCTGGTTGAACTTCTGGATGATATACGTTTTATTAAATCAAAGCTTCTTGAAGCTATGAACATGGGAATTGCTGATTCTCTTTTTGCTTCGCTTATAGGCCTTGATGAAAAACTGACTCCTGAAAGTTTTATAGGTAATGATCCTGAATGGTTTTCAGCTAAAATGGCAGATGTAAATTTTAAAGTTGTTATTGAGCGGGAAGATGATGAAGGCGAAGAGCGTGTTTTCGTTATTTTTGAAAATGAAAACGGACACCGCACAAGACTTGGTGTTGAATTTTTTAATTCTAAGCTGTTTAAATATACTTATGACCGCAACCGTAAAATTGTGAATGAGTGTAGCGGAATTGAATTCAATATCGTTCGTGGCGAGAACATAACACCTGTTAAAGGTATTTTTAACCTCCTCGACGGTGTGATGGAGGAAGCCTATAAAGGCATTAATCTTCAGCGGTATAAAGGTCTTGGTGAAATGAACCCTGAGCAACTCTGGGAAACAACCATGGATCCTGAAAAACGAACCATGCTGCAGGTTACCATCGAAGACGCCACAGCAGCTAATGATATTTTTGTAGATCTTATGGGGGATAATGTTGAGCCCCGTAGGGAATTCATCGAAAAGAATGCATTAGCTGTACAGGAACTTGATATTTAGTCAGGCTTATCAAATGTGTCCTTATGCCTTCGACCGCGGTGCCGTAGGCTTAAAGCGTATCCGTTTTTAAATGGAGAGAAATAGTGTCTCAGATAACGATCGAAGAAGAACTTAAAAAATCATACTTAGAGTATTCTCTGAGTGTAATTATCGGCCGCGCAATTCCTGATGTAAGGGACGGCTTAAAACCGGTTCACAGGCGTATTATGTTCGCCATGCATGAACTTGGTAACAGTTACAACCGGGCTTATAAAAAATCAGCCCGTGTTGTCGGTGATGTAATCGGTAAATATCACCCTCATGGTGACTCTGCTGTTTATGATGCTTTGGTACGTATGGCGCAGGAATTTTCCATGCGTGATCCTCTTGTTGACGGTCAGGGTAACTTTGGTTCCATTGACGGCGATGCAGCGGCAGCAATGCGTTATACTGAAGCCAGAATGTCTAAGCTCAGTTCTGAGTTTTTAGCTGATCTTGAAAAGAATACTGTAGACTTTAGAGATAACTACGATAACTCTTTGCAGGAACCATCTGTTCTGCCTACTAAGGTTCCAAACCTTCTGCTTAACGGTACTTCCGGTATTGCAGTTGGTATGGCTACCAATATTCCCCCTCATAACCTTGGTGAACTTATTAACGGTACTGTTCATCTGCTGGATAACCCTGATTGTGATGTTGAAGATCTTATGGTCCACATCAAAGGACCGGACTTTCCTACAGGAGCTCTTTGCTTCGGGGGGAAAGGGCTTCGGGAAGCATATAAAACAGGTCGCGGTTCCATTAAGATTCGCGGTGTTGTGAATGTTGAAGAAAAAAGCAACGGTCGTCAGTCAATAGTAATCACTGAAATACCTTATGCACTGAATAAGTCGAGCATGGTAGAAAAAATTGCTCTGCTTGTAGGGGAAGGAAAAATTGAAGGCGTATCAGATCTTCGTGATGAATCAGACCGTAAAGGTATCCGCGTTGTAATTGATCTTAAAAGAGGTGCAATTGCAGATATCATAATTAATTCTCTTTATAAGTTTACTCAGCTTGAAACCAGTTTTGGTATAAATATGATGGCAGTGTCTGGAAACAGGCCCATGCTTATGAATATTAAACAGGTTTTAAGTGCGTTCCTTGAACATCGCAGGGAAGTTATAATAAGACGTACCAGATACGACCTTGATAAATGTGAAAAACGTGCTCATATCCTTGAAGGTTTGCGTATTGCTCTTGATAATATCGATGAAGTTGTAAAAATCATCCGCGCATCCAGTAATGGTGATGAAGCCCGTACTGGACTCATGGATAGGTTTGAACTTTCTAAAGTTCAGGCTCAGGCTATTCTTGATATGAGACTTCAGCGTCTTACTAACCTTGAGCAGGAAAAACTTCTTGAAGAATACGCTGAAATTTTGAAGAAAATTGAATACTTCAAATCTATTCTTGAAAATGAAGATGTACTAAAATCTGTTATTCATGATGAACTTATTGATATCAAAGAAGGATATGCCACTCCACGTAGAACTGTTCTTATGGATCAGAATCCTGATGATATTGATATTGAAGATCTTATTCCTGATGATGATGCTGTAATTACTCTTTCCAGACGTGGTTATATCAAGCGTACCCCGCTTTCTAATTACCATAAGCAAAAGCGTGGTGGAAAAGGTATCGCCGGTGTTCAGACAAAAGACGGCGATTTTATCCATACTTTCCTGACAACATCAAATCATCAGAATCTTGTCCTGTTTACCTCCAAAGGTAAGATGTTCAAGATTAAGGTCCATCAAGTTCCTGAAGCAAGCCGTATAGCCAGAGGTGCACATATTGCAAATCTTCTTCCTCTTGAAAAAGATGAAGCAATTGCTACAGCATTAACTATGCGTGAATTTGAAGAAGATCGCTTTTTCCTCTTCGTGACACGTAACGGTATGGTTAAACGTTCAAGTATTGCTCTTTACCGTAATTGCCGTCAGTCCGGTATTCGCGCAGTAGCTCTTAAAGATGAGGACCAGCTTATTACGGTTCAGGAAGTATTTAGCAACTCAGAAGCTGTCCTTGTAACCAAGAACGGTACTTCTATTCGCTTCAGCTGTCAGGATGCACGTTCCATGGGGCGTGTGGCCAGCGGAGTAAAAGGAATAGCACTTAGACCTGGAGATAAGGTTGTTTCCGGAGTTGTTACCGGCGATGAAGACCGGGTACAGTTACTCACAATTTCTGAGGGGGGTTACGGTAAACGCACAGATATTGAACAGCACCGCCTGCAAACTCGCGGTGGGAAGGGTATAATCAGTATGCGTGTCACCGCTAAGACTGGAAAGGTCTTAGGATCCATTATGGTTACACCTGAAGATGAAGTCGTTCTGCTTACCTCTGCCAACAAGATTATTCGTCTTGGAGTTAAAGATGTATCTCTTGTCGGACGTGCGACGCAGGGTGTAAGACTTGTGCGTATGGACGATGACGACAATGTCGTTGGTTTTGATCTCGTTCAGGAAGCAAATGAAGATTTTGATTCTGAATTAGAAGGTGAAGAAACTGCATCATGAAAAGATGTTTAATAATAATTTTCGTATCCCTGTTCCTTATGGTTCAGGGATGCGAAAAACCCGCTGATAGAAATGATAAAGTCATTGAAAATGCCAGAACCAATTTTATCAGCGGGTTTTATGTTGATTCTGAAAAAGGTTTTGAGCGATATTTACAAGATAATCCACAGGGGGAGTTTCGTCTTGAAGCATGGAATTATTTAGTAAAAATTGCCTATGAAGTGCGGCATGACAGTGAGCGCGGATCTTCGATATTGGAAGCTATGTATCTTGAGTTCGGACATAATTCTGAACTAGCGGCAAGTCTTAAGAGACAACTTGCTGAAATGTATATTCTTAACGGGCATTATAAAACAGCAGTGGAAGCCCTTGAAAAAAGCTTGGAATTTCCTGATCAGCCACAGGAGCAGCTTGATTCTACAAGAGAAATGCTTGCTGAAACATTTCGTAAATTAAGAAATTACGATCTGGCAATATATACGTACAATGATATTGCAGAAAGCACTAAGAATTCCAGAACAAGGGCTAAAGCTCTTTTTGAGATGGCTCATACACTTACTCTTATTCAGGCATGGGAACGAGCTGAATCTGAGCTTGGTAAACTTATTAAGATGGATGAAGTTCCAAAGGATATCCATTCTGAAGCAGTTTTTATGCTTGCTGATATTTATGAACACAACCATGAATATCAGAATGCTGCAGAATTGCTTGAGAAAATAGTAGATACTTATCCTAATCCCTATGCTGTGAGATTTAAACTGGATTATTTAAAGAATAAGAAAGATTGATTGCTTTTGAGAAGAAGAATTAATTATCAACATTACTCTTCAAAATCATATACCGTATAGCTGCTCATTAGTTCCAGCATAATATATGGGGTTATATTGTTTCGTATGCATGTAACAGCATCTATAATCATTTTAAGCTTAATTTCGATCTCATTTAATTGAGCTTTTTTACGTTCTATAATTATTTTCTGGGCATAAATTTTATTCATTTGACATTGGATTATCGATAAGCATTTTTTAAAAAAATGATCTTCTACTTTGTTTATAAATTTATTCATCTCATCTATACCAGATTCATCGAATATTAATTTAAGTTTGTAGAGGCTCATAGCAATATCTTCTGGAGGAAGATTATCTTTTATTGCTGGAAGGATTAGTAAAGGCCCATATTTTTTTAATTGATCAGCTATTTCTTCATCATTTTGGAAGTTACTGGAAAGGTCTGCTATGAATGTTTTATTATTATCATTTTTTAATAAAGCCAAAAAAAATGATTCGATTATATTCAGGCGGGTTTTATAGCTTTTGAAAAAGTGTTCACGCAGTTCATCTGCTCGGTCATGAAAATCTTTTTTACCTATATCATCAATTGAATGAGCAAATATTTTTGAGCTGAATTCATCTTCCAGTCGCTCTAGAATGATGTTTTCAACTTGAATTCTTTTTCCAAAAATTGAGCGTATACTATTGGCTGCAAGATTCCACCATGATATCAAGTCATGCAAGTCATTGTAATAGAAATTAAATCTAGGGATATTATCGGATAAGGTGTTTAATTCATTAGAATAATTTAAAATTGAATCATCAAGAACTATTTGTGGAATTTGAATTATTCCTGTGTCTTTAAGTTGTTGAACACGGTCCAATAGTAATTCGCATGTTTTTTCAAAACTTGAAAATGAACTGCTTAGTTCTCCCGAATCATATAGTTTTACTGTTTCAGAAATCTTAGCTGATCTAACATTATTTAAATTAGATAGGATTGTTTGACGGGAAGGGCTAGAAAGTAAAAAAACAATCTTTGCTACAGCAATATTTTTAATATCATTACTGAATATTTCCTGCAGGCAGTAATCAGGCAGAAGACTCAATGATTCAAGTTTATATTGATCATTAAGTATTGAAATATTAGACACTTAACAGCTCCATAGAATTTACAGTGCCAAGTCTTAGAAATTATTTAAGAAATGGAGTTTTGAGATGTATTTTTGTCTTACATCTCAAAACTCCATAATAATCTATAATACAGGTAGATATGTAGCTAATTCGTACTCAGTAATTTGAGTTCTGTATCTATCCCACTCTTTAATTTTATTTTGGTATAAATTTTCATGAATATGATCGCCAAGGCATTCTTTGATCAATTCACTGTTTCTCATGGCTGTAGCTGCTTCATAAAGGTTTCCTGGAAGGGCTGTTATGCCGTTTTCCGCAAGAGTATTAGCATCCATAGCAAAGACATTTTTTTCAATAGGAGCAGGAAGTTTGTATCCTTCATCGATACCTTTGAGACCTGCTTGAAGCATTACTGCAAAGCAGAGATATGGATTTGCGGCAGGATCAGGACAGCGCAGCTCCATTCTTGTAGCGTTTTCTTTGCCCGGCTTATACATAGGAACACGTACGAGTGTTGAACGGTTTTTTCTGGCCCAAGAGACATAAACAGGAGCTTCATAACCTGGAACAAGGCGTTTATATGAATTAACCCATTGGTTAGTCACACATGTCATTTCAGGAGCATGCTTCAGTATACCGGCAATATAGCTTTTACCTTCCTGACTGAGATGATATTCATCATTGGCATCAAAGAACACATTGCGTCCATTCTTGAATAAAGACTGGTGAACATGCATACCTGAACCGTTTTCACCGAACATAGGTTTTGGCATAAAGGTCGCGTAGATACCATGTTTACGTGCAACTTCTTTGACAATGACACGGTATGTCATGGCTGTGTCAGCCATTTTCATACCTTCAGCGTAGCGTAGATCTATTTCATGTTGACTCGGCGCAACTTCGTGATGACTGTATTCTACATCATATCCCATCTGCTCCAGAGAAAAAATAATATCACGGCGAACATCATTTCCAAGATCAAGTGGTGGAGCGTCAAAATAACCGCCGCGATCGATAATTTTAGTACCCTTTTCATCTTGAAATAGAAAAAATTCTAATTCAGGACCAACATAGTAAGTGTACCCACGCTCTGCAGCTGTATCGAGAGTTTTCTTAAGTACCCAACGACTGTCGCCTTCATAAGGAGTTCCGTCAGGGTTTTGAATATCACAGAACATACGCGCAACCGGTCTGTCTGATGGACGCCATGAGCATAGCTGAAAAGTTGTCGGATCTGGGATTGCTATCATGTCAGATTCTTCAATTCTGGTGAACCCCAGAATAGAAGACCCGTCAAATCCCATCCCTTCTTCAAAAGAAGTTTCAAGTTCTTTAGGTGTAATCTGAAAGCTCTTAAGGGTTCCAAGAATATCTACGAACCAGAATTGAACAAAGCTGATGTTATAATCACGTACAGCTTTCAGAACATCATCCGCGTTTTTGCAATTAAAGATTGGCGCAGTCACAGTGGTTTCCTCCTTAAACAGAGAAGTTGTTATTGTTGTGGCTGTTAATTTATTAACAGCAAGAAAAATATGTTATTTAATGTATTTATTTCAGTAGATAATTAGTTTTTTAGCTCATTTTTAAGGTTATATTGTGGATAACTAAATTGATACTAGCTGTATTGATTATGTTTAGGCAAACCAAATCAGCAATATTTTTTAGTACCGAATTATTCATTGTCTATAAGGTCGCGCACCTCACGGAAGAAACTCAAAATAAAAGGCTGATCTTGGGATTGTGAGTTAATATCAAGCCTTTTAAAAAAAGAAACAATATTCCCTTTAGGTGTCTTTGTTCTTTGGAAATACAGCTCATGGAGGGGGCCATCAGGTGTTTTGTAAGACATAATCCAGTCACTTCCATCCCTGTGCCAAACTTTGGATACTTGATGCTCATTTTTATCTGTAACAAGGTATACCAGCTCGCTAAGCGTAAATGGGTGACCGGGCTTTCCTGGCATTCCTAGGAAATCACCACTTTCAGAGTGAATAACCACTGGTAGTTCAAGGAAATCTTTTTCCGGCTCTTGAACAGTATTATCTGATTCAAAGGCATATGATTCTTCTTGTCCATTATCCTTTTTAATTGTGACGACTTTTTTGGCAGTCACTCTTTCCGGATGAGACATTGAATTTGAATTATTGAAAATAGCATTGATTGCATTAAGAATATCTTCATTTAATTCTTTATTTTCAGACTGGGCTTCTACTAATTTTTTTAGTGATTTTTCAATTCCTCTAAGTCTTTGTTCTGAATTTGCCTGGGCTGTGACTAATGCAGCAAGCCCGTGCATTAACTGAGTAGTTGTTTTAGCCAACTTATCGAATTTTTCAGAGCTAACGGTGGAGTCAGTTTTGGTTTCCGATAACTGATGATTATCTTTAACTGATTCAAATTCAATTAAAAGTTTATCTCTAATTTGCTTAACGGATAGGTTGTTATTAAAGAGATCTCTGATACGCAAGCAAAGTTTATCTGTGCCTTTACGGAATCTAAGTGGTTTTCCATGACCTGATATGAAAAAAAATTCAGGGAATTTTTTGCGGTAACTTTTAATTGTGGTTACGGACACATCCGTTATTAATGAAAGATCTTTATGGGTAAATGTGTTTGTATCCATGAATGTCGTTCCTAAAAATTTATAAAATTATTACTCAGGTATAAAACTTTAAAAAGCAGCAGAGATTTATTAAGTAATAATATAGTTATCGTCATCTTTATCTAATTATAAAAAAAAGATATTTAAAATATTGGTTATCGATAACTTTGATAGTCATACGGGTCAATAAAAATATTGTAATGATAATTTTTGGCTAAGACTTATATAATATATTTATTAAGCCTTAGCCAAAAAAATTTCTACATATGTATATGTTTAATATGAGTTACTGACCTGTAGATGCTTTAATCTTATTTTCAAACTGAGTGCGGTCTTTACCAACGTAAAAGATGAAAGTGCAGAGCATAACAATCATACATCCGATGAGAGCTGATTTCGCTGCTCCGGATAAAGCAATAAGACAGAACCCGCAGGCAAGCAGTGAAGATAAAATCTGTAACCATGCCTTTTTGGCGTGAAAACCATAACGTCGAAGTAGATTAAGTGCTGAATAAAAGTATGGCGGTAAAGTAAGCAGTACGGCAATAGAGGCAATATTTCCAAATAAAGATTGAGTATTTCCTCCTTTGGACATGACCATAAGTACTACCAATAAAATGCTCATCATGATGGATGAAAGAACAAGCCCCATGACAGGTGTGCCGTGATGGTTTTTACGGCCGAAAATTTCAGGAAGAGTTCCGTCACTAGCTGCTCTGCTCCCGGCTTGTGAAACGAGCATCATCCATGATCCCAGTGAAGCAAGACAGGCAAACGCAGTTACAGCAGATACTATTTTAGGAATATACGCTGCAAATGGAAGTTTGGCGCAGATATGCCCCATTGCAAGTGAAAAAGGAGCACCTGAAGCAGCCATCTCTTTTGCCGGAAACATACCTGAAATTGCAGTGCATGAAAGAATATAAACAATGCCGGCCAGAGCTGTTCCAACCATTGTGGATATAGGGATAGTTTTTTTGGGGTTTTTTACAACAGCAGTATTAACAGCAGCACTCTCAACCCCTATAAAACTCCAGATACAAAGAATTATTGCTGCCAGTACAGCTGAATCTGGAGTATGTCCCTGTCCCAACCAATTATTATTAAACTGAGTTATATCAAAAAAGGCCCAGCCAACCGTACCGGTAATGGCAACAGGAATAAGTAATAAGACTACTCCAACTGATACAAGTCTCCCGATCCAGTCTGCTCCAAGAATATTTATTCCTGTGAATAACCAGATGATCGCAATAGATGTAACTCCTGATGCTACAGGATTCTGAAGAGCTGGAAAAAAAACAGAAAGATAATCTACTCCGGTAATAGCAATTGCCAGATTACCAATCCAGTTGGCATGATAGTATAGAAGACCTGACTGATATCCTAGGATGGGTGAAACTTCGCCTGCATATGCAATAGGACCTCCTTCCTGCGGGTCTTCCATACCTAGCCTTGAATAGACGTAAGCTAAGGCAAGTGCCCCTAATAAAGCTACAGCCCATCCAATAAGAGCAATACTGCCTATGGACGCAAGATTGGCAGGAAGTAAAGCAATGCCTGACCCCATCATGTTTCCGGCGACAACTGCAGTACAAGCAACTACACCCATTTTCTTATGCTCAGCAGCCATGAAGATTCTCCTGTTCAGTTTATAAGTATTATTGGACGCTTTTCCTGGAGGCTTTCTTGTAGAAGTATAGTGGTACTATAGTAAACGTTATTACTCCCGTAAGCAGGAAACCAATATAGCTCAGGATTGAAACTATACCATTATTTTGCACGGCTTGTGGCGGGATAAATCCAAAAATAAATACAAATACACAAGTAATAATGGCGATACCGGAGACTAACCATATACCTGCTTTTCCGCCTGGTATGGTATAGCCACGTTTAACTTCAGAATGTGAGTAGCGCAGTTTGATAGCTGCAGCGAACATTAGCAGATACATAATCAGGTAAAGTTGAACAGCCAGCGCACTCATGAGCATGAAAGCACTGGACACATTAGGCATGAATAGAATCACGCATGAAACTACAGCTGAAAGACCACTTTGAATAATCAGGATATTTGTTGGAATTCCGTATTTATTAGATTTTTGCCACCACTCAGGTAGATATCCTTCCTTAGCTACTTCACGTATACCTTTAGATGGACCTACCATCCATGTGATGACCATTGTTAAGGCTCCGTATGCCATTAGGAAGCATATTATGGGAGTCATGAAAGGAAGATGATGGATTTGAAATAATTTATCGAAAGCCTGACAAACTCCGGCGCTTAAGCTTACATCGTCAGCAGGGACTACCATAGCAATTGCTAATGATCCTAGTGTAGATAAAGATATAATAATTACGCAGGCCGCAAAAATAGCTCTGGGATAATTTATAGCAGGCTTGCGTACGTCATTCACATGCACAGCTGACATTTCCATACCTGTAAATGATATAAGCATGGCAGCAAGCAGCATAAGTTGTTCTAGACTATTAATTTCAGGCATCAGCGCAGCTGTTGAAAAATTAATTTCAAGCGGCTTACCAGAAAGGATATGTACTATCCCAAGGATAATAATCAGCAAACCTGGGATGATTGTTCCGGTTATTGCTCCTGAAGAACTGAAAAAAGCTGATAATTTCATATCCCTGAAGTTCAGGAAGGTCGCAACCCATAAGGAAAGCTGAATAACTGCAACAATAAAAATTTTATTTTCTGCCAGAGCTGGATTAAAAATATAAGCAATAGCAGAAGCTCCAAAAGACAGTACTGCCGGAAACCACGGCAGATTTTCAACCCATTGCATGAAGATAGCTACAAATCCCCATTTAGGTCCGAAAGCTTCTTTTACCCATAAATAGACTCCACCTTCAGCATCCCATCCGGAAGCAAGCTCAGCAGAAACAAGAGCTGATGGGATGAAAAAACAAACTGATCCAAGAGTAAGGTAAAAAAATAGTGACCAGCCATATTCAGCAAGACCAGGCAAAACACGCAAAGATAAGATTGCCGCCACATTAATCATCATCAGTGTAAAAACTGATAATTTATGTTTATCATGTTTTATTTGTTTACTTGCCATGAATGGTCCTTTTGCCCAGTAGAATAATTATTTTATTATTCTACCGGGCTCACAATAACTGTTTAGTGATCATTCAATGGGCATTTCAGAGACCATTGAATGGCTACAATGATTTTATTTTAAACACATTGTTTTAAAATACTTTTTACCGTTGCGTTTGATTCGCTCTACGCCATGAATATCACTTTCGTATCCAGGGTAGATATTTTCAAAATCCTGCCTTGCTTTGAGATAATCGAAAATAGGTTGTGCCTTTTTATTAAGAATTTCACCTCCCATAATTACTGGTATACCAGGGGGATAAGGTACGATCATAACTGCAGGTATGCGGTTCTCCATATCTTTCAATTCCACATATTCAACATTTTTGCGCACAACAGCATGATATGCTTCAGAAGGTTTAATTTTTTGATCAGGTATGACTTGAAATGCAGCCTGCATTTTATCTAGTAATTTGTGATTCTTGTAATAGTTGTGGATATCATTGCAATGATCTTTGATCCCAACGCCATCGTAAGTTTTAGGGTAATCATGTACCAAATCTGGCTGGACAATATTTAAAGGGGCATTCGCGTCATACAGCTCTTTAAATTTTAGAAGACCTGCAAGCAGTGAACCCTGTTTTGCTGAAGTTGTGCCCATTGAGTTAAGCATCAGGAATGAATAATAATCTGTTTTTTCACATACAATACCATGATTTATAAGATAGTTTGTCACGATGGATGCAGGAATACCTTCATCATCCATTGTTCCATCTTCTTGCAGTCCCGGAGTGGTAAATGTCAGCTTGATAGGATCAAGCATAGCGTATTCATCTTCAATATCATTAAATCCGTGCCAGTTATTTTCAGAGCTGAATACCCATGGATGCTGATTGCTGCATAGGTAAGATGTCGGAACATCTTCAAAATCTTTTATTTCTCCATTGTGGTCAACCTTTTTAGGTTGCCACATTTCAAAAAACCAGCTGCCTGACTCATTCATTTCTCTTGCAATCGTGGAAACTTTTTTCCGTAGTTTTATTGCTTCTATGATGGTTTCGTCCATAAGGATTTCACCGCTGTCATCCATCATTTTTGTGGCAACATCCAAAGAAGCTATCATGCTATACTGTGGTGAAGTTGAGCCGTGCATCATGTATGATTCATTTAGTTCGTCACGGTCTATTTTCACATGGCTTCCATTACGCACATGCAGCATTGAAGCCTGTGAAAATGCAGTCAGTAGCTTGTGGGTTGAATGAGAACAGAAAATTGGCGGATGATTCTCATTGAGGTCATCATCAGCCATGCCGAAATGATCTTTGTAAATTGGATGAAAACGTGCATATGCATACCACGCTTCATCAAAATGTAGATTATCGACGCTTTTCTGAAGCTGTTTTTTTATATTGATAACGTTGTAGCAAACGCCATCGTAAGTTGAGTTTGTTAAAGCCGACATACGAACGCTTTGCTTTTTTAGTTCCTCGGGTATCAGTTTACTGTCTTTTACTTTTGATTTTATGGATTCTTCAGAGAATTCAGATAATCGGCAGGGCCCAATTATTCCTCGTTTATTACGTCTTGGTACCATATAAATAGGGTAGGCATCAGTAATTACCATAGCATAGTTGAGAGATTTATGACAATTGCGGTCTACGAAGGCTATATCATCACGCACCAGCTGACTTCGCCAGATAATCTGGTTAACGTTAGAAGTTCCATTGAGAACATAGAAGGTATGGTCTGCTCCGAAAACGCGGGCTGAGTTTTTTTCTGCACCACCGACAACTCCGCTGTGATCCAGAAGCGAGCCTAATTCCGGTACTGAGATGGACAGGTCGGAGCGGAAAACATTTTCACCATAAAATTTATGCATAGCAACTCCGGCAGGACTTTTTAGAAAGCCCTCTCCCCCCATATGTCCCGGGGTGTGCCATGCATATTTATATGCTTCAGAGTATTTGACCATCTCTCCAAAAAAGACGGGATATACAGAGCGTATATATTCGACAAGATGAGTTTCGATTCTTCCTGCAACAAATTCAACTGTATCCGCTGTTTTCCATAGGAATTCATTAATTTGGCTTAAAACAGAGGTAGGAATATTTTCCATGGCCAGACGGTCGGTCAGTAAAAAGACGGGAATATTTTTATTGCGTTTACGGATGGAGTTAAGAAATTTTTCGGGGTCCAGCTTATCTTGAACTTGTTCACTTTGAATATCCCAATCAATTACCACCGCTCCAAAATCAGCACGGGACATAAATATTTCAATTGCATCTTCGTAGCTGTATGAGGGCTGTACAGAGCATTCCTGTTCACCAAGAAGTTCTTCTTCTAATTTGCGCAACCTGAAACCATCGTCAGTAGGTGCTTCAAATTGACCCGAAACTATAAGAACAGGCCATGTGTGTTTGGTAATCTTCATTTTTTGATACTCCCTTAAAGTTACACAAATTATTTAGGCAACCATATCTCCAAATTAAATTTAAAAGCTATAATAATTTTGAATACATTAAATCGCATTACATGGCTACAAACGTAATTTAGTATTCATCACTTTTTAGGTAATATTTCAGTAATATAGTATTGTACTGTTTAGTACTTATTTTTATTAATAATATTTTATATAGTCAGAATTTTTTCGTCGTTTTTAAGTAACTTAGTAAGCCTTTCTCCCCAGTGGATTACTTCAATATTTTGTGATTCTAAGTCAGCAGTTACGCCATACATATCTGAGCATGCTCTGCATGCAGCCATTATTACACCTGCATCATTTGCTTTATGAATAAGCTCTTTAACTACTTCATTTGTTGCAGCCAGCTTTGCCGTTGGTCCCCAAATAACAATGGTCGATTCTTCCCACCATCCCTTCAGAAGGGCATTGATTCCGTACATGAAAACCATTTTTTCAGCCGTTTCCACATCAGCATTAGTCCAGATAATATATAGATGTTTTTTTTCAGTCATTTTAAATTCCTGTTTCTGTCGTTAATTAGTGTAACAATGAAGGCCCTTATGAATTATTCATAAGGGCCTTCATTGTTACACATTTGAGTTAGGATTAAAACTTTTCAAAATCATTATCATCTGCTGACATATCTAAAGCAAGACCTCCTCCGAAGCTAGAGCTATCTGTTTTTGTGTTATCAGGTTTATTCGCTTTATTTCGGGTTTCTGCAGAATATTTTTTACTAGCCGGAAGAGCTTTATGTGTATGGCTAGATAATCTATTTGATTGCATTTGAGAGCTATATCCACCTACTTTAAAAAAAGACATAGTGTTTTCCAGCTGCAGGCTTTGAGCTGATAGTTCTTCACTTGTTGAAGCCATTTCTTCAGAAGCAGAAGCATTTTGTTGAATAACTGAATCAAGCTGGGTAATTGCTTTACTAATTTGTTCAGCCCCGGAGTTCTGTTCAGTACTTGCAGATGATATTTCTTGAACAAGTTCAGCTGTTTTTTGAATATTTGGAACAAGCTGTTCAAGCATCTCACCGGCTTTTTCTGCTACATTGACTGTATTGGCAGATAGTTCACTGATTTCTCCAGCTGCATTTCCGCTTCGCTCAGCAAGCTTACGAACTTCTGCAGCAACAACAGCAAAACCTTTGCCATGTTCTCCTGCACGGGCAGCTTCAATTGCGGCATTAAGAGCTAATAAGTTTGTTTGGCGAGCAATTTCTTCGATTATAGAGATTTTCTCAGCAATATTTTTCATAGCTGATACTGCTTCATTAACAGCCGAACCGCTTTCAGCTGCCTCAGAAGCTGATTTAATTGCTATTTCTTCAGTGGTATGGGCATTCAATGTATTTTGTTGAATATTGCCAGCCATCTCTTCGATGGATGCGGAAACTTCTTCAATAGACGCTGCCTGTTCAGTTGCACCTTGTGAAAGACCTTGTGCTGATGCTGAGAGTTCTGTGCTTCCTGCAGCCACATTAGCTGAACCCTCACGTACATCTGAAACAACATTTGTCAGTTGCTGGGCCATATTTCTCATATGTCCATATACACCTACAGCAGGCTCATTGAAATGTATGTCGAGGTCACCATTTGATATTCTCTGAGCTACAGCTGCAATTTCAGCAGGGTCGCTGCCAAGCTGTCTATTAACTGTCCTAATAATAAAAGCGGCAGTAATTATGCCAATAGCTGTGGCAATAAGACTGATAATAATGGCAAGCATGATTGCCCGGTTGTTTGCTGCTTGTAATTTCGGTCCAAGAGCTTCTTGATCAGCCATTATAGACAGCTTAACTTGCTCAACGTTTTTAGCAACTTCAGGGCCTATTTTATCAAGATCTTGAGTAATAATTTCATTGCGTTTAAATATTACTTTAACCAGTCCTTTAAATGCTGAAAAGTATTGTTCTTTATAGTTAATCAGTTCTTTTAACAATTTACGTCTTTCAGGATTTTGTAAACTTTGATCAAGTATTTTAAATTCTCTATCCAGTTCTGCCATTTCCTTACTTACTCGATCAACAGAATCTTGATCATTTTCACTGATAAATTTAGATGCATATAGACGTGAAAGCAGAAGATTTTTAAGGGTCAATCCACTTCTGAAGGCTGACTCCATATCATTGTCGCGTTCTGCGGTTTTTAAAATTTGACTGAGATTGCGCTCCATTTGGGGGCCAGCAATATTTAGAACATCATTTACGTAGTGGTCGCGTTCAGCCCATAGTTCTTTGATCTGGCCAAAATAATCTCCGTATGAACTAATAAGTTCATTAGTTAAGGAAATTAATTTAGCTCGTTCAGGATTATTAATGGATTGTGTAGCCTCATCTAAGAAACCACGCATTTTTTTGTAATATTCTTCATACTGAGCAAGATCTTTAGGATCTCCTGTTCTAATATAATCTTTTACACTCATTCTCACCATAAGCATATTGGCTTGTAATTTACCACTAAGATTGGTGTCTATTGCAAGCTTTCTATATCGATTAAAACCTGCACTTGATTCTTCAAGTGCCCAATAAGAAATTGCAGCTAGAATTAGAATTAGGCAGATTACAGAGCTGAACCCTATCATTAACTTGGACGAAAGTTTCATAATAACCCCCTCAAAATAGATGATCCTTAAAAACAATAATAAAGATTAAGATCTTGAAATAGATTATTGATTGTATACAAAAAATAATATTGTTGGAAACAAAATAATATTTTTTATGGTGGTAGTTATCTGATGTGTAATGTGTGGGTGGGGATGTTCTAAAATAACAAAAAAACCCTCATGATTTCTCATGAGGGTTATTTTTACCATGTGGTGCCGAGGGACAGAATTGAACTGCCGACACGGGGATTTTCAGTCCCCTGCTCTACCGACTGAGCTACCTCGGCGCCGGAAGAGAATTTGTACGCATAACAGTTTTGTATGTCAACAAAAAATAAATATTTTTTTGAAAATATTTTGATATAGATAATTTTTTATTTTCAATAAAAAAGTCCTCATGATCCGGTCATGAGGACTATTTTGACAAGTGGTGCCGAGGGACAGAATTGAACTGCCGACACGGGGATTTTCAGTCCCCTGCTCTACCGACTGAGCTACCTCGGCGCCGCTGAGGAGAGATTACTAACGGAACATACTCCTGTTGGCAAGTACTTTTTTGTGTTTTTTTTGAATAAGGTGTTTTTTAATAGACTTATATTTATTATATTAACCTTGACGAAAGTTACTGACGTGATATTTTATATCTATCCTTAACATTATAATTTCTGCATAGCAGAAGATTTGAGGAGGCAGTTATGAGTGTTAGTAATACGCAGGTAAGAGATAAGATAATCAATCTTTATCCAGAAATTAGAAAATATGATTTAGATATTGTAACTGAATTCAGTGATGAGAAAAATGCATGGATTATTACGCTTGTAAAGGATGGAGAAACTCTTTTCACTCATATTGAAACTGAAGATGTAGAGAAGTGTATTGAAGGTCATAAGTGTGTATATTTTACTAATCAGCTTATGGGATTTATTGATGCTTACTGCACTGACTCAGATCTTTGCGACGTTTAATATTTATTTCAAGCATGGTTTTTAGAGATAAACATTAAGACCCCTGCCATAGTTTACCATGGCAGGGGTCTTAATTAATTAAACTTTCAGTTAACTATTTTATAGCTTCAGCCTGTTCAATATTACCGATGCCCTTTCCTTCATATTCTTTTCCTTTAAGATTTGCAGAGAGTAATTTAGTGAGAACTCCTTTAGGGCCGAGTTCTAAGAAATTGCGTACACCTGCATTATACTGATTATTTATAATCTCTATCCAGCGCACAGAAGAGGTCATTTGTGAAGACATTATTTTCTTGATTTTCTCGTAATTGGATTCCGGAGCTGCTGTTACGTTAAAATATACGGGAAAAGCAGGCGTATTCCATGTTAATTTAGATAGATATGAAGAAAATTCATTAGCTGCTTCCTGAATTAGCGGGCTATGAAATGCACCGCTTACGGGAAGTGGAATTGCGCGGCCTTTTTTTTCCTTAATCATTGATCCAGCCACATCGATAGCTGCTTTCTCTCCGCTGATGACATATTGTGCAGGTGAATTGTAGTTTGCTATGCGAAGCTCTTTTGCACTTTCTTTAGCACCAAATTCTACAGCTTCTTCCACGTCAGATTGCCCAAGTTTAAGAATTGCAGCCATACCGTGATCTTCGTTTGCAACCTGTGACATTAGTTTACCGCGCAGGGCAACCGCTTTAATAGTGTCTTCAGTAGAAAGAATTCCAGATGCAGACAGAGACGCAAATTCTCCAAGACTGTGACCTGCCGTGGCTACAGGATTAATGCTGTCTTTGAGGTAGAGCCATATAGATAAGTTGACCACAGTCAGGGCGGGCTGTAAGGCATCTGTCTTTGCCATGGCTGAAGCATCGCCGTCCCAGTATATTTCGCGAAGTGCAAGGCCTGATTCTTTTTCAGCAAATTTCCACATATCCATTGCCGTAGTCCATTTTTCAGCAAGATCGCGGCCCATACCTGGTTCCTGTGAGCCCTGACCTGGGAAAAGTATTGATAAATCAGACATTTAATTTCTCCTTAAATTTACTGTTCAGGCCATTTTGCTACCTGAATATATGATGCAGTGTTTTGTATTATTTCATTAACGCTTATTTTTGTGCTCGAAGCAGTGTATAGAAAACAAATTTATCTATGTTATTCAAGTTCAATATTTATATTCATATGTGAATTTAAATGTATGCTGTTTAAAATTATGATGGCGGTTGTTGTATAAAAAACATATAAAACTAAGACTTAACACGGTATTTTATATTTTTGATATGATGAATAATTTTTTCGGAGGATATAATGCATATAGAACTTGAACGCACAGGAACAGTGCAAGCCTTTGAAAAAACACTTAAGAGCATAACAAATCGGCCAAGTGTGAATGGTGTTCTGGTGCTTGCATGTGATGCAAATTGTTTTATGTCTGATGAAGTTGATATTATTCTCAAGTCATGCCCTGTGCCGCTTGCTGGAGGGATTTTTCCCGGGCTCTTGTGTTCACAGGAGAAAATTGAAAAAGGAACTATCGTTATTGGTTTGAGTACAGCCCCATCAATAATAACAGTCAAAGGGATGAGTAATCCAGAAGTTGATTTTGATAAATTGCTTTATCAAGAATTTGATAATCTGGAGATTACAGACACTATCCTTGTATTTACTGATGGATTTGCCAGTCGTATTTCTGCTTTAATCAATGCAATGTTTATTAATCTTGGAATCGAGACAAATATTATAGGCGGTGGGTCCGGGTCACTTAGTCTTGAGAAGAAGCCTGCTATTTTAAGTAATGAAGGGATGCTTATGGATGTATCACTTCTTATTTTAATCAATACCAAAAGCATAATAAATGTAAGCCATGGATGGACTCCAGTAAAAGGGCCTTTTAAAGTTACTGAGTCTGAGGGAAATGTGATTAAGTCTTTGGACTGGATGCCAGCTTTCAATATTTATAGAGAAGTTATTAGAGATCACTCCGGGCAATATATATCAAAAGAAAATTTTGAACGTGTATCAATGTCATATCCATTTGGGATTTCGATGATGTTTTGTGATCATATTGTCCGTGATCCTGTTAAAATGACTGATGATGGAAGTCTTGTATGTGTTGGAGGAGTTGAGGAAGGGGCATTTGTTGATATACTCCATGGAAATTCCGAATCTTTAATTGAGGCTTCAAGAACTATTGCTACGAATCATGACATTTTAAATTTGGGCGAAAAATCAGTTGCGTTAATTGTAGATTGTATTTCAAGAGCAATTTTTATGGCTGATAGTTTTGAAGAAGAGCTTAAGGCTATTAATTTACCGGATATTCCATTGATTGGTATGCTCTCATTTGGTGAAATTGCTACTCAAACTCAAGAATCTCTTGAATTTCATAATAAAACAACTGTGCTTTCTGTATTGGAGGAATTATGAGTATTCGAATTCAAGAACAGGTTCTTTATGAAATAGCCATGGCCATGGGGACAAGTCTGGATCTGGATAAAATGTTAAGCACAGCTCTTTCAACATATTTGCGACGATTACTTTGTATGGGGGCAACTGTTTTTCTGGAAAAAGATGGAGGTGAAAGACGTGGGTATGAAAAAGTTTTTTTTATTCCACGAAAAAAAAGAAATAATATTGATGCAGATATTTTTTTTGAAAGAATTAACGGAAGTCTGAATGGAAGCGACTATGTGGACTTAATGAATGATCTTCCTATTCATACCGTGCGTTCGGGTAATCATTTCTATCTGATGGAACTTCCTGAGGTCGGGTTTTTAATGGTGACAAAAGGAAAGACTCCATTAAGTCAGTCAATGCTTAAATCATTACATAAATTGAATGTAAAACTTGCAGAATCAATTATTTCATGTCTGATTTACAAACGGAACAAGACTTTAAATATTAAATTGCAAAATCAGATTAAAGGAAGAATGAAAGCAGAATCTATACTTTTGGCAGAAAGAGAAAAATACAGAGCTATTTATGAAGGGTCACCTCTAGGGATAGTATATTATGATCACGAGGGGACTATCATTGATTGTAATATTAAATTTGCTGAAATAATGGGGACTACCTGTAAAAAACTTATAGGTTTCAAATCTGCTACAATAAGCAGTGATAAAGTCCGCAAGGTAATTGAAAAAGCATTGAAAGGTTATCCGGTAATATATGAAGATTATTATACTTCTGTAATAGGCGAGCGAACCGTCTATTTACGCGCAAGTTTTAATCCCGTTGTATATGGGAGCAAAACTCAGGTTGTAGCGACAGTTGAAGAGTTAGACAGCCTTAAATCCTAGCCAGCCAGAACATCTTCTACTTTTACTTCAAGCTCTTCTTTATCTATTGGCTTAACACAGTACTCGTTGGCACCATGTTTCAGTGATTCTCTGGCTGTCTCAAGAGTTGGGTATCCTGTGAGCATGATCACTTTAATTTCCGGAGAAACTTTTTTCATCTCTTCAAGTACTTCTACGCCAGTCATTTTTTTAAGTTTAATATCAAGAATAGAAAGATCTACACTGTTTTTAGCTACAAAATTAAGCGCATCTTGTTCATCTGAAAAGACAGAAACTTTATGTCCTTTGCGTTCCAGAATTCGCTTTAAAAGTATGCCTGCATCTACCACATCGTCGAGAACGAGAATATGTGCCATATCCAAACTCCGTAATCATTTGTTGATAAAACATAATACTAACAAAGGGGATAAGTCGAGGGCTGTCTTAAGCTTTGGTGGAATGAATTAAATTTTGTTTTAAAATGTCACTTTATTTTTGTTTTTGAAGAATAAAATTTTTATTGTTAAAACAGTATGCTGTGTAAATTATGTGTTGATGTATAGCTGTATGGTGTATGTTTTTAAGTGTAAGAATGTTCTTTTTTTTATTCGCAATGCATAAATGTATTTTAAGTACTGTATGAAATTTTTAATATAAATTGTTACAAAATATTGCTGCATAAAAAAATATAAATACTGTTTGTTTAATACCATAATTCCATTCTTATCGATTAAAAACGTTGATTTTATTTGATAGACAATGATCTAAATGTATTCTATGAGAATGCTCGATCGTGCGTTTTACGCATTTTTACATATATTTTTTGGCTGATTTCGCAAAATGGTTGAGAATTCAGCTAGGTTTTCTTTAAAGGAGTTTAAACAACATGCAGAAGAGAGAAACATGGGGTTCCCGCTCAGGATTTATTCTTGCCGCAGTGGGCTCTGCAATCGGGCTTGGTAATATTTGGCGTTTTCCATATATGGTTTATGAAAACGGCGGCGGTGCTTTTCTTATTCCTTACTTTGTAGCAATGCTTGCTGCGGGTATTCCCTTTATGATTCTTGAATTCGGCCTAGGACAGAAATTTAAAGGCTCAGCTCCTAAAATTTTTGCTTCAATTTCCAAGAAAATGGAATGGCTCGGTTGGTGGCAGGTGGTTGTTTCATTTATAATCACAACATACTATGTGGTTGTAATTGCTTGGGCCATGAATTACGTGTTCCTGGCATTTTCTCAAGGCTGGGGAGCTGACCCGAAAGCTTTTTTCTTTGGTCAATTCCTTGGACTTACTGATTCTCCCATGAATATGGGCGGAATACAGCCTTCTATTTTTGCTGCAACAGCAGCAGCTTGGGCCTTTACCTTTTTTGCCCTGTTCACAGGGGTTAAAGCTGGTATTGAGAGAGTTAATAAAATTTTCATGCCGATACTGTTCCTGCTCGTTTTTATCTTCATTGGAAGAGGGCTGATGCTTCCCGGTGCACTTGATGGACTGAACTGGCTTTTCAAACCAGACTTTACAGCTATTCTGAATGGTAAAGTATGGGCTGATGCTTTTGGCCAGATCTTTTACAGTCTTTCTATAGGGTTCGGTATTATGCTTGCTTACTCAAGTTACTTGCCGAAAGAATCTGATATTAACAATAACGCCTGTATGACAGTATTTATCAACTGTGGCTTTAGTATTATCTCCGGTATTATGATTTTCAGCGTGCTTGGATACATGGCCCATCAGCAGGGTGTACCTATTAAAGATGTTGCAGGTGCAGGTGTTGGCCTTGCATTTGTAACTTTGCCGACAGCAATTAACTTGATGCCGGCACCAGTCTTTTTTGGTGTTCTTTTCTTTCTTGCACTTGTTGTTGCTGGTCTTTCTTCAATGATTTCTATCAATGAAGTTGTTACTTCCGCTATTGTCGATAAACTTGGTTTATCCCGCAAAAAAGCTGTTTCTATCTGCTGTATTTTAGGCTTTCTGGTAAGTATCGCATTTACTACTGGTGGCGGATTGCTTTTGCTCGACATCGTTGACCACTTTGTTAATAATTTTGGTATATTGATCGGTGGTTTTATTGAGATAGTATTCATTGCATGGTTTTGTAAGCTTACTGATTTGCGTACCCATGTTAATAGAACTTCTGAAATTAAGGTTGGTTATCTTTGGATGAACAGCTTGCGTTTCGTTGTTCCAGCAATGTTGGCATTCATGGTTGTTACTAATTTTATTGGTGATATCTCAAAGAATTATGGCGGATATTCCACAAATTCGATTATTGCTTTCGGATGGGGCCTTATTCTTGCCTGCTTTGTTTTTGCAATTATTTTTGCCAGTAAGTCTGGAAATTTTGGAGTAGTAGCTTCTAACAACAGTTTTCTTAAAAGGAGATAGAACATGACTACCAGCGCAATAATAATGATGGTATTTGGTCTTGGAATTACCTGGGGCGGAGCTGCTCTCTGCTTCCGTATTGCATTTAATAGTAAGTAATTCGGCCTAATCTGTAGTTAATTAAAAAGGACTGTTCCATACGGAGCAGTCCTTTTTTGTGCATGCTAAATTACAGTATTATACTTTAGTAGCTGGGATGGTCGGGAGTTCTTCTGATTAGGTGACTTGTTATAAAATAAAAACGGGCTGTGTGCTTAAACACACAGCCCGTTTAATAGTTTTGTATGGAGAGAAACTTAAGCGTTAGTCGCTGTTTGTGGCTCTGATGTTTCAGTTGTTACGGCTGATTTACCGGAGGTTGCAGCAATATCTGCTGCTGCTGTGAAAAGAACGTCTGTGGAGCTGTTCAGGGCTGTTTCAGCAGAGTCCTGAATTACGCCGACGATAAAACCTGCAGCAACAACCTGCATGGATATTTCGTTTGGTACACCGAAGAGGCTGCATGCAAGAGGAATAAGCAGCAGTGAACCACCGGCAACACCTGACGCCCCGCAGGCAGACACAGAGGCAATAAGGCTGAGTAAAAGAGCTGTTGCAATATCAACATGGATGCCAAGAGTATGAACTGCTGCCAGAGTCATAACGGTAATAGTGATCGCAGCTCCGCCCATGTTAACTGTTGCACCGAGGGGAATGGATACAGAGTATGTGTCCTCATGAAGTTTCAGCTTTTTACACAGATCCATGTTTACAGGAATATTTGCTGCTGAGCTGCGGGTGAAAAATGCAGTGATACCGCTATATTTTAAGCAAGTGAATACGAGCGGGTAGGGATTTTGTTTAGTTTTAAACCAGACAATGGCAGGGTTCACGATGAGCGCGATAGTGGCCATGGATGTAAGCAGTACCATAATCAGATGGCTGTATCCGGCTAGAGCTTCAAATCCTGTGCTGGCGATTGTCTGTGATACAAGTCCGAAGATACCTAATGGAGCAAAGCGGATTACGAGCTTAACAATGCTGGAGACACCTTCTGAAATATCGTTCAAAGCTGTCTTAGTGGTTTCGCCTGCATGCTGAAAACAGAAACCGAGAGCAATAGCCCATGCAAGAATACCAATGAAGTTGCCAGAAGCAAGTGCGTTAACCGGGTTGTCAACGACCTTAAAGAGTAATGTGTTTAACACTTCACCTATTCCGCTTGGTGGAGTGGCGCTGGTAGTCGTTGCAACAAGAGTAAGTGTAGTGGGTAGCAGAAAGCTCATTGTTACTGCTACTAGTGCAGACATGAATGTGCCGATTAGGTAAAGGGAGATGATTGAACGCATATTGGTGTGCGTTCCTTTTTTCTGATTTGCAATGGAAGCTGCTACAATAACAAAAACAAGGATTGGGGCTACTGCTTTGAGGGCCTTAACAAATAGGCTACCAAATATACTTACAGAACCTGCTGTATCAGGCGATAAGGTGGCCAGGGCAACACCTGCTATGATACCAATAATGATTTGTACCACCAGACTTCCTGATGCAATGCGTTTAAAAATATTTGACGGCTGACTCATAAACTACTCCTTTCCTTTTTTGCTGAGTTAAAATTAATTTTATCCTGACGAGTTTTTTCTAGATGTAGCTTAACATTTTTGTCAAGATTTTTATTTAAAATAGCTCATATGCAAATTTTTTGCCCTGTTTATTACGCATTAAGTAAAAAAATATAAAGCAAAACACATGTATAGACCTCTACAGACTTGCGATTTGTTTTCTTTGATTGAGATTTATTGGTGTAAATACTTACAAACTCTTTAAGTAAGAAATGAGCTTTATATTACGATAAAAGTAAAAAAAAGAAATAAAACTATGCAAATATTATTTTTTAACTATAAAAATTTCTTAAAATGCATAATATATTGTATTACAACTTGATGTTGTCACTTGTACGATGATACTGCTACTTAGGTACAACCTTAAAAGAGGATGCTTAAGATGTCTGAATCTCCCAAAAAATATATTTATTACTCAATATCTGCCTCAATTATAACCATGATTCTTAAAACCTGGGCATGGTATATGACTGATTCAGTTGGCCTGCTCTCAGATGCTTTAGAGACACTGGTAAACCTGTCAGCTGGTCTGTTTGCTCTGGCTTCACTTACACTTGCCCTTAAGCCTGCCGATGAGTCACATACTTACGGTCATGGAAAGGCTGAATATTTTTCCAGCGGGGCTGAGGGGATGCTTATTCTTATCGCTGCCGTAGGTATTGTTTATGCTTCCATTGAGAGGTTTATCAGTCCCTCGGTTCCACATAATCTTGGATTAGGATTATGTGTTGCATTGCTTTCTTCAGCTGTAAACTTTATAACTGCGAAGTTGATGCTGGCTGGAGCACGGCAGCATGACTCCATAATCCTTGAGGCTGATGCAAAACACCTTATGACTGATGTATGGACGTCCATAGGGCTTGTTGCGGGATTGGGTATAATGCTTTTTACTCCTCCTTCATGGGCGATAGTTGACCCTGTGATTGCATTGATTATGGCTGGTAATATTGTTTTTACCGGATTTTCACTTATTAAAAAGTCTTATTCAGGACTGATGGATAATGCTCTTCCGCAAGAAGAATTGTTTATAATTGATAGTGCTATCCGCCAGTGTGGAGGAAAGGATTCAATTTATCATGGTTTGCGTACCCGTAAAGCAGGTTCAAATAGATTTATAGACTTCCATCTTCTTCTCCCCGGTGAGTCTTCAATCGCAAGTTCTCATGCATTATGTTCTGACATTGAGTCCTGCATTAAAGATGATTTGAGTAATTGTCATGTAACTATTCATGTGGAACCTAAAGAGGATGCTTCCTCCTACGATTGTGAAGAAACAGGCGGTCTATGCGGGTCTATGATCAGATTGAATGAAGATCTGGATGGGAAATAAACGGGATGAGCATTTGAGAAAAATACAACAGACACATCGTGAAATAGATCTTGAACATATTTTTATACTGCCGGAAGGCGATGGACCTTTTCCGGCAGTTCTTTTGGTTCATGAATATACCGGATTAAATCAGATTATTATTGACCATGCTAAGCGTCTTACAGATTATGGATATGCAGTTCTTGCTGTTGATTTCTATGGTCTTAATAATCGGCCTTGCAATATAGAAGAAGCTCGTACCATTCACCGCATATATAGAAATAACCGGCTGTTAATGCGGGAGAGATCTAAAGTGTGTTTTGACATAATCATTAAGCAACCGGAAATTATCCCCAGTATGATTTTCGCATTTGGTTTATCCTTTGGTGGTGGGGCCGTTTTAGAACTTGCGAGAAGTGGAGTTGATTTGAAAGGTGCCATAAGTGTCTATGGTTATTTGGATACATCTCATCCGGTTGGTGTTGGTGATATAAAATGTCCATTGCTGGCATTTCATGTTGAAGATGATCCAGTTGTACCTTCGGAGCATGCAACAGCATTTGAAGTAGAAATGGATTCTGCAGGAGTTGAGTGGGAAATGGTAAAAATTAAAAATTCCTGTCATGGTTTTGCTAATCCACAAGACGGTTCATACGATCAGCTACAGGCAGAAAAAATGTGGGATATGGTACAGAGAAAACTCATTTCGTGGAGTATTAATAAAAAATAGGAAAGCTTAATTTAAGCTTTCCTATAAATAATTTTAGCTCTGCTTGAGTATTTCAGCAAACTAAAGTTCAGTAGAAATTAAAAATTGGATTGCGAGTAGTCTCTATTACCAAGTATTCTTATGAACCCGCTCTTCTTTGTATCTATCTTTTTTCTTAGATTCCTGATCTGGCCAGCCAATTACTAAAAATCCAAGTGGAATCACGTTTTCCGGCAGATTGAAATTCTTTTTAAACCCAGCCACTCTTTCTTCTATTGGGTGAACTCCGGTCCATACCGCGCCAAGTCCTTTAGCATGGATAGCGAGAAGCATATTTTGTATGGCTGCTGAGCAGTCCTGTACCCAGTATCCGGGATATTTTTCAAGACTGGTATCGCCGCATACAAGTATACCCATAGGTGCGCTTTTGACCATTGTTGTATACTGGCTGTACTCGGGGATTGCGTCCAGTTTTTCGCGATCATCTATTACTATGAACTGCCACGACTGCTGGTTACCTGCACTCGGAGCCATCATCGCCGCACCGAGAAGTTCTTTAACCAGCTCATCTGAAACAGGCTGTTTGTCTTTGAACTTTCTGATACTTCTGCGTGTGTAAATTGCTTCAAATACATCCATTTTTAGATCTCCGTACTTAAAAGTTGTATGTTCACTAAGACAATCTCAATATTTTTTTAGCATACGTATTCAGTAAGTTTATCATACATTAATATGATTTATAGGTTCATGTTTAGTTTAATATTGAGCTTACCTGCTTCTTAAGGATTAATTTTATCTCTTAAATTATATAATTCTACTTGATTTTCAATAGAATTATTATATTCTAAAAATAATCACACCCCTTATTTGGTCTGAAACAGCTTTTGGTAATTTGCAGTCCAACCCCTTTGGCGGTACCGAATCTCTCCCTCGCATTTTTTTCGGTACCGCCCCTTTTTTTGAGAAAATTTCTTTCAGATCTTCACTTGGTTTTACCTCTTGACGAATTTTGATTCCGGTATGACTCTGTTTGTCTGAATCAATCAGCAGTATGATAAGCAGGGATGACAATTGGAAAAAATAGATAAGGTACAGGAATATATAAACTCTCTCCTTTCTTCTCCCGTCATGGGCGATCAAGTGGCGTATCACCGTATAATGGATGGCAGCGAAGCGTCCTATGCAGAGCCTCGCAATAAATTTTCTCCATCAGTTAATTCAGTGCTGGGATTTAGGGGTATAGGAAATCTTTATTCCCATCAGGCAGAAGCTGTTGACTATGCCAGAGCAGGAAGAAATGTTGTGGTGGCCACACCAACAGCCAGCGGTAAAACGCTTACTTATAACCTTCCTGTACTGGAACAATGTATGCGTGACCGGGACAGTCATGCATTGTATCTTTTTCCGCTCAAGGCTTTGGCTCAGGATCAATTTAAAACTTTTAACGAAATGGCTTCTTTTATTCCAGACAGCATTCGACCTGAAGCAGCTATTTATGACGGAGATACAACTCCGTATAAGCGTAAAAAGATAAGGGATAATCCTCCCGCAGTCATTCTTACCAATCCTGAGATGCTGCACTTGTCCATGCTGCCTTACCATGAAAAGTGGGCTCCTTTCCTTGCTGGGCTTACTCATATTGTTGTTGATGAGGTCCATACTTATAGGGGAGTGATGGGGTCACATATGGCAATGGTTTTTCGTCGTCTGCTGCGAATCTGCAAATTTTATGGAGCAGATCCTTCATTTATTTTTTGTTCTGCAACTGTCGGCAATCCTTCTGCACTATGTCACGATCTTACTGGACTTGATGTCAGTGAAATAACCGAAAGTGGCGCTGCGTCCGGCAGGCGCAATTTTATTTTTTTTAATCCTCAGATTTCTCCCTATAGTGCGGCAATTCAGCTTTTGAAAGCCGGACTTGCACGCGGTCTGCGCACTATTGTCTATACTCAGTCACGCAAAATGACTGAACTTATATCTATGTGGGTCAATGAAAAGGCTGGAAAATACAAAGACCGTATCAGTGCCTACCGTGCAGGGTTCCTGCCTGAAGAACGGCGTGATATTGAACAGAAGATGTCTTCAGGGGAGCTTTTAGCAGTTATTTCCACCAGTGCTCTTGAGCTGGGTATCGACATCGGCGGGCTAGATTTGTGTATTTTGGTTGGTTATCCCGGTTCGGTTATGGCTACTTTGCAGCGTGGAGGACGTGTTGGGAGAAGTCAGCGTGAATCAGCTGTAATCCTTATTGCACAGGAAGATGCTCTTGATCAGTATTTTATGCGCCACCCGGAAGATTTTTTTTCACGTCCACCTGAGAATGCAGTGCTCAATCCGTACAATCCAGTTATTATGGAGCGCCATCTAGTTTGCGCTGCAGCAGAACTTACCATGCGTGAGGATGACTATCTGCTTAAAGATGAGTCTGTTAAAAAGAGGGTATTGGAGCTTGAGCATAAAGGTGTACTGCTGCGTAATAAGCGAGGAGACGAGATATATACTTCGCGCAAGCGACCGCATCACGAAGTCTCTTTGCGCGGGGCCGGTTCTACCTTACATATTGAAGATATTGCCACTTCCGCTGTTATAGGTACCATTGATGAGGTCAGAGCCTATTCTGAAGCCCATGAAGGTGCAGTTTATATTCACCGAGGTGAAACCTACTCAATTAAGGAACTTGATTTAGGCTCCAGAAAGGTACGCGCATCTAAAGAGCGTGTTGGTTATTACACTCGTGCACGTAAAAATAAATCTACCGAAATTTTAGAAATATATTCTCAGAAAAAAGTATTCGGGATTGTTATGCGGTTCGGCCGTCTTAAAGTAACCGAGCAGATTACCGGATATGAAAAAAGGGCCGTAAAGGGAGGAAAGCTGCTGGGAATAGTTTCGCTTGATCTGCCTCCTGTTGTATTCGAAACTCAGGGACTGTGGATGGAAATTTCAACTGACATTAAACGCAGAGCGGAGGAAGAGTTTATACATTTTATGGGTGGTATCCATGCTGTGGAACATGCAGCTATAGGTATTCTCCCATTACTGGTTCTTACTGATAGAAATGATCTTGGCGGTATATCTACGCCTATGCATGAGCAGGTGGATGGTCCTGCAGTATTTATATATGATGGTATTCCCGGAGGTGCCGGCCTGACTATGCAGGCTTTTGATCAAGCTGAAGAACTGCTTGAAAGGACCTTGCAGATTATTTTAGATTGTGAATGTGAACTCGGTTGCCCTACCTGTGTGCATTCGCCCAAGTGTGGCTCCGGCAATCGGCCAATTGATAAGGCTGCGGCTATTTATGTTCTGGAAAATATGGTTAACGGAAAACCACCTGAAAAAATTGAGGTGTTAGCTATGGATTTGGTTCCTTTTGGTGAAGAAGTAAAAAAAGAAGCGAATATATCTGCTCCTAAATCATTTGGCGTGCTTGATGTTGAAACCCGTCGCTCTGCTCAAGAGGTCGGGGGCTGGAATAAGGCAGAACGTATGGGTATTTCCATTGCTGTGCTTTATGATTCTGAGCAGGATAAATTTTTTGAATATGAAGAAGATCAGATTCCGGAAATGATAGAACATCTGCAAAATCTGGATCTGATTATAGGGTTTAATATTGAAAGATTTGACTATAAAGTTCTATCGGGAATACATGCTTTCAACTACAAATCGCTGCCCACTCTTGACCTTCTTATCAAAGTTCATGAGCGTCTTGGATATCGCTTGAAACTTGATAATATTGCACAGGCAACAGTTGATGCAGCCAAAAGTGCTGACGGATTACAGGCCCTGGAGTGGTGGAAGGAAGGGCGTTTGGACCTTATTACTGAGTATTGTAAGCAGGATGTAGCTGTAACCAGAGATGTTTATTTGTTTGGTAGAGATAACGGCTATGTCCTGTTCACTAATAAGGATAAGAAAAAAGTACGTCTGCCTGTTGCTTGGTAGATTTTCTCAGAATCTGGTCATTGGGTTATTGAAAGAGCTTGGCACTTTTTAAGATTGCGTTAAATTAAATTTTCCGGTCCCCCGGACCTGAGTTAGGTTACTCAGGTCCGGGGGACCGGTTATTTTTTGTTCTCATTATGGATATTTTTTAAATTAATCCAATATCTAAGAGGAGAAAAAATGAAAATTTCAGCAGGTGAGAGTGGCAGGTTTTTGAACGATGTTGATACAGATGGACTTGTTATAAAAAGAAAAAGTAAAATGGTCAGTCCTGAGCTCGAGAGCCTTGAAAAGCGTAGAGGTGTTACAAAGGAAATTGTTCAGCGTGCTTATGATCGTGAAGATGAAGAGCGGGATCTGTTTGTTCTGGATGCTTATAACCGTTTTGAATCTGGGATACAGGAGTTGTTGAATACTATTATGCAGCGTGAGGCAGAGGCGGCTCAGTCATCTGTTTTTGAGGTTAAAGATTATTTTATGACAGAAGGAGGTCGAATACGGGATGAACTGCCTGATGATGCGTGCAGAGAGCTGTTTATGGATATACTTGCTTCAAGACAGAAAACAGCCATTAAGGCCGTAGCTCAGCATCAGAGTCAGGAATATCAGAGTTGGAAAGAGCGAACCGCAGCAGAGATTGTCGGCTCCGTATTGAAGTCTGTAAATATAAGCCCTGATGCCGCAACTCTGATGCATGGTGAGAGATTACTTGAGGGGGCTGTTTTACGTCTTTATAGAGGAAGCAGTAAAGAGTTGCTTGCTATGCGTTTGGCAAGTGCGAAACAGGCCATGTACTGCGGGGCACTGGAAACAATCGGCTCTCGTGATCCTATTACTGCTTTGATTGTGGCTGATGGATGGCGGGAACAGCTGGGCAGTCATAACTATGAAATACTTAAAGAAAAATTTGAACCGCAGGCCCGTAATCAATCAATTAAAATGGAATTTCATTCTTTACGTAACCTCGAAGGCGAAGAACTGCAGGTAGAACTTAATGATATTGTGGATCAGAACATGCGTGATGAGCTCGCAGATATGATTACAGCCGACCGTTTGAGTCGTCAGCAGATGGAAGAAAAAGCTGATAAAGACAGAATCAATTTAATTTTCAGGGAACTGTTTCAAAGATATATGAAAGGAATTCTCACCGTTGAAGATATTATCGACTCCGGACTTTCGGAGCCACACCGGTCAATGTGGAGGTCAATATTTTCAAATACAGCAAGTGGTAATGAGGATACTGTTTTATTAAACATTGTTAAATCTGTTGTGAGAGCTGAGGTTACTAACGAGTATCAAGTTTATGCTGCCTTGACTCAAGGATTGGGAAAGGCTGACGCTTCGTTGCTGGCAACATTGTTTAATTTTAAAGATCATCCTGAGTCCAAACTCATTATTAACGGGTTGCAAGAGATTTCTGAGTCAGTGATAGTAGATGGTGGGAATGATAGTGACCATGCAGCAGCTGTTCGTGATTTTTTACATCGTGTTGTTTCTAAGGTGGGTAACGGAGAGTTTTTCAGTATTACTTCTCTGCGAAATGAGGTTATCAAAGACTACTTTGGTGGTAAAATAAGTTAAGTATATGAAGCTGGTTTTAGATTCAGGATATTGTTTTTTCATTGGTGCTTTTTTGCGTAGAGAGGTTATAATGACTGATTATATAAAAACAATAGGATAGTTTATGCGCCGTTTTTTCTATTTCCTGTTTGGCATTATGTTACTTGCTCAAGGGTGTGTTCATGATGCAGCCCTTGATAGAGCTGACAATCTTGCTTCCCTGCCTGCAAGGCATGTCTCCGTAGGTGACGTGGATCTTTCGTATCGTACTTTCGGTCAGGGGGAACCGTTGCTGATGATTATGGGATTTGCCGGGACAATGGATTTATGGGACGTGTCTTTAATAAAAGAACTCGCAAGAAAATATACTGTGATAATTTATGATAATCGTGGTGTTGGCGGATCATCGTATGGTACGAAAGGCATAACCATTAAAAGAATGGCAGAGGATGGTGCCGGAATTGTTGATGCTTTAGGGTATGAAAAAGTGCATGTACTGGGGTGGTCCATGGGCGGTTTGATTGCACAGGAACTGGCTTTGAATCATCCTGAAATAGTAGATAAGCTTATTTTAATGGGAACATCTTGCGACGCCGTTTCTGTTGCCGAAACAACCCGTAATTTAATGGGTATGGATACAAAAGAACTGCTTAGTCACTTCTTTTCAAAGCCTTGGCTTGTGAAGCACCCTGATGCCATTTCCAGACTGCCACGTCCTGCTGCGGCTGTTAACATGGAGACGATAAAGGCGCAGGCTGATGCGATGATGAACTGGGCTGGTACCTGTGATCGCCTGAGTATATTGCAAAGGGATACATTGATTGTTTCAGGTACAGAAGATGACATTTTACCCGGAAAGCTTAGTTTGGAGATGGTTCGAAAAATAAACGGTTCTTGGCTGGTCCGGTTCAAGAATGCAAAGCATTGGCTGATGTATCAGGACCCGCAAAGTCTCGCCCGTACCATATCTACTTTTTTAGGCGTGAATGAAGATATGTTGCTCAACTAGAGACAATAATAAAATATGGCCGTAATTCTGATTCAGAATTACGGCCTTTAATTGTTTTAAATAAAGTTTTTACCAAATGTTCTTAGGTTTTTCTGTCGACTCGGAATAGAGTCTGGTAAAATCATCAAAGGCTGTTAGTGCAGCGGCTGCGCCTTGTCCGGTTGCGGTAATAATCTGGCGGACCCCTCCGGTAACATCACCAGCTGCGTATACTCTTTCAACATTGGTCCGCTGGGCGGGGTCAACTTTTATAAATCCGTCCGGGCGTAGTTCAACACCGAGCTTTTTCGCTAGATCGGTGTTGGCTGTATGCCCGATGGCGACAAAGACAACATCTGTATCTTTCACAATTTCATTGCCGTCTTTATTTTTTATTCGTGCAGATTCAACCTGATCTTCACCTATTATTTCAGTTACTTCACTGTTCCAAATTACTTCAATTCCCGCATTCTTTACGGAGTCCTGCAAAACCTGCTCAGCTCGGAAATTGTCACGGCGATGAACAATTGTAACTTCAGCGTTAAGGTGTTTAAGGTGCAGAGCATCGGTTAGTGCAGTGTTTCCGCCGCCAACGATAATGGCCTTGCCACCTTTAAAAAAATTCCCGTCACATGTGGCGCAATAGCTTACTCCGTGTCCGTAGAATTTATCTTCACCGGGAACTCTCAACATGCGAACGTTAACACCGGTTGCAAGCATCACCCCTTTTGCATGATATATTTTTTCATCGGTAGTAATTTCTATTCTTGGACCATATTTAATATCACGTACTTCAGCAAATTGGTGTATTTCAGTATATTCGCGCGCATGAGTTGCTAGGATTTCTACCAGCTCAAATCCTTGTATATTTGTAAATCCGGGATAATTTTCAACTTTTGGAGTTAGAGCTACCTGGCCGCCAATACCTTGTTTTTCCAAAATTATACAGCTCAGACCACTTCTTTTAGCGTAAATTCCAGCACTCATACCGGCTGGTCCGCCACCTATGATAACGAGATCTATTTCTTCAGAGGGTGTTTCTTCTGTTTTTTTCTTTTGTTTTTTTTGCTCATCAAGGATTTTTTCGAGAGATTTCATATACAGAAGTTGGGACATAAATTTTTCTTCGGGTTCAAGTCCTTTAAATGTTGCGGCATCGTTTATGTCAGTATGAGGGACAGACCCTACATTGTATTCTCTGGCCATATTTTCGTTATCGAGTGTGGAAATGCACCATGATGAGATTTTATCAGGTCTTGCAATTGCAGCTTTAAATGCATTTATCGCCTGTCCTGGGCAGTATGGACATGTAGGGCTTGAGAAAATTTTAATACGCCTTTCTTCAGTCAGTGCAGATAAGAGTTCTTTGGTTGTTTCAGAAATTACTTCCAGCCCCATGGAAGCCAGATGCAATGCTTCTACAATGGCACGTCCTTCTTCTCCGGCTGGAGCACCAAGGAAGCGAATATCATATTTATCAGGTGAGATAAGTACAGTTGGTGAGGCAATAATATTGCGTTTTTTACCCATCTCGCTGCTCATTTCATATTCACGAAGCTCAATTTTATCAGTAAGGACATCAATTGCCCGGCAAAGATTAATTGTGAATTCATTGTATTCATCATGCGGGCCTTTTTCTGTGTACACTTCAATGATTACGTTATTTTTAAAAGAGGCGAAAATTTTTTCAAGGTATTCACGGCTTTCATCGGGGATGAAATTACGATATTTTTCTTCAGCACTAAGTGAGCTCATTTTTATCTCCTAGCATTTCTTCTTATTTCTTTTCTAGTAATTTTCTCAAGGAATACCCGCTTTAAAAAACGGGTTTAGAATGGCAAAAATTATAAAACCGTAGTCTTATATAAAAACAGAAATATTAAAAATTAAGTTACTGCTTAAATATGACTTATTTTTTACTTTGGGGAAAGAGGGAAGATAAAAAAGTTGTCTTTCCCTTCTATTCGGAGTCAGTCTTATCAGGAATAGTTACTAAAAAAAAGAGAATTCTCATTATAAAAGTATGTTACTAAGCATACGAAAGAAGTTACCATTGTCAAATTGAACCATGTCCGGTGTTATACCAATCATTTTATATAATGGTTTTAGACTTCCTTTGTGTCCCCAGAATTCTCCAGAATATTTGTTTGGTATCGTTAATTTCATGGGTTTAGCACCCAGCAGAGACATTTTTGAGCATAAATGGATATAGAGAGCTTTTGATCTGGCTGTCTGGCCAAGTGCAGGGTGAGAAGGACCGGCAATAATATTTTCTTGCATACCGGATTCAGGAGCAACCCCTAAACGGATGACATGAATTTTTTGTGCCCACAATCTGATTAAAGCCATAGCCAGTTCATCTTCAGTATATTCAAGAGGCCATGGTTTATATTTTCCAGCTTTGTAAAGTTTTTCCAGTGCTGTCCCTCTAACTGTCAGGCAGGGATAAATTCTGACTGCACTTGGTTTCAGTTCTAGTGTTCTACTAATGTCTTGCTGAAAATCACCTGCCTCAGAACCTGGGAGTCCGGGAAGAAGCTGAATGGTTAATGAAAGACCTGTATAATGGACTTTTTCACATGCTGTGACAGCTGTTTCTGGGCTATAATTACGGGCTGAACGTTTTAATGTTTGTGCAGAAAAACTTTGAATTCCCAGTTCAACCATATCAAGGCCAATGTTTTTAAGTTCTAGCAGTTGCGTGGTGTTTATATAGTCTGGTCTCGTGGAAAACCTTACTTTCGTAATAAATCCGTTTTCTTTAAACTTAGCTGCAAGTCTTATAAATCGCATCTGCCAGTCATATGGAAGAGCTGTGAATGTGCCTCCAAAAAAGGCAAGTTCCATAGGTTCACGTTCTTTTTCAGCAAAAAAAGAAGGTATTTGAATCTTAATATCTTGATATATCTCGCTTAATGTCTTAGCCCCTGTACCAGTTTGTCTGTTTTGAGAGCAATAAACACAGCGTGATGGACATCCCATAAAGGGCATAAATACTGGCCAGATGCGAGTTTTAGGTCGCTCCGGTTCAGGGTGTTTGAAAATAAAATTACTCATTTCTGGCTCAGAATTTGTACAAAAATTATGTGAATCATATCTTTATTTAATAAATTAGCTTGATTAAAAAAAAATGGTCGGGTAAATATTAAGTAAAACAGTATCCTTGAAAGATCTTATGGGCATTATGTCTATTTTATATAACATGCAACTTTAGAATACCAATTATACTTTGTTATGAACAATCAGGACTGTATTTTTTGTAAAATTGTATCAGGCGAGATTCCTTGCTTTAAAATTTATGAAACAGATCAGATACTTAGTTTCTTAGATATCGGACCTGTAAATAAAGGGCATGCCTTAATTATTCCTAAGGAACACTATAAAAATATTTGGGACCTTCCATCTGATTTAGGTAAGGAAATCATTTCAGCTGCTCAGATTGCAGGAGATTCCATTGTTAAGGCTACCGGTGCTGACGGGCTTAATCTTATAATGAATAATAATGAGGCTGCAGGACAACTTGTCTTCCATGCTCATTTGCATCTCATTCCCCGTTTTAACGAAGATGGACTCAAGCATTGGGACCAGAGCGAATATAAAAATATGGATGAAGCAATGGCTCTTGCTCAAAAGATTGAAAAGATGATAAAGGGAATAAATTAATTATTTATTCTTTACGATAACGCCTTACCTGATTCGCCGCTTTCGAGACAAACTCGTTAGTGGATAACTTTAAACCCGCCGCCCCTGACCCCAGGGCCGGGGACAACGGAGGAAAGGAAATGGCTAACGACACACTCACTAAAGCCAGCGTTGTTGATTACATCTACGAGAAGACTGACCGGAACAGAGCTGAAATCAAAGAGCTGGTTGAATCCATTCTGGATATCATGAAGCAGGCAGTGAAAAGAGACCATGCTATGCTGGTCAGCGGTTTTGGAAAGTTTGAAGCGTACGATAAAAATTCTCGTAAGGGACGTAATCCTCAAACTAATGAAGCCATAACTTTGCCTGCACGCAAAGTTGTTGTTTTCAGACTTTCTCGTAAGTTCAGATCTGAGCTGAATGGCTAGAAATATTTTTTAGCTTGATTTGCAGCAAATATGATCTGATTGTTGATTAATCTTCTTTTGCAGTTGAATAAGGGTCCTGGACAGCTGTTCTGGACCCTATACCTGTTGTTAAAGAGGCTTGCTTTAAAATTCTTAGTATAGATTTAATAGAAATTAAAAATGGCTCTAAAGCTTAAGCTTTGGAGCCATTTTTTTAAGGAAGCAAATCAGTTTACTCGGTAACAATAAATATTTCGCCGAATTCGGTGCTGAGTTCTGTTTGTGCAACTTCAGCTGCAGGAAGATTGAAAAAGTATCCGGCCTGAACTCTAAAATATTTCTGTCCGTTCACTTCAATCTCTACCAAACGTGATTCTTTATAGCCTTGATTGCGCAGTGATTCAAGGACCGAAGTTGCTCGGTCACGCTCAGTGAAAGAACCTACTTGAACGAAGTAGTGTTCTTGTGCCGTGGCTGTTTCGGTTATCATAATTTGTTCTGCTTCTGGATCAGCCTGAACTGTTTCTGCAATGACAGCTTCTTCGGCTGGAGCAGCTGTATTAGATGTAATGGCACTTGCTGCAACTGGTTCAACGTTTACATCGTCAATGGCGCGAAGTTCAACGGGGGTAAGTCCTTTATTAACAATTCCGAGTTTTGCTGCGGCAGAGTAAGAAAGATCTATAATTCTTTGGTCAGTATCAGCAAAAGGACCGCGGTCATTGACACGTACAATTACTTTTTTTCCGTTATCACGGTCAGTAACTTCGAGCATGGTTCCCATGGGAAGGGTGCGGTGGGCTGCAGTCATAGCGTACATATTATAGGTTTCGCCGTTTGCAGTGGTTTTGCCGTGAAAATCATCCCCATACCATGAAGCCAGTCCTTGAGCTTTGTAACCTTTTGATGTCAGGTGAGGTACGTAGGTCTCCCCATTCACTGAATATGGATCAGTTTTGAGAACGGGTTTAACCGTGTTGGGAGAATCTTGTCTCTGAACTTTGTGCTGCTTCAATGGCGGGGTAGAATAAATTCTTTTTTTTGCACACCCTGCTGAAAAAATGAGCAGGATAGCAGAAACCATAACTAAAAATTTTGACATAATAACCTCCAGCATACCAGAATGATATAGTACCATTTAAAGACAAATGATCATCCTTCCATAGTTGGTGCAGGCATTAAAGTCCAGTTGAGAGAGTTATAACATGCATGTTTTATAAATTTTAATTTCAATAACTGCGTCTTTATCTATTACTTCGTGAGAGAGCCAGGGCCAGAGCCGTTGTCAGTTTAACCAATTCATTGTTACTGCGGCGAACTGTTGAAGCCAATCTTTTCCCGATAGTCATTAGAAGTTTACATCCAATGGCTGGATGTCTTTCTATAAGTTCAAAAAATTTAAGCCTATCGGTGACCAGAAATTCGGAGTCTTCAACAACCAGTACTGTTGCAGAGCGTTGATCACGGTCAATAAGAGCAATCTCTCCAAAGACCGGATAGCTGCTGTTGTCAAGATTTGCCAGAACCTTACATGGATTTTTCATTTCAGTGAGAGGAATATTCATGCCTTCAATTAACATATGTTTACTGATACGAACTTTTCCATTTATGAGGATGAACATTTCATCACCTTCATCACCTTCAGTTATCAGGTTTGTGTCTGACGTAACGGAGATGTTGGCAAAAATGGATCTAACTTCGACAAGTTCTTCAGCAGTCAGGTCTTGAAACAGAGGTATGGATTTCCAGTAATCATTCATGCTCAGAGCCTCCACCGGAGCTTATGGTCAGCAGCGCATCATACTGTGCCATAGGTTCATTATCTGATGGGTTCATCTTTACTTCTGGGCCTTGTACACCAAGAGAGGTGTCCTGTCCTGAATTCTTAAAAAGCTCCATGATGAATTGATCCAGCGCTGATCCCTCATCCATTACATCTTGCAGTGATAAATCTTTACCCAGTTTACAGGCAGCAACTGGAAGTGTTCCGTCAGATTTACGAATTTCAGATGTGAGTTCTCCCCAGTTTTTATTTTTATCATCAGAAGTGCAGGGCCTAAATTGAAGACTTCCTGAATTTCCAATTCCAAGCAGATTTCTAAAAAATGACCACATTGAAGGGCTTATACCCATCATGCCCATCATACGGCTGGCTATTTCTCCGCGTACAATAATTTCATTTGCTCCAGCCCGTAGCAGATGTTCTTTATTTTCCTGTTTAGCTATTTCAGCATATACTGGAACCTTAGGAGCAAGAGTCCGTAAAGCCAGCACAGCATAAATAGCCTGTTGATCTGACTCCTTAGCATCAAGTCCTCCTTGGCAAAGTACATAGACTATTCGCGCCATTTCAGGGTTAGATCGCGAAATGATATTAGCCTGACTTATGTCCCCGCTTACAAAATGTAGTTTATCCCCGATTTCAAGACGGAATGAAATTTCATCTCGTTGTTGCTGGTCCAGGTTGCTTACTATGACAAGATTAAAATTTTTCTGCGAGCTTTGATCTCGTAGAGATTCAATGAGTCCGAAGGCATAGTCATTCCAGCCCAATAGAATTACATGATCGCTGATTTTCACTGTTAAAAGCCCCTTACGTTTTTTGGCTTTCTGTTCAACCAGCATGGAAGCCATGTTACCTGTTAAAGATGTTACCAGACCAATACCTGATATCATAACAAGCCCGCCAAGGATTCGACCTGGAATGGTTGCTGGTACCATATCTCCGTAACCAACTGTGGTCAGTGTTACAATTGACCACCAAAAGGCATTAGAAATTTGAGCATTCTCATTACCTTTAAGTTCCAGCCAGTAGAAACCCATTGTGCTGAGCAATAGTAGTAATGCTGTGGCAATGACCAGCTTGCCTAAACCGGATTTGAGCCATTCTGTATATTTCATAAGAAGATGCCTCCGACACACTTTCTGGAATTCTAAAACTTTTATAGCAGGTGTAATGTCAAAGCTGATTGAGTTTGGAATTAGAAAGTATGCAAGCTGGAAGTAGCAATGAGCACAATATTTGGTATGCTCACTTGGTTCGTCAATGAAAGTTAAACTATAGCCTCTAGTAACAGCATGTTTCAAGAGAAATAAAAAAAGGAAAGCCCGCCTTCTCCAAATGAGAGGGCGGGCTTTAGAAACAAAATGAATTTGTATTTCTACAAATAGCCGAGAGCTGCTTTCATTTCACCGGGAACAACAGCATCTTGTTTAGGCTCAAGAGTCTTCCAAGAAGCACCGGCTTTCTTGCGGGATTCTTTTACTTCTTCAAGGCTGTAACCTGTGCGGGGAACTTCAAGAGTCTGTCCTGCGTAAATGAGATCAGGGTTTTTGATGATATCCCTGTTGGCTTTATAAATAAGAGGCCACATGAAAGGATCGTTGTATACCTGCTGATATTCAGCAATCCACCACAGACATTCACCTTTTGTAACTACGTGTGAAGTGGGCAGTTTTTTATATTCACTTTCATAAATTTCCATAGGAGTCGGAGGAACAACTTCGACGACAGGTTCTTCTTCAACGACAACAACTTTGGTTTCTTCAACGACAACAACGTCATCCTGAGGAATCTGTTTTTTAGCACATCCCCACGCGAACATCAGGCTGAAGGCAATTGCAAGCCAGATAAGTTTCTTCATTTTTAAAGGCCTCCTCACATTATTAAAATTTAGTTTGGATACACATTTTCTACAGGTTATATTCTAACTGTTTTTGTCCAGTTATCAACAATTTCTTTTTCTTGCAACACTTTGGGACTTTTAGGGTTTAATTTATATGCATGCTGAGTTGCTTCAACTGCTTTTTTCATCCATCCGCCAAGGCGCAGGCTTCTTGATGCATGTACATAAAGCATTTCCGGCTCATCTCCGTAGATAGTGTCAATAAGATTTTGATATTCTTCACGAAAAACTTCACGAATAAGCATATTCTGCGAAAAAAGTAATCTTCCAAGTAAAGAGTTATCACTATGATTACAGAGATATATTGGGAACAGTTTCCTGCATCTGGATATGATAAATCTGATGCGGCTTATTTCACGTTCCATACTTTCTTCTGTCTGTTCAACTACCTGCACGAAGTCTTGGCCTATCAGTGATTCAGGAAGGGTCATATCCTGTCCACGCAGGTTTGAAAATAATGGTGCATAGTTGAGATTTTGGTATGAGTCTTCACGCAATTTAAATGCTTCGTGAAAAATGTAGCCCATACCCCAGTCGAGAAATCTTCCCGATATATGGTTTTCCTCTTCGTGGCGGAAAAGTAGATGGGCAGTATCTTTTAACCGCCAGAGCAGCCCCTTGTGCATATTGCTGCCGATAAGATCGTTGAGAACTTCGAAGCTGACACTACATTCTCGGTCAAACGTTTCGAACTGCTCTTCAAGGGCACTTCCGGCAAGGCAGAAGTCTCTGAATGTGTCCCGGATAAACTCCGGTCTTTTTTCCTTTATCCATGATTTGGACATCGGTTCTTCCTACTTAAAATTTACTTTTTACATTCTGCAGAGCTGGCAAGTTTGGCCATTTCTGCAAGTCTGTCATCTACTTTACGATAAATTGTACCTGCGGGAAATTTTCCGTTTTTACCTTTGCTTCCAGCTTTTACTCCGGTCAGAATCTGCATTGCTTCTTCGATGGTTTTGATGGGATATATATGAAATTTACCCTGTTCTACAGCATCTACGACATCGCTTCTAAGCATGAGGTTTACCACATTGTCGGCTGGTATGAGAACACCTTGTTTGCCATTAAATCCACGGCGCCGGCATACTTCAAAATAACCTTCAATCTTACGGTTAACCCCGCCTACGGCCATGATTGTTCCAGACTGGCTTACAGCACCTGTAAAAGCGTAGTCAAATTTAATAGGTACGCCGGAAATGGCGGAAAGTAGAGCTGCAAGCTCTGCACCTGATGCAGAGTCTCCTTCAATACCGGCATAGCTTTGTTCAAAACAGAGGCTTCCAGTTAGTACTATCGGTTTATCCTGTGCAAATAGTCCTACAAGATAACTTTTAATAATCATCATGCCTTTGGTATGGATAGGTCCCCCCATGCGCGCTTCTCGTTCAAGGTCAAGAATGCCGCCATGACCGACCCCTACGGTGCATGAAATCTGGTGCGGAAGACCGAATTCATAGTTCCCGAACAGGGTTACGGAAAGACCGTTTGCTCTACCTACTCCTTCGCCGGAAGTTTCAACTTTGATTACTTCACGGTCATACTCAGTCATGAATTCATCTTCATAAAGATTAGAGCGGAAATCGCGCATGGATATGGCTTCTTCAAGAGAAGCAAGGTCTACAATTGATTTACCGTCAAGCCTTGCAAGAGCTGAAGCTTCAACCATGACTTCTTTTACTAGCGGAATACGCAGCGAAAGCCTTTTCTGGTCTTCGGAGAGTCTGCTGGAGTAATCTACTATTCTGGCAAGTGAAGTTCGTTCAAATGGGAGCAATTCAGATTCTTTAATAATTTTACCAAGTACCTGAATGAAGCATTTAACGTTTGCAATATTACGCTCCGCAGCTAACTGCATATGAGCTTTTAACTTGAAATATTTTCCGAATCTTTCGTCATTATAAAGTAACAGCTCGTATGTCTCTTCAGAGCCTATAAGAATTACAGTAAGGTCAAGGGGTATTGGTTGCGGTTCAATCGTTTTAGTCCTTACTTGATCACTGTCACCGGGATCTTCAATTTTAGCCTGTCCGGTACGCAGAGCTCGGAGTAAGCCTTCCCATGAAGACGGGGTTGTAAGTATATCGTCAGCGTATACAATGAGAAAACCATGATTTGCTTTGTGAATCGATCCTGCACGAATAAGGGTAAAATCAGTATAAAGCGCACCCATTTCAGATTCACGTTCAATAGAGCCGAGCAGGTTGAATGCTGTAGGGTGATCAGCCATGACTACAGGGGCTCCCTGAGTTTCGCTATTATCAACCAGCAGGTTTACCTCGAAGCGTGCGAAGAGTTCTTCCATTGGTGAAGATTCAGGAAGTTGTAGCCCTGGAATCAGAGACGGATTCTGCGAATCTTTAGCCATGAAGAGGTCAATATTATCAAGTAACTCATTTTGAAGATCATCAAGGTATGATTTAATAATTTCAAATTGAGAAAAATCTTTATGCAGAGGGGTTAAAATATCTTTGAGAAGTTCTTCCGCTGAATCCTGATGAAGTTTACGTTCATCCTTACGGAATCCTTCTTCAGTTTTACTGATGCGTCTTAAAATTGTTGTCACTTCAGCAAGCAGGTCATCAGCCGAGTTGCGTAATGTTTTGCGCAGCTCAGGGTCAAGACGTTCAAATTCATCGTCGTTAAGAATGCGTCCTTCAATGAGCGGAATCAGGGTCAGTCCGCCATGGTCATCAATTTCCAGATTGAATCCGCGTTCTTTAGCAAGTTCTTCCATATCAGAGAATAAGTCTTCACGCTCATCCTGAAAATTTCTGGAAATTTCTTCCAAAGCTTTTATATGCGGTTCGCGGTCAAACCAGGCTGGCAGTTGTTCTTTAATCTGAGAAACAGCTTCAGACATTGCATTTTTAAACGCTTTACCACTGCCCGCAGGAATACATACAGAAATAGGGCGGTCCTGATAATCGAAATTGTAAAGGTAAAGCTGATCCGGAGGTGTGGGTTGTGTGGCTGCCCTAAGCTGAAAATATTCACGGGCGAAATAGCTCCGCCCAAGATTTGGTTCACCTGAAAGGTATAAATTGTGGCAAGTTCCCTTGATAGCCAAAGCCATGCGGAAAGCCTGCATAGCTCTCGGCTGGAAGAGGTCATAATCACCAACTGATTCTGGAATATCAAGACTAGATTCGAATTGAATTTTTTCAGGGTCTTGTTTTGAACTTAACTTGCTTATGGATAATTCTTTTGCTGTCATATTTATTGAAAATTTCCTGTCTTTTAAACTACTGGGGTTAGGCTTTTCCTAGCTTTTACTTGGTTAATGTTAAATTGTCACTTGCCGTGAAGCTCTTTTCGTAGAATTTCTGTTATGTGATAATAATTTAGTCGTAGTTATGACTATTAATTTAAACCATTCATGGAGATTACTGATTGTGAAATTTTTTACAAATGAATATTTGTAATTATTACATGTAATTATAGTAAAATTTACTTGCAAAAAGGGCTGAATAAGCGTTCAAAAACAAAATAGCTGTTGCACATAACTGGGTTCAAGGCTATGAATTTTGAGTGTTTTTTGTTGCGGGGTGCAGTTGTCGGCTGGTCTTTGATAAAAAATCAGTTAAACTAGAGGCTACGGATAAAGAATCCGTTGACTCTTAATTGATGATTGTGCTAGACGGAATTCACTTGTGAAGGTTTGCGCAAAGTCGTCTTTGCGTACCGGGGCCATCTCATATAACATTAGGACAAGTAGCAACATGCTCTCCTTTAAAGGGAATAAAGAGGTTTTCGATCTTCTCGGTAATGCCGCGACGATGGGAACCCATCTCGTTGCCGCTACCTTTGTAGGGTTTGGTGCCGGATGGTATCTTGATAAGTGGTTGGGTACGAAGCCTTGGCTTCTTTTTATTTTCTTGTTTTTAGGAATAGCTGCCGGTTTTAAGAATGTTTATGATGAAATGCAGCGAATTCTGAAAAAGGATCAGGGGAAAGGTTCTCATTACAGTGAAAATAAATCAGAAGATTGAATCATTCCTCCACAGGCGTGGCTTCACTCATCCGGACGTATGCAGCTTGGTGCGGAATCAATTATATCTTGCTGCCGGAACATGTTTTTTTGCTGCTGTAGCTTTCGGGTTTGCCCCTTGGGCACTGGCTCTGGCAGCCGGAACAGTTTTGATTACGTTCAATTTCTGGTCGCTGGCTAAATTCGGCCAGCATCTGGCTTATATGCGCAAGGGCGCAGTGGTGTCTTTGCTTATTCGCTTCTACGGTAGGCTTATTTTATCGGGGCTGGCCTTATACGGACTTATAGTCTTTGGAGAGTGTTCAATTTATGCTCTTCTGGCAGGTCTTAGTACGGTAGTAGTGAATGCGATATTTTGGGGCGTAGCCGGGTTACGGCAAAAAGTGAAGGAGGCATAAGGATCATGGCTGGAGGTTTACCACATCCATTATTGATCATGTCTGAACTTAACCATGCTTTGGGAACTCATATTCCCAACCACGTGTGGTACACATGGTTCGGCATGAGCGTTCTGTTTGTTTTAGGTTTTATAGTTTCCAGGAAACTCAGCCTGGTTCCGGGAGGGGTGCAGAACCTCGCCGAGATTATAATCGGGGGCTTGGAAGATTTTGTCGTCACCAATATCGGCGAGCGTGGACGCGAAGTTTTCCCTTTCATGTGTACTCTTTTTGTGTACATTTTGATTCTCAACCTGATGGGTCTTGTTCCCGGATTTGACGCTCCTACTGCGAACGTCAATACCAATGCGGCTATGGCCGTTTGTACTTTTCTCTACTACAACTATGTCGGCATCAAACTTCACGGCGCCGGCTACATCAAGCATTTTATGGGTCCCATTCCGGCACTCGCACCCTTGATGTTCATCATTGAAGTCGTTTCTCACATATCGCGTCCGCTTTCGCTTACTCTGCGTCTGTTCGGTAACATCCGTGGTGAGGAAATCGTTCTTGTTCTTCTGTTCCTGCTTGCTCCTGTTGTTTCCACCTTGCCCATGTACTTTTTGTTCATGCTGGCAAAGGTCATTCAGGCTTTCATTTTCTTCATGTTGACCATGATTTATTTGAAAGGTTCTCTGGAAGAAGCTCACTAGGAATTTGTCAGGTAGACTAAATTTGGGGAAATGGTCTTGCGACCAATTAAATAAACTTACTTTTTGGAGGATTTTACAATGCGTAAAGCTCTGCTTATCGTTCTGAACACAATGGCTCTGGTTCTCGCTGCTGGTGCAGCATTCGCTTCCGGCGTAGCTCCTGAAGTTGCTTCTGCAACTGCTACTGCAACTGCTATCGGTATGGCTATTGCTGCTGCTGGTTGTGGTATCGGTCAGGGTCTTGGTCTGAAAGCAGCTTGTGAAGGTACAGCACGTAACCCCGAAGCTGGTGGTAAAATCACTGTTACTCTGATTCTTGGTCTGGCATTCGTAGAATCACTCGCCATTTACGCTCTTGTTGTTAACCTCATCCTTCTTTTCGCTAACCCACTCATCGGTTAGTTTTAAGGATTTGGAAATATTTAAAGGAGGCCTTTTGGCCTCCTTTTTTTTAACAAATTATTGTTAATTTTTTCACATACTTTAGATCTGTATTGGGGTTTTACAGAGAATAAGTATAATGCCCTGCATAAATTAATTATTTAGGCATGGTGGGGTAGCCGAAAGTAAGGGTTTTAGTGTATATACTTTTCAGATGGAAGGTGGCGGAGAAAGGCGGTATTTGACTATAGTTGATAAAGCCATATTCTTAGGAGTGGTTTTGAAACCTATATTCTTGCAGCCTATACTACCAACCTATACTTTTTACACCGGCAATGGTGTTAACGACAGGAAACCAAAGTGAAAACCCAGAATATTCCAAAGGCGACAATTAAAAGGCTCGCCGTTTATATACAAGTACTGACCGGACTTAAACGAGATGGTGTAGAAGTTATTTCTTCAGAAAAACTTGCGCGTGCGTGCTCGGTTAATCCCTCTCAGATTCGAAAGGATCTAGCTTATTTCGGTGAATTCGGTGTGCGCGGAGTAGGCTACTACGTGCATGAATTAATATCCTCAATCAAACAGTCACTTGGCGTTGATCGGGTTTGGGGATGTGCTCTTGTTGGCGTTGGCAATCTTGGACGCGCATTGTTGCGCCATAAAGAATTTGCTTTGCGCGGATTTTCCATACGAGCTGCATTTGACTGCGATCCGTATAAAATAGGTGAAATTGTTTCAGGACTTGAAGTTGTTTGTACCAGACAGCTAAAAGGGCGTGTGGACGAACTTGGTCTTGAGATTGGTATAATTACTACTCCACCTGAAAGAGCTCAGCGTGCAGCTAATTATTTAGTTGATGGTGGTATTAAGGGAATCGTTAATTTTGCTCAGGCAAGAATTGATGTTCCTAAAGAAGTCCCTGTTGAATATGTGGACTTTACACATCACTTTTATTCTGTGGCTTTTAATATAAGCTCCGCGGGATAAATTTAAATTTTACAAATTCAAAAGGGCCGCAATGATTGTATTGCGGCCCTTTTTTTATTTTGTATGCAGCAACAACAGCATTAGTTGAGTATGAACTTTTTTTTGATATTGTGTTTTTTAAGTAAAGCATAAAGGCGTGAAACTGAGAGCCCTGAGGTTTGCGCTGCTGTAGTCATATTTGCTTTGCAATGCATAATAAGGCTTTCTAGGTAGAGTTTTTCAGCCTGTTCGAGGGCTTGCTCACGATACTCTTTAAGAGGCGGGAATTTATCCGTTTCAGGTGCCTCATACGGTGGAATTATAACATCTGAAGCTGCTATTCCCAATTTAATATTTTTAGTTTTGTTGCCTTTAATTATGGTTAAAGTCTTACGGGTTTCCGCATGGGGTAATAATGATGCCTGTGCAGCGGCAATACGGAGTCTGACCGGTAGGTGAATCGGTAAAAATTCACCTGCTTCACTGTTTGCAGTAAAGACCTGTTCAAGTACATTAAAGAGCTCTCGAACGTTACCTGGCCATGAGTATGTCTGCAGCGCATCCAGAAATTCATCCGATACAGCAATTGGACTGGCACCAAAATCAACTGCCAGTTTATTTAAGTAGTAACGAGACAACATACGGATATCCGAGGCTCGTTGACGTAAAGGTGGCAATTCAATTACAAACGCTTGTAATCTATAAAGTAAATCCTGTCTAAATCTTCCAGCCTGTACTAATGCTTCAAGGTCTCTGTTAGTTGCAGCGACCAGCCTGAAATCACTTTCCAGTTCTTCATGCCCGCCCACAGGCCGGAATGTTCGCTCTTGTAAAACGCGGAGAAAAGATTTTTGCAGGTGGAGCGGCAGTTCTCCAACTTCATCAAGGAAAAGAGTGCCGCCGTCAGCTTTGGCAATCAGCCCTTTGTGCGACTTTTCAGCGCTGGTAAATGCTCCTTTTTCATGACCGAAAAGAATCGACTCTACGAGATTCTCAGGTATGGTTGCGCAGTCGACTATTATGAAAGGATTGTTACGTCTGCTGCTGTTGTCATGCACAGCTTTTGCAAAAAGTTCTTTTCCTGTACCTGTATCACCAAGTATCAGCACGCCAACATGCGTTTCAGCAGCCCTAGCAGCCTGATTAAGGCAGCGCATTATAGGTATTGAGCGACCGACAATATTATGATGTCCAAGCTTTGGGTGTGATGCCTGTTTTTCAAGACGGTATTGCAGAACTCTGCGCATTTGTAGCATATATTCTTCTGCGCTTGCCGGTTTAGAAATATAATCCCATGCCCCTGAATTAATAGCTAATTCGGCCCCTTTTGTGTCACTCTTAGCTGTAATTATGACCACTTCAGGAGTGTTATTCAGTTGTTGCAGCTCCGAAAGTGCATCCAGCCCATTACCATCCGGAAGAACAACATCGAGAAATACGACATCATAACGTTCTTCACGGGCAAGAGCCATACCCTCTTTAAGGGTTAGTGCATTTTCGCCACTATGATTAAGGTTTCTGGCAATTTTGACCAGCAGTTCGCCGATATAAGGATCATCATCTATGATTAGAACTTTTGCCATTTGGGATTCCGTATATTCAGATATTCAATAAAATATTGAGAACTGTTAATAAATAAGTATTTGAACATACGTTTTGTTATGTGGCAATAACTTTTGACTTATCTCTGATAAGAAAAGGAATCCCTATCAATGAAAAAATAGTAATCCATATTCTTTGCATAAGAAAAATGGAAGCGCCGGCATAAACTACATGGTTTGAGATTGCTGAAAGCAATGTTTCGAATGCTGCTTCATTAACTCCCAGTCCTGCTGCAGGGGCAGGAATCAGTCCTGCAAGATAAGCTAGAGGGCTTGAAAAGAAGAGTTCATTAAATGATGGTATTGCAGGTAAATTTTGAGATTGTGAAAAAAAGTAAAGTGATACAATAAGTAGTATATGTTGAACAGCTGTTAAGATCGCAGTTAGAATAATCGTTTTTGGTTTATTTCTGTATAATAGCAGTGCCGATGTGAACTCTCCTATTTTACTTCCAATTTTGGTTTTACTAAGAAAATTCTTATAAATAATACCATCTTGCAATAATTCAGGTGCAACTATAGGGGCTAAGAGGGAACCAAAAATTGCAATTAAAATAGCAGCCCAGACTTCGTTTTTTATAGAATTACTGGAGCTAAACAAGCATATGAGTATGACCAATACTGAGAATGTTGAGCCAACTGTAATTGCAGTTTTTTTATTGCGTGTTAGAGATAGGTATCCGAGGAAAGATGACATCCACAGGCCATAGATTATCGCTAGCAGAGGTGGGACAAGGACTTGTAATTGTGGTGATGATAAAACAGTCTCCCAGTTAAAAAGGATACCAATCCCAGCTAAAACAAAAAGACCCATGAGGCCTATAATACGATCAATTATAATGGCGGCTCCTACTTTGGGTTTTTCTCCGGTCTCTCTTACTGTATAAAAAAAACGGGCAATGTCCCCACTGGCAGCGCCGAGCACGCACTGAATAAAGAAGTACATTACAAAATTTATTTTAAGACTGTTGTATGTACTAATCCTTATCTCTGTTCCTTTTAGTAGTTCCTTATACCTAAATGCACCGACATTCATACCTAGAAAAATAAGTAAAATTCCACCCAAGAAAGAACCAAGATGATCTTTTGAAACAGTTAGATAATCAAAACGTATGCTTCCTGATCTGATCAGCCAGATAATTAAGCATGCTGCAAGTGTTATTTTAAGAAAATTAGCGAGTTGTGCTGAAAAAAAACTTCTTTTTGGTTCTGGATAGCTCAAGTGGTGCTCCGGTTAGGTTGATTCGCTTCATTTACAAATATTACTCTGTATATGCAATAGAACTTTCCTATATTGATTTAACATATGTGAGTCTTCAAATCATTTTTAAAATCTGATTGACAAGTGTAAAAAATAATGTTGTCTCTGCAACTGTTGATTAGACAACGGATATACTTTTAGGAAGAAATTATGAATTCGTTCCCGTTTGGTTATTTAAATGCACAGGTTGTAAGGCTTAATAAAGCTATTCTAGCAGAAAAGCTGGAGGCAATAGGAATTACTTATTGTCAGATCGGATTTTTGATGGAGTCATTATTAAATCCAGGAAGGACACAAGATGAGTTATCTTTGATATTGAGCATTGATAAAGGCGCTACAGCTAGAACAATCGCCAAGCTCGAAAAATTGAAATTTCTTTACAGAGAAGAAAATCCTGATAATAGAAGGCAAAAATTAGTATATCCTACTGATAAAGCTAAAGAAATACATGAAGATCTCACTGCTGTACTTATGAACGCGAATGAGGAAATGCTGTCCGGCTTAGATTGTGATGAGAAGGACTTGGTAATGAAGTGTATGGTCAAAATTATTGATACATGCAGAGAAAAACTTGGAATGCCAAATCTGTGGGATATTATTTAAATATATTTTAGGCTGTATAGTCGATATGAAGAGGTTATAATGAATGATGCTAAGAAGAGAGCTGTAGTCTTTGCCGTAGCAATAACTCAGTTTACAATGCCGTTTATGTTTTCTGCTGTTGGGATTTCTTTGCCTGTTATTGGTAAGGAATTTGGCGCAAGCGGTCTGGATTTAAGTCTTGTTGAATCAATATATGTTGGTAGTGTGGCAGCACTTCTTCTTCCATTTGGAAGACTGGCGGATATGTTCGGAAGACAGCCTATGTTTCGTCTGGGAGTATTGCTGTACACGATCTTTACATTTCTTACCGGTTTTGCCCATTCTATTGAAACTGTAATCATACTACGTATGGCTCAAGGTATTTCCGGTGGAATGTGTATAGCTACAAATATGGCGTTGCTTACTGATTCCGTCCCGAAAGAAGAACGCGGAAGAGCAATGGGGCTTGCTGTTGCTGCTGTTTATGTAGGTTTGTCGGCAGGCCCGTATATAGGTGGTCTGGTCGCTACTCATCTAGGATGGCGCTGGTTATTCTATCTGGGCATGATTCCGCTTGGTATTTCTTATATTGTTGCTCATCGCAATCTGAAAGAAAAGTTTCAATCGTCTGTGGAGAAATTTGATTATGCCGGAAGCGTTTTGGTTGCTCTTTCTGTTGCAGCCCTTGTTTTTGGAGGAACAAGCCTGAATGCAGGGTGGCTTGGACCTGTTTTACTTGTTTCAGGTATTGCCTGTTTCGCGTTGTTTATTTACACGCAGGATAGGTTTAAGAATCCGTTGATTGAATTAACTCTTTTTAAAGAACGTAAGGATTTTTCCGATGCTGCTCTGGTACAGTATATCAACTATGCCGGAACATTCGGTATCGTCTTTCTCTTTAGTCTCTACCTGCAAAGTGTAAAAGGGCTTACTCCTCATGAAGCCGGGCTCATACTTGTGATCCAGCCTATAGTTCAGGCCGTTTTATCACCTCCCTGCGGAAGACTCGCAGATAAATTTTCTCCGCGCATTATTGCCTTGCTTGGTATGCTTGCCTGCACGACAGGAACAATTATGGGTGCGCTGGTTACTGCTCAGACCTCTATACCGTATCTTTACACAATGTTTGTCATTCTTGGTGTTGGTTTTGCGCTATTTTCATCTCCTAATATGATGATTCTTATGGGTAGTGTTCCTCCATCTCGTTTTGGTTTTGCTTCTGCTGTCAGTGGCGGTTTACGTACTGTCGGTATGGTAACCAGTATGGTCATTATCTCTATTTTTCTTTCAACCGTAATGGGGGATGCTCCGGTCTCTCCTGAATCAGCTTCTTCATACCTATCCGTAATGCATTTCTCATTAATTACTCTTTCCTGCCTGTGTATACTGGCAGTAATGGTTTCTGCGAGAGCTGTTGTACGGAAGTCAGCAGTTGCCAAAGAAGACCTTTGTGTGCAATCTGCCGGAAGTAACGAGGAGATGTAAATGGCAGAGATAAATATCAGTGGATCAGAAATAATCGGTGCAGCAAGTAAGGCCGGGCGTAAATTAACAGATGATCCACGTCTTGATGCTGGTTTCAAGTCGGCAACGGATCAGTCCAGAATTTTAGCCTACTATGTAACTTTGCTGGTTAAGTGGAATAAATCCATGAATCTGGTAGGTCCTGCCTCATGGAAAGAAATATTTCATTCTCTGATTATTGATAGTCTGCATCTGGCTGATTTTTTAAATTCTCTAAATCTCCCCAAAGATTCTGTAGCTCTTGATTTAGGTGCGGGGGCCGGGTTACCCGGAATTCCCTTGCGCACTGTCTGGCAGCAAGGTGATTATCATCTAGTCGACTCCCGTCAGAAGCGTTCAGTTTTTATGCGTACAGCTCTGCGTATGATGAGTCTGCCGCGTACCTATGTTTTTCAAGGACGCGCAGAAAAAATTCCGCAGGAAATACTCCCTGCGGATTTAATTCTGAGCAAAGCATTTATGCCTTGGAAAGAACTTTTACCTTTTGTTAAGCCGATGCTTGCACCGGGCGGCAGAGTAGTAATTCTTTCTAATGATCCAGCCCCGCAAGATTCAGATATTATTGGGTTGAATTTTAAGCTGGAATCTGTTTTGCAATATAAAGCAGGAGATAAAACTCATTATTTCTGGTCGCTATTACCTGATAGCTGATCGAGTAGTCCGCCTTTGAAAATAAGTTTGGTAGCATGCTCGTCGGCTATTTCTGCGACGTCCATCAATCTTTCGAGAAAATCAAGAATTTCAAAACGTTTTTCCTCGGTGCCATTGTCAAATTCAAATTTCATGTCACCAGAAGTCATGTAATGTTCAAGTTTTTCTAAATATTCATTATTTATCATTAAAAAATCCTCATTTATTTTCACGGTTCTAACAGATCAAACATGATGATATGGTGAACCACGTAGAATTGAACCTGCACGGTAAAGTTGTTCCAGCAGCATGGTTCTGGCCAATTCGTGAGGAAGGGTCATTTTGCTCAGGGAAAGTTTGACTCGAGCGACATTCTTTACTTCTTCCGATAACCCAAATGGTCCACCAATGACAAAACATGGTGTCAGGTTTGGGTCCTCAGTCCATTGGCTTAATTTTTTTGAAAGTTCTACTGAAGTCATTTCTGCACCTTTTTCATCCATGCAGATTAGCATATCAGATGGTTTAATCTTAGTGATGATTGACTTCCCTTCACGCAGAACTTTTTCTTCTGGCGGAAGTTTACCCGGTGCATCTTTAAGAATAGTTTCTTCCAGCTTGTAGAACCGTCCTAATTTTTTTGTGTAATGGGCACATGCCTCATTGAAAAATGGTTCCTTTAGTTTTCCAACCCATACGAATCTTATTTTACTCATTAAATTAAATTTGTTTTAAGGTTGCATCTAACGTTTGATTAGACAGGTTTATTTGTACATAACCACCTCCGGAAGCCATTCCGGGGTTAAAAATGCGTGATTTACCTATGCTGTCTTCACCACGTGATTCGTGGATATGTCCGCTGATAACGATGTCTGGTTGATGTGTTTCAATAAAAGTCCTGACGGACTTGCTACCAACATGCATTCCATTTGATAGCATATCTAAGGAAGTGTTGTATGGAGAGTCGTGTACAGCAAGGATCAGCTTGTCATACTTACCTGCTCTGGAGTATGTTTCTGCAAGCATTTCGGCCATTTCTTCTTCAGTTATTTCGCTTGGAGTTCCGAAGGGAGTGGGGATAGAACACCCTACACCCATAATTTTGATTCCATCGGCTAGCTCACGGACTTCAAGATGCAGATTGGCTCCTTTTGATTTAAGAAAATCAGTAACATTGCTGCGATCCATATTTCCGGCCTGAGCAAGAATGTTGGGATTTAAATGATATATGGAATCCCAGACTTTCTCTACCGCACCTTGCGGTGAATGGTTGGTCAGGTCACCTGTAACAATGACACCAGCGGCTTTATCAATATCCGGTATCAAATTTGGCAGGTTAAGACTCTGGTGAATATCTCCAAAAGCGATCCAATAAGTATCTTTTTTAGACATAGTCTCTCCGGTAGAATAATTTTTAGTATGAACAGGGCATAAGTGATCTTTGTATTGGTGTTTTGCTATCATTTTTGGCTTCAAAAACCAATGCATAAGCTCTGGTTTTATCGGGACGGATACTCACATAGTTTCCTTATTGCTTCATTCTTCTATTGATTTTTAACAGGAAGACATGGTCTTATTAAGTGGTTTTTAAAAAAGTGAAATTGGGAGATCGGTTTGGATAAAGATGTCATCAGGAAGAGGCTGCTTAAAACGCGTTCCAGAATGTGTGCTTCGGATGTTGAAGTTAAGAGTGGCAGGATTGTTGAATCAATACTCAGTCTTAAGCAGTGGATAAATGCGCAGGAAGTTTTGCTTTACTGGCCTATAAAAAATGAGGTTGATGTGCGACCGCTCCTTGAAGCTGCCTGGGACAGTGGTAAGAAATTGTTTATGCCGTGTTGTAGGACTGACGAGCCGGGGTTAATGGATTTTGGCGTGGTCCGTGCCGAGCATGATCTGTTGGGAGGATCATTTGGTATAAAAGAGCCCTGCAGGTCACGGTGTGAATTTCCTGATGCAGTTTCACCTGATATTGTTATCGTTCCGGGCGTAGGGTATGATTCTCATGGTTACCGTATTGGATTTGGCGGCGGTTATTATGACCGTTTTCTGGCACGGCCGCAGAAGGACTTTTTTTTATCTGTGGGTGTATGCTATTCTTTTCAACTTGTAGAAGGATTTCCTGTCGAACCATGGGATCAGGCTGTTAGTCTGGTTTGTACCGAAAAGGAGTTGATATGGCAGAATTAACTTATATACCATTTGTTTTTCCCGGACTTGAAAAAATCTCAGTTGTTTTTACTACAAGAAACGGTGGTAAGTGTGAGGCTCCTTTTGATGAAGGAAATATTTCTTTTGATGTAGGCGACGATCCTTATAATGTACGTGAAAATAGAACTGCTTTGGCTGCAACACTAGGCATAACTCAGTGGCATGAATGCAAACAGGTTCATGGTGATGTTATCCATTTTGAACCGGAATGTGGTTCCGCCGGAGATCCGGCTATACTCGAAGGAGACGGTTTTGCTACATCAGCTAAGGGGCATGGTCTTGTCGTTAAAACTGCTGACTGTCAGCCTATTTTAATTGCTCATAAGGATGGTAATTTTGTAGCTGGGTTGCATAATGGCTGGCGTGGCAATGCGATGAATTTTCCAGGTAAAGGTGTTAAGCGTTTATGTGAGCATTACAGTTGTAATCCTTCAGATCTGCTTGCTGTTCGAGGTCCAAGCTTAAGTCCTGCGGTCTCTGAATTTAAGAATTTTTCTACTGATTTTGAACCGGGGTTCGAAGCTTATTTTGATGAGAAATCCAGAATGGTTGATCTTTGGCAGCTCACAAGGGATCAACTGCAGGAAGCAGGTCTTAATCCACGAAATATTTACAGTATTGATATGTGTACTTATTCCATGTCGGATACTTTTTTTTCATATAGACGAGATCACATTACCGGAAGGCAGTGTTCGTTGATCTGGATTAAATAGAATACGAGTGAACGTGTCTTTTGAATTTTTTGTAAGTTCTAAATTTTACCAATTGTTTAGAGTAAAACGTAAAAAAGCCCCGGATGACATGGTCATACGGGGCTTGATAATTTAATTCAAAATGTGCTTATGCACTTTGTGCTTTCTCGATAAGCTTAAAAACTCTTTCTGCCAGCTGATTAATTTCTGCTTTTGAAATCTGGTCATCAGCCCCGACAGACTCTCCTTTATGGAAAAGGGTATCAGTAATGATAGAGGAGCAGAGTAATACAGGAAGATGTCTTAATTCGTGATCATCTTTTATGCGCTTGGTCAAATTATGCCCATCCATAACTGGCATTTCAATGTCAGTAACTACAATATCAAGATAATCATTAATGGTTTTGCCTTCAGCTTCTGCTTTGGCTTTCCATTCAACTATTTTATCCCAAGCAGCTTTACCATTATGAGTTCTGGTAACTCTAAAACCAGCATCTTCCAACATTTGACCGATCATGCGACGTATCATGGTGGAGTCATCCGCAATGAGTGCCTTGAGATGACGTTTTTCAATTTTATCGACTAATGATGCTTCTGGTACATCTGTAAGATCCATACCAGGGTTAAGGTCGGCAACAATTTTTTCAAGGTCAAGCAAGAACACAATGCGACCTTCAAGCTTGACTACTCCGGTGATGGAGTTTGCTGTCAGGGAAGAAACCTGCCTGCTTGGTGCTTCTACTTGCTCCCAGCTTATCCTGTGAATGCGTGTTACACCTGAAACAAGAAATGCTGTGGAAATTTTATTGAATTCAGTAACGATTACTTTAGGAGCTTCGTCTTCAATTCTACTTTTACCAACTCTACGACTAAGATCAATAAGTGGAATAATTTCTGATCTCAGGTCAAATGCACCGAGAACTGCATCATTTGCAGCATCAGGCATATCGGTAAGCTCGGGCAGCCTGATGATCTCAACAACTTTAGCTACGTTTATTCCGTAGAAGCTGCGTCTTGTTGCTCCATCGTGAACGTTATCAATTTCATCAATATAAAATTCAACTATTTCAAGCTCATTAGTGCCTGATTCGAGCAGAATATTTGTTTGAGACATTCTCATCCTCCCCTGAAAAATAGCGGGTCATGCCAGTTTGATTATATGAACAACAAATCTCAGCTTAATATTAGACTGAAATGCTTGTTTATGAAAGATGTTTTTAAACTTTATAACAGAGTTTGTCTCTGTATTTCCAATGTAAATATAAAAAAAGTCAACTTGATTCAGTAGATTTATCACAAAAAAATAAAAAAATAACATAAAAAGTTAAAATTAAGCCAGATTGTCATAAACCTTAATATAATCTTTGATCATTCTTGAGCAATTATATTTCTTTTTACCACTGTGAAAAGCATATGTTCCTATTTCCCGTGCCAGTCGTGTGTTTTTGAGCAGTGCCACAACACTATCGGCAAAATTTGTTTTTTCATAAGGGGGCACAAGGATGCCTGTGGAATTATGTATGATCTGTTCAGGAACACCTCCTACAGCATAGCTGACTGTAGTCAGACCTCTGGACATGGCTTCAAGTATGACTAAAGGATGATTGTCTGCAAGAGTTGGGTATACAAAAATATCAGCAGCCAGCATGAACTCGCTTAGTGTTTCCCGGTCAACGTAAGGCAATGAAATAAAATCACCTTCCCGTATATTTTTATTGCCTCCAATAGCAAAAGCTATCGCCCCAGGTACTTGTTTCTTAATTATATTCCAGTATTGAGTCCATTGGGGACCGGATTTATATCCGGCATCCTGTCCTCCATGGGCAATAAATAAGATAATTTTTGATGCTTGGTGGAGTCCAAATTTTTTGCGAACCTTTTTTTTATCTTCCAAAACTTCAGGCCACGGTATGCCGTTAGGAATTATTTTTACTTCTAGCCTTTCGTCTGACTTGCTTGCAAGTTTGGCAAGCCACCTAGACGGTGAGACAATCAATGCCCCGGAATTTAAAAGTGCGGAAATGTTTTTTTGGCACACTGCTTCAGAGTCCGGGAAATTTCTTGGGCAGGGATTAATGCAATTTCGGTTAAAATGCTCGCAATCAAGGGGATACGAGCATCCTCCGGTGATCATCTGGGTATCGTGAAGAGTTATAACGACTTGGGTCTCTTTATGAAGAGTAGTAAGGAATTTTGCAGGATCTGCCGATGAATGCAAATGAACAATGGCGTTCGCAGGTATGCTTCCGGCAGCTTCATCTGGACTGATCAGCTTATCACTGGTTTTTTCTGAAGCCTCATATGAGTGTATGCATTGGTATCCAGTCTGTTCAAGACCTTCACATAGGAGAGCAGCAACTCTTGTTGCTCCTCCACTTTTGGCTAAAGCTGTGTGGTGAACTATTGTCCTGTTTCGCATAAAATTTCCAGAATATCATGTTTGAGGCACCAGAGTATATGGAATTTGGCTTTCTGGTTGGACAGCTCAGGTTCAAGTGATTTAATTTTTTCAACTAGCAGGGCAACAGTTATCGTCTTGCGGGCAAAGAAGGATATTTTACGGATAATATCCTGCTTTAAAATCCTTTCCAGCCCGCTGTAGACCAAAGGAAACTCTTTACCATGATATATTGCTCTGCCGGTTATGCCTGTAACTACTTTCATCTCATTACTAATGGATGAGGTGGTGTAGTGGGCAAATGTTTCTCCGAATCTTACCTGTACTGGATGCTTTATATCGCAAAGCCCTTCTTCATTTACAGGAGTGCTATTTAACTCATCCCAGAGCCTTAGGTACTGCTCGATTACTTTTTTCCATGTAAAATTTGTCTGAATATGACGAGCCCCGGTGCTGCCCATTGTTTTGCGCAGTTCCGGATTATTTATAAGCTCTTCCAGAGCATCAGCCAATTTAGGTGTGAGCACTGCTGTCTGCTGAGCTAAAAGCAGGTGGTACTGATTATCGAAACAAAAAGGAGCCATAACATCTACTTCAGGGCTTTCATCAGTACCTATTGTATCAATTAGAAATCCTGTTTTTCCGTTAATTACCAAATCTCGGTACCCGTCGTAGTGAGATGCTATAACAGGCAGCCCCATAGCTCCAGCTTCAAGAATTGTCAGACCAAAGGTCTCTTGTGGATTGTCGGAAATGGAAACAAAAATATCAGCTGCGCGAAACAAGTCTGTTTTTATATTATCCTGTGGACGGCTTACAATAGAAAGCTTCAGCCCCATATTCTTAGCCAGTTGCGAGAGAGTTTCAGGGAAGTCATCTCCTTCGTCGGTCCATCCGGATAGGATAAGCCTTACTTTATTACGATCCATTCCTCTTGCAAAAAGTCTTTGCAGAGCCCTTAAAAGGGGCAGGATATCCATTTTGGAGTAGTGGGCAATACGGCCGAAAACAAGAATATTAACTATTCCTTCTCCGTTCATTTCCAGATTATTTAAAGCCTGCTCTTTTTGCTGTACACTGGGAGGTGAGAAATATTCCGTATTAATTCCTAAAGGAATTTTTCTTATTTGCGGGGTGGGAAATTTAATTTCATCAAGTTCAAACCCCTCACGCAGATGCTGGAAATATTTTTCAACAACGGTTGTCCCCATAGTCGATGTTGCGATAATACAGTCGCGCTTAGTAGATCCTTTCCACATATAATTAAGAAAAAACGACGCGTAGTTACTGTAACTTAAAGAATGAGTAGTTCCGGTAATAGGAAAAATATGTTTGGAAAACTGATTTCTAATCCGGGCCAGATGTGGGGGAAACAGAATACAGTCTGACTGATGAAAGCAGAAATATTTTTGCTTACTTATCGCTTCCGGCAGGTCACGCCTGTCCATGACTTTCACTCTGCCACTCTTGAACAGTGCTGAAAAATTTATTTCAATAAATTTTGTAAAGGTCTGGCAACTTGCATTTCCGGGGAGAAAAAAATGATATTCATCAAATGGATCTGCTTTGAACAGGCCATTTATAAAGCCTTCGTTAGCGACTTTTCTCCCCAATATGGGGCCAGCCTCGTAGAAGGGGTCCAAAGTTCCCCATATTCTTTGAGTTTTCATACATTATTTCAAGCCATATTTGGACCAGTCTTGTCAAAGGATTTATTTTCCTCAATCCCTCTAGGGAGCGCCATATTTCCGGCACAGTTTTCCTTTCGAAGGTGAATAATATCTTTTGTTAAGTTTTAAATTAAAAGCACTGAAAATTATAACACGCAGATATTTTGCTTATATCACACTGTTATATCGGTGATTTTGAATTTATACATTTTCTATAGAGAAGAAAACATACTCTGCATAATATATTTGACCATGTTGATGGTCTTTTTTTTGCAAGCTTCAATTCAGAAAACTATTTCTGACAGCTTAACTAAGGCAAAGAAGGAGACCTGAAATGAAAAGAGGGAGCAGACCCGAACTGCTTTGGGGGTTCGGTCTTAATAATAATGAAGCGGGAAAGATTGAGGATTCTCTCGGTCCCGGCTTCTTTTTGAGAAATTTCTCAGAAAGATCTCTTCCCAGCGAAAAGGAACTCAGTAATCAGGAGAAGCCTGCTGCTACTTGGATTCCTCAACGTGTATGGGATGAACTTCCTGAAGCCCGCCGTGAGGCATATCGTAATCTTGAATCTACACAGCGCATCCTTATTCAGGATGAAAAAAAGAATAATGTTGACCTTGAAAGTGTTCTTGAAGATGGCTTTCTTGCAGTCATAAGTTCTCCGCTGACCAGCACAAAAGTGCAGGATGCCCTTTTCAGGGCGAAGGAAATTTCCGGTCTTTATGGTGATCTTTACCGTATGACCGAAGAGATTATTATGGAGCGTGAACTTCTCAGCCGTAAGACTGAGCATCTCATGTTTCTTAATACCCTGCTTTCAAACGCTACTGAGCGACTTGAAGTTGCGGATATACTCGGGCAGGCAGCAGAAGATTTAAAGCTGCTTTTACCTGTACTTTCCGTTCAAGGAGCATTCTGGAATGTACTTGAGACAGGACGGCATGTAGAAACTGAAATTTATCTCAATCCGGGACTTCTTGGTGAAGTACAGTCCGAATGGACTGAATTGATGATTGAAAATATCGTTGCTCTAAGCGGCATGGATGTTCTGGGCTACAATATTTCTGAAACCGTAAATGTCAGTGACCGGCAGATGGTATACAGTCCAAATGCAGGAAGAGTTTTGGCTCTTCCTCTGGTTAGCAGAGGCGATAAGTTTGGTTGTCTGGTTATGCTTTGCGATAAGAATATCCGGCTGGCCAAGGATCAGGTTTCAACGCTCAATGCGGCCGTGAACCATTTGTCTCTTGCGCTTAACAACGCACTTATGTTCACCAAGATAAAGACCCGTGCTGACCGTGACGGTCTGACCAGAGTATTCAACCGCCGTAGTTTTGATGAAAGACTGGTTGAAGAGTTTAAGCGTCATCAGCGTCTTAATACTGATTTATCTTTACTTATGATCGACCTTGATCATTTTAAAAATATTAATGATACATACGGTCATCTGGCCGGTGACATGGTTCTTGAACGTGTTGCAAGGCTTTTTGAATCAACATTTCGTTCAACAGATTTTATTGCCCGCTACGGAGGGGAAGAGTTTGTTATTTTGCTTCCGCATACTAAGGAAGCTGATGCTGAAATGTTAGCAGAACGCGTTAGAGTTAAGATTGAAAAAACAAACATGCCATATCAGGATAAGAATATTAAGGTAACGGCAAGTATTGGGGTTTCATCTGTCAGACCCGGAAGTCTTGAAAAAGATGTAGAAATTCTGCGTAAGGCAGACGATGCTCTCTATAATGCTAAGGAGCAAGGTAGAAATAGAGTGATGGTTTCGCCAATGCGACCACAGCTTAAAATTATGTAAGAGCTCTCCATCAGCCTAATAGCTGTCAGGTTGATTAAAAAAGCCCCGCAACTGGTATACCAAACTAAGTTGCGGGGCTTTTACCATTTATAAAGCCAGACTATTACTCAACTGATTTTTTACTCTTCAGCAATGGTTTTTTAATACCGAACTTTCGTAGAATATTTCTCATACTGTCAGTTGATGCGGCTGTTCCGGTATGACGTATGAACACACGATACCAGATACGTGTTCCACTTTTTCCCGGTTCAACATAAGAATTAAGACCACGTTCAATAAGCTTGGAGTTGAAGTCCTGTGCTTTACCGTTAGAACCGAAGGAAGCAACCTGATATATGTAGTTGTAAACAGGTGCTGCCGGTTCTTCAGGGTTATCTATTTCAACAGAGAATGTCGGCTCAATTGGTTTTGTTGCCTTGGCCTGTTCTGCTTCTTTTTTAGCAGGAGCAGGAGATTTTTTTATCTCAGGCTTGGCAGCGACTTCTTTTTTCTTTGGCTCTGGTTTTAATGCCGATTCAGGTTTTTTCTTTATAGCATCAATATATTGAAGTTCTTCAGGTTTCAAAACTCCACCTTTCACTTCACCAGAGCTGTTAGCAGAACTTGATGGCATCATCATTTCCAGTTTAGGCATATCCTTTTCGGGCTGATACCCTCGTCCCAGCAGAATACCCAGTACAAAGAAAGCACAAAGAGCTGCAACACTTCCTGCACACAGTCCTATAATTTCAGGTACTGTGAAGGTAAAAGTATATTTCTTTTCCTGGGTTGAATCTGTTGTTCTTTTTTTTCCCTTAGGGGCTGCCATCATGTTCTCCAGTTATTAATTACATACTCTCGGGAGCGGAAACGCCGAGCAGGTTCAAGCCGTTGGAAAGAGTTCTGGCAACAGCTTGAAGAAGCAGAAGCCTTGCAGCAATGATTTCTTTCTCCGCAGAAAGAATGTGATGCATGGAGTAGAATCTATGCAATGCACTGGCGAGATCACGCAGATAGTAACTTACAACGTGCGGACTCATGTGTTTTCCTGCATTTTCAGCAACATCAGAAAACTGGTCCATGAGTTTCATAAGATTAAGCTCTTCCACGTTGGTCAGATTTTCTAAAAGTGAAGACTGTCCTGCTGGAATTTCAATACCCTGATCTGCGGCTTTGCGAATTACAGAGCAAATTCGCGCATGGGCGTATTGCACGTAGTAGACCGGGTTTTCCATTGTCTTCTGTTTAACAAGATCAAGGTCAAAATCAAGATGGCTGTCACTCTTACGGGATAGAAACATGAAACGTGCGGCATCGCGGCCAACTTCATTCACTACATCTTCGAGTGTTTCAAATTTACCTGCGCGTGTGGACATAGCAATCTGTTCACCGCCGCGCAGCAGGTTGACAAGCTGCACCAGAATAACACCAAGCTGTCCTTTTTTACCAAGGGCTTCAACTGCAGCCTGCATACGGGGAACATAGCCATGATGGTCAGCGCCCCAGATATCGACAACCATATCAAAACCACGTTTGTACTTATTGTCATGATAAGCGATGTCAGAGGCAAAATAGGTCAGATCTCCATTGGATTTGCGCAATACTCTGTCTTTGTCATCTCCCAGATCGATTGACTTGAACCAGAGTGCTCCATCTTTTTCGTAAGCCATACCGCGTTCTTTCAGATCGGCAAATGTTTCTTCAACCTTTCCTGCGGAAACAAGACTTTTTTCGGAAAACCATACATCATGGCGAACATCAAAAGCTGCGAGGTCTTTTTTAATTCCTTCAAGAATTTCATCTTTTCCGTATTCACGGCAGATAGCAATGGATTCGTTCTCATCCATATTCAGGATATCAGGATTGCGTTCAAGAACTTCAGCAGCGAGATCCTTAATATAATCACCTTTATAGAAATCTTCAGGGTCGGTAACATCACGTCCCTGAGACTGCTGTAATCTTACCCAGATGGAGTTGCCGAGAATTAACATCTGACGTCCTGCGTCATTTACATAGTACTCAGCTTCAACATCGTATCCGGTAAACTCAAGTGTACGCACAAGGCAGTCGCCTAGAGCAGCTCCACGTCCGTGACCGATATGCAGTGGTCCTGTAGGGTTGGCGGAAACATATTCAACCTGAATTTTGGTTCCCTTGCCGATATCACTACGACCGAAGTCTGCACCTTTTTCAAGAACTTCGAGGATCATGTCCTGCCAGAATGAATTAGAAAAAGTGAAGTTTAGAAAGCCTGGACCGGCGATATCAACCTGCTGAACATACTTATCGTTATCAAGTTCTTTTTTGATCTCCTCGGCGATAGCACGAGGATTCATTTTTGCTTGTTTGGATAGCATCATGGCGATATTCGCTGACATGTCGCCGAAATTTTTATCTTTAGGTGGCTCTATAACAGCCTTTTCAGGCCACTGCCAGCCCTTGCTTTCAAGAATGGAACCGAGAACTTTTTCAAGGTGTAGTTTAGCTTTCATTGTGGATTAAAAACTCCTTAATAAATTATGATAAAACAGTTATGAACTGCTGCGCTAAGAGCAGAGTACTGTTTAATACTATGTAAGCATGCCTCGCTTATCATTTTTCGGTGCAGCTTCCAAGTACTCAATATGGAGCTAAGATAGTGAATTTACATATTGGGCCGTCTTATTTAATCTGGAAAATTTGAAACTTCACTGCTATTTCCTTTCATACAGCAAAATATAAATGTTAACAAAGGAGAATATTAATTGGATGCTGTTATAAGTCGTTTTCAAACGTGGAGTTACTCAATAGCTTGGAATATTTGCTTATTAAGCATGGGGTCATTTCTTACCGCACTTGCAATCAAGGCGGTAATTATTCCAAATGCCTTTTTACCCAGTGGGATTTCAGGTCTTGCTCTTCTTGGATATTATATTTTTCCAGTTCTGTCTTCAGGGGTATGGATTTTTCTGCTAAATATTCCTGTTTTTTTACTGGGATGGTTTTTTATCAGTAGAAGGTTTTTCTGGTACAGTCTGTATGGCATGGTCACACTTAGCGGTTTCATTGAACTTGTTCCGTGGACTATTTCTTTTCATGATAAGTGGCTGGCCGTACTGGCCGGAGGAGTCGTTCTGGGCCTTGGTTCCGGTGTTTCTTTGCGTTCGCTTGGCTCAACCGGAGGGCTGGGGATTCTACAGATTCTTGCCCGTGAAAAACTAGGCATTAAAGTCGGTCAGTTCTCGATGGGCTTTAATGTTGTTGTTCTAGGTGTAGGAACAGTCTGGCTTAATTTAAATGATGTACTTTATTCATTAGCGATGATTTACGTTTCTGCGGCTGCGATTGATGCTGTACAGCGTCTTTTTAACCAGCGTAAGTTGGTTTTAATTATTACAGCCTTTCCAGATGATGTCTCAGGAGCTATTATGACTAAGCTTGGACGGGGAACTACATTGATTGATGCCAAGGGTGGGTATACCGGCAAGGAAAGGACAGTTATTATGACGGTTGTAGATTCATTTAGAATTAAACGGCTTGAAGCCACTATTTTTACCATTGACCCTGCTGCTTTTGTAATAATTGAAGAAACCTTCAGTGTTCTTGGAAAAGGATTTAGTGTACCAAGGTAGTCATATGAGCAGAACAATCGGGCTTTTAACTGATTTCGGGCTGGATGATCCGTACGTTGGACAGATGAAGGGTGTACTGGCCATTCATGCGCCTGAATCATATGTAATTGATGTCAGTCATGGTGTGTCTCCTTTTTGTATAGCACAGGGGGCTTTTTTTCTGGCAGCAGCTATGAATCATTTTCCTGAAAATACAATTTTTATTACGGTTGTCGATCCTGGGGTTGGCAGTGGTAGAAAGATAATCGGTGCTGAATTTAATGAGCGCATTGTAATTGCACCGGATAATGGAATTCTTGAGCTTGCAGAATCACAATTTACCGGAACCATGATTGTCACGGATTTAAGTGAAACTGCCGGTAAAATGAGTAGTTCATCAACGTTTCACGGGCGGGATCTTTTTGCTCCTCTGGCCGCTGAGATAGCAAGCGGAACTTCCCTTGAAAACCTCGGCCCTAAATTTCCTTTGCGTAATCTTGTACGTAAAGGCATTCAAAAACCTGTCTGGAAGAATGATGAAGTTAAAGTAATCGTGCTGCATAAGGATCGTTTTGGAAATCTGATACTTAATATTCCTGATAAACAAATTATGCCGGAACGAATGTGTATTTCTAGAGAAAAGTGTAATGTCTGCTGTGTCAAGAGAGTATCCTGCTACACAGAGCTTGAAGACATGAGTATAGGACTTCTTGCCGGAAGTCAGGGATTCTATGAACTGGCACTTAAACGAGGATCTGCATCTGAAATGCTGGGAGTAGAGCCGGAAGATACACTTATCTTGAAATGGAGCGGGCAGTGCGAAAAGGGATAATAAGAGATTTTTTAATTACACTTGGTTTTATGACCAGACTAGGTCCTGTTATTGATATTGAAGCAAAGGATTTAGCGAGGACTGTTAAGTGGATGCCACTTAGTGGTCTTGTGCTGGGGAGTGTAATCGTATGCCCTTTTTATTTAGGTCTTTTTGCCGATAAATTCTGGATTCAGGCATGGCTTAGTGTTGGCGCTTCAGTTTACTTGACTCGCGGTCTGCATTTTGACGGAATTGCTGATATCGCAGATGGAGCAGGGCCGTATCCCGATGCCGTGCGTTTCTGGGAGATTATTAAGGACAGTCGTTCCGGTGTATTCGGGATTCTGGCTTCTGTTATTGTTCTTCTTGGACAGGTGGTTTGTTTTTATTATATTTTTGAAGCACATGCCTATGCCGCAGCCATATGGATTTTTATAGTGGGCCGGATGGGCTGTTCGGCTATGTGCCGTATTGGAAGACCATTTTCAAGGCCTGGACAGGGCGTCCTTTTCATGGACGGAGCTGATTGGCCTTCGCTTGCAGTTGCCTTTATCTCGACGATACTGACAGGCTTTTTGGCAGTTAATATTCAAACACAGATCACAGCCTATGTTTTAGGTGGGGGAAGTCTTTTATTTCTTTTTCGACTGGCTAAAAAAGTAAATGGGGCTAATGGTGATTTTCTAGGAGGCGCAGTGGTGCTGGCAGAGATCTCCGGGTTGCTCGCTTTTGCTGCTCTTAATTAATATTTTAGAGATGTTAAGTTGCTATTTTCCTGAACATACAGTTAAAGTCATTTTGAAATCAAAAAAAATTATTCTCAATTTTTAGGAATTCATATGAACAATCTGCCTTCATTAAAAGAATTCGGAATACAGCTGGATCTTTTGAAAAAGCTTCTTAAAGACTGTAAAGATGACCATGCTTCAAACATTGCTCAGTCGATTTTTGAAAGTTATGTTTTTGCCAGAGATGAAGTTCTACGTACCGAAGATAAGTTGATTACTACACGTAATACTCTGGATGAATTAAGTGAGCGATATGACAAGGTGGAGCTGAAGCTTAAAGAGACCTTATCTGCTTACAGTTCTGACTTTCAATTTTTCAGTAAGCTATGTAGGGCCTTTGACAGTATAAACACACTGCGTTCAATATCTGAACTTTCGGATATACTCGTTGATATCTCTAAGGGACTCGGAATCAACAAGCTTACCGTGGTACTGGAGCGTGATCTTTGTTCAGGTATTGATTGCAGCGAAATTCCGACTTTTTATATGCAAGGATGCATGCGTTATATTGATGCGACATTGAGTCCCGGACCTAATCGAGTTTTTATAGGTCCCATAAATAAAATGATGCGCCCTGACATTTTTTTTGGTGATCCTGAAATGTCACCGGATAGTGACGGTTCATGTTTTGCCTTCGGGCTTATGAATAAATATAAGCCAGGAGAACTTATCGGACTACTGTCTATTTATGATCCTTCTGAAAATCGTTACCACCCTGAAATGGCGACAGATTTTTTAGAGCACTTCTGTAATTCCATGGCCTCCACACTTATTGATGTCATCAATCATCAACAGGCTGACATTTTACGCCATGATGTGGAGAGCATTACCCGTCATGATCTGAAAACACCGCTTAACGCTGTTATTAACCTGCCCTATGTTCTTCTGGACGATGAAACTGATCCATCTCGAATTGAAATGATAGAAGCTATTCAGGATTCAGGCTATAAACTGCTTGGTTTAATTAACAGATCTTATGATATTTACCGCATGGAGTCAGGAACATACTCGCTAAATCCTGAAGGAGTAGATTTAATACCGCTGATTGATCATATCAAAAGAGATTTAAGCCTGCTGGCTGAATCCAAGGATGTGGTTCTTAAGGTCTTTATTGATGAGCGTGAATCAATGAAAAATGACCAGTTTATTGTCAGAGGGGAAGAATTGTTGCTTTTTTCCATGCTTGCTAACCTTATTAAAAACGCATTAGAGGCAACTCCTGACATCCAGCCAGTTTCAATTTATCTTGCAAATTTTGAAAAAAGTACAATCTCTATTCACAACTCCGGTGCGGTTCCTGAAATAGTCAGGAAGTCCTTTTTTGATAAGTACTCAACCGAAGGGAAAGCAGATGGAACAGGTCTTGGAACATATTCTGCCAGACTCATTGTTCGCGCCCATGATGGAGAAATCAGTATGGAATCTTCTGCTTCCAAAGGAACAACTGTTACAGTCAAACTTCCCTTAAGCAAAGAGCAGTAAGACTGTGTTTGCTTAAGGTTGCCCGGATCATCTATTTATGGGCAGTTTAAAAGCAAATGTTGTTCCCTTTCCTAAAGTGGAATCAATAGTGAAACTGCCATGATGGTTTTCCGTAATAATAAAGTAAGAAACCGAAAGTCCCAGTCCTGTTCCCTGGCCTTTAGGCTTTGTTGTAAAAAATGGTTCGAAAACTCTTTTGCGTATTGATTCTTCCATTCCAGGTCCATTATCTGTAACTTCAATTACAATGTAGTCCTTTTGCTGATAAATTCTAATAGTTATGCAGGCTTTCTTTTCTGGAAAATTCATTTTTTCCATTGCTTGAGCAGCATTTCCAAGCAGATTTAATATTACCTGCTCAATTTCTGTCGGTGAACAGATTACAAAAGGTAAATTTTTTTCATAATCTCTAATAATTTCTATCTGTTTGAAATCATATTTTTTATTTAAATCATAGTCTTGAGCGGCAAGAGATATTGCATCGTCCACAATTTTATCTAGTTTACTTGATGTTCGATGAACTTCCGGTTTGCGACTGAAGTTGAGCATGTTGGTAATAATATCAGCAGCCCTTGAGGCAGCTTCTCTAATGCCTGTCAGCATTTTAAAAATGTCACGAGCCTGAATATATTCACGGATTGTTTCGATGGTTACACCAAGCTTTTCTGCTTCAATAATATTTTTTTGCATATCAGCAGACAGACGGCGTTCAATATTTTGAGTTCCCTGTAATATCCCACCTAGCGGATTATTGATTTCATGAGCCATTCCTGCTGCAAGCCCCCCTACTGACATCATTTTTTCAGTCTGGATCATCATTTCTTCAATGCGCACTCTCTCTGTGACATCGTCCAGACGAATGACAACTCCATCATGACCGTTACTAATCAGCGGATAAATAGTTATATTCTCGTAATAAGTTTCTCCATCTTTTACACGCGGTATACGTATTTTATGAACAGTTTTACCTGACATAATACTGCCTTGGGCCCTTTCAACTTCTATTGATATTTTCGGTAGAACTTCTGAAAGAAGAAGCCCTTTTACCTCTTCAAAGCTGCGCTCGGTGAATTTTTCAGCCTCCTTATTCCACTGATTGATGGCGCCATTGCGATCAATTCCCACCAGCACAGATGGCATGGAGTCCAGAATATTTTTCTGGTGATTACGAAGTCTTAACAGTTCTTGTTCTTTTCTGACATTTTCACGTATTTTTTCTTCAAGTTGATAGTTGGTTGCAGATAATGCGTTATTTCCATTTCTTAATGCTTGTAATAATTCCTCTTTATCCTCAAGACCTATTTTAATGGATATAAGCATCTCACTAATCACAGTTCCTAGATCTTTGATTTCAGCAGGACCTCCGATAGGAATTTCAGCAGCAGAAACACCGCCTTCCCTGATGGCTCTAGCAGCGGCAGTAAGTTTGAGCAGAGGGTGGACAATTTTACTGGAAAGTAGAGTGGCAAATGCCAAAGCAACTGCTAGAAAGGCGATTGAAAAACGCACTATCTTATCGCGAATTAATTGGCCCGGCTGTTGAAGCTCATCCTTATAAACAGTTGAGCAGACATACCAGTCAAGTGGTTCAAAATATCTTATATAAGCTCTTTTTTCGTAAATAAATTCGCCAATATGATTCGGGGGTTTATCCCAAGGATATTCAAATATCCCTGTTCCTTTTGCTGCTTTTGATAGTTCGGCAACAATAGATTTACCACTCGAAGGATTTATAAGTTTTGATGCATCAGCCCCTTGGTATGAAGGGTGTATCAGAATTTCATTTTTACCTGAGAACAGGAACAGGTAGCCGCTTTTAGCTATTTTAATTTGTGCAAAGGTTATTCGAAGTTCTTCAAGAATAGCATCGAATCTTTTAGCAACAGCCCTATCCAGATCATCAATGTATATACCTGAGCCAATGATCCAGTTCCATTTTTTGAAAAGGGTCACATAGGATAGTTTGGGCTGCTCCTTACTGAGCCCGTCAGCAAGCGGTTTAGGCCATAGGTATTCAACATACCCATTTCCATATTTCGCACAGACTTCCCGAAAGGCGGCAAAAAGATTTTGGTGGGTATCTTTAGTTTGATTGAATTTGGGATCATCAAGAATGGTTCCATCCAGTTCGGGTATGGTCGGATGCATAATCATACGTGGGATAGGCTTCAGGTTATCATTTACCCATACATATCCGACTCCATTGGCAAACCGTATGGCCTTAAGTTGTTGAAGGCTGATTTTTTTAGCTTCATCCTCTGATAAAGATCCGTTAAGATATCTTTCATAATTCATTCTGATAATGTTTTCAGCAACATCAACAATATTTTTAAGTTCTTCTTTACGCCATTCCATGGCTGCATTTTTATAAAAAATGAGACTCTGGTATTCTGTAGCTACATTAAGAAGTGTGGAGTCAACTAATTCGTGGGCATGTGTAAACTCACTCTCATAAATAGCGTTGGAAACTTCATTTTGAGCGAAAAAAGTCAGCCCTGCTGTTGTTATAACTACCAACCCGGCTGCAAAAAGAAGAATTATTGCCCGCATTGATTTATACATCCGACTCCTGCGCTGTTTAAAACAGTTAAGAATAAATGAAAACAGGCAAAGGATTTATTTAAAAGAATAGCACACTATAATGGCATGGTAAAATTAATTACTAAATTAAGAGTAGTTTTTGTCTGAAATATTGGTGAAATGATCACAGGGTTGGCATTCCGGAATAAAAAGCTTGTTTTGGACCATTCAGCATCAAAAAGGATTCTACTTTGACGCAAATAACTGCGCAGTCAGGACCTGAAAATAGTGAAGCTGTCTCTGGATTTTTTTGGGTAATATATTTTAAAATCTTTTTTTCATCTTCAGGTTGTGACTCAGTAAAAGTTCCGCTGACGGTGAGAGCTTTAATTTCATTACGCTTATGCTTAAGTTTTCCATCTCGATCATCAATTAATAGACTTACTTGATTACATTGCTGTAGGTTCATCCATTTTTGACTTTTTTTGCTGCTGAGCATGTATATTTCACGCCCATCATGGGAACAGCAATAAGCCATAAGCGAAGTATGCGGTCCTTCTTTACCTTGTGTTGCCAGAACCAGTATATTGTTGTCGCACAGCATTTCCACACATGCTTTTACACTATTCTCTCTGCTTTCTAAGTCTTCATTATTAATCATAAAGATCCTCTTTTCCTTCAATCAGATCAGTAATTACGGACGCATCTGAAAGGGTTGAAGTATCACCGAAATGATCATCTCCCGTGGCAATCTGACGCAAAATGCGGCGCATGATTTTACCTGAGCGGGTTTTAGGCAAACCTTCAGAGAATTGAATTGTATCTGGCACGGCAATAGGACCGATTTCTTTACCAACCCATTCCCGTAAGCGGTTACGCATATCATCGTCCTCATCTATGCCGGGACGTAACGTCACATACGCGTATATGGACTGACCTTTAATTTCATGGGGGATACCGACTACAGCAGCTTCAGTTACTTCAGGATGGGCAATAAGCGCAGATTCAATCTCGGAAGTACCCAGACGATGACCGGAAACATTAATAACATCATCAAGTCTGCCCATGATCCAAAAGAAGCCGTCTTCATCAATTCTCGCACCATCTCCGGTTTCGTATTTTCCGGGGAAGCGTTCAAAATATGTTTTATTGTATCTGGCCTGATCATTGTGAATAGAATTTAGCATTCCGGGCCAAGGGTTATTGATAACAAGATGTCCGCCTTCATTAATATCAGCAGGGCTTCCGTCGCTGCGTACTACTGAAGCTTCAATTCCAGGAAGCGGTTTTACTGTAGAACCCGGTTTGAGTTTATCCACATAGGGTAACGGTGAAATTAATATCCCGCCTGTTTCGGTCTGCCACCATGTATCAAGTAGAGGAAGTTGATTTTTCCCAACATGTTTGTGGAACCATATCCATACTTCTGGATTAATGGTTTCACCTACACTTCCAAGAATTCGTAAGGATGGAAGATCATATTTATCTGTCCATTGTGACCCTTCACGCATCAAGGTCCTGATTACAGTTGGGGCGGTATAAAAAATACTGACACCATATTTGGTCACAATATCCCAGTAGCGGTCAGGTCGCGGATATGTCGGTACACCTTCAAACATCAAGGTTGTAGCCCCTGACTCCAGTGGACCGTAGACAACATAACTGTGACCGGTAATCCAGCCCAGATCTGCTGTACACCAATGAACATCATCATCTTTAATATCAAACACCCACTGCATTGTGTGCGCAGTGATGGTCATGTAGCCCCCGACAGTATGGACTATCCCTTTTGGTTTTCCTGTGCTGCCGGATGTATGCAATATAAAAAGAGGATCATCAGATTTTAAAAAAACAGGTTTGCAAAAATCTTCGATATCCAGAGCAGCAATTTCATCATGCCACCACGTGTCACGTCCTTCAATAAACTCAATATCAATACCTGCGCGTTTAACAATAATTACCTGCTCAACAGAAGGACATTCAAATAGTGCTTCATCAACATTACGTTTCAGTGGAATAATCTTGCCACCGCGCAGTACTCCGTCAGCAGTAATGAGTATTTTTGCATTGCAATCAAGGATACGGTTTTTCAGGCTTACTGCCGAGAAACCAGCAAAAACAACTGAATGGACGGCTCCTATACGGGCGCAAGCCAACATAGCAATCACCAGCTCAGGAACCGAGGGTAGATACAAAGCAATTCTGTCGCCCTTACTGATACCCATTTTTTTCAAAACATTAGCAAACCTGCATACTTCACGATGCAGCATGTGGTAGGTGTACACACTTACATCTTCTTCCGGTTCCCCCTGCCATATGAGAGCGGCTTTATTACGTCTTCCCTGTTCTAAATGACGATCAAGGCAGTTGTACGAAGCATTGATACGTCCACCCCCAAACCATTTGTATTCATTTTTTTCTGAGTCGGATTCCAGAATAGAGCTGAAGTCTCTCTGCCAGTGTAAAAGTTCCCGGGCTCTCTCTGCCCAGAAAGCTTCAGGTTCATTGGCAGCCCTGCGATAAATTTCATCGTACTCTTTTATATCCACACAAGCCTGCTCCTGCATATCGGCAGGAGGATCATAGGTTCTCTGTTCAGTCATAAGATTTTCAATTGCTTTGTCAGTCATAAAGAATAGCTCCGACTCATCATTTCTTTGAAGATTGTTTATACTTCTGCTAATCATATACTCTGTTTCCGTTAGGTTGAACAGAGGACTTTATTAATGTTTGGGGATATCCTTTCCTTAAAATGATTGTTATTCAGTTTTACTTGATATGAGGACTGATCAGCAGGTATGTAAAGAATATCAGTGAATAAAGTTTGAACTTTAAATAGAGGGCTTCATGAGCGTTATTAATCTGGAATATCTTTTTCAGCCGAGATCTATTGCCGTTATCGGTGCAACTAACGACCCCGCAAATGCCGGCAATATCCTCATGCGAAACCTTATGGGCGGAGGCTTTCTCGGTCCTGTAATGCCGGTAAGTACTGATGCTGAAGCTATTTCAGGTGTACTTACATATAAAGAAGTTGAGGATCTGCCAAAAGTTCCTGATCTGGCAATAATATGCCGTCCTCTCCCGGAGTGTCCCGAACTGCTATGCAAACTCAGAGAGATTGGGGTTAAGGCTACTGCTTTAATCGGCTCGGGGTTCAGTTCCATGCCTGAAGCAGAGCAGCATCGTCTTCGCGGTGAACTTTTGAGAGCGGCCAAGTCGCCTCAGATGCGCATTCTCGGTCCCAAAAGCCTTGGTTTTATTGTACCTGCACTAAATCTTAATGCCAGTATTGCTCCGCTCCCTGCAAAAGCCGGAAAAATAGCTTTTGTTTCACAGTCTGATAGCTTTATTCCTACTGTTCTGGATTGGGCGGCGATTAATGATATAGGTTTTTCTCATGTTATTTCACTTGGAAGCCGCATAGATCTTACTTTCGGGGATGTATTGGATTATCTGGGTTCTGACGCTCAGACCCGTTCAATTCTGCTTTATATAGAGTCTATTAATGATGCCCGTGGCTTTATGTCTGCTGCCAGGGCTGCATCGCGCCATAAACCTGTTCTTGCAATCCGGCCTGGACAATCTTTACAACATGTTACCCATGAACTTGCCAGAATTGACAACACTATGATTGCACGGGCCGATGAAGTGTATGATGTAGCTTTCCGGCGTGCGGGAATGTTGCGGGTGCAGACTATTGATGGACTTTTTGATGCGGCTCAGACTCTTGCGAGCCTTCGCCAGCCTATGCGGGGAAACCGTCTTGCAATCATTGCAAACGGGACCAGTGCAGGGCTTACTGCAGCTGACGGCCTTATTAGACGTGGTGGCAAACTCGCAGACCTTTCTGAGGAAACGGCTGAAAAACTGAATATTATTTTTGAAGAGCAGTGGAGTAAATCCAATCCGGTTACTATTAAATATGATACTACAGGCCAGAAATACCTGGATGCACTTAAAGTTCTTATTAAAGATAAAGGTGTAGATGCGGTTTTAATTGTGCATGTTCCATTTGCCGGAATTTCAAGTGTTGAAGTTGCGGAAGTTGTTGCTAGCGGGCTTAAAAGAGTGAGGCGTATGGTACTTACGGCCTGGCTTGGGTCAGGAATGTCCCGCAAATCCAGAAGAGTTTTTTCCCATGCCGGTATTCCTACTTACGAAAGTGCAGATCAGGCTGTACGTGCTTTTATGTATATGGCCGAATATCAACGCAATCAGGAACTTCTTACTGAAACTCCAGACTCACTGCCTACAGATTTTTTTCCCGATACTACCACTGCCCGCGATATTGTACATAATGCTATTACTGAAGGACGTGAACTGCTCAATGAACCAGAGTCCCGTAGGGTTTTAGCCGCTTACGGATTGCCTGTTGTTGAAACAAAAGTTGCGCTTTCCGCCCGTGAAGCGGTAATCGCCGCGGATGAAATTGGTTGTCCTGTTGCTCTCAAGATACGTTCCCCGCAGATAAGTCAGCCTTATGATGTTGGTGGAGTGGTTCTGGATCTTGAAAGTACTGAAAAAGTATGGGAATCGGCAGTTACCATGCTCACCCGCGTCAACCGCCAGCGTCCGGATGCTTATATTGAAGGCTTTACTGTTCAGAAAATGGGACGGCGCCTTGGTGCTCATGAGCTTTTCATTTCCGCTTCTGCCGATAAAACCTTCGGGCCTATTATCCACTTCGGCCATGGCGGTATGACTCGCGAAGTAGTGCGTGATCAAGCTGTTGCAATGGTCCCCCTTAATATGAGTCTTGCACGTGAACTTATCGGCAGAACACGTATTTCGAGACTTCTTTCAGGGACTCCTACCCAGCATCCGGCAGATATTGACGATCTATGCCTGACTTTGATTCAGGTCTCACAGTTATTTATTGATATTCCTCAGATATCCTATCTTGATATTAATCCTTTGTATGGTGATGAAACCGGGGTTCTGGCCCTTGGGGCTAAAATTATGGTTGCCGAGTGCGGCGAAGACTGCCCGCAGCTTGCAATCCGCCCGTATCCGCGGGAATTGGAGGAATGTGTCGTTCTTAAAGATGGTAAACAGGTAACTCTACGTCCTATCCGTCCTGAAGATGAACCTGCACATTATGAGTTTCTTGATCAGGTATCTGATGAAGATATGCGTATGCGTTTTTTTGGCGTTGTACGTCGCGATTTTGATCACAAAGACATGTCTCGTTTCACACAAATAAACTATGACCGCGAAATGGCTTTCATTGCCACAGCTATGGGCGCTAATGGAAAGCCGGAAACACTCGGTGTGGTTAGAACTTCAACTAAGCCTGACAATTCTGAGGCTGAATTTGCCATCGTAGTGAGATCTGATCTTAAGGGGAGCGGACTTGGCAGTATGCTTTTTCATAAAATTATTAGGTACACTAAGGAACGCAGAACCCACTGGCTGGTTGGGCAGACGATGTTTGAAAATAAGGCGATGCAAGGTCTTTCACGAAAATTTGGATTTGAAATTAATGAAAATTACGATGAAGATCTTGTAGAAATGAGACTTGATTGTTCTAAAGAAGAATAGGGCCATTTTTTTTATAATTTTAAATATAAAGAATAAAAGACTTAGTTACAGATACTTAGGTCTTTTTTATAAGAGAATTGATTTTAAATATTTATTCTTTTTGCATTTCCTGATGACTATTTTCTTAATAGCCTTTCATTACAATTTGCGCTAGGAGCATAGCCCTAATAGATTTTAGCTCGCGTTTGAATCTGCATTTTATATCATTACTTTTCTTTATTTTTAAATAACTAAGTTTCGCGTTAGAGCGAATTTATTAAAGTTTTATTTTAGTTCCCTAGGTCCTGCGGAGGCGTCATGAATGAATTACTATGGATAGGCTTTGCCTTAATGGATTTAACCCTTGTTTTGATTGTATACAGATTCTTCGGCAAGACTGGATTATTTGGATTGATCGTTTTTAATCTTATTTTATGCAATATTCAGGTGTTGAAGACGATTCAGCTTTTTGGAATGACTACAACTCTGGGTAATATTTTGTATGCCAGTGTTTTTCTTTCGACTGATATGTTAAGTGAATTTCATGGTAAAGAAGAGGCTAAAAAGGCTGTCTATCTGGGATTTATGATACTTTTGATGGCTGTTGTTTACATGCAGCTGGCCCTTAAATTCGTCCCTGCGGCAGATGATTTTGTTCAGCCTCATCTTGAGGTGATATTTGGATTTTTACCCAGAATAGCACTGGGAAGTATTTGTGCATATCTTGTCTCACAATTGCACGATGTTTATGTTTTTCACCTTCTTAAGGATAAGTTTGGCGAAAGACGTTTATGGCTTAGAAATAATGTCTCTACATTTCTAAGTCAGTTACTTGATTCTTCTGTTTTTTGTTTTATTGCTTTGTGGGGACTTTTCCCATTTGATGTATGGCTGGAAATTCTTTTCACAACTTATCTGTTCAAGGTTATCGTAGCTATTATGGATACTCCGTTCCTATATATGGCTAGGCGCATTCATACTAAGGTTTATGGAGCATAATAACGTAAACTTGACTATTCATTCAGTTGGATGAATAATAATTTTTTATCACATTATATTTTGCAGGGGCAGCTAATGAGTAAAATGTTCGGTAGATCTATTCCTTTTTATAAAATGCAAGGCTGCGGTAATGATTTTGTTATAATCGATAATCGTGAGCTTGGTGTGTCCGTGGCAAAAATGCCGGAATGGGCTGAAAAAATTTGTCAGCGTGCTTTTGGCGTTTATGCAGATGGATTATTATTTATTGAAAATGCACCGCAAGGTTCAGGTCTTGATTTTGTCTGGCAGTTTTACAATTCAGATGGATCTAGAGCTGAAATGTGTGGCAATGCATCACGCTGTGTAGGCAGGCTTGCTCATGCCCTGGACATTGCAGGGGAACAGCATACATTTGGCTCTGATGCTGGGCCGATTAAAGTTCAGGTTTTTCCACTTCTTGATGAAGTTAAAGTTCAACTGACTTCTCCTGAGGGAGTTGCTTTGAATCAGACTATTGAAGTTGATGGCGAAAAATATCAGTATCATTTTGCTAACACAGGTGTTCCACATGTCGTAGTGCAAGTTGCCGATGTGGGAGACGTTGATGTCAAAAAGCTTGGCAGAGCCTTAAGATCTCATGAAGCTTTTGCCCCTGCCGGAACTAATGTTAATTTTGTCCAGATAGATGATAATGACAGCCTTATTGTTCGTACTTACGAACGCGGGGTTGAAGATGAGACTTATGCCTGCGGAACGGGAGTAAGTGCTGTTCAGGTTACTTTGAACCGTCTTGGACTTACTGATGCAGCTGTCCGCATCAAAACGTCCGGTGGTGAAATTCTTAAAGTTATTATCGAAGATGGTAATGTCTTTCTGCAAGGAGGGGCTGAATTGACCTTTTCCGGCGAATTATATCTTGATGCACTAGGTGTTGATTTATAAATCAAATAGTTTTTTCTATGTAACAGCCTTATTTTAAAATAAGGCTGTTTTTTTGTTTCACAAAATCCATACCTTAACAGGATAGTTAGAATATAGGTTAATTCTATGCTTGCAAGGCCTATCGATTGCTTGTATAGGCTTCATTACGCCCTCAACGTGATTTATGAGATAATCAAAATTACTGATTTTCAGTAAAAATTACTGATTTTCAGTAAAAACAAGCTGGTTGATGAATAGTTAAATTGTTTAACTATATGTTTTTATACGATAAAAAACTTAATTGTTATTTCACATTGAATTGGCATGAATATCGCTATAATTATGTGTAAGTAATAGTCACAAAATAATTAATCAAGGGAGAAACACCATGGCGAATAACGAACTTACTAAGCTTTTACAGGATGTTGTACTCAAAAATGATAAGCCTGCACGCGATGTTGCAAGCGAAATCAATAAGCCGTATCCGACTCTTCTTCGTGAAATCAACCCTGAAGATAAAGGTGCAAAAGTTGGTATCGAAGAGCTTATTCCCATTATGAGATCTACCGGTAGTATCCGTCCTTTGACCAGACTTGCCAATATCATGGGTTACGTACTTGTTCCTATGGATATCAATCCCGAAGATCCTGATGAAGCAAACTATATGGCTCTTGATCTTATGGATGGATTTGGAAGATACTCCAAGGCTCTGAAAAGCGCTTTGCAGGCAGATCCTTCTGATGATCTGGTCAACTCTGTTGAGCAGGAAGGTTTTGAAGCGATCACTGCGATTCTGACTATGGTTCACTATCTGCGTAAAAGATCTGAAGAAGAGAAGGCTAAAAACGCCCCCCGTCTTGCTCAGATCAGCTAGCAAACTTTAGTTTGATCTTTCTCTCCGACTGGCGGAGTTAAGCATAAAAAAATCCCGGTAGGTCAACTGCCGGGATTTTTTTATGCTTAATTATATTTTAAATCTATTTCATTTAAAAAGCCTATGCTCTTGAACTACTGTAAGAGTATAGAATTTTTATTAGGTACACCGAAAGATTTAAGCATGCTTCAGGGGAGAGGCTATAAATATGTAATTCTATCAAATAATTAATATATACTTTTAGCAGTCATGTACATCTTTATTGATATAAAAACAAAGATCAAAAAGGTTATTAACCATTTTTTCTACAAGCTCTGCCTGCTCAGGGCATACTTCGTTAGTATTTACTGTTTTATTGATTATTTTTGCAAATAATATGGAGACTAGTTCATCATCCTTATTGGTCCAGTACTTAGTAGCAGAGACTGCTTTATTATCAAATCCGTGATAATACATACACTCCTCCATGAGTGGGGAACATTCTTCAAGGCAGAGATTAATCAAAGACCTCATGTATAAACTATCGGCAGCAATTCTTTTCACTTTATGCTAATTGTATTTTTTTTTAACTAAGCAACTTTGAGACTACGTGGTCATTGATTTAATCATATAAAATAAATACAACTACGCTATAGGACATTATGGTTCCTTTATGTTTTTCCTAGTGTTTAAAACTGTAAAACTACCGCCTTCTTTTCTTTTGGATGGCTGGTTCAGGAAGTACTGATGCGATTCTCACTCAGACAGAAAATTATAACCATTGCCTGTGGGGCTGCAATTATACCCATTTTGGTTATGTTTATTATAACTACTATTCTTGAAGGTCGCCTTGAGCTCTGCATGAAAGACGAGGTTCGTTCTTTGATCGTATCTCATACTTCACAGATTACCAGTGATCTTTATGAAGAGTGCAGGACTTCGGCACAATTGTTAGTAGATGAAACGGAACGAGCTACCATGGCCTTAGAGTCTCTTATGGACGACAGCGGGACAGTGAAGGTTTTAAACACCGTTTCAACATGGCCTGTTAATAATCATCGGACAGAGGGAATGACTGAGATTATCATTCCGGTCATGACTTTTGGTGAACATAGACTGACTTATAAAAAACGCAAAAAAAATTCATTACCTTTTCTTACAGAAGCATTTCACATTTCAGGAGCTTATTGCACGATATTTCAACGTGTTAATACAGAAGGTGACATGCTGGTAGTCGACACGACATCTCCGGATGAAAAAGGCCATCGCAGGTTGGGTGACATCTTTTATTCACTGGATAAAAGCGGTCAGATTTCCACTATTATTAAAGATGTTTTATCCGGCAGGACAGTAAAAAAATACGAAAACGAGGACCATGGGACCCGTTTTGTGATTTATATTCCCATGCGTGATCAAAATGATAATATAGTCGGTATGTTCGCAATTCACATGGAAGACAATATTGTTGAGGTCTTGCGTAAATCCATGCTCAATACCACCGTCGGTAAAAGTGGGCATGTATGGGTTGTCGGCACCAGAGGTGAAAATAAAGGTAAATATATAGTCTCCAATTCTGCTGAAAATGATGGAGAATATGTAGACTCTGTGGGTGGTAAAAAAGGATTTATTTATGAACTCATCGACCAGGCTATCCAGAATGGTGATGGCAAAATATCCAGTAAAATATATTTGTGGAAAACTAAGTCGGATAAAACCGGACGGACTAAACTTTCAGTCTTTACATATTTCAAAGAATGGGGCTGGCTCATTGGAGCAGGCGTTTATCTTGATGAGTATCAGGGCATTACGGATCGCCTAACCGGGGTTTTGGATTATCTGGTTGAATGGTTAATTGTATCCGGGATTATTTTATTACTGATTACTCTTGCAATATCATTTTATGTAAGTGGTCTTATAGCTAATCCTGTCAGCCATATGGTTGATCTTGTAAAAATTGTCGCCGATGGAGATTTGTTCAGTGCGAAGAAATCACTGGTTAGTGTTGAGGCGAATTGTCCTAATGCACGCAGAGCTATACGGGGTATTAATGACAGGGAATCGTTAGATGAAACAGGTCAACTCTATCTTGCAGTTCGAGATATGGTTGAAACCTTAAATTCTCTTGTATCGCAGGTACAGCGTTCAGGAATTCAAGTAACAACTTCTTCTACTGAAATTGCTGCATCCGCCCGTCAACTTGAGGTTACATTTAATACCCAGGCTGCTGCAACGAATCAAATAAGTGCCACGAGTACGGAGATATCCGCTAATTCCGGTGAGCTTGCCGGAACAATGCATAAGGTAAACAATTCAGCTTCACAGATGGCAACACTTGCCCATGACGGACAGGATGGCCTTAAAACAATGATCCGCATCATGGATGATTTAAGTCTGGCGACTTCCTCAATCACAGATAAACTTGCTGAGATCAATAAAAGAGCTAACTCTATTGAAGGGATTGTCGCAACAATTACAAAAGTCGCAGATCGTACAAACCTGCTCTCTCTCAATGCTGCCATAGAAGCTGAGAAAGCCGGAAAGTTCGGTCAGGGGTTTTCCGTTGTAGCTGCTGAAATAAGAAGGCTTGCAGATCAGACATCTGTAGCTGCCCTTGAAATTGAAAACATGATCGCGAATATGCGTTTTTCAGTCGACTCAGGGGTTACAGAAATGAATAAGTTTGCCGAAGATGTACGTTTTGGAGCAAGTAAAGCAACAAAACTGGGCAAAAAGCTTGAAGGAATCATGACCGGTGTTCGCGAACTCAATCCAAGAATTGAAATGGTTAACGATGGTATGACAGCACAGGCCGAAGGCGCTGAACAAATTAGTGAAGCAATGTATCAACTCTCTGAGACGGCGTCGGATACTTCTGATGCTCTTGGAGAGTTTAACCGCGCAGCGGCTCAGTTAAATGAGGCTGTACAGGGACTGCGCAGCGAAGTTTCCAACTTTAAGGTGAGTGAATAACCATGCTGGTACTCACTTTTAGAATCGGCGAGTATGTGTACGGCCTTGAGGCTGCTATGGTGGTGGAGGTAGTGCCTCCGGCAATTTATAAAGAACTGCCCCGTTCTCCACAGTATGTTAAAGGCATTTTTGACTATCGCGGTACAGTTACTCCGGTAGTAGATCTGTCCATGCTGGCAACAGACACTCCTTGCAAACCGCTGATGTCTACACGAATTATTATAGTTGACCTTGCCGATCTTGATATGAGTGCAAAGCGCGGCGAAAAATTCTTAGGATTGCTTGCTGAAAATATTACTGAGACGTTGAAAGTTGATGATCGAGATTTTGAGACATCAGGTTTGGAAATTCCCGATGCCCCCTGGCTTGGTCGAGTTGCTAGAATCGGTGAATGCATGCTGCAGTTAATAAAACCTCAGAAACTTCTTACAGAAGAACTTCATATGGTACTTTTTCCCGTAGAACAGCAGGAATAGAGTATGAATCTTGAACCATTTTATAAAATTCTCAACAAGACCATCGGCCTTTCACCTGAGTCTATGGGAAGGACAGGTATTAAACATGCTCTTACACTCAGAATGCGTGAAACAGATTGTAACGAAAATGAGTATTTGAGCCTGCTTCGTTCAAGCGATGATGAGCGGACAGAGTTGGTTGAAGAGATTGTGGTGCCTGAAACATGGTTTTTTAGAGATACTAAACCATTTGAATTATTATTTGAAAAGGCTGCTCACCATATATATTCAGAATTCAGAGTTTTAAGTGCCCCCTGTTCCACTGGAGAAGAAGCTTATTCCATTGCTATGACACTTATGGGGGCGGGTTTGGATACCGCAAAGTTCAAGGTTCACGGAGTAGATATCAGCCAGCGAGCCTTGCAAAAAGCCAGATCTGGAATATTTACCGAGAATTCATTTCGCTCCGAGATTCCTGTTTATGCTGCAAGTTACTTCCAGAAATGCAATACAGGGAGACAACTTTCTGAAAAGGTAAGAAAATCAGTAGATTTTTATGCTGGTAATCTTATTGATGGGTGCCTTCCCTCTGGACAGTATGATGTTATTTTTTGTCGCAATTTACTTATTTATCTTGATGACCAAGCCAAGAACTGCCTTATTAAGCTTTTTTGTGAGAGGCTGAAGAACGACGGAATCCTTTTTGTAGGACATGCAGAAATGTTATCAATGTTTGATGACTGGTTTACTCCAGTCAGAAAGCAGGGTGTTTTTGCCTTTAAGAAAGGGCCTCGCAAATTGGCAGCACTACTTAAAGAACAGGATTGTTCAAAAGTTTCCTGCAATATTAAACCTGATGGAAAGATTGAAAAATTTTCTTTTCTTAAATCTACATCTGAGTCAGTTCTTGTAAAAAGTGAATCTGCTCATAAAGTTGTGGCCGACATTAAAGAAACTGCAATTGTCTTTGCCAACCAAGTTGATGCAGAAGATGTCAGGAAACCCTCTGTCGCAGAAGTTAAGCTGCTTGCTGATAAAGGGCGCATAGATGAGGCTCTTGTGATGTGCAATGACTTGCTTGCTGAGAGTGGCCCGGATTCTCAATTGCTGCATCTTAGTGGATTACTGCATGAAGCAAAGGGCCAAACTTCAATGGCTGAGAAATGTTACGGAAAAGCTTTGTATCTTGAACCAAATCTTGTGGAATCGTTAGTACATCTTTCTTTGCTTCTGGAGAACAGAGGCGAGACTCGTAAGGCCGAACTGCTTAGAAACAGGGTCCGGCGGGCCGAAAATAATTAATGGGACCAGATAATGCAAGAATCCTGCTGGAATAAAATAGGTTATGTAGGGGACAGAAGCTGTCCGGAATTAGCTGTCTGGAACCATTGCTATAATTGTCCACAATATGCGCGTGTGGGGTTATCTCTTTTAAACAGAGAGCCTCCTGAAGGTTACTTGGCTGAAAATACAGAGTCAATTGCAGCTGTAAAAGATGATGATACAGCTGAAAAAAGCGGGGCTGTGGTTTTTCGTATTTCTAAAGAATGGCTGGCGCTTTCTTCTCATGTTTTTGTTTCCGTTCTAGAACAGAGTATCGTTCGCCCTGTACCGCATCGCAGCAGTAAATTTTTTCGTGGTTTAACTAATATCCAGGGACAGATTGTACCGGTTATTTCAATGCGGGAACTGCTTGGGCTTGATAAAGAATACCTTACGGCAGAAGAAAAAGGATTCCGTGTTTTCAGCAGATTTATTTGTGTAGATCGAGGTTTAGGACGTTGGGTTTTTGCTGTTGATGAGGTCTTAGGAGTACATCATTATTTTTCAGACGGGCTGCTTGATGCGCCAGCAACTGTATCAAAAGCTCCGGCGGCTTACACTAAAGGATTATTTGAAATGAAAGATAAAAGAATCTCTTTGCTGGAAGAAGAACTCTTATTTGAAGCATTTAATCGCATTATTAAATAGGGTGGCAATGATGAGTAAGACAGGGAGAAATTAACGTGACGCGCGATATGGCTGATCTGTCCATGTTGGAACTTTTTCGTATGGAGGCCGGAAACCATACTTTGGAGCTTGAATCAGGACTGCCAGGTCTTGATAAAGAGCTGTCTTTGGAAAAGTTACAGCCACTCATCCACGCATCCAACGCCCTGAAAGGCTCCGGGCGAATTGTTGGCCTTGATGATGTTGTGTGTCTGGCCGGAGCGATGGAAGCGGTTTTTGAAAGATGCCGTAAAGATAAAACTCCAGTTTCTACCGATCAGGTTGAGGCAATGATAAGTGCCGCTGAATTTATAAGCACTCTGGCAAAAGTTGAAGCTGAACATATGGATGGATGGCTTGAAGAAAATAGTGTCCATTTTAATGATCTGCTTGGCCGTATTGAGTACACCGTAACTGATGCTGAAAAGACTGAAAATGAAACCAAACAAGTCGAAAGCGAAGTTATTGTTCCAGAGAGTGTTGATTGCAAGGCGGAACCGCTCCAAGTGGAAAAAGTTATTTTATCGGTCGATTCCTCAATGCTTGATCTTTTTAGAATGGAAGCTGAGAGCCACTCCAAGACTCTTGAAGCCGGGCTTGCTGAATTAAATAACGACCAGTCTCAAAAGAAAATTGAAGTACTCATGGGTGCAGTTCATTCTTTAAAAGAGACTGCATGTATTGTGAATCTTGACGATGTAGTTTCGCTCACCAATGCTATGGGAAATCTACTTGAGTCTTGTAGTAAAGGATCGCAGACTTTTCATGAACAAGAGATTGATATCCTTCATACAGCAACGAAGTTACTGGCAGAAATTTCCTGTGTAGATACGGATAATCTTGGTAACTGGCTGGCGGAAAATCATTGGGACATGAGTGCTGTTACTACTGATCTTAAAAAGGCTTTGGTCGTATCAGAGCAACCTTTGTCTGTTTTACTTCCTCAAAAGTCAGATATCATCGCTCCCAAAGAAGAAGCCATATCTAATATGCAGCCTAAAGAAGAGGTTCAGCTTGCTGACCTGTCCATGCTTGATCTTTTTCGTATGGAGGCTGAAAGCCATTCATTGTCCCTTACTGCCGGTTTGCTTGATCTTGAAAAGGATCAGTCTGCAGACAAAGTTGAGCCGCTTATGCGTGCAGCCCATTCGATGAAAGGTGCAGCACGCATTGTAGGCCTTACTGACGCAGTTGCTCTTGCCCATGCTATGGAGGATCTGCTTGTTGCCTGCCAGAATGGGGATGTTGTTCTAAGTTCTACCCAGATTGATATTCTTCTTTCTGCAACTGATATCTATAAAGATGTATCTTTGCTTGATACAAGCGAAATTCAAGATTTTTTAACTGCAAAGAAGCCGCTTATGGATCAGATGGAAATGGCATTGCGCGGTGATAAGCAGGCTGTGAGAGATGTTTGTAGTCAGGTCTGCCCGATTGAAACATACACTGCTTCAATGGATGTAGATGAATCTGATCTCTCTGTGACTTCCATACCTGAAGCAGGTATGCGGACAGCTCAAGCTGCTCCAGTGCAGAAAGAATTTGAATCTCCCAAACATGCTGCGGCAAAAAAGGACTCTGTGGTTCGTGTTTCGGCCGGAAATTTGAATCGACTTATGGCTCTTGCCGGGGAAAGTCTGGTTGAATCCGGAAGACTGAGTGATTTAGCCTCATCTCTTTTACGCATAAAAGGCAGTCACCGTGATCTTATGAAAGCTATTGAAGAAAGTTGCGATCGTGTTGCGGATGGCGAGACTCCTGCTTCAGTTCTGGTTAACCTTAAGGATGTACTTGCTGAATGCCAGGCTTTGGTTGCTCAGCATATTGATGAATTTGATCTCTACCACAGGCGTTCAGATAATGTTTCCGGCAGGCTTTATCATGAAGTTATTGCCAGCCGTATGCGTCCCTTTTCTGATGGTGGGCGAGGTTTTCCACGTCTGGTGCGCGATCTTGCCCGCTCACTTGGTAAGGAAGTTGATTTTGTCATTGAAGGGAACGCGACATCTGTTGACCGTGACATTCTTGAAAAGCTTGAGGCTCCTCTTAACCATCTTATTAGAAATGCTGTAGATCACGGCATTGAAATACCGGATGAACGTGTAGCATGTGGTAAAACCCCTGTAGGGATTATCAAAGTTATTGCCGGACATCGGGCTGGAATGCTTTTTATTGAAATACGTGATGACGGAAAAGGACTTGATCCGGAACGCATTCGAGCGAAAGTAGTTGAGAAAGGGCTTGCTCCAGCTAGAATGGCTGCAGAGATGAGTCGGGCTGAGTTAATGGAATTCTTATTTTTACCCGGATTTTCCACTGCCGGTAAAGTTACTGAAATTTCAGGGCGCGGGGTAGGCCTTGATGTAGTTCATGCAATGGTGCAGGAGGTCGGTGGAACTGTGCGGGCTGAATCTGAACCAGGGCAGGGAATGTCCTTTTCTCTACAATTACCGCTTACTTTATCGGTCATTCGTACTTTGCTGTTAGAAATTTCAGGACAGCCTTATGCTATTCCTTTAAGCCGTATCAGTCGGATTGCATCTATTTTTCCTGATCAATTACAGCTTGTTGAGGATCGTCAGTATGTTTCTCTTGACGGTTCAAATGTGGGACTTGTTCCTGCTTCTCAGGTTCTGGGAACAACGGTGTCTTCATCTGAGACAGAAACGCTGAAGATTGTTGTTATCAGTGACCGTATGAATAAATATGGGCTGGTCATAGATGATTTTCTTGGTGAACAGGATCTTGTGGTTCTACCACTTGACGATCGGCTTGGAAAAGTACCTGATGTAAACTCGGTTGCTCTTATGCCTGACGGTTCGCCAGTATTGATTCTTGATGCTGAAGATCTTGTACGTTCCATTGATAATCTTCTTTCCGGAGGAAGGTTGGGGAAAGTTGGAATTGAATCCTCCCATATAGCTGAAGTTCAGAAAATTTTAGTGGTAGATGACTCACTTACAGTGCGTGAAGTTGAGCGTAAACTGCTCGCTAATCACGGATATAAAGTTGATACTGCAGTTGATGGACAGGACGGTTTTAACGCAGTTCTTACTGAAAATTATGATCTTGTTATCACAGATGTTGATATGCCCCGTATGAATGGATTGGAGTTGACCCGTAAACTAAAAGATGACCCTGATCTTAAACTCATTCCGGTGATGATGGTTTCTTACAAAGACCGCAAAGAAGATAAGTTGCGTGGTCTTGAAGCCGGAGCAGACTACTACCTTACAAAAAGCAGTTTTCATGATGAAACTCTTCTTTCGGCGGTGGAAGACCTTATAGGCGGACCAGGAAAATGAAAATTGGTATTGTAAATGAGGCGGCCGTTGCAGTTGAAATACTTAAAAAGGTCGTCCTTTCAGCAGAATATGATGTTATATGGATTGCTCATAATGGTGAACAGGCTGTAGATAAGTGCCGAAAAGAGACTCCTGATCTAGTGCTTATGGATCTTGTCATGCCTGTAATGGACGGAATTGAGGCTACCAGATTGATTATGAGTGATTGTCCTTGTCCGGTCCTGATTGTGACTGCCAGTATTGAAGACAATTCCTCCAAAATATTTGAAGCGATGGGTGCAGGAGCTCTTGACGTGGTTCCCACTCCTGAAATCGGCCCTGATGGGAATCTTAAAGGAGCCGAAGGACTGATTGCAAAGATTTCTGTGATCAAGAAATTGAGTGGCAACGGAAAGGAATCCAGTAATAGAAAAAAAATTGAATCATGTCCTGATAAAGTTCCTCCGGTGCTGGCCATTGGCAGTTCAACTGGCGGGCCGTCAGCACTAGCTCTGTTGCTTGGATCTTTACCGGAAAATTTTCCTGCGGCTATTGTTATTGTACAGCATGTAGATGGGCAATTTTCAGATAATCTTGCTCAGTGGCTTGATCGTCAGACTAAAATAGAGGTGTCGATTGCATGTAACGGTGAGTCAGTAAAGCCCGGAAGAGCCTATCTTGCTCCTGGAGACAAGCATATGCTTATGGGGCCTTGCGGAACTATTCAAATTACTTCTGACCCGGGTGAAAGTCTTTATGTCCCCTCGGTTGATTTGCTTTTTGAAAGTCTGTGCTGCGCTGATTTACCACAAAACTCTGTAGCTGTTCTACTTACAGGAATGGGAGCTGACGGAGCCAGAGGATTGCTTGGGCTTAAAAAATCCGCTTGGTTGACCATCGCACAAGATGAAGAGTCAAGTGTTGTCTGGGGGATGCCCGGAGCAGCTGTAAAAATGGACGCTGCCTGTGAAATTTGCTCTTTAGACGAAATGTCGAGACATATTCTTCGGCATTTTAAAAAAGATTTCAGGAGATAATATCATGATCGATGCAACTTCAAGTGAAGAACTCCTTACCCAGCACAAAATAAGTGTTCTACTAATTGATGATCAGCCGATGGTAGGCGAGGCTATACGCCGGATGCTTGAGGGAGAGGAAGATATTGATTTCCATTTCGTAAGCGATCCTACTCTGGCTATTCCAACTGCAGAAAAATTACAGCCAACAGTTATTTTGCAGGATCTTGTTATGCCTGACATCGATGGAATGACTATGGTCAAATTCATGCGAGTAAACTCCAGATTGAAAGATATCCCGCTCATTGTACTTTCAACTAAAGAAGAAGCAACGACAAAAGCCAAGGCGTTTGAGCTCGGGGCTAACGATTATCTGGTTAAGCTTCCTGATCGCATTGAGTTGCTGGCCCGTATCCGTTATCACTCTAAAGGTTATATCAACCTTCTTCAAAGGAATGAAGCTTATAAACAGCTTTTGGAGAGCAGGGACGAAATGCGTAAAGAACTTGCTGTTGCAGCTGACTATGTCACTTCGCTGCTGCCTTCCCCCGTAACAGAAGGTGATATTCAAGCAGATTGGAGGTTTATCCCTTCTGCATCTCTCGGTGGAGATTCATTTGGTTATCACTGGCTTGATGATGATCATTTTGCCATGTATCTTCTTGATGTCTGTGATCACGGGGTCGGGTCGGCGTTGCTGTCTGTTTCGGCTATGAATGTTCTTCGCTCTCAAACTCTGCCTGATACTGATTTTTTAAAGCCTGAAATGGTTCTTAAATCTTTAAATGATTCTTTTCAGATGGATCAGCAGAATAATCTCTATTTTACTATGTGGTACGGAGTTTATTGTAAATCTGAGCGTACCCTTACTTTTTCAAGTGGGGGCCATCCTCCGGCGCTTCTTATAAGCGGTGGCTCCGTTATGCCATTACGTACTCAAGGTATGATTGTGGGGGGGATGCCGGATATGACCTACACAAGTGACTCTGTTAGGGTAGAACGGGGAGCACGTTTTTTTCTTTATAGTGACGGTGTTTACGAACTTAAAAAAGTATCAGACGGGAAGATGTGGGAATTCGAAGAGTATTCTGCATTTATGTCCGGAACTTCCGGTAAGCTGGGAAATCCTATTGATCAGCTGATTGACTATACCAGAGAGTTGCAGGGCAGTGAGCTTTATGAAGATGATTTTTCCATGGTCGAATTTGTTTTTGCATAACGAGGCAAGGTAATGAGTATCCGTAAGCAGTTCATAGTAGGGTGTGTTGTTTTCTGCATAGCCCTTACCGTGGCCATAATGTGGTTGATTTCCAATTATACCAGAGAAACTCTTATGGATGAGTATCGCGGTAAGGCAGAACTCATGCTTCAGACTATGATGGCAGTGCGCAAGCATACTGGAGTCGTTATCAGACCTCATGCTACGGTGTTTTTGCCTCCGGACAAATTTGTCACTGAATTGCAGTCTACATCTTTCACCGCTAACGGAGTTTTTGGTCGTATTCCCGATCAGTTTAAGCATGGGCTAACTTTTAAGACTGCTTCCACAAAACCTCGTAATCCAGATAATCTGGCAACTGATGATGAGGGCCTCATAATTGAAGAGTTGGAACTTTTGGCAAAATCCGGAAAAAGACCTTTTATAGGCGAAGTACGAAATTTAAATGGAATTGATTATTTTATTGCTGCTGAGGGAGAATCAAACAAACAAGAGTGCATGGTCTGCCACGGAGAGCCTAAAGATGCTCCTTTGTCTATGAAGGAAAGATATCCCGTTGATACTGATACTGGATACCACCGTATTCAAGGTCGTATTGAGTGTGCACAAATTGCTGCAATCCCTCTGGCTGCTATGACTGCTTCAGCTAATCAGGCTTTGGGATCAGTTGTTTTTATTGGATGTATTTTTATTGCTGCAACTCTTGCTTTTCTGATTTTCGGTTTGAATCTTATTTTTAAACCGGTATCAAAAATTACCGATATTGCGAAAAATATTGAGGATGGAGACCTGGAAAGTGCGAGTGCTTCATTACGCAAGATGCGAAATAGAGCTGAAGACCATTTTTTTGCTAAAAAATTTATAATGCCCGGAAACGAAATCGGTAACCTTGTTTTATCTTTTGAGGGTATGATTACCGGCCTTTCACGGATTATAGGTGAAGTCCGTGACACAGGAGATAGTGTTTCCGCTGTTGGAAATAAAATTAATTCTACAGCAAAACAGATAGATTCTGCTGTAACAAGACAGGCAGCCTCAACAAATGAGGTTACAGCGACCAGTAAATTAATCAGCAAAACGTCTAAGAACCTTGTACAGGTAATGGGAGATGTTGCATCCAGCGCCAGCGAATCGGCTCACATGGCTGAAGCTTTACAATCAAATATTGAAAACAGAGAGCAATCTTTAATTAAGCTGGTTGATTCTACGGATAGTGTTTCTTCACGTCTTGGTGCAATCAATGAAAGAGCAATCAATATTAATAATATCGTGACAACTATCGCGCGTATTGCTGATCAGACTAATCTACTGTCTTTGAACGCAGCAATTGAAGCTGAAAAAGCAGGGCAGTTTGGGCAGGGGTTCTCTGTTGTGGCCCGTGAGATACGTCGATTGGCAGATCAGACAGTTATTGCCGCCGAAGATATTGAGCTTATGGTTCGCGACATGCAGTCAGCGGTCAGTTCAGGGGTTGTTGAAATGGAAAAATTCAACCAAGAAGTGCGTTCCAGTGTGGATGAAGTTGAAAAAATGAGTACTGACCTTGGTCAGATTATTGAGCAGGTCCGAATACTTAAACCCCGTTTTACCGATGTTTCCCGTTCCATGAGTGATCAGGCTGATAGTGCTGAACAGATTAGTGAAGCTATGTCCGATTTAAGTGAAAACGCTGTCGAGACAACAGAATCTATTGATGAATTTAAGAGAACAGTAGCCAGCCTCAATTATACTGTGCATAGCCTTACCGGAGCAGTGGATGGGTTTAAAGTTGTTGGCGATACCGAATCGGACTCTGCACAAGGGTCTAAAATAGATGTAAATAAGGATTCCGAATCACCTAAGCAAAACAATTAACACAGTTGTAACCGTTTTGCCTTAATCTACTCAATTGTTACAGGTATGGTCCCGCTCAAAAGGAGAATATAAAGTGTCAGTAGATAAAATACTGGTCGTTGAAGACCATAGCGATACAATTGAATTATTAAAATACAATTTTACTTCATCAGGCTACGAAGTTGTAACAGCCATGGACGGGCATAAAGCCCTTGAGCAGGCTAGAAATGAACATCCTGATCTTATTCTGCTGGATCTTATGCTTCCAGGAATTGACGGCCTTGAAGTCTGTCGCAGATTAAAACAGGAAGTTGCTACACAGCATATCCCGGTTATCATGCTTACAGCCAAGGGGGAAGAAGTTGACCGTGTTGTCGGACTTGAACTTGGTGTTGATGATTATATTGTAAAGCCTTTCAGTCCCCGTGAATTAGTACTGCGGGTTAAAGCTGTACTGCGCCGCAGTTCTGAAGTTGAGCCTAAACGCCCCGGTAAGTGGAATCATGAAGGTCTTACCGTTGACTTTGAGGCTCATACTGTTGAATGCGATGGAGAGCTGGTTACGCTCACAGCTACTGAATTCAAGCTTTTTTCTGAACTGCTTCAACATGAGGGCAAAGTCCGCACTCGTGACCACCTGCTTGATACCGTTTGGGATACTCATTTTGAAGGTTATTCCAGAACAGTAGATACGCACATTCGCAGATTACGCCAGAAGCTAGGTCGTTACGCTGATTACATTGAAACAGTAAGAGGTGTTGGCTATCGTTTTAAGCACGTTTAATTTGTCCCTGATTAATGGCCCCTTCCAGTGATATCTATTCAGGTAATTTAAACAAAGTCTTCTGATGAGTTTAAAAGGTTCATTTTCTAATCGAAAATTCAGTTTAACAGCTGTGTTTTTTCGGTTAGAGGTCTTTACGTGCGTCTGTAAACCAATGAACATCTGATCGTAACCTAACGGGCATGATTTTACTTAAGAGAATGTTATTCTCCTGCAATCCTTTTTCAATTTTTGTAAGCAGTAACAATGAGTAATGTAAGTTTTTCAATCAAAAGTAAGCTGTTTATAGCTGTATGCTTGACTGCAGCCATATGCGTCAGCCTTCCGCTAGGATTTGCCTATTATTTGTTAGAGGCAGACCTTGTTGCTGACACATACCATGCTGCCAGCGAAAGGCTTGAACTGGCAAAACGTTTCTACTTGAAAGTAGAAAGTGACGATATTGAAGCTAAGGTTGCAGCTGTTTCCAATATGCTTGGAAAAGAAGTGGCTTTTGTTTCACCAGATGGGCAGACAGTCGTTTCCACTTCATGGTCAGATGACGGTTGGAACATCAGTCGTTCAGAAATGACAGCAGTGCAGGAGAACGGAATATTTTTTCAGGTTTTAAAAGATCCAGTTGATAACTCGGAAAATCTTTATTCTGCAATCAAAGTAAATATTCATAGTGGTGTTGATGATGGTTATTTAGTCACAGAGCAATCATTGTCAGTACTAAATGCGCGAATGGGAACGGTCAGTAATGTCTTTTTCTGGGTTTTACCCATAGTTGCGCTTGTATGTTATATGGTTATCAAATTCGTCACCCTGCAACTCACCATTTCTGTAGAATCAATGGTACGTACCGCTGAAGCTGTTGGACAGGGAAATTACAAGCGCCGCATCAGAACATACCCTGACAAAGAGTTCATCCCACTGGCGAATGCAATCAACTGGATGGCAGAACGGATTGATGAACATGTCGGAATTATTACCGGACAGAAGAATAAGATTCAGGCTGTATTAAATGGAATGTGGGACGGAGTTATGGTCATGGATTGCAGTTGTCGTATCCAGAGCGTTAACCGTGCATTAATTGAGATATTACCAGATGTTGAAAATGGACTGAACCGTAATCCCCTAGAAGTTATTCCAAGTAAAGAACTTCAGGATGGTTGTAATGATGTTCTTGCAGATGAAGGTCCGGAAGCTACTACTGTTCAGGCTACGTTACCTAACGGGCGTGTTTATGACATAAATATTGTTCGCTCGCCTAATACGGTTGAACCTGGGCAGGGGCCGGGTGCTATTGCTGTGTTCCATGATATAAGCGAAATTAAACGCCTTGAAGCCGTGCGAAAGGATTTTGTTGCCAACGTTTCACATGAACTCAGAACTCCGCTTACTTCAATTAAAGGATATGCTGAGACATTGCTTTCCGATCCACCTCCACCGGAATCAATTCAGAAGAATTTTCTTAGAACTATTGAAAAAAATGCGAATCATATGTGTAAAATAGTTGATGATTTACTAAATCTTTCACGGCTTGAAGGAGGAATAGGTCAGGGAAACTTCATAAGCATGGATCCAGTAAATGCATTAAATGATGCATGGCAGGCATGTGCAGGACTTGCAGAAAAGCGAAATATAGACCTCATAACTGGGGTTGAAAAAGGAAAGTTCACGGTTAATGCTGACCCGGATCAACTGCTTCAGCTATTTAGAAATTTATTTGAAAATGCGATTAAATACGGCCCCGCAGATAAGCCTGTTGTAGTAAAGCAGTGCATCGAAGCAGATAAGCTTAAATTTATAATTCAGGATGAAGGGTTGGGTATCCCGGCTGTTGATCAGCCGCGTATTTTTGAAAGGTTCTATTCTGTAGAAAAATTTCGTCGTAATGAGTTTGGTTCAACAGGTCTTGGGCTGGCTATTTCACGCCATATTGTCTCTAATCATGGCGGAGAAATAACAGTGCAAAGTCCTCCTCAAGGACGCAGTCAGGGAACGGCGTTCATACTTACACTGCCTTTTAAGCGGATATAGGACGATTTTATAGTTATAAGATTGATTCATTCGTAGCTGATATTCAATTTATTTTTCATACCTAAAGTCTGTTTTGCAGCATAGATAAAAGGCAATATGAAAAAAATACCATGCCCGATTATTCATTTTTTATGAAATAATTTTCTAAATGAATGACAGGACATGGTAGTTTGGAGCAGAGCCATGTTATGGATATTCCTGACACCCTCCCGATTGGTGTCTGTAAATATTATCGGACGATATTTTGTTTACTTTACATCTTTGCCAGAACTCTTCTTTGTTGCTTTACTTGCATAAATGCACTTTCAGTATATATGGTAAACCAGAAAGTTGAATAAATTCTCAGCTGATGGAGATCTTAATTGATAAAAGTGCTTTTGTTTCTTATCCTTGCGGTTCTTTTTGGAATGCTTTCTTCAATCTGCTTAGCAGAAAATAGTACTGTGGAATCAGCGCAGAAGTTGGGTGCCGATCAATCTCTAGTGCTTCTTAAGGAAGGAAATCTGCGTTTTATGAAAGGATCAAGTGTGTATCCTAATCAAACTTCCCATCAGCGCAAAGTTCTTGCCTTACAGGGGCAGAATCCTTTTGCAACAATAGTAAGTGCATCAGATTCGCGTGTTGATCCTGTTCTTATTTTTGATCGCGGACTAGGTGATATTTTTACTGTGCGTCTGGCTGGTAATGTTGTCGGCAGCGATACTCTTGCTTCCGTAGAATACTCAATGCTGGCATTAGAAACTCCTTTGCTCGTTGTAATGGGGCATACTAGAAGTACTCTTATTCAGGCTGCTGTAGAAGGTGTTAAGATGAATGGACACCTGATGCAGTTGCTGGGTAAGTTGGAGCCTGCAATTAAAATGACTAAGGTTCTTTACCCGTCTCTTAAGGGTACTGAACTGATAAACAAGGTTGCTGAAATAAATGTAAGGCAGGTTATGAGAGATATTCTTGGACATTGCCCTGCAATTCTAGGAAAAGTCAGGTCTGGCAAGGCCCGTATCATGGGAGCCATCTATGATACGGATACAGGTGCTGTGCGCTGGCTTGGACCTTAATTTACTTTTAAGTTTTGTTATATTTTCTGGCATTAAGAGATAATTTTTCACAATAAGATCTACTCAACCTGAATTTCATATGCTTTAAGCTTGCGGTATAGTGAGCTGCGTTCAAGCCCTACTGCTTCAGCTAGTTTTGATACGTTACCTTTGTATTCGCGCAGCTTGGATTCGAGAAATTGTGCTTCGAAATCAGCTCTGGCTTTTTTGAAATCAACTTCTCCTTCCGGTAGAGGGAGTGGCAGCTGCTCTGATGATTTTAGATTCACTCGAGGTGAACTTGCAATTTCCGGCGGTAATCTGTCGAAGTCTACTTCTTTACCCCCGAACATAATTAACATCCGTTCAACGAAATTTTTAAGCTCGCGCACATTTCCTGGCCAAGAATAATTAGTAATAACTTCAAGCGCCTTATCGGTGAAAGTGAGAGGTTTAAACCCGTGTTTTTTGTTCAGTCTAGCAATAAATTCATTGATGAGGAGTGAGATATCTTCTGAACGATCACGCAGAGCAGGTACTTCAAGGGGGAATACTTTTAAACGGTAATACAGGTCTTCACGAAAATTACCATCTCTAATTTCCTGAAAAAGATCTTTGTTGGTTGCGGCTATAACTCTAACATCTACATTAATAGTTTTACGCCCGCCAACCCTTTCAAAACGCTGTTCCTGTAAAATGCGTAGAATTTTGGCCTGTGTCTTGAGACTCATATCTCCTATTTCATCAAGAAATAAAGTTCCGTTATCCGCCAGTTCAAACTTACCTTCCTGAGCTTTCTCTGCACCTGTAAAGGCTCCTTTTTCATGTCCAAACAGCTCTGATTCAATCAGCTCTTCAGGAATAGCGGCGCAGTTAACAGCAACAAGCGGTTGACCAGAGCGCAAACTTTGAGAGTGAATGGAGCGGGCAACTATTTCCTTACCTGTTCCGTTCTCTCCAGTGATTAGAACCCACGCATCCGTTGGTGCTACCTGTCCTATCACTTCACGCATGGATTCGATTAGTCTTGAATTGCCAGTGAGCTTTGCTGGCTGCTCGGTTTCAATGCGAGTTCGCAGGGCTTTATTTTCTGTTTGTAGTCTGGAAAATTCAACGGCCTTTTCGGCAGTGATCACAACTTTTTCAAGAGATAATGGTTTCTCAATAAAGTCGAAAGCTCCTTTTTTGATTGCAGATACGGCGGTCTCAATATTTCCGTGTCCAGAAATCATTACAACAGGCAGCCAGTCCCATTCTTTTTTTATACGCTCTAGAACCGTAAGCCCGTCCATTCCAGGAAGCCAGATATCCAGAAAAACTAAATCAGGTCTATCATCGGCAAGATGATCAAGAGCGAGTTCACCTGTTTCAGCTTCACTTACATCAAATCCCTCATCTTCGAGAATACCTCTAAGAGAATATCTGATACCGTCTTCATCATCTACAATAAGAATTGATTTATGCATATGTATTATCCGTTAGCTCTAGAATGAAAAGTTATCATTTTCAATTACTTGTGTGCATGCATCTACAACCATTGCGTCATAAACAGTTCCTCTCCCTCGAATGATTTCATCCATTGCCAGCTGAAGGCCAAGGGCTGCTCTGTATGGACGGTGAGAGCTCATTGCTTCCACTACATCAGCAACCGCAATTATTTTTGCTTCCATTAGTATTCGGTCGGCAGAAAGTCCTTTTGGATATCCTGATCCGTCCATGCGCTCATGGTGCTGTAAAACTATTTTTGCAACAGGCCATGGAAATGAAATTCCCTTGAGGATTTCATATCCGGCTTCGGAATGTGTTTTCATTAATCCCATTTCGAGGTCGGTCAGTCTTGTCGGTTTGGACAGGATTTCAGCTGGAATAGATATTTTCCCTATATCATGAAGGATACCGGCTATGCGGATGCAATGAATTTCTTTTTCAGTGAGATTCATTTTTTTGGCAATGGCACAGGCCAACTGGGCAACTCTCTGTTGATGACCTGAAGTATACGGGTCACGTTTTTCAGACATGGCTGTAAGTGAGACAACTGTTTCATCAAAAGTTCTATGCAGTTGTTTAAGGCTGTTTTTCAGTGCTGTTTCACTTTTCTTAAGTTGGGATATATCTCGTAGAACAACAACTGTTCCCATAACATTGTCCCGGTCTTCAATATTTGAAATATTAACTGAAACAGGAATAATTTTATTGGGGGTTTTAAGTACTGCATCGTTAATTATGATGCTTGTTTTGTTGTGAGTAAATAAATTAATAGGCTTAAAGGATGAAGGATCAACAATACTTATCTTATCCAAAAAATCGTTGCCGTATACATCTTCAGTTGTACTGCCCATCATATGGCTTGCGGCCCTGTTGATTGATTTTATTTTTCCATGTTGGTCAGTAGTTATTACAGCATCGCCTATGCTGTTAAATGTGGTTTTAAGCCAGCGTCTGTTCTCATTTAGAACAGACTCTGCTTTATGCTTATAAAGAGCCATCTCAATTGTTAGATTAAGCTCCCGATCTTCAAAAGGCTTAATAATATATCCAAACGGTTCAGTTATTTTTGCCCGTTTTAAGGTTTCAGTGTCTGCGTATGCCGTAAGATAAATAACTGGAATGGAGTATTGTTCTCTGATTTTAAATGCTGTTTCTATGCCATCAATCTCTCCTTCCAGCATGATATCCATAAGAATCAAGTCCGGAAGATACTTACTGGCAAGTTCAATTGCCAGCTTACCTGATGCTGCAACGCCAACAACATTGTATCCAAGGGCAAGAAGTCTGCCTTTAACATCAAGAGCTACAATAGCCTCATCTTCAACTATTAGTATTCTAGATGATTCCAGTGATGAATTAGGCTCTTTTGTTTTTGCAGTCATATTGTTTTTCCGAGAATGCTTGGCTGTTGAAGAATTTGTTTCAGATAGATATTATACATAAAATAAAAATAATAAGTCTATATAAAACATGATTACAGACAGCAGGCAAGCTGAGCTGTAAATTATGTAGGAAGCTCTATTACAAAAATAGTCCCGTGGGGGTCTGCCGGTTTAACTCTGATGAATCCTCGGTGGTCTGTAATTATCGATTTTACAATTGTCAGCCCAAGGCCTGTTCCGCTTTTTTTGCTGGAAAAATATGGTTCAAACATTCTGGATCGTTCGGCAGATGAAAGTCCCGGGCCGTTGTCCTGAAGTTCGATGCGTAGCCAGTTTAGCGTGGAGTCGTGCATGGCTGTGATGGTTACAGTCGGAGATTCACATCCTCCGAGAGCTTCTGCGGCATTTGTAAGAAGATTGATAAGGGTGCGGCGCATGGCTTCACGATCAAGTTCCAGTTGGGGAAGTTCTGAAATAAATTTTAATTCCCAATTGATGTTACTGTGACTGTTTCTGTACATGCTGATCACCTCTTCAAGTAAAGGAGAGATATTGTCCGGCTTAAGTCTTACTTCAGGCATTTTTGCATAGGCGGAGAATTCCTGAACCATCTGTTGCATATGCTCCACTTGAGAAATGATTAAGTCAGTACTTTCTCTAAAAACCTGATCATCTATTTCAGGACCGAATTTGCGTTGCATACGCTGGGCTGAAAGTTTGATCGGGGTCAGGGGATTTTTGATCTCATGTGCGATACGTCTGGCCACTTCGCGCCATGCAGCAATGCGCTGCATTTTTTCAAGTTCAGTAATATCTTCAAAAACAGCAACAATACCGGTTCTTGAATTACCTGATTTTAATGCAACAACGTTGACCAAAAATTTTCTATGCCGCCCATCAACGGTCAATGAAAGCTGCCTTTGCCACTGGGAGTATGGGCTGGTTGCCATGTGAGAACGTGCTTCAGAAATGAGTGATGCAAGGTCTCCTTCAGGCAGCAGGTGTAACGGATCTTTTCCATGAACAAAGCGGGCATTAATGCCAAGCATCTCTTCAATAGCCGAGTTGACTGTGCTTATTTTACCTTTCTCATCAAGTGAAATAACTCCGGCGGTAATATTGTTGAGTACCGCTTCCATATATCGGCCTCTTCGTTCAAGTTCCTGATTCTGTTGTGCCAGTCTTTCATTAGCCGTTTTAAGGCTTTTCTGACTGTCTTCAAGATCTTCAGCCATACTGTTGAATGATTGAACCATAAAACCAAGTTCATCGTCAGAATTGTCTTCCAGACGGACAGTCAGGTCACCTCTGGCAATACGCTGTGAACCAGCTGCCAGAGCCTGGATTGGGGCTGAAAGTTCTTTAGAGAGGCGGAATCCAAACCATATTGAGCCTAAAATAATAAGAAGAGTGGTCACTCCCAAGGTGAGATATAAACTCATCTTGAGCGGGTATTTAAGTGTCTTAAGCTGCTTATACTCATCAAGACCCTGAACAACTCTGTCAAGCTTGTAGAGCAGTCCCTGACCGATATTTTCGCCTAGGATCAGGAAACCTGTTTTCGCCTCATCAACAGGCAGAACTCCTATAACCATATCATTTCCGGGCATCGGATGGATAGTGGACCAGAAATGTGGATGTTCTTTCATATCATCCCAATCAACTTTGGCACTGGTTTCAGCCCATGCCTTTTCCCATGATCCTTGAGAATACCAGTTTAGTTTTTTACCGTTCTGCTTGATGACACCAAGCAGCCCTAGGTCATATTCTCCAAGTTTGTTTCCAAGAAATTTGTTCATGGTTTTTCCGCCCCATGCATAGCGTTTTTCCTTAATTGTACTAAGAATATTATTACCACGCCGTTCAAGTCCTTCCTGAGCTGAAGCATAAAAAGCACGACCAAGTTCAAGGGATTGGACCATTGATTCTTCGACCTGATTTTTAAACCAGTAATCTACGGAAACCTGCACGAATTGCATGGCCATAAAAAACATGAGTAATGTAGGCACTAGTGAAAGTGACATGAAAGAGAGAACCATTCTGGTTCTGAGTTTTGACCCAAGTACACGTCTTCTTCGTTCAAGGAGAAGCTTTACTCCGTTGCGGACAACAATAAATAAAACAATGAGCAGAAGGATAAAATTAAGATTGAATAGTCCAACGAATAGGTATGAATTAACTCCGATATACTTGAGTTGGACGAAGCCCAGTGCAACAAATATTACGAGACATGAAAAGGCAATATAATATTCATGCTGCCTTTTTTTACGTTCTTTTGTGTTGGGGACACTTATTTTAATAGGATCTTCGGTCATTGGCTCTGCCTTTAAAATCAGTATGTGAAATCAAGCTGGTATGTTGCAGAAGGAATGACGTCCCATGACCAGAAAAAGAGAGTGCTCTTGAGCCATTGCGGAATATCAGTCTGGTCTATGCGTACTTTAAGCCGTAGTTTATACTTTTCTCCTCTTTGCAGAGTCGCCCACGGACCAAGATCCAGAATCATTGTTTTCCATTCATCACGCAGAAGGATGGTCAGGCTTTTATTTTTAAATATTTTGTCCACGCCGGGTTTTTCAAGTGCAAATTTATTGGACAGAGAATCAAAAAAAAGCTTGTTAGAATATGATTTGCTAGCAATTTCTGAATCCGGCCACAGGCTTTTGTTTTTGAGAAGCTTAGCTTCGCAATCAAGTTTTAACCGAATACCGCTTAGCAGGGCTTCTTCGACCTCAGTATCAGCCTTAAGTTCAATGCCAAAGCGGGCCATGATACTTCCGGCCTGATTGTCCAGTACAAGATTTTTAAGTTTTAGTGTGCTGGCAGATGCGGTCTGGGTAGAAATACCGAAAAAAACAAGTAGGCAGAGCAGTACTGACTGAAAATAAAATCGGGTCATGCTGGACCATGGTTTACTACTGGGTACGGATTGTTCTGCCGACATTTTGATTCCTTGTATGGGGACTTATTTCAGAAGGAAGAGTATCAGTCGCTTATTAATAATTCAACATTATGATTTAAGGGAACTTGGGCAGGGAGTGAGGGTGTCTTTTCATAAAATTATAATGTAATAAGTTGATATCTCGATTATCATGTTGAGCAGGGGGAGTTAAATGTTTAAAAATATACACAGCAAATGGAATTTGTTAAATAAATGGAGTAAAATCAGCGTTGTCATTGGGATTTTACTTGTTTTTTATACATTAATAGGTTTTTTCCTGATTCCGTTTACAGCCAGAAAGATAGCGTTATCCAAATTGCCTGAACTTTTGAACCGTCCGGTCAGTATTAATAGTCTTGATTTCAATCCTTACACTTTGCATATTGAAATTGACGGTTTTAAGATAGGTAAGCGTGAAGGGGATGGTAATCTCTTTTCGTTTAAAAGCTTTGATCTTAATTTTGATTCTTTTTCATTGTTCAGACTTTCGGCTATTTTTGACCAGATTAAGATTGTTGACCCGCAGGTAGATATTTCTATTTTCAGGGGCGGAAGCAGTATATCTGATTTGATTCCTATAGATTCTGCAAATGATGAGCCTGTAGTGCAGGAAAAAGAATCTAAGAAAATTTTTCCGTTTATTCTACACAATCTTGTGATTACTAACGGAACATGCAAAGTCTATGATAAAGTGCGTGACCTGCATCATGTGATTTCCGACCTTAATCTGTCTGTCCCGTTTACTTCTTCTCTCCTTAGAGACAACGAAAAACAAGTTCAGCCTTCTTTGAATATGGTTATAAACGGTACTCCATTTGTACTTAACGGTCACTCATTGCCATTTAAATCATCTTTGAAGACCGAGTTTCTTTTTTCGCTGAAAGATGCACCTATTGGTGAGTACTGGCCCTATCTTCCTATTTATGAGACCACTTCGCTTAAAAGCGGATTTTTAAATACAAATTTGAGTCTTGCATTTGAACGCAGTGAGATTTTGTTACCTCATGTTGTCATTAGTGGGAATGCAAATATAAAGGATTTCGATCTAACAGCTAAAGACGGTCCTAGCTTGCTTAAATTCAAAGAGTTGGATGTTAATCTCGATGAGATTGGTATTTTACGTAGAATTATTAAAATAGGTTCTATAAAGCTGACTGATCCGTATTTAAAAGTAGGTTTAAAGAAAGACGGCAGTCCTGATCTTCTTGATTATCTGTCCCCCTCAATAGAGGCAGGTGAAAAGTCAAAAGAAAATGAACAAGATACAGGCCCTGCTTTGGCCGCATTGGTCCGCGAATTTAAACTTGAAAATGGTCAGGTGGATTTTACTGATAATGCGTTCAGTCATGGTTTCCATAAATTAATTGGTCCAATAACAGTTAATGTGGGAAATATAAGTACTGATGAAAATTCCATGGGTAATTATGCTTTTTCTATAGGTTCCAATGCAACTGAAACCATCAGCAGTAATGGGCATATAGGAATTATGCCGTTGTCCGTGAATGGGAGTATGGCCGTAACCGACCTCGATATTCCTGATTATCATATTTATCTTGATGATCCACTCCCTCTTGATATTGCTTCAGGTAAAATAACAGTAGGCAGCGATTTTGTATTTGCGGCAAAAACAGACACTGTTCGTCTCAATAATATCCATGTTGATGTAAATAATATTGAACTGCAGCCTAAAGGCGGAGGCAAATCTCTTATTGATCTGGACGGGTTTGCAATGACTAACGGGACTGTTGACGTTAAAGATAAATCAATTTTTATTGATTCTATCAACCTCAATAAGGCTCTGATCAAGCTCATGCGTAATAGTAAGGGAATTGATATTCTCCAGCAAATAGAAAAGCATCAGAAGAAAATGGCTTCAAAGCAAAGTAAAGATGAGGTTGAAATAAAGGAAGAGAAAGTTGAAGAGAGTGTAAAAGAAGCAGCTTCCGAACTTCAAGAAAAACAATGGCAGGTTGTTCTTAACAGGTTTAAGCTGACTGATTCTGCTGTAGAATTAACTGACAAAGCTGCCACCAAGACAACCAAGACAGTTGTCAGTGATATTAAAATAGGTGTGAATGGACTGACTTATCCTGAGCAAAAACAAATGGAACTTTCTCTTGGGGCAAAAATAAACGGCCGTGGGTTTCTGGATATTAAAGGGCAGGCCGGAGCGCAGAGTTTGAGCGGGGCAGGGAGCATCAGTCTTCGCAAATTCAGGCTGCGTGATTTTAATGGTTACCTGCCACCGGAAATGCAGCTTAATATTGCTCGTGGGCATATTGATGTGAATGGTAACTGGAATTTTTCAGCAGCTAATGATCCCGTGGCCTCATACACCGGTAAGGTCCAACTTAAGGATCTTCTGGTTCGCGATTCAAAGGGAAACAGTAAATTCTTGCATTTGAACGAATTTTCTGCGCAAGGCATTAATCTGGTGTCTGCTCCGTTTATGGTCAAAGTTGAGTCTGTGGGGGTTGTTGAGCCTGAAGTTCACCTTGCAAGGGAAGCTGACGGTACATTTAATATTGCCCGCATGCTAACAGGTAAAAAAGCTGTACCTGTAAATGCTACTCTAGTTCAACAGCAGGCTGAAAAAGCTGCATCTAAAGCCAAGATTGATACCTCTGCATCTAAGAAGACTGTGGCAGCAGAAGCAGAGGGTTCAAAACCAGTCGATAAGTCAGCCAATAATATTTATGTCAGCAAAATGTTCATGAGTAACGGTACAGTTCTTTTTAAAGATCATACTGTTTCTCCTGCCTTTGAACTGGATATTACTAAAATGTATTCTGCTGTACGTGGCTTGGAGCTGCCCCGTGGTGACCGGACTGACCTTTCATTTAATGCAACTTTCGACGGGCAGGCTCCGCTTGTGGTAGAAGGCTTTTTGCAACCCACAGATGATGGTGCAAATACCGATTTGACTCTCTCTCTTGCCAATTTGGATATGACCCAGCTTTCCCCCTATACCAAGAAGTTCATTGCCTATCCGGTAAGTACAGGTATGCTCAGTTCTGATGTTGCGGTTAAGTTACGTAGTAAATATCTTGCCGTTGAAAATGTTTTTGACATTTACCAGTTTGAAGTCGGTGACAAAGTAGACAATCCGGATGCTCCCAATATTCCTATTGGGCTGGGACTGGCTTTACTTAGAGACAGCAGTGGGAATATACGCCTTGATATTCCGGTTGAAGGAGATCTTTCTGATCCCCAGTTCAAGCTTGGGCGTGTAATTGGGATGGCGATTGTAAACTTGCTTGTAAAGGCTGTGACCTCACCATTTGCACTTATAGGATCACTTGTCGGCGGTGGTGAAGATATGGATGTATTGATCTTTGATTCAGGAGTAGCTGGACCGAAAGAGAGTGAGCTTTCCAAAATTGAGTCTGTTGCAAAAGCAATGAAGGATCGGCCCGGGCTTAAACTTCAGATCAGCGGTTTTACTTCGCCAGACGATATTCCCACAATGGAGAAGGCTGAGTTCAACCGCCAGATTGCCATGCCTAAGTTTCTTGAACTTGAGGGAGATGAAAATGCACCCGCTTCGGTTAAGGATGTAGTACTAAGTTCAGAAGAGTATCCTGAGTATCTTGAAATTGCATACAAAGAGGCTCCATTTGATAAGCCTAAGAATTTTCTTGGATTTGTGGAAACTCTGCCCATACCTGATATGGAGAAGGCGTTGCGTGACCATATCAAGATTACAGATACTCAGCTTTCCGAATTAGCTCGTATGCGGGAAGAGTCTGTGCGTAAGTTGCTTACAGGCAAGTTCGGTGTGGAGCCTGAGCGAGTATTTCTCAAGAGGCTTAGTGCTACTGGAAAGGGTAGTGGACCCAGGGTTGAGCTTGGGTTGCAGTAGATAGAAGTCTTCAGGTGCAGAAGCCATAAATATATCTGTACACAGTGATTTTGTTTGTGGTGTTTAGATTACAATCTAACTTTGAGAGGTTAACATGAGCTGGATTAAAAAATTGGTTTATGTGCTTTGTCTGGTTGCATTTTTGTCTGTTTCTGCTGGCTGTGAGGATCAGGGAACTGGAGAAAAGTTAGGAAAAAAGTTTGATGAAGCCGTAGATCAGGCCAAAGATAAGATGGATGGTATGAGTGATAAAGCTAAAGAAACTTATGAAGATATGAAGGATAAGGCGAAAGAGGTTATGGACAAATAATGAACTCATTCACTTCTATTAATAGTCTGTATATTAGGGAAGGCCGTCAATTGTGACGGCCTTCTTTGTTATTAAACTTCTGCTGTATATGGCGGAGCAGGGTCATATTGAAGTATTTTTCTAACCATTCGCGAGTGATCGGGGGCATGGATTTGTCCTATCAGCCATAACGCCATGTCCATACCGGCTGAGACTCCTTGTGAAGTGATAATTTTACCATCTCGCACATACCGCATCTCCGGCATTTCCTTGATTTCAGCATCTTTAATTAAAGCATCCATAAGTAACCAGTGTGTTGTTGCTTTGCGTCCTTTAAGCAGACCTGCCTTTTGCAGAATAAGTGTTCCTGTACATACCGCAGTCATGTAGTCTACTTTGTCGTACTGTGCTTTGACCCAGTCAATGGTCTGTTCGCTTCCAAGAGCATATTCATCTACTTCGGCTGTGCCTGGCAAAAGCAAAACATCAAGATCTGGCGCAGTGTCAAAACTGTAATCCGGGATTATATTCAACCCACCTATACCCCGCACAGGATTTGTGGACTGACTTATGGTGACAACTCTTCCTTCGCCAATTATATTATTGGAGGCCGCGAAAACTTGCTGTGGTGCTACGAAGTCTAGTTCAGCAACCTGTTCATAGATTAATATTCCGTATGTGAGATTATTTTTCATGGAGTTCTCCTTTTATAAAATGAGCCCTGTATTGGGCCGGGCTTATGCCGAGCCTTCGCTGGAATGCCCTGCGTAACCGTTCTTCACGGCCAAAGCCGGATTCCTGAGCCACAATATCAAATGATTTCATGCCGGACTCGATCATTTCGCGCGCTCGATCTATCCGTAACTGTTCAACAAATCGGCCGGGTTTTTCACCTGTTTCCGCCGGAAAAATTCGTGCAAAAGTTCGTGGACTCATATTTGCCTGTTCAGCTAATCGTTCTACAGTAAGATTTTCAGACAGGTTTTCTTCCATCCAGACTATAAGTTCGCTAAATAGTGAACATGTCTGTGCCTGTATGGCTAAAGGTGAACTGAACTGACTTTGATGTCCGGGGCGTCTTCGATACAGCAGTAATATACGGGCAATTTCAATCGCCAGTTGTGGGCCGTAATCTTCTTCAACAATTGTCAGAGCCAGATCTATGCCTGCAGTTACTCCGCCGCTTGTGGATATATTGCCGTCTTGTACGTAGAGGGCATCTGGATTTACTTTTATAGAAGGGTACAATTTTGCTAACCGGCCCGTAAGCATCCAGTGAGTGGTGGCCTGCTTTCCATCAAGAAATCCGCATGCAGCAAGAATAAATGCACCGCTGCATACGGAGACGATACTCTCAGCTTGTTCAGCCGCTGCTTGCACTGCGTGTATTATTGCGGGGTCGGTTGATATGGATTCAGTCTTTGGGCCACCCGGTATTAGAAGAATGTCAGGATTAGTTGTCTCTATGTTTTCATCCGCATAAAGCGTAAGGCCGGATGAAGTTCTAACAGGACCTGCAACCATAGATGCAAAGCAGGGATTGTAGCCTTCGTCCTTTCGGTTGTTCCTGCTAAGCAGTTCTGTTGCTGTTGAGAATACTTCTAAAGGTCCGGTAATATCTAATGCGACAACATCAGGGTAGAGAAAAAAAACAATGTGTTTCTTCATGGGGTAAACTTAAAAGATAATAACTTTGGCAGCAATGACAAAAAATATGCATTTTCTGCCAAAGTTAGTTATGATGATATCTTTATGAGTTATTTAAATAGTCTTTTATGCATATGATAATAGGTGGTTGCAGGATATATCCTATTAAATTGACATAAAAAAAGGGTCCTCCGGAGCAATGTTCCGGAGGACCCTTTTTTTAATTATATTGATAGCGAGAGACTAGAACTGTTTTTTCATGATCTCAGCGAAGTTTGCGGCAGTGAATCCGTATCTTTCAGCAAGCTGGGCTGCAGGTGCGGATGCGCCAAAATGGTTGATACCGAGGACTTCACCATCGAGTCCAACATATTTGTACCAGATTTCCGGGCGGCCAGCTTCAGCTGCAACACGTGTTCTCACTTTAGGATCGAGAACAGAATCTTTATAATCCTGATCCTGCTCTTCGAAAAGTTCCATGGAAGGCATGGAAACTACACGGATCTTTTTATCTTTGATCATGGAAGCAGCCTCTATGGCCATTGATACTTCTGAGCCTGCTGCGATGGCGATCATATCAGGAGTGCCTTCGCAGTCCTTGATGATATAGCCTCCGCGTTTTACTCCTTCCTCAAGCTGCGGGAATTCATCTTTGTTGAGTACAGGAAGTCCCTGACGGGTGAGCATAAGGGATGAAGGACGCTTGTCCTGTGTCATAGCGATCTCAAGACATGCAGCGGTTTCACGCGCATCGGCAGGTCTTAAAATAAGCATGTTCGGGATGAGGCGCAGTGAGGCTACATGCTCAATAGGCTGATGGGTAGGACCGTCTTCACCCACATAGAAAGAGTCATGAGTGTAAATGTAAATTACAGGCAGATGCTGCAAAGCAGACATGCGCATACCGTTTCTGCAGTAGTCAGAGAAAGTCAGGAAAGTTGCAC